>NZ_CP092365.1:0-653593 GCF_022370835.2 Mycolicibacillus parakoreensis
TTGACCGAGGATCCGGGCCGTACATTCGCCGTGGTCTGGCGGGAGGTCGTCGCCGAACTCAACGGCGAGTCCGGGCGTGCGCACAGCCCCGGTGACCCCCCGCCGCTGAGCCCGCAGCAGAAGGCCTGGCTCAACCTCGTCGAACCGTTGACGATCGCCGAGGGCTTCGCGCTGCTGTCGGTGCCGAGCAGCTACGTGCAGAACGAGATCGAACGCCACCTGCGCACCCGGATCACCGACGCCCTCAGCGACCGGCTCGGCCAGGCCATCGAGTTGGGGGTGCGCATCGCGCCGCCGTCGACCGAACCCGCCGAGGACCCCGCCGACGACGATCAGGAGACCCTGGTCAGCGCCGAGAACTGGCCGTCGTACTTCGCCGAACGCCCGATCGGCACCGACTCCACCCAGACCGACGAGACCAGCCTCAACCGCCGCTACACCTTCGAGACGTTCGTGATCGGCTCGTCGAACCGGTTCGCCCACGCCGCGGCCCTGGCGGTCTCCGAGGCCCCGGCCCGCGCCTACAACCCGCTGTTCATCTGGGGCGAATCCGGGCTGGGCAAAACCCATCTGCTGCACGCCACCGGCAACTACGCCCAACGGCTGTTCCCCGGGATGCGGGTCAAATACGTCTCCACCGAGGAGTTCACCAACGACTTCATCAACTCGCTGCGCGATGACCGCCGCGTCGCGTTCAAACGCAGCTACCGCGACATCGACGTGCTGCTCGTCGACGACATCCAGTTCATCGAGGGCAAAGAAGGTATCCAGGAAGAGTTCTTCCACACCTTCAACACCTTGCACAACGCCAACAAGCAGATCGTCATCTCCTCCGATCGGCCGCCCAAACAGCTTGCGACACTGGAGGAACGGCTGCGGACCCGCTTCGAGTGGGGGCTGATCACCGATGTGCAGCCCCCCGAGTTGGAGACCCGCATCGCGATTCTGCGCAAGAAGGCCCAGACCGACCGTCTCGATGTGCCCGGCGACGTGCTGGAGTTGATCGCCGGCAGCATCGAGCGCAACATCCGCGAGCTCGAGGGCGCGCTGATCCGGGTCACCGCGTTCGCGTCGTTGAACAAGAGCCCGATCGACACCGCCCTGGCCGAGATCGTGCTGCAGGACCTCATCACCCATCCCAGCTCGATGCAGATCAGCTCGGCGACGATCATGGCGGCCACCGCCGAGTACTTCGACACCACCGTCGAGGAGCTGCGCGGGCCGGGCAAGTCGCGCGCCCTGGCCCAGCCGCGCCAGATCGCGATGTATCTGTGCCGCGAGCTCACCGACCTGTCGCTGCCCAAGATCGGCCAGTCCTTCGACCGCGACCACACCACGGTGATGTACGCCCAGCGCAAAATCCTCGCCGAGATGGCCGAACGCCGCGAGGTCTTCGAACACGTCAAAGAGCTCACCACCCGCATCCGACAGCGCTCGCGCCAGTAGCCCCCGCCGGGCTGCGGGAAAAAATTGGGTCCCACCGGCACCACCGGCACCACCGGGGAGCTGTGGACAACCTGGGGATGATCGCGCCCAACCTTCGGACAGGCGGGGGACCGTTGTCCCCAACCGCCGACGGTCCCCAACCGTCCACAGCCGCGAGCATTTCCATCCACCGGGTTATCCCCAGCCGCACACCCGCACCCACCAGCACCGATCGCCGGTTATGCCCAGCGTCCACAGGACCTATTACTGATACTGAGTTATCTCTGCAGTCAGCGAGAAGAACACAGCGGTTGGGGACGGGCTCATCCACACCGGCCGCCGGCGGCACACGGCGCCCCGGCGCCGCGGCACCGACCAACTTTCCAGAACTGCGCGAAAGCTCTACGGTTGTCAGGCGAGGCCGTTACGGTCGTCGTGGCGTTGCACACCCACCGGTGTTCGGCACCGAGGTAGCCGCCGGTCGGGAGCTTGTCATGAGGGGTGATGAAGGGACGCTATGGACGTGGCGACGAACGTTGATCCCGGCGATCTGAAGTTCCGTGTTGTTCGCGACGACTTCGCCGACGCGGTGGCCTGGGTGGCCAAGAACCTGCCTTCACGGCCGCCGAACCCGGTGCTGGCCGGGGTGCTGCTCACCGGCACCGACGACGGTCTGACGATCTCCGGCTTCGACTACGAGGTCTCCGCGGTGGTGCAGCTGCCCGCCGAAATCGCCGGTACCGGAAGCGTTTTGGTCTCCGGACGGCTGCTCTCCGATATCACCCGGGCGATGCCGGCCAAACCCGTCGACGTGCAGGTCGACGGCACACGGGTCGCCCTGACGTGCGGGAACGCGAAATTCTCGCTGCCCACCATGGCCGTCGAGGACTACCCGACGCTGCCCAGCCTGCCGGCCGAGACCGGGACCCTGCCCGCCGAGGTGTTCGGCGAGGCGATCGGGCAGGTGGCCGTCGCTGCCGGCAAGGACGACACCCTGCCGATGCTGACCGGCATCCGCATGGAGATCTCCGGGGACACCGTGGTTCTGGCCGCCACCGACCGGTTCCGGCTGGCCGTGCGCCAGATCACCTGGTCGGCCGGCTCCGGTGACATCCAGGCCGCGGTGCTGGTGCCGGCCAAGACCCTCTCGGAGTCGGCGAAGTCGGGCACTCTCGGCGCCGAGGTGCACCTGGCCCTCGGCGGCGGTGCCGAGGTCGGCGCCGACGGGCTGTTGGGCATCAGCGGCGACGGCAAGCAGAGCACCACCCGGCTGCTGGACGCGGAGTTCCCGAAATTCCGTCAGCTGCTGCCGGCCGAGCACACCGCGGTCGCCGTCGTCGACGTGGCCGAACTCACCGACGCGATCAAGCGGGTCGCGCTGGTCGCCGACCGCGGCGCGCAGGTGCGCATGGAGTTCTCCGAGGGCACCCTGCAGCTGGCGGCCGGCGCCGACGACGTCGGCCGCGCCGAGGAGCACCTGGCGGTCGATTTCGTCGGCGAGCCGTTGACGATCGCGTTCAACCCGACCTACCTCAGCGACGGGCTGGGTTCGCTGCACTCCGACCGGGTCTGGTTGGGGTTCACCACCTCCAACAAACCCGCGGTGTTGCGGCCCGCCGCCGCCGAGGACACCACACCCGACGGGACCGGGCCGTTCCCGACCGCGGAGACCGACTACGTCTATCTGCTGATGCCGGTGCGGCTGCCCGGCTGAGCACGCCCACCGCCGATGTACGTTCGCCAGTTCGGGTTACGCGATTTCCGCTCGTGGGACGCCGTCGACCTCGACATCGAACCGGGCTGCACCGTCTTCGTCGGAAAGAACGGGTTCGGGAAAACGAATCTCGTTGAGGCACTGTGGTATTCATCGACGCTGGGGTCGCACCGGGTGGCCTCCGACGCGCCGCTGATCCGGGCCGGCGCGCAGCGCGCGGTGATCTCGGCGATCGTGGTCAACGAGGGACGCGAGCTCGCCGTCGACCTCGAGATCGCGAGCGGCCGCGCCAACAAGGCCCGGCTCAACCGGTCCCCGGTGCGCAGCCCTCGCGAGATCCTCGGGGTGCTGCGCTCGGTGCTGTTCGCCCCGGAGGATCTGGCGCTGGTGCGCGGTGACCCGGCGGATCGGCGCCGGTTCCTCGACGAACTCGGTGTGCAGCGCCGTCCGCGCATCGCGGCGATCCGTGCGGACTACGACCGGGTGCTGCGCCAGCGCACCGCGCTGTTGAAGACCGCCGGCGCGCGCCACCGCGCGGATTCCGGGGTGCTCGACACCCTCGAGGTGTGGGACGGGCATCTGGCCGAGCACGGCGCGGCGCTGATGGCCGCGCGCATCGGGCTCGTCGACGAGCTCACCCCGCAGGTCGCCAAGGCCTACCACCGGTTGGCCCCGGCGTCGCGCCCGGCGGCCATCGGCTACCGCGCCAGCATCGAGCTCGCCGCCGCCGAGCTTCCCGCCGAGCCGGTCGCCCGTCACGACGCGCTGCGCACCGCGCTGCTCGAGGCCCTGGCGGCCCGCCGCGGCGCCGAACTCGAACGCGGGGTCTGCCTGGTCGGCCCGCACCGCGACGACCTGGAGTTGCGTCTCGGCGACCATCCGGCCAAGGGGTTCGCCAGCCACGGCGAATCCTGGTCGCTGGCCTTGTCGTTGCGTCTGGCCGGGTTCGAGTTGCTGCGCGCCGACGGCAGCGACCCGGTGTTGCTGCTCGACGACGTCTTCGCCGAACTCGACACCGCCCGCCGCGCGGCCATCGCCGAGGTCGCCCTCGGGGTGGAGCAGGTGCTGATCACCGCCGCCGTCGTCGACGACCTGCCCGACCAGCTGCGTGCCCGGCGCCTCGGGGTGGCCCTCGCCGACGGTGCCGACGGCCCGGTCTCGGTGATGCAGCCGTGAGCGACGAGCCCGACGACCCGAACCCGCCGGAGCACCTCGCCGGTCTTGCCGGCATGGATCTGGTGCGCCGCACCCTGGCCGAGGCGCGCGAGGCGGCCCGCAGCCAGGGCAAAGACATCGGCCGCCAGCAGCGCGCCCCGCTTCCCGGCCCCGGGGCGCGCCGGCGCCGCCGCTGGTCGGGCCCGGGCCCCGATCACCGCGACCCGCAGCCGCTGGACACCGCGGCCCGCGACCTGGCCCGGCGGCGCGGCTGGTCGGCCCGGGTGGCCGAGGGCGCGGTGTTCGCCCGCTGGGCGGGCATCGTCGGCGACGACATCGCCGAGCACGCCCGCCCCACCGCGCTGCGCGACGGGGTGCTGGCCATCGCCGCCGAATCGACCGCCTGGGCCACCCAGCTGCGGATGATGCAGACCCAGCTGCTGGCCCAGATCGCCGCGGCCGTCGGCGACGGGGTGGTCGCCGCGGTGCGCATCACCGGCCCGGTCGCCCCGTCCTGGCGCAAGGGACCGCGCCACATCCGCGGGCGCGGGCCCCGCGACACCTACGGCTGAGCCCGCCCCCTCAACGCCGCGAGAAGCCCCCGGAGCGGTCCCGCCACCGGAAGGACATACCCGAAACAAAAATATCGCCCGCACGGGTCAAATAGCTGGGTGGAAACACCCCCAGAAAACCGGTGCTGTCGGCGTATCGCGGTAGACTGAGCGCACGCCTAGCGGCGGTGACCGTTCCGCCCGCCCGTGACCCCCGAGGAGACCTGTCCGACCGTGGCTGCGCAGAAGAAGAAAAAAGACGAGTACGGCGCCCAGTCCATCACCATCCTGGAGGGCTTGGAGGCCGTCCGTAAGCGCCCCGGCATGTACATCGGCTCCACCGGTGAGCGCGGCCTGCACCATTTGGTCTGGGAGGTCGTCGACAACGCCGTCGACGAGGCGATGGCCGGCTACGCCACCGCCATCGAGGTGGTGTTGCTCGAGGACGGCGGTGTGGAGGTCCACGACGACGGCCGCGGCATCCCGGTGGCCAAGCACGCCTCCGGGGTGCCCACCGTGGACGTGGTGATGACCCAGCTGCACGCCGGCGGCAAGTTCGACTCCGACTCCTACGCGGTCTCCGGCGGGCTGCACGGGGTGGGGGTCTCGGTGGTCAACGCGCTCTCCAGCCGCCTGGAGGTCGAGATCTGGCGCAACGGCAGCGAATGGTTCCAGACCTACGACCGGTCGGTGCCCGGCACGCTCAAAGAGGGCGCCAAGACCACCAAGACCGGGACCACGGTGCGGTTCTGGGCCGACCCGGACGTCTTCGAGACCACCGAGTACGACTTCGAGACCGTCTCGCGCCGGTTGCAGGAGATGGCGTTTCTCAACAAGGGCCTGATCATCACCCTCACCGACCGCCGGGTGCGCCGCGAGGAGGTCGTCGACGAGGTGGTCAGCGACGTCGCCGAGGCGCCCAAGACCGCCGACGAGGAGGCCGCCGAGGCCCAGGCGCCGCAGAAGGTCAAACACCGCGAGTTCCACTACCCCGGCGGGCTGGTCGACTACGTCAAGCACATCAACCGCACCAAGAAACCGATCCACGCCAGCGTGGTCGATTTCTCCGGCAAGGGTGAGGGCCACGAGGTCGAGGTCGCCATGCAGTGGAACGACGGCTACTCCGAATCGGTGCACACCTTCGCCAACACCATCAACACCGCCGAGGGCGGCACCCACGAGGAGGGCTTCCGCTCGGCGTTGACCTCGGTGGTCAACCGCTATGCGCGAGACCGCAAGCTGCTCAAGGACAAAGACATCAACCTCACCGGTGATGACATCCGCGAGGGGCTCGCCGCGGTCATCTCCGTCAAGGTCAGCGAACCGCAGTTCGAAGGCCAGACCAAGACCAAACTCGGCAACACCGAGGTGAAATCGTTCGTGCAGAAGGTCTGCAACGAACAACTCACCCACTGGTTCGAATCCAACCCGGCCGAGGCGAAATCAGTGGTGAACAAGGCGATCGCCTCGTCCCAGGCACGTCTGGCCGCCCGCAAGGCGCGGGATCTGGTGCGCCGCAAGAGCGCCACCGACCTCGGAGGGCTGCCCGGCAAGCTCGCCGACTGCCGGTCACAGGATCCCACCAAATCCGAACTGTATGTGGTGGAAGGAGATTCGGCCGGTGGATCCGCGAAGAGCGGTCGCGACTCGATGTTCCAGGCGATCCTGCCGTTGCGCGGCAAGATCATCAACGTCGAGAAGGCCCGCATCGACCGGGTGCTGAAGAACACCGAGGTGCAAGCGATCATCACCGCGCTGGGCACCGGCATCCACGACGAGTTCGACATCGCCAAACTGCGCTACCACAAGATCGTGCTGATGGCCGACGCCGACGTCGACGGTCAGCACATCGCCACCCTGCTGTTGACCCTGCTGTTCCGGTTCATGCGCCCGCTGATCGAGAACGGCCACGTCTTTCTGGCCCAGCCGCCGCTGTACAAGCTGAAGTGGCAGCGCACCGAACCGCAGTTCGCCTACTCCGACCGCGAACGCGACGGTCTGCTCAAGGCCGGGCTGGAGGCGGGCAAGAAGATCAACAAAGACGACGGCATCCAGCGGTACAAGGGTCTCGGCGAGATGGACGCCAAGGAACTCTGGGAGACCACCATGGACCCCACGGTGCGGGTGCTGCGCCAGGTCACCCTCGACGATGCCGCCGCGGCCGACGAACTGTTCTCGATCCTGATGGGCGAGGACGTCGAGGCACGCCGCAGCTTCATCACCCGCAACGCCAAAGACGTGCGTTTCCTGGATGTCTGAGACCTCCAGGGCCGCAGCAGCGCACAACCGAATTTCCTGACCGACGAACGGGGATCCGATGACCGACACCACCCTGCCGCCCGACGACGCCGCCGACCGCATCGAACCGGTCGACATCCAGCAGGAGATGCAGCGCAGCTACATCGACTACGCGATGAGCGTGATCGTCGGGCGCGCGCTGCCGGAGGTCCGCGACGGTCTCAAACCGGTGCACCGCCGCGTGCTCTACGCGATGTATGACTCCGGGTTCCGCCCCGACCGCAGTCACGCCAAATCGGCGCGCTCGGTCGCCGAGACGATGGGCAACTATCACCCGCACGGCGACTCCTCCATCTACGACACCCTGGTGCGCATGGCGCAGTCCTGGTCGATGCGCTACCCGCTGGTCGACGGGCAGGGCAACTTCGGTTCGCCGGGCAACGACCCGGCCGCGGCCATGCGGTACACCGAGGCCCGGCTGACCCCGCTGGCGATGGAGATGCTGCGCGAGATCGACGAGGAGACCGTCGATTTCATCCCCAACTACGACGGCCGGGTGCAAGAACCCACGGTGCTGCCCAGCCGGTTCCCCAACCTGCTGGCCAACGGCTCCGGCGGTATCGCGGTGGGGATGGCGACCAACATCCCGCCGCACAACCTCAACGAACTCGCCGAGGCGGTGTATTGGGCCCTCGAACACCACGACGCCGACGAGGAGACCACCCTGGCCGCGGTGATGGAACGGGTCAAAGGCCCCGACTTCCCCACCTCCGGGCTGATCGTCGGCTCCCAGGGCATCCACGACGCCTACACCACCGGACGCGGTTCGATCCGGATGCGCGGTGTGGTCGAGATCGAGGAGGACGCCAAGGGGCGCAGCTCCCTGGTGATCACCGAACTGCCCTACCAGGTCAACCACGACAACTTCATCACCTCGATCGCCGAGCAGGTCCGCGACGGCAAACTCGCCGGCATCTCCCACATCGAGGACCAGAGCAGCGAACGCGTGGGGCTGCGCATCGTCATCGACATCAAACGCGACGCCGTGGCCAAGGTGGTGCTCAACAACCTCTACAAGCACACCCAGCTGCAGACCAGCTTCGGAGCGAACATGCTGGCCATCGTCGACGGGGTGCCGCGCACCCTGCGTCTGGACCAGATGATCCGGCTCTACGTCGACCATCAACTCGACGTGATCGTGCGCCGCACCCGCTACCGGCTGCGCAAGGCCAACGAGCGCGCCCACATCCTGCGCGGTCTGGTCAAGGCGCTCGACGCGCTCGACGAGGTGATCGCGCTGATCCGGGCGTCGCAGACCGTCGACGACGCGCGCACCGGGCTGATCGGGCTGCTCGACATCGACGAGATCCAGGCCCAGGCGATCCTGGACATGCAGCTGCGCCGGCTGGCCGCGCTGGAACGCCAGAAGATCATCGACGACCTGGCCAAGATCGAAGCCGAGATCGCCGACCTGGAGGACATCCTGGCCAAACCGGAGCGTCAGCGCACCATCGTGCGCGACGAGCTCCGCGACATCGTCGAACGCCACGGCGACACCCGGCGCTCGCGGATCATTCCCGCCGACGGCGACGTCAGCGACGAGGACCTCATCGCCCGCGAGGACGTGGTGGTGACCATCACCGAGACCGGCTACGCCAAACGCACCAAGACCGACCTGTACCGCAGCCAGAAGCGCGGCGGCAAAGGCGTGCAGGGTGCGGGGCTCAAACAGGACGACATCGTCAAACACTTCTTCGTCTGCTCCACCCACGACTGGATCCTGTTCTTCACCACCCAGGGCCGGGTGTATCGGGCCAAGGCCTACGACCTTCCCGAGGCCTCCCGCACCGCCCGCGGCCAGCACGTGGCCAACCTGCTGGCGTTCCAACCCGAGGAACGCATCGCCCAGGTCATCCAGATCAAGGGCTACGAGGACGCGCCGTATCTGGTGTTGGCCACCCGCAACGGGCTGGTGAAGAAGTCCAAACTCACCGACTTCGACTCCAACCGCTCCGGCGGCATCGTGGCGATCAACCTGCGCGACGGCGACGAACTGGTCGGCGTGGTGCTCTGCTCGGCCGACGACGACCTGCTGCTGGTGTCGGCCAACGGCCAGTCGATCCGGTTCTCGGCCACCGACGAGGCGCTGCGGCCGATGGGCCGGGCCACCTCCGGGGTGCAGGGCATGCGGTTCAACGAGGACGACAAGCTGCTCTCGCTCAACGTGGTGCGCCACGGCACCTACCTGCTGGTGGCCACCTCCGGCGGCTACGCCAAGCGCACCGCGATCGAGGAGTACAGCGCCCAGGGCCGCGGCGGCAAGGGCATCTTGACGATCATGTACGACCGGCGCCGCGGGCGGCTGGTCGGTGCGCTCATCGTCGACGACCACAGCGAGGTCTACGCCATCACCTCCGGCGGCGGGGTGATCCGCACCCGGGCCAAGCAGGTGCGCAAGGCCGGTCGCCAAACCAAGGGTGTGCGGTTGATGAACTTGGGTGAGGGCGACACACTGTTAGCGATCGCCCGCAACGCCGACATCGTCGACGACGACCCCGACGCCTAAGGAGACCCCCGGTGACATCGCCTAATCAGCCGGAGCAGTCCGGGCCCGCCGCCGACACCGCGGCGTCCCCGCCGCCCGACGGCCCGGCTGCGCCGGCCCGGTCGGCGCCGTCGGGGGAGGTGCCCCCACCGTGGCAGCGCGGCGTCGCCAAACCGCGTCCGGCCGGCGCCGCGCCCGGGCCGGCCCCGGCGAAACCGGCCGGCGCCCCGACGGTCAAACCCGCCGAGGTGACCCGGGTGGAGCCGGCCCCGGCGGTCGCGGAGTCCTACGCCAGCGAACTGCCGGACCTCTCCCGCGCGACCCGCACCGGTCAGCACAAGACGCCGGGGCGGCCGACCGAGGCCCCGGCGCCGGCCGCCGGCGCCGCGCGCACCGGGCGCACCGGCACCGCGGTCCAGGTCAGCCGGCACAGCGGGCCGCTGCGGGCCAGCATGCAACTGCGCCGGGTCGATCCGTGGACGACGTTGAAGGCCTCGCTGATCCTGTCGGTGGCGCTGTTTTTCGTCTGGATGATCGCGGTGGCGTTCCTCTACCTGATCCTCGGCGCGATGGGGGTGTGGAGCAAACTCAACAGCAACGTCGGGGACCTGCTGCACCAGACCAACGTCGGCGCCGGCGGCGACATCATCTCCGCGAGCACGATCTTCGGCGGCGCGACACTGATCGGGCTGGTCAACATCGTGTTGTTGACCGCGATGGCCGCCCTCGGCGCCTTCATCTACAACCTCACCGCCGACCTGGTCGGCGGCATTGAGGTCACCCTCGCCGACCGGGAGTAGCGACCGCGCGTTTGGGCGCCGGTGGCCCGGTGCGGTAACCTCGGCGCTCGATCGCATCCATTTGCGGGCCTATAGCTCAGGCGGTTAGAGCGCTTCGCTGATAACGAAGAGGTCGGAGGTTCGAGTCCTCCTAGGCCCACCACACGGGTGAGGAAGGGACGGCATGCGACGGGTGATCGTGGTGGTGGCCGCGTTGAGCGTGGCCGCCGCGCTGGCGGTGCGGGAGCGCCGCCAAGGCGCCGTGTGGCACACCCTCGCCGAGCAGCCCGCCTAGACCCACCGGATTGACGACGGGGCCTTAGCTCAGTTGGTAGAGCACTGCCTTTGCAAGGCAGGTGTCAGGGGTTCGATTCCCCTAGGCTCCACGAAACAGCGAAACAGCTCCACGCGGTCACTCCGCACACCGATCGACGCGCGGAGCGATCCGGGTCACGCGGTCACGGCCACCACGCGGATCTCGACGCGCATGCGCGCGTGGCCGAGCGCGGCGACGCCGATGTTGGTCCAGGTCGGAGCGTGGTGGGGCATGTGTTCGGCGAAGCACTCCGCCATCGTGTCGTTGATGAAGTCCTGGTTCCCGTCGAGACCGACATGGTACGAGTGCACGTCGATGACGTCATCGAAGCTCGCGCCGGCTCGCTGCAGAACCGTGCCGACGTTGGCGAACGCTTGGGCGATCTCGTCCCTGAGGCTCTCGGGAAAGTTCATGTCGTTGTCCAACCACCCCCCTTGGCCGGCAAGCTCCACCCGGTTGCCGATACGCGACGCCATGGCGAAGACCGTGGTGAACTCGGGGGTGGTGAAGAACTTGCGGTCGGTCATGCGGATCGTCTCCTGCCTGGGGAAGATGCTGCTCGATGGGGCTCTGGACGGGCTACCGTCCGTCTCACGGCCGCGGCTGCACCTCCACGCTCGGCGGCCGCGGGGAGGCCTCGTCGTCGCGGTGCGCCGAGCGCCGGATCAGCACCACCGCGGTGACGCCGCCGGCCACCGCGGCGGCGGCCACGCCGGCGATCAGCCACGGCCGCCGGCTGCGGCGTTGTTGCTCGCGGCGGGCCTCGCGCAGCGCCTGCGGCAACCCGGCCACCACCTGCTGGGCGGCGGCGAACTCGTCGGCGAGGGTGTCGCCGGCCGCGCCGACCTCGCGGGCCAGCTGGCCGTCCCGGTAGCGGCGGCGCAGCCCGGCCGCGCCGCGGCGGGCGGTGTGCACCCCCAGACCCACCACCCCGCGGGTCACGTCGACCGGGCCGACGGCGGTGTAGGTGAGCCCGCGGGCCAGCCGTTGGCGGGCGGTCAGAGCCTCGGCGTCGCCGGGGGCGCCCCGAAGGACCGTCGCGGGTTTCCTGCTCATCTCTCACCTCTCGCCGACCGGATCGCGCGGATGGCTCCGCGGTGTTCTTAGCCTGCCATCTTCACGGCCGTCATGGGGCGGATGCGGCCCGGCGGGTGCCCACCGGGGACCCGGGGGGCCGCGGCCCTCACCGCATCGGGCAGACTGTGCAGTCGTGACCAACAGTCCTATCCAGACCGCCAGCGCGACCCTGCACACCAACCGCGGTGACATCACGATCGCGCTCTTCGGCAACCACGCCCCCAAAACCGTCGACAACTTCGTCGGCCTGGCGCAGGGGACCGCCGAGTACAGCACCACCAACGCCTCCGGCGGATCCACCGGGCCGTTCTACGACGGGGCGATCTTCCACCGGGTGATCGCCGGGTTCATGATCCAGGGCGGGGACCCCAGCGGCACCGGCCGCGGGGGCCCGGGCTACCAGTTCGCCGACGAGTTCCACCCGGAGCTCGCGTTCGACAAGCCCTACCTGCTGGCCATGGCCAACGCCGGGCCGGGCACCAACGGGTCGCAGTTCTTCATCACGGTCGGGCCGACCCCGCACCTGACCCGCCGGCACACCATCTTCGGTGAGGTCGTCGACCCCGCCTCACGCCAGGTGGTCGACACCATCGCCAACACCGTCACCGACGGCGGCGACCGCCCGACCGACCCGGTGGTCATCGAGTCGATCACGATCTCCTGACCCTCGCGCGCGCCGCCGGTCAGGATCCGGCGCCGGCGTAGCCGGCGTCGGTGAGCGCATCGAGCACCGCCACCGGATCGGTGCCCAGATCCCAGCGCGACAGCACCCACAGCCGGTCGGCGGTGGCCTCGATCTCCAGCAGTCGGGTCTTGCGCCCGATGCGGGCGAACTCGGTGATCCGGATCAGCGTGATCTGTGCGCGCGGCACCCGGTGGGTGCGCACCCAGCCGCGCAGCACCAGCGCGTCGTCGTCGATCGCCAGCCGGGGGCGCGCCCGCCAGGACAGCGCGGCGAACACCGCCAGCCCCGCCCCGGCCAGCCCGATCAGCAGCCGGCCCGGCGGGTCGGTGACCACCGCCAGGCCGACGGCCAGCATGATCAGCCCGGCCAGCCCGGCGGCGGCGATCCCGCCCGGCGACGGCGACCACGTCGTCGCGTCGGCGCTCACCGGCCCCTCCCCCGCACGTTATCCACAGGGGTTATCCACAGTGGGGATGAATGACATGGATGTGATTGGGTCACGAACCGGTAACGGCGCCCGCCGACGCGCTCACCGCCACCGCATCGTCAACAGCAGCCCGCTGATCATGAACGCGAACGCGATCGCGTAGTTCCACGGACCCAGGTCGGCCATCCACACCAGTGCGGCGGGCACGTCGTAGCCGGTGGCGGCCAGCTGGTAGACCATCAGCCAGACCAGCCCGAACAGCATCAGCCCGACGAACAGCGCCACGAACCACACACTCGACGGGCCGGCCTTCACCTTGACCGGGGTGCGGCTGACCGCGCTGGCGGCGAAGTCGTTCTTCTTACGGACTTTGGACTTGGGCATCGATACCTCAGATACTGAAGATACTGCGCGGGCGGGGCGAGCCTCCTGCGAACATTCGTCGGGTACGAGCTTAACCCAGCGGTCCCGCCGACAGAATGGAGAGCCGATGGTCGACACCGCGCCGGTGCGGCGCCACCGCCTGTGGTCGGCGGGGGTGCCGGTGGTCTGTCTGGCCGCCGGGCTGCTGCTGGCCGCCACCCATGGGGTCTCCGGGGGCGATGAGATCCGCAGCAGCGACGCGCCCCGGCTGGTCGACATGGTCAACGCCGCCCAGCAGCACGTCGACGAGCTGGCCGCCCGCCGCGACACCCTCACCGACCAGATCGACTCGGTGCACGGCGCCTCCGCCGACACCGCGCTGGCGGCGATGCTGGCCCGCGCCTCGACGCTGTCGGCGCAGGCCGGCCTGGACCCGGTGCGCGGGCCCGGCCTGGTGGTGACGTTGACCGACGCGCAGCGCGACGCCGACGGCCGGTTCCCCCGCGACGCCTCCCCCGACGACCTGGTGGTCCACCAGCAGGACATCCAGGGGGTGCTCAACGCGTTGTGGAGTGCCGGCGCCGAGGCGATCCAGGTCCAAGACCAGCGGGTCATCGCGACCTCGGCGGTGCGCTGTGTGGGCAACACGCTGCTGCTCAACGGGCGCACCTACAGCCCGCCCTACACCGTGAGCGCCCTCGGCGACGCCGAGGCGATGCAGGCCGCCCTCGCCGAGGAGCCCCGGGTGGTCCTGTACCGCCAGTACGTGGTCCGCTTCGGGCTCGGCTACAGCGAGGAGGTCCGCCCGGAGGTCGAGATCGCCGGGCACACCCAGCCGCTGCGGCTGCGCTACGCCCAGCCCAGCGGGCCGGTCGGCTACTGACCGCACACCCGGGGGCGCCGCCGCGCGGGCGGTAGCCTGGGCGGATGCGGGTTCTGGTCGTCGACAACTACGACAGCTTCGTGTTCAACCTGGTGCAGTACCTGGGCCAGTTGGGCGTGACCGCGACGGTGTGGCGCAACGACGACCCGCGGCTGGGCGACCCGGCCGCGGTCGCCGCCGACGTCGACGGGGTGCTGTTGAGCCCCGGCCCGGGCACCCCGCAGCGCGCCGGGGCCTCGATCCCGCTGGTGGCGGCCTGCGCGGCGACCGGCACCCCGCTGCTGGGGGTCTGCCTGGGCCACCAGGCCATCGGGGTGGCCTACGGCGCGACGGTGGACCGGGCCCCGGAGCTGCTGCACGGCAAGACCAGCAGTGTGCACCACGACGACAGCGGGGTGCTGCGCGGACTGCCGGAGCCGTTCACCGCCACCCGGTACCACTCGTTGACGATCCTGCCCGACACCCTGCCGGCCGAGCTGCGGGTCACCGCGCGCACCGACGGCGGGGTCATCATGGGCGTGGCGCACCGGCAGTCGCCGATCCACGGGGTGCAGTTCCACCCCGAGTCGATCCTCACCGAGGGCGGCCACCGGCTGCTGGCCAACTGGTTGGCGGTGTGCGGGGCGCACACCGACGCGGCGCTGATCGCCACGCTGGAGTCGCAGGTGGCCGCCGCGCTCGGGCCGGTGTCGGCGGCCGACGCCACCGTCAGCGGCCGAACGTCAGCGTGATGTTGCCGTCGGTGTTGACGCCCTGACCGGCCGTCGGGCTCTGGGAGATCACCCGGTTGCGGCTGTCGCCGCCGGCGTCGACGTCGGGGCCCTTGACCAGCACCCCGGTCCAGCCCAGCGCCCGCAGCAGCGGCTCGGCGTCGGTCCAGAACATGCCCTTGACGTCGGGCATCACGAACTGGTTGCCCTTGGAGACCTGCAGTTCGATGACGGTGTCCACCGGCACGTTCTCCCCGGCCGTCGGGCGGGTCGCGATGACCTGGCCGGCCGGTTCGGGGCTGTCCACCGAGACCGGGTTGACCTTGGCGAACCCGGACAGGGTCAGGGTCTTCTCGGCCTCCTCGGCGGTCTGGCCGGAGACCGCCGGCACGTCCTTGGTCTCCGGGCCGGTGCCGACGATCACGGTGATCTCGTTGGTGATCGCCGAGGTGGAGTTCACCGGCGGGTTGGTGCCGACCACCCGGTCCTTGAGTTCCGGGGTCGACGGGGACTCGCTGCGTTTGAACTTGCTGAACCCGCGGCCCTCGAGTTTCTTGATCGCCGCCTCGTAGCTCAGCGACGCCACATCGGGAACCTGGCGCTGCTCGGGGCCGTAGGAGACCTTGACGGTGATGACGTCACCCTTGTGGGCGGTGCTGTCGGCGGCCGGCTCGGTGGAGATCACATGGTCCGGCGGCACCACCGAGTCGGCCTTCTGCTCGGTGCGCACCTCGAAGCCCTTCTTCTGCAGTTCGGCGACCGCGTCGGCCGACACCATGCCCTGCACGTCGGGCACGGCCAGTTCGTGGGCGCGCCCCCCGCCGCTGAACATGTTGATCACCACGGTCACCGCCACGGTGAGCACCGCGAGCACCGCCACCGCGACCAGCCAGCGGGTCACCGAGCTGGCGTTGCGGTCGCCGCTGAAGTCCAGCGGCTGGCGCGGCAGCGGGTCGGTGTGCGGTCCGGCGCCGGCCGCCGAGGAGCTGCGCAGCATCGCGGTGCGGTCGGCGTCGGTGAGCACCTTGGGCGCCTCCGGGGCCTCCCCGTTGTAGACCCGGATCAGATCGGCGTGCATCTCGGCGGCCGTCTGGTAGCGGTTGTCGGGGTTTTTGGCCAGTGCTTTGAGCACCACCGCGTCCAGGCCCGCCGACAGCCCCGCCTTGCGCTGCGACGGCGGCACCGGGTCCTCGCGCACATGCTGGTAGGCGACCGCCACCGGGGAATCCCCGACGAACGGGGGCTCGCCGGTGAGGATCTCGTAGAGCACACAGCCCAGCGAGTACACGTCGGAGCGGGCGTCGACCGATTCGCCGCGGGCCTGCTCCGGGGAGAGGTACTGGGCGGTGCCGATGACCGCGGCGGTCTGGGTCATGTTGCCGCTGTCGGCCAGGGCGCGCGCGATCCCGAAATCCATCACCTTGACCGCGTTGGTCGTGCTGATCATGATGTTGGCCGGTTTGACGTCGCGGTGGATGATGCCGTGCTGGTGGGAGAAGTTCAGCGCCTGGCAGGCGTCGGCGATGATCTCGATCGCGCGGTGTTCGGGCAGCGGGCCGTCGTTGTGCACCATGTCGCGCAGCGTGACCCCGTCGACGTACTCCATCACGATGTAGGGCAGCGGACCGGCCTCGGTCTCGGCCTCCCCGGTGTCGTAGACCGCCACGATCGCCGGGTGGTTCAGCGCGGCGGCGTTCTGCGCCTCGCGGCGGAACCGCAGATAGAAGCTGGGGTCGCGGGCCAGGTCGGCGCGCAGCACCTTGATCGCGACGTCGCGGTGCAGCCGCTGGTCGCGGGCCAGGTGGACCTCCGACATGCCGCCGAAGCCGAGGATGTCGCCGAGTTCGTAACGGTCGGACAGATGCGGTGGCGTCGTCATCGTGGTATCCCGCCTTGGTGCTGGGGCGTCGAGAGGACAACCCGGTTCGGCGCGTGGGCTTGCGGTTCGGCGGGCGGCTCGGACTCCTCCGGGGCGGGCGGCTCGGTGGGTTCCTCGGCCGGTGCGGTGGACTCCTCGGCCGGCTCGGGGGGACCCTGCTGCTGCGACGTCGGTGCGCCCGGGTTGTCGGTGACCGTCGGCGGCGACGACGGCGTGCTGTTGTGGGCGTTGAGCACGATGAGCACCGCGCTGACGATCGCCAGGGCGACCAGCACCCCGGCGGCCCACAGCAGGGCCCGCTGACCCGAGGAGAAGGTGCGCCGCGGGGGTGGGGGCGGCCGGTGGGTGCCGGTGGCGCGGGCCCGCGCCGGTGCGGCGCGCTGCGGGGTGTGGCCAGAGGCCGCCCGGGTCTGCCCGGTGGCGGTGATGGCCGTCGGGGCGGCGCGTCCCGCCGACGGCAGCTGGCTGGGCCGCGGCGGGCGGTGCCCGGAGCGCACCGCGGCGACCGCGTCGGCGAACGGGCCGCCGCTGGGATAGCGCATGCCGGGGTTTTTCACCAGGGTGATCTCGATGAGTTCGCGCACGTTGGCCGGCAGGTCCGCCGGCAGCGGCGGCGGGGGCTCCTTGATGTGTTTCATCGCCACCGTCAGCGCACCGTCGCCGGTGAAGGGCCGCTTGCCCGAGACCGCCTCGTAGCCGACCACCCCGAGGGAGTAGACGTCGCTGGAGGCGGTGGCGTCGTGGCCGAGCGCCTGCTCGGGGGCGATGTACTGGGCGGTGCCCATCACCATCCCGGTCTGGGTGACCGGCGCGGCGTCGACGGCCTTGGCGATCCCGAAGTCGGTGATCTTCACCTGCCCGGTGGGGGTGATCATGATGTTGCCGGGTTTGACGTCGCGGTGCACCAGCCCGGCGGTATGGGCGACCTGCAGGGCCCGGCCGGTCTGCTCGAGCATGTCCAGGGCGTGGCGCAGCGAGAGCCGGCCGGTGCGTTTGAGCACCGAACTCAACGGTTCGCCGTTGACCAGCTCCATCACCAGGTAGGCGGTGCGGCCCTCGTCGTCCATCTCGGTCTCGCCGTAGTCGTGCACGCTGGCGATGCCGGGGTGGTTGAGCATCGCGGTGGTGCGGGCCTCGTTGCGGAACCGCGCGATGAACTCCGCGTCGGAGGAGAACTCCGCCTTGAGCACCTTGATCGCGACGCGGCGGCCCAGCCGGTTGTCGACGGCCTCCCACACCTGACCCATGCCGCCGGTGGCGATGAGTCGCTGCAGTCGATAGCGCCCGGACAGCGTGGCGCCTACTTTCGGGCTCATGATCCTCCCTGCAGCGCGGCCTCGATCACGGCCCGTCCGATCGGTGCGGCCACCGACCCTCCCGTCGCCGAGAGACGGTCGCCGCCGTCTTCCACCAGCACCGCCACCGCCACCTTCGGGGCGTGCGCCGGTGCGAACGCGATGTACCACGCGTGCGGCGGGGTGCTTCGTGGGTCGGTCCCGTGTTCGGCGGTCCCGGTCTTGGACGCGATCTGCACGCCGGGAATGGCTCCTTCCTGTTGCGTGCGTGCCTCGGCGGCGATCATCAATTCCGTTAGCTTAGCGGCGACCTTCGGGGAGACCGCACGGCGCTGGGTTTGCGGGGTGGTCGTGGCGATGTCCGCCAGATCCGGGCCCTGCAGATGGTTCACCAGGTAGGGCCGCATCATCAGCCCCTGATTGGCCACGGTCGCGGCGATCACGGCGTTTTGCAGCGGGGTCAGCGCGACGTCTTTCTGCCCGATGGCGGAGATGCCCAGGGCCGCGGCGTCGGGGATCGGCCCGACGGTGGATTCGGCGACCTGCAGCGGGATCGCCGGGGGTGCGGCGTCGAGCCCGAACGAGTGCGCCGCGCTGCGCAGCGCGGCGGCGCCGGTGTCGATGCCCAGCTGCACGAACGCGGTGTTGCAGGAGCGGGCGAACGCCTCGCTCAGCGCGACCGTCGGCTGGTCCCCGCAGGCCGCACCGCCGAAGTTCTCCACCGTGGCGGTGCTGTCGGGCAGTTGCCGGCGCGCCGAGGCGTCGAGCTGGGCGTCAAGGCCGGTCCCGGCGGCCAGCGCGGCCGCGGTGGTGATGACCTTGAACGTGGAGCCGGGTGGGTAGGTCTCGGCGAGCGCCCGGTTGCTCAGCGGCGAGTCGGGGTCGTCGCGCAGCCGCTGCCAGGCCTGCAGCTGGGTGGTGGCGTCGTGCGAGGACAGCAGGTTCGGGTCGTAGGACGGCGCCGAGGCCAGCGCCAGCACCCGGCCGGTGGCGGGTTCCAGCGCGACCACCGCGCCCTTGCAGGCCGGTTCGCAGCCGTCCTGCAGACCGTTCCAGGCGGCCTGCTGCACCGTGGGCTCGATCGTGGTCTCCACGGTCCCGCCGCGCGGGTCGCGTCCGGTGAAGAAGTCGGCGAGGCGGCGGCCGAACAGCCGCTCGTCGGAGCCGTTGAGGATGGAGTCCTCGGCGCGCTCCAACCCGGTCGAGGAGTAGCGCAGCGAGTAGAACCCGGTGATCGGCGCGTTGACCAGCGGGTTGGGATAGGTGCGCAGATAGCGGAACCGGCCGTCGACGGCCTCGGAGTAGGCCAGCAGCTGCCCGTCGGCGGTGATCTGGCCGCGTTGGCGGGAGTACTCGTCGAGCAGGATCCGCTGGTTGCGCGGGTCGGCGCGCAGCCCGTCGGCGGCGAAGACCTGGGTGAACGTGGCGTTGAGCAGCAGCACCACCACCAAGGCCAGGACCGCCATCGCGACGCGGCGCAACGAGGTATTCATACGCGCTCGATCACCTCGGTGCCGGCGGCGGCGATCGGCGCGGCCGGTGTCGGTGCGGTGACCAGCGGGCGCCGGGCCGCGTGCGAGATGCGCACCAGCAGCGCCAGCAGGATGTAGTTGGCCACCAGCGACGAGCCGCCGTAGGAGAGCCACGGGGTGGTCAGCCCGGTCAGCGGGATCAGGTTGGTCACCCCGCCGACCACGATGAACAACTGGATCGCCAGGGTGGACGCCAGCCCCGCGGCCAGCAGCTTGCCGAAGCTGTCGCGCACCGCGAGCGCGGTGCGCAGCCCGCGGAGGATCACAGTGGTGTAGAGCATCAACACCCCGGCCAGCCCCACCAGGCCGAGCTCCTCGCCGAAGGCGGCGATGATGAAGTCGGTGGAGGCCGCCGGGACGTACTCGGGTTGGCCGTTGCCCAGCCCGGCTCCGAAGACCCCGCCGGTGGCGAAGCTGAACAGCGACTGCACCATCTGGTAGCCGGCGCCCTCGGGGTCGGCGAACGGGTCCAGCCACGCCTGCACCCGCATCCGCACGTGGCTGAACAGGAAGTAGGCGACGGTGCTGCCGGCGACGAACAGCGCCAGCCCGATCGCCACCCAGCTGATCCGGTGGGTGGCGATGTAGACCATCACCAGAAACGACGCGTAGAGCAGCAGCGAGGTGCCCAGGTCCTTCTCGAAGACCATCACCCCGACCGAGACCACCCACGCCACCAGCAGCGGTGCGAGGTCACGCGGGCGGGGCAGGTTCACCCCGAAGACGTGTTTGCCGGCGCTGGTGAACAGGTCGCGTTTGGCGACCAGCACGGCGGCGAAGAAGATCAGCAGCAGGATCTTGGAGAACTCGGCCGGCTGGATGGAGAAGCCCGGGAACCGCACCCAGATCTTCGCCCCGCCCTGCTCGGAGAACCGCGCGGGCAGCAGTGCGGGGATCACCAGCAGCACCAGCCCGGCCAGCCCGCACAGATAGCCGCTGCCGGCCAGTTCGCGGTGATCGTTGAGCAGGGCGAGCACCACCACGAACGCGAGCACCCCGACCAGGGTCCACAGCACCTGCTGGGTGGCCGACGAGTGGGCCTGTTCGGTGGGGTCGGCCAGATCCAGCCGGTGGATCATGACCAGCCCCAACCCGTTGAGCAACGCCACCACCGGCAGCAGCAGCGGGTCGGCGTAGCGGGCGTAGCGGCGGATGGCCACATGGGCGAGGCCGAACAGCGCCAGAAACGCCACCGTGTAGCCGAGGATCTTCCAGCCGAGGGTGCGGTGCTGGTCGGCTTCGACGATGACCAGCGCCACCGTGGTCAGCGCCCCGGCGAAACACAGCAGGCCCAACTCGGCGTTGCGCCGGGTCGGCAAGGGGGGAGCCGGCGCCGCCGGGATCGCGGGCTGGGGCTGGGTGGTCATGCCGCTTCCCGGCAGTCGAATCCGGGTTGCGGCGGCGGATGGCTGGGCTGCGCGGCCGCGGAGGTCCGCGCCGTGGTGCTCGCGCCGCCGTGGGCGGTGGTGCTCGGCGTGGTCGGGGTCGTCGACGTGGTCGCCGAGGAGGGGGACGCGGGGGTCGCGGGGGACGAGGACGTGGCCGACGGGGCGGTGGTGGTGCCGGAGACCCCCGGCGCGGTGCTACCGGGGGTGACCGACTCGAACGTCTCGGTGGTCGGCGGGGTGGCCTGCGGCTCGGCGGTGGGCGGGCAGAGCGGCAGCACCGACCCGGACAGCTTGTTGACCTGGTCGATCGCGTTGTCGAGGCTGCCGGCGGGCAGGCCGTCGACGAGTTGCTGGCGCGCCGAGGGCACCAGGTCGTCGACGGCCAGCGGATGGCAGGTGGTGGGCTGGCCCCAGTCGATCTGGGAGAGGGCGTTGGCGTCGTTGACGCAGACCCGGCGGAACGGCTTCTGCAGCTGGTTGCCCAGAAACGAGCCCTGTACGCCGCGCATGATCGCCACGGTGCCGTCGTGGGCGCCGACGAAATAGTTGCTGTAGACCATGGCCTTGCCGACGGCGAGCCCGGCGAGCACCACCAGCACCAGCAGCACCGCGGCGAGCACCAGCCGGGAGCGGGAGCGCGGCTTGTGGGTGAACGCCTCGACCTGCGGCAGCCGGCGTTTGACCACCTGGGGGCGGGGGTTGATCGCCGAGGCCCGGCCGGCGGAGAGATCCAGGCGGGTCGGCCGGTCGCCGTCGTCGGAGACCGCGCCGGCCAGGATCGGGCGGGTCTGGCCGTAGTCGGTGTCGACGACGTCGGCGACCACCACGGTGACGTTGTCGGGTCCGCCGCCGCGCAGCGCCAGCTCGATCAGCCGGTCGGCGCACTCGGTGACGTCGGGGATCTGCAGCGCCTCCAGGATCGTCTCGGTGCTCACCGGGTCGGAGAGCCCGTCGGAGCAGAGCAGGTAGCGGTCCCCCACCCGGGCTTCGCGCATGGTCAGGGTGGGCTCCACCTCTTGGCCGGTGAGCGCGCGCATGATCAGGGAGCGCTGCGGGTGGGAGTGCGCGTCCTCGGCGCTGATCCGGCCCTCGTCGACGAGGGTCTGCACGAACGTGTCGTCCTTGGTGATCTGGGCGAGTTCGCCGTCGCGCAGCAGATATCCGCGGGAGTCGCCGATGTGCACCAGCCCGATGCGGTCGCCGGCGAACAGGATCGCGGTCAGCGTGGTGCCCATGCCCTCGAGGTCGGGTTCGGCGTCGACGTGGGCGGCGATCGCGGTGTTGCCCTGCCGGACCGCGTCGTCGAGCTTGCTGAGCAGGTCGCCGCCGGGTTCGTCGTCGTCGAGCGGGGCCAGCGCGGCGATCACCAGCTGGGAGGCCACCTCCCCGGCGGCGTGCCCGCCCATGCCGTCGGCCAACGCCAGCAGCCGGGCTCCGGCGTACACCGAATCCTCGTTGTTGGAGCGCACCAAGCCGACGTCGCTGCGCGCGGCGTAACGCAGGACCAGTGTCACGAGCGCAACTCAATTACCGTCTTGCCGATTCGAATCGGCGTTCCGATCGGAACTCTTACCGCGGTGGTCACCTTCGCCTTGTCAAGATAAGTACCGTTGGTCGATCCTAGATCTTCGACATACCACTCGGAGCCGCGCTGGGACAGCCGGGCGTGCCTCGCCGAAGCATAGTCGTCGGTGAGCACCACCGTGGAGTCGTCGGCGCGACCGATCAAAACCGGCTGGCCGCTCAACGTGATGCGGGCCCCGGCCAGCGCGCCGTCGGTGATCACCAGCCGACGCGCGATGTGGCGGTGCGGGCGGGCGGGCAGCAGGGTGCCGCGGATGGCCAGCCCGCGGCGCAGCATCACCGCCCCGGTCGGGGCGTAGATGTCGGTGCGCAGGGTGCGCAGCACCGCCCAGATGAACACCCACAGCAACACGAGGAATCCGACGCGCGTCAACTGCAGCATCAGTCCCTGCATCTGGCGTCCTCTCCGTCCGTGCGCACCGGCCGGCCACGTTCGTTCGGTGTCGGTCAGCGTCCTTAAGTGTTTCCGGGGCTCGACGGCGCCGAGAAGCGCCCGTCAGCAAGGTCACGATACTTGGACGGTGATCGAGCCGGGTGCAGTCAGGCCAACTCCACCCGGCAGCGCCCTCAGTGGATCCGGACGACGATCTCGGAGTGCCCCAGGCGCACCACGTCGCCATCGGCCAGCTGCCACTCCTGAACCGGGGCGTTGTTGACCGTGGTGCCGTTGGTGGAGCCGAGGTCGGAGAGCAGCGCGACGTGCCCGTCCCACCGGATCTCCAGATGCCGGCGCGACACCCCGGTGTCGGGCAGACGGAACTGGGCGTCCTGGCCGCGGCCGACCACGTTGGAGCCCTCCCGCAGCTGGTAGGTGCGGCCGCTGCCGTCGTCGAGCTGCAGGGTGACGGTGGGGCCGACGCCGAAACCGCCGGGCTGGCCGTAGTCGGCGTAGTCCCCGAAGCCGCCGGGCTGGCCCGGTTGGCCGTAGCCGCCGGGTTGGCCGGGCGGACCGTAGCCGCCGGGCTCGCCGTAGTCGTAGCCGGGGGCCGGCGGGGCGTCGGCGTAAGCGGTCGGCCCGCCCGGAGCCCCCTGGTCGAAGTGCCCGTAGTCGGGCTGGCCGTAGTCCGGTTGCCCGTAGTCCGGCTGGCCGTAGTCGGGCTGGCCGTAGTCCGGTTGGCCGTAGGACGGTCCGCCGGGGGCGGGCCCGGGGTAACCCGGGCCGGGCTGGCCCGGCTGACCCGGCTGGCCGGGCTGACCGTAGCCGCCGTAGTCGGGGTAGGGCGGCGGGCCGGGCTGGCCCGGTTGACCCGGCTGGCCGGGCTGGCCGGGCTGGCCGGGTTGACCGTAGCCGCCGTAGTCGGGGTAGGGCGGCGGGCCGGGCTGCGCGCCGGGCGGGGGGCCCGACGGCGGGCCGGGCGGGGGGTTGTAGCCGCCGGGGCCGGGGCGATAGCCCGGGTCGTAGCCGGGTGGCGGGCCGCCGTAGCCGCCGGGGGGACGCTGCTCGTAGGACGGTGGGTATCCGCCCTGGTCGGGGTAGCCGCCGGGCTCCCCGCGGTGCGGCGGGTAGCCCTGCTCCGGCGGGGGTGGGGGCGGTGCCGGGTAGCCGCCCTGCTCGGGCGGGTAGGGGGCGCGGGGGTCCTGGCCGGCGTGCGGGTCGTCCTGCGGGCGACCGTAGTAGTCGTCGGGGTGCCCCTGCCCGGGGCCGCCGCGGTAGCTCGGGTTGTCGGTCATCGGTGGCACTCCTGTTTCTGCGGCGAACGCATGGTCTGATTCTGGCGCGACGTCGTGGTTATGGGTGGGTTGGGGGGTGGCATCGGGGTTGACGGCGCCGCGGACACGGAACTGCCCGGTGTGCAGGTGCGCGGACGGCTCGAACCGCACAACCACCTCACCATACGTTTGCCACCCCTTCTCAGCGATATGTTCTGCCAAGTGCGTGGCGAACGCTCCCGACGTGAGATCCGGATCGGTGCTCAGCTTGGCGTAATCTTTTTCACTCAGCGTAATGACGTATTCATTGGGCGCCAAAAGGTGATTACCCTGCAGGGCCCGAATGCCGTCGGCGGCCTCACGCCGCAGCATCGCCTCGATTTCCTGCGGAACGATCGCACCGCCGAACACCCGCGCGAACGCATCATCCACGGTTGCCTCGAGCTTGCGCTCCAGACGCTGGACTAGCCCCTTCTGGCCACCCATGCACCGCCTGCCTTACTGATCGTCCGGTCTCGTCGTTGCCCACAGACAACACGGCGGCGTGTCGTGAGGTCCACGCCGTCGCATTGATGGTATCGGGATATCCCCACTCCCCGGCACCCAAAGATCTCTGAGAATCCCATATCGCCAGCTCACCGAGGGTTTCGGTGGCGTCGATCACCGGGTGTGCACCGCCGCGGGGGCCTTCGGTACGGTTGGGGAACGCAGGGCTCACCGTGATACGCTCCTGCGGTTGTTTCGGGCGAGTGGCGGAATGGCAGACGCGCTGGCTTCAGGTGCCAGTGTCCTTCGGGACGTGGGGGTTCAAGTCCCCCTTCGCCCACATTGAGCAGTTCTACGAACTGCGAGCGCTTAGGTCACGAACTCGAAAGAATTCGTGACCTTTGTGTTTGTGGGAAATCGGTGGGTGGTGACGCCTGACTCTGGCTTGCGGGAGTTAGCAGCGTAAGTCCCCCGGCGAGTCTGTTGGCCGGCGGGTATGGACAGACCTTCGGCGACGGTATCGACGAATGATGCAGGCCCGGGTGCAGTATGTATGCACGCACCGACAAGAGGTCCTAAGACTGCTCCCGGCCACCTTGCCTATGAGTGAAGATGCTGAAGACCGCACGGTACGCGGTCCGCGCGGCAATTCGGACAACGCATGGGGGCTGACGTTTGAGCAAGCTGGGTAACTTCGTCTGGGGCATCGCTGATCAGCTGCGCGGGGTGTACAAGCCGCATCAGTACGGCGGGGTGATTCTGCCGTTCACGATCTTGCGGCGGCTCGACTGCGTTCTGGCGCCCACTCGCGATGAGGTCAGGGCGCTGGCTGAGAAGTACTCCGGCGGTGCGCTGGACGTGCAGGTGAAGCGTAAGACCGGGCTGGGATTCTACAACTCTAGCCCGTTCGACTTCAAGCTCCTGCTCGAAGACCCTGAGGGTTTGCGCGCGAACCTGATGGACTACAGCACCGGGTTCTCGGCCAACATCGACGTGTTCGAACGGTTCAAGTTCGAACACGAACTCGCCACCCTGGACGAGAAGAACCGGCTGTATCTGGTCACCTCCCAGTTCGCCGAAGTAGACCTACACCCCGACACGATCTCTAACGCCGAGATGGGCGATCTGTTCGAGTACCTGATCTACAAGTTCGCCGAAGCTTCTAATGAGGAAGCCGGCGAGCACTACACCCCACGCGACGCAATTCGGCTGGTGGTCGATTTGCTGTTCGCCGAGGAGAACAAGGCGCTGATGGAGCCTGGCACCGTGCGCTCCATCTACGACCCCACCGCGGGCACAGGCGGGATGCTCTCGGTCGCTGAGGAGCGGCTGCTGGAGCGCAACCCGGATGCTCGACTGCGGTTGTACGGCCAGGAAATCAACGACCAGTCGTATGCGATCTGCAAGTCCGACATGATCGTCAAAGGCCAAGACGCCGACAACATTCGACTCGGCGACACCCTGTCCGATGATCTGTTCTGGGACCGGACCTTCGACTTCTGCATGTCCAACCCCCCATATGGGGTGGACTGGAAGGCCTCCCAGGAGTCGGTGAAAAGGGAAGCCTTGGCGCAGAACTCGCGGTTCTCCCACGGCCTGCCCAGCATTGGTGATGGCCAGATGCTGTTCTTGTGCCACCTGGCGTCGAAGATGCGGCCCGCCCACGAGGGAGGTGGCCGCGCAGGGATTGTCCTCAATGGGTCGCCGCTGTTCACGGGTGCGGCGGAATCCGGACCGTCGAAGATCCGGCAGTGGCTGCTGGAAGCTGATCTGGTGGAGGCGATCATCGCGCTGCCGACGAACATGTTCTTCAACACCGGCATCGCCACCTACATCTGGATCCTCGACAACACCAAACGACCCGAACGCCGGGGCAAGGTTCAGTTGATCGACGCGACATCGTTCTGGACGAAGATGCGCAAGAGTCTCGGATCGAAGAACCGTGAACTCGATGAGAAGGCCCGCGACCGCATCGTCGCGCTGTATGACGCGTTCGGTGACGCCGACCCGGACTTGTCGAAGGTCCTCACCGCCAATGACTTCGGCTACTGGACCATCACTGTCGAACGTCCGCTTTTCACCGCGAACGGGAAGGTATCGACCGACCGCAAGGGCAACCCGAAGCCGGATCCGAAGAAGCGGGACACCGAGAACGTGCCGTTCACCTATGGCGGCAATACCGAAGGCGACGCCGGCCGAGCGTCGACCATCAAAGAGTACATGGAGGAAGAAGTTCTACCGCACGTTCCCGATTCCTGGGTAGACAACGCGAAAACCAAAGTGGGTTACGAGATCCCGTTCACCCGGCTATTTTATAAGTACACTCCACCCCGCGCCCTCGCTGAGATCGACGATGATCTCGAGAAGCAAGTGGCCAAGATCCTAGACTTGCTGCGGGAGGTGGAGCGGTGAGCACCGGCCGTCCGACATCGCCGAGTCTCATCCCCTGGTTGTACGGTGCCGACCTGCCCGAGGATTGGTACACGTCGAAAGTCAAACACTTGGCGCCCCAGATGCGAGCCGGGGAAACGATCACGGCAGAGTCCATCGAAGAAATCGGCCTGTATCCGGTGTACGGCGGTAATGGGCTTCGCGGGTATACGGGCTCGAGAACCCATTCCGGAACGCGAATCTTGATCGGGAGGCAGGGCGCGCTATGCGGGAACGTTCACCTTGTCCGAGGCGAGTTCTGGGCATCTGAGCACGCAATCGTCGTCGAGCCACGCGATGACGTTGATCCACGTTGGTTTGCATACCTGCTTCGAGTCATGGACCTGGGCCAGTACTCACAAACTGTCGCACAACCAGGAATCGGCACTACGCAGATCAATGCACTGGAGGTGCCGGTACCTAGTCCAGGCGAGCAACGGGCGATCGCCGATTTCCTGGACAGGGAGACGGCCCGGATCGACAGGCTCATCACAGAGCAGCAGAGGCTTATCGACCTGTTGCGTGAACGGCGGGAGACAGTGTCTAGTGTACTGTTCGGCCATCGGGTCGGCCATGGAGACCGGCTCAAATGGCGCTTCAGCGAGAGAGACGATCGGGCACGGTCTGCGGCGAATGAATTGCCGCTGATGTCGGTTTCGATTTCGTGGGGTGTGCGCCGCCGTGACGAGGTGACTGATGACGAAGCGCGTGCAGAGGACCTCGCGGGCTATAAGATCTGCCGTCGCGGTGAGCTTGTCATCAATCGGATGCGAGCGTTCCAAGGTGCGCTTGGAATAGCGCCCGAAGACGGCATCGTTAGCCCGGACTATGCCGTGCTGTGCCCGGGCGCGGACGTTGACGGCGATTGGTTAGCGTCTGTGATGAGATGCGACGTTTTCGTAGGGGAGATGGCTCGTCGGATCAAAGGCATAGGCAGTGCGGACCTAGGGTCAGCGCGTACTCCCCGTATAAACATAAGTGACCTAGCCGAGATACGGGTCGATGTCCCATCGACGTTGTCGCAGGTTGATGAACTACAGAAGCTTCGATCCGAGACTGTGAAGATCGACAGCTTGCTCGTTGAAACCGAGAAGTTCATCGAGTTGTCCCAGGAGCGGAGATCTGCCCTGATCACCGCGGCGGTAACGGGTCAGATCGACGTACGTGACGAGGTGGCCTGAATATGGTCCAGCACAACGAGATCGAATTCGAGAAGGAGCTAGCCGAATACCTCGCTGAGCATGGCTGGCTGTACTCGCCGAACGATGCGGGCTACGAAAAGGCGCGCGCCCTGTTCCCCGAGGACGTGTTCGGGTGGTTGGTCGACACTCAGTCGGAGCAGTTGGACAAGGTGGTCAAGCCTGGGTCAGGGGATATCGCCAAGCAGCAGGACCAGTTGCTCGACCGGGTCGTGAAAGTCCTTGACACACCTCTGGACAACGGAGGTGGAACCCTCAACGTCCTGCGGAAGGGGTTTTCGCATCTGGCGGCGAAATTCCAGATGTGTGTGTTTAAACCCGAAACCACGTTGAATGAGAAGCGCAACGCTGACTATGCGGCCGTACGCCTGAGGGTTATGCGGCAGGCACACTTTTCCACCGCTGATCGCCGTTCGGTGGATCTCGTGTTCTTCGTCAACGGACTGCCTGTCGCGACGGCGGAGTTGAAGACCGACTTCACCCAGACGGTCGCCGATGCGATCAACCAGTACAAGACTTCCCGCCTGCCGAAAGACCCTGGCACCGGAATAGTTCAACCGCTGTTCGTTTCGGGTGCTCGGGCCTTGGTGCATTTCGCCGTCACCAACGACGAGGTCTGGATGACCACCAAACTCGCCGGCGACAAGACCCACTTCCTGCCATTCAACCGCGGCACCGAAGAAGGTGGTGCCGGCAACCCCTCGAATCCGGAGGGGTCGCGGACCGCGTATCTGTGGGAGCGGGTGTTGCAGCGTGATGCGTGGCTGAACATCCTGGGCCGGTTGATGTACATCAAGCACGAGTCGCGCACCGACCCGATCACCGGCAAAACCAGCCGCTCGGCAACGTTGAGGTTCCCCCGGTTCCATCAATGGGAAGCCGTCACCGAGTTGACCGCCGCGGTCACCGCCGAGGGTGTTGGCGAACGGTACCTGATCCAGCACTCGGCAGGCTCCGGCAAAACTGATTCGATCGCCTGGACGGCGCATCGCATGGCCAGGTTGCAGGTCGACAACCAGAAGGTGTTCGACTCGGTCATCGTGGTGACCGACCGCAACGTGCTCGATGCCCAGTTGCAGGACGCGATCAAGCAGATCGACAACGACGCCGGCATCGTCGTCGCCATCGACCGCGACGAAGCCGCAAAGGCCGGCGGTTCGAAGTCAGGGATGCTGGCCAAGGCGTTGACCGACGGCAAGCTGATCATCGTCGTCACCATCCAGACGTTCCCGTTCGCGATGGCCGAGATCCGCAGGAACAAGGGCTTGAAGGGCAAGAGGTTCGCCGTCATCGCCGATGAGGCGCATTCGTCGCAGTCGGGGCAGGTGGCCGCCAAACTGAAAGCGGTGTTGACCGCTGAGGAGTTGCAGGAGATCGCCGAAGGCGCCGAGATCGACGTGGAAGCCGTTCTGGCCGCGGAGGCCACCGATCGGGCAAAATCAGCGAACATCTCCTATTTCGCGTTCACCGCCACCCCGAAGGCCAAGACGCTGGAGTTGTTCGGCCGCCGCCCCAGCCCGGATGAGCCACCGGCACCGTTTCACGTGTACACGATGAAGCAGGCCATCGAGGAGGGCTACATTCTCGACGTGCTCACCGGCTACCACTCGTTCAAGCTGGCGTTCCAGGTCGGACAGAACGCCACCAACGGCGAGGACGTGGATCAGACCGAGGCCACCAAAGCCGTGATGCGTTGGGTGAAACTCAACCCGCAGACCATCGCGCAGAAAGCCGCGATCATCGTCGAACACTTCCGCGACAACGTCGCAAACTTGCTCGACGGGCACGCCAAGGCCATGGTCGTCACCGACTCCCGTAAAGCCGCTGTCCGCTACAAGCTCGCGATCGATGATTACATCGCCCACAAGGGCTACGGTTACGGCACCCTGGTCGCTTTCTCTGGCACCGTCCAGGATCCAGAATCCGGACCTGATGATTTCACGGAAGCCACCATGAACCCGGGCGTGCGGGACCTTCGCACTTCATTTCGTGGGGATGAGTACAAGGTGATGATCGTCGCCAACAAGTTCCAGACTGGCTTCGATCAACCGCTGCTATGTGCAATGTACGTCGACAAACTGCTGTCCGGGGTCACCGCAGTGCAGACGCTGTCGAGGCTGAACCGCACCTACCGCACCCCCTCCGGTGTGCAGAAGACCGCGGCGATGACCCAGGTCGTGGACTTCGTCAACGAACCCGAAGAGATCCGCAACGCATTCGAGCCGTACTACACCGACGCGTTCTTAGAAACCGAAACCGACCCCAACCTCGTACACGACCTGGCCGCCAAACTCGACACTGCCGGCATCTACACCGACGCCGAGATCGACCAGTGCGCCGAGGCTTTCGTCAAGGAGAAGGGCAACAACGCCCTGGCCGCGGCGATCGACCCCGGAAAGAAACGCTTCGCCGAGCGCTACCAGGCCGCGCTGATCGACAACGGCGGGGAAGGTGACAAAGCCGCCCTTGCCGAGTTGGACATGTTCCGCAAAGACATCGGCTCGTTCGTGCGCCTGTATGACTTCATGTCACAGATCATCGACTACGGCGACCCCGCGTTGGAGAAGAAACACATCTACTTTCGCCACCTCGAGCGGGTCATCCAACCGGATAACTACACCGCGCCCATCAATCTGTCGGATGTGGTGTTGAAGAAGGTCAAGCAGATCGACCGCGGCAGAATCGACATCGGCCTCGGTGTGCGGGTCGGCCTGACGGGTGTCACCGCGGCTGGATCCGGGGAGAAGCGTGACCCGAAAATGGTTGCGTTCCAACAAGTCCTCGACCGGCTCAACGACCTGTTCGGATCCGAAGACTTCACCGAATCCCAGAAGGTCTCGTTCCTCGAATCACTGCTGCGCACCTTGCTCGATGACCAAGCGCTCGTGCAACAAGCGAAAGTCAACACCGCCAAGCAATTCAGCGAATCGCCGGACTTCGACGACGCAGTCACCGGCGCGGTCGCCGACAATCACGGCGCCAACGAGAAGATGAGCGACTACTTCTTCACCAATGCACCGGGCAGGACACGGCTGGTGTCCGACATTGCGAAGTGGTTCTACCAGGTTGTCGTTGCCGAAGTAGCCTAAAGATCAGTTCTATGGTTAGGAGAAAGAGTTAGAAATGGACATGACCAGCTGTGAGGCGATCACGGTCATGCCCGTGACGGAGCCATAGTTCAGCGGGAAACCGGGCCTTGCAGGGCTCCGAACGGGGTTCGATCGCGAGTACCTCAACTGGCAACTAGCTGGCTTTCAGTTGTTGTGGGCTGAACGCTACGAACAACTCCTCCCCCGAGCACGTCTGTGCGCTGTCTGTCGGCCCTGCCGCGTACACTCCATTTCGTCATCGATGACGGGCGAGACGGTCTAGCGAATCGCTGCTCGTTACCGAGCGCCGGGGGAATTAGGAGTGCCATGGAGCTAGGCGCGCTACTCGAGAACCTGTCTTCCAAGACGGCAGATGAGTTCAAGACAATGCCCGAGGTGGTCGAGGCTGGCGATAACGTCGATGTCGCCACGTTGCCAATCGAGGCTCGGCGGTGGACACGCATCAGTGACATCGTCGCCGTAGTCGCTGACCTGAAGGGTTCGACGCGACTCGGCACCGGATCTAAGGCGCCGTCGACGGCGAGCATCTACGAAGCTGGGACCGGTGGTGTCGTTAAGATCTTCGACTCGTTTGCTGCCGACTTCCTACAGATCCAAGGCGATGGCGTGTTCGCTCTGTTCTGGGGTGACAAGCGGTTCGAGCGAGCAGCCGCTGCCGGCATCACCATCAAAACTTTCTCGTTGGACTTTGCAAACAAGATAGAGGCGAAGTGGCCGAACAAGCCGCAGACGGGGTTCAAAGTCGGCATCGCCAGCCACCGGGTACTGGTGAAGAAAGTGGGCACGCCGCGGAACCCGGCGCAGCAGGAGCCGGTGTGGGCCGGGAAGCCGGTCAACTACGCGGCAAAGGCTGCGCAGTCGGCGGATCGCCACGAATTGGTAGTCACGGGGTCGGTGTGGGATCAGTTCGAGAAGAACGACTACCTGGCGTTCACGTGCTCGTGCAATGACGGCCCGCACGACACGCTTTGGAAAGACTTCGGCATTCCGCGCCTCGAAACCGACGAAAGGGAGGCGCAGGGACGCAAGCTGACCTCCGCCTGGTGCGACATTCATGGTGAAGGGTTCTGCAACGCGATTCTCGACGGCCAAAAACGGCGCGACGACGTCGACGGCCTTCGACAGGCCCGTCTACAGAGTCAGATGTCCAACGCGATTTGGTTCAAAGCCAAACGGGAACGCCAAACTCGGCTCGCTCGTCGCGCCGGGCTTGCGAAGTGACGAACCCGGAAAGGATATCGGACGTTACGCCGACCTAGAAGTTCTCGTCAATCCATGTGTCCATTGCGGTCAATACAACGTCGCCGGTGTAGACGCTGCCAACTTCGAAATCCCATTTCTGGGTGAGCAGCCCGCTGTTGTGTTCATTGAGGTTCCCGTAAAAGTCGGGGCCAGTCCAAATCGACTTCTCGTAATTTTGGCCAGCTTTGTGTGCCAAGTGAGCGGCTCGATTCACCACGTCTCCCATGTAGATCACGTCGTTGATGCTGCTGCCACTGTAGCCCGCTTTGATCATTAACACGCGTCCCCAGTCGACACCGATGCCGATTCTCAGGGGGTCGAGGCTCTTCTTGGCGAAGTGCGCGTTGAGCAGCTTTAGCAGCGTGTTGGCTGTGCAGGCCTTTTCGAAAACTCCGTCGATATCGGATTTCCACGGGGTGTTGTAGACAGCCCAGACGCAGTCGCCGACAATGTTTACTTCTCGAACATTTTCATGTCCGTTCAGCACCGCGACCATTTCGGAGATGAACGAGCGGTAAATCTTGGCCAGCGTTGGTCGCTTGTACTTCTGCGTTAAGCCGGATGAGTTTCGAATGTCAATGAAGATCGAAGAACAGAGGCCGTAAAAGCCGTTGGTGTAGGTGAGTTTATCGCGGCTGGGAAGATCGTCGGTTTCCACGAACTGACCGGCAGGTTGATCGAGAATGTCTTTGATACGCGAGTTGCTGGAGACCCAGCTGTAGGGGCTTGTAATTACCGTCCACTGTTCCACCGTTTGCTGCTATCCCCGACGGGGCTGCCGCGGTAGAAGTTACCGCCAATCAGATGGGACGGGGGGAAGCTTGGGCCATTGAGCACGCGGTGGCTTATTCTCGTGCCATGTCAAACTCCGGTGACAGTCACCAGGCCAAGCCTGCTGTCGGGCCTGAAGTCGATCCAGCAGTCGATGCAGCCGAGGCATGGAAAGCGGTGGGTTTAGTCAACGACTGGGTCAAGCATGCCGAGACCAAGGCAGCGGCCACGCTCACGGCCGCAGGTGTCATGGGAGGTGTGCTGTACAACCTGGTTAACGGTGAGACGAGTTATGACTGTCTGATGAGGTTGGCGGCACCGCTGTGCGGGCTGTTGGTTGTTGCCGCTGCTGGTAGCGCGATCGTGGCGTTGTGGCCGCGCCTTGCCAAGCGCGAACCTCCAACGAATGCGCTGTATTTCGATCACATCGCACGTAAACATCCGGACTCGCCGACCGAGTACGTGAAGGAACTGCGGGCGCTCGTACTCGCTCCGGAAGAGCTTTTGACTCAACTTGGCCAGCAGGTCTGGGCGAATGCCCGTGTTGCTCGGCGGAAATACCAGGCTGTGGGCTGGGGGCTGGTGTTTCTGTTCTCCGGCGGGGCAGCCCTTGGCCTTGTGGCGCTTGATCTCGCTCTAATGTCGGTATCGAATTGATGCTCAGTAGCCGGCAACGGTCGTTGCTCGGAACGCGAAACGGTCGGCTGAATTCGTCGCTAATCGTCCGTGTAATCGCCTCCGCTGGCCTAACTGAATCCTCGGTCGACTCCGTCATGAGGCTGGTATGTGTCTGATTGTCGATCACTGCGACTGCTCCGGCGCCGGCCAGCCCTTCTACTGACATTCGCGCCTGGTCGTGAGGCGTGCCACTGATCGCTGGAGACGTGATCGGCCGACTGTGTTCTGCACCAGATCAACTGGACCCGGGGAAGTCCCGTGGCCACCGCACGCCCTGTCGGCGTACCGTGTCTACGCCTCCGTGGAAGACGCGCAATAGAATTCGGTGCCGACCAAGATCTGCGATGGTGTGAGTTTCTTCTACGACAGATCGGTCCTGTCGATCGATGGCGGTGACCGGTACGGTGTCACCCTCGCGGGCGTAGCGAAGCAAGGGCGTCAGATCTGGCCGATCGGTGTTCACAGCACCCGAGACTTTGTCGGTGAAGACATGGCCGGATTCCACCCCCCCTCGGCGGCGAGCGCGGCGAGTTGCGCGTCGAGGTCCGGTCCCAGAGTGCTCACTCGCGCGTACCCCAGAATTGCTGTCACAGCATCCACCGTCTCGTCACCCTCTGCCATCGAGGATTCGAGACATGCGGTGTGAGACAGGGAATGATATACCGCGACCTGGGACGATGCCGGCTCCTGTTCGGATACTGGAGCCTGTCTCGTTTCTTTAGATTTGAGACGGGCGGCGGCGAGGCGAGCATGGCGGGGTTTGGCAGGTCTGTTTATCTGGGGGAGGTGACTGCCGTTGGGGGTTGGTTTGTTGGCGCACGTTGTGGCCACCAGCTTGCTTCGCGGAGGAGTGTGGCGATGGCGGGCACGGTGAGGGTGCGTACGAGGAAGGTGTCGAGCAGTAGTCCGAAGCCGATGATGAGGCCGGCTTGGATCATGATGGCTACCGAGCCGACCATGAGGCCGAACATGCTGACGGCGAAGATCAGGCCGGCGGAGGTGATGACGGCGCCGGTGTTGGCGACGGTGCGCAGCACTCCGACGCGGATGTTGCTTCCGGATTCTTCGCGTAGTCGGGAGACCAGCAGCATGTTGTAGTCGGCGCCGACGGCGACGAGGATGATGAACGCCAATAGAGGTACCGGCCAAGCGATTTCGTGACCGAGGATCCACTGAAATACCAGGACGCCGAATCCGATCGAGGCGAGGTAGTTGAGCAGGACGGTGCCGAGCAGGTAGATCGGTGCCAGTAGTGCGCGTAGCAGCAGCACCAGGATGAGGCCGACAATGACGGTGGTGGCCAGCGCAAGTTGGAAGAAGTCTGCCCAGAGGAATCGTTGGATGTCGGAGTTGACGGCGGGGAAGCCGGCGACCGAGACGGTGGCCTCAGCCAGGGAGGTGTTGGGGCGCGCGGCGTTGGCGACGTCGGTGATCTGGTGGGCGAGGTTCATGGCCTCGACGCTGTAGGGGTCGTAGCTGGTTTCGATCATGAACCGTGCTGTTTTGCCGTCTGGTGAGAGGAATTGTTTCGCGACGTCGGTGAATTGGCGGTTCTCGAAGGCGTTGGCCGGCAGATAGAAACCGCTTGCTGAGTCGGAGTCCTGGGCGGCGCGTGCAGAGTTCTGGAGTTGGGTGGCGATCTGGCTCATCCCGGAGAGCATTTCGATGTTGCTGTCGGCTAGGGTGCGCACACCGGTGGCCAACGCTTGGGCTCCGGAGGCGAGTTGGCCGATCCCGTCTTGGAGGCGGCGCAGGTTGCTGGCCAGGTCAGCGGGGTTTCCCAGCGCCCCGAAAGCGTTGTCCAGCGAGGTGACGGCGTTTTGGACGGTGGTGAGGGTGCCGGCGACGGTGGCATTGCTGGCGGGGTTGTAGCGGTCGCCGAGGTCGGCGATTTGGGTGAAGAATCCGTTGTTGCGCAGGGTGGTCAGGATCTGTACTTGGTCGCGGATCTGGGCGCATTGGGGTGTGGTGGCACACCACGGCGAGGTGTTGAGGGCACCGACGAGCGGGTCCAAGGTGGTGATGGCGTGTTGTGCTTGGTCGGCCAGGGGGCGTAGGCCGGGGCCGGCTTGGATGGCCTGATCGACCGCAGGGGCGGTCGCTGAGAGTTGTTGCAGTAGTGGTCGGAACTGGTTGACCTGAGCGCCGGCGGATTGGGCTTGCGTGAGGATGCCCGCCAGGGGGGTCAGTGCGGTGCGCACGGTGGTGTCGAGTTGGGCCAGTCCGCCGGCGAGTTGATCGGCGCCGTCGGTGAGTTTGGTGAGGTCGTCGCGGCGAGCGTTACCGTCGGCGACCGCGCCGGCCATCTTGTCTCCTATTTGACCGTTTTGCCAGGCCAGTTGCGCTTGATCGAGGCGTTCCCCGGTGGGGCGGGTGACGCCGGAGACTTTGGTGACACCGGGAACCTGGGAGACGCGGGAGGCCATTTCGTCGAGGTCGGCCAGTCCTTTGCCGGTGCGCATGTCGGTGGGGTTCTCGACGACGAGGAATTCGGTGATGACGACGTCTTTGCGGAAGTGGCGGTCCAACAGTTGGTAGCCCTGGTTGCTGGCGGTGGTGGCGGGTTGGCCTTTGCGGTCGTCGTAGCTGATTTTGATGGTCGCGGCTACCGCTGACAGCGCGAGCAGGATGACGAGGCTGACGATCAGCAGTGGCACCGGACGGCGCACCACCGCGACGGCGACACTGTTCCAATAGCGGCGGGTGCGATCGGATTTGGGTTCACCGATGCCCCGTTTAGCTGCCAGTGCCAGCACGGGCGGTAGCAGGGTGACGGTGGCCAGGAAACCGAACAGGACCGCGATGGCGCATGCGGGGCCTAGGGCGGCGAACACGCTCAAGCGGGCGAACACCATGGCCAGGAAGGCCAGGGCCACGGTGGCGGCGGAGGCCAGGATGACGCGGCCGATGCTGGCGGTGGCGTGGATGATGGCCTGCTCGGCCGGTACCTGGGCGCGGCGCTGCTCGTGGTAGCGGCTGATCAGGAACACGGTGTAGTCGGTGCCGGCGCCGAGCAGGATCGCGGTCATGAACGCGACGGTGAATTGTGAGACCGGCATGCCCATCTCGCCCAGCGCGGACAGGACGCCGCGCCCGACGGCCAAGCTCAGCCCGATCACCAGCAGCGGCAGCAGCGCGGTGAACACCGACCGGTAGACGATCAGCAGGATCAGCGCGATCATGGCGGCGGTGGCGATCGAGATCAACAGCAGATCATGCTCGGCGGCGGCGATCATGTCACTGAACGTCGCCGGCGGCCCGGTCACCTGCGCGGTGGTGGACGAACCGGCGAACACTTCTGCGGTGATGTCCCGCACCGCCTGGACGGACTCCGCAGCGGTCGGGTCACCCAGCGTGCCGCTCACTCCCACCGGCAGATACCACGATGTGCCGTCGGCGCTGACAGCCTGGGCTCGGGTGACCGGATCGGCCAGCAGATCCTGCACCAGTAACACGTGCTCGCTGTCTGCGCGCAGTCGTTCCAGAAGGCGGTCGTAGCGCTGTTGGGTCGCCGGGGTCAGACCGGCGGGGTCTTCCATGGCCACGAACAGCATGGTTTTCGACCCCTGCTCGTTGAAGGCGGTACTCAGCCGCTCCACCGTTTGCAGCGACGGGGCGTCGCGCGGAATCAAATCCACCGACTGCTGGCGCACCACCGTTTCCAGCTGCGGGAACAGCAGCGCCAAGACGATCGCGGCGCCGATCCACACCCCGATGGTCAAGGCTTTGTGCCGCACAGTGAATCGTCCCAACGCTGCGAGCCGAGCGCTGTATTCACGGCTGGACGCGGGATCGACGGGAGTCTCGCGCCGGGCAGCGCGGGCCGGTGTTACCGAAGAGCCTGCCGTGCGGTCGGCCACCGAACCCCCTAAACGATCAACGATACTATTGGTATCGCTACGCTACATTATGTAGCGAATATCGGATAGTCGATGGGGTCTGCAGCCAGCGGTGGCTTATCGGTTCACGATGTTGGCGTCGTCGCTTTCGGGGATGTCGTGTCGGACCACGCGGACACGCCCGTGCGGCAGACAGGCCATGTAGCCGTGCCGCTTGCCGTACAGCTCCCACGCGGTGAACTGCTCGTCGGGGTCGACGTCGATGCGGTGACCACGGGAGAAGCCCAGGTGCAACCCCCCGTCGTCACCGGACCAGGCCTGGGTGCACACTGCGCCGGCCAGGTTCAGCAGCGGGCGCTCGTAGACCGAGATCTGCAAGGGATTGATGAGGACTGCCTCGGCGGGAAAGCGATCTGCTGCGGGCAGAGTGAGCAGCAGGGGGCGCGAGATGACGACTTCGTTGTAGTCGTCCAGGTCGAGTACCAAGCCGTCGCGCACCGAAACCCGTTGCACGACACAATCTTCGATCCACTGGGTGTACATGGCGTTCTCCTTCGACGCATCATCGAGTCGCACCCCTAAGGGTACGGCAGGTATCGCTGCGATACTAGGAGTATCGTTACGGTTCCTCGGAGTGCGCGGCGGCGCTGTCGAGTAGCCGATGAACGGCCCGGTCGATGCGGTCACGGGTCTCCTCGGCGGACACCCGCCCGCTGATGAAGGCGAGCAGGTTGGCCAGCCAGATGTCGGAGATGAGGCCGGCGACAACCAGATGTGTCGGTGTCGGCTCGCCCGCGCTGAGGGTGCGGGCCAGCAGCGTGTGGATCGTTGCGGCGGCAGAATCAAGTTCCGCGGCGGCGCGGGTGTCGGCCGCGGCGAAAGCCCGGGTCATGGCGTCGGTCAGCAGCGGCTCGCGCTGCCACCGGCCGTGCAGGTGGCTGGTCAGTCGCTCCAATCGCTGCCGCGGTGTGCCGGCACCGGTTGTCCAGGTCCCGGCGACGTCGAGACGCTGAAATTCTCGACTCAGCGCCGCGACCAGCAGATGGGTTTTGGCCGGGAAATAGCGGTACAGCGTGCCCACGGCCATGCCGACGTGCTCGGCGACCGTCCGCATGTGCACCGCGTCGTAACCGCCGGTGGTAGCTATAGCCAGGGCGGCATCCATGATGGCCTCGCGACGACGGGCCGAGACGCGCGAACGCGGCACCCCGGCTGCGTGAACCTGATCGGCAACCGAATACTCCTCGTCGAGCCCGGTGGGCGTGTCGCTCGCTCGGGCGCTGGCGACGGTCATGGTGTGTGATCGCCGCCGCGGCGCGAGAACTGCTCGAGGATCTCCCCAAAACCGCTGATATCGCCGTGGGCGGCGAAATGTGCGGTATCAACCACGATGAATACGGCCGTCGCGGTGAACCGGGTGGCCCCTTCGCAGGTGCCGGTCGCCGCGACGTGCAACGCCCGACCCTCGCGGGCGCTGATGTGCGCGGTGATCCGGTGGGGCCGGTGCAGCGGTACTGGTTGCAGATACTCCACCGTCAGACTGCGCGTCACCGCAGGCGTGCCGGCGATCCACAGCGTGAAGCCCAGCACGTCATCGCAGGCCGCGGCGACGGCCCCACCGTGCGCCAGGCCGGGGGCTCCGATGTGGCGCTCGTCGAATGTGACATCGGCATACACCGAATCCGCACTGCGGTAGACCTCCACATGCAGGCCGTGCGGATTGTCCGGACCACACCCCATACAGGTCGGGGTATGAGAAGGCAGCCGTTCCGACGGCACCGCACGATCTGACACAGAAACGCTCCCGCTACTTCAAGTTTCGCTGCGCTACTGGTAGTACCACAACTGCTAGACTTCCCGGTGCGACATCGCCGAAATCGACCGCCGAGGTGACCCGTGAGCGACAGCAATCAGCCCTCCCTGCCCGATGATGACGACATCGATCCGCGGCGGATCCGGTCACGGAATCGACTATTGGATGCTGCGGCAACACTGTTGAGCACCGGAGGCGTCGAGGCCGTCACTATCGATGCCGTCACCAAAGCATCCAAGGTGGCCCGCACCACCCTTTATCGGCATTTTCAGAGCTCGTCGCATCTGCTTGCCGCCACCTTCGAGCGGCTACTACCGCAGGTAAGCACACCAGCACCGACCAGCGGTTCCTTACGCGAACAACTGATCGAGCTGCTCAGCCGCCAAGCCGCCCTGTTCAACGACGCCCCGCTGCACGTCACCACCCTGGCATGGCTCTCACTCGGCCCCACCGGCGCCAAAGAAGAGACCGACAACAGTCACGCATCCGGGGCACTGCGGGCCCGCGTCGTCGACCAGTACCGCCAACCGTTCGACGCCATCCTCACCAGCTCGAAAGCCCACACCGAACTCGGCAACATCGACCGCGACCTCGCAATTTGCCAACTCGTCGGACCCCTCGCATTCGCACGCATGACCGGCCTGCGCACCATCACGCGCGACGACTGCACAACCCTCATCGACAACTTCCTCGCAACCCACCGCAGAGCCGCCACCCCCGCAGACGTACGCGAAGTCGTTTGAACGGACCCAGGGTGACATCGCCGGCGGAAGCTCACGACGACGCGTCAAACCACGAGATCTGAGACAAGTAATGATTCGACTCGAATTTTTAGTAATGGGACAGTTGTCAAGCAGTGGCGAGGTCGTCTTTGAGCGACGCGGGCCCCTGGCCGCGCGGCGTCGAATGTTCAGACCGGCGTGGGGCTGGGGCGGTGGGTAGTCCCGGAAACGAACTTCGCTCAGCGTCGCCGCCGCAACCTTCCGTTGGCCCATAGCGAGCTGTGCTCGATTACGCCTGCCGACCCGATAGGGCTCTGCGTGACATAGAAGAATGCCCTGCCCCGCGGCAATGCGGGTCGTCTCATGGCGTCTCATCTGGTCTCGTCTCAAGTTCGTGTTATTTCCTACGAACGGTCGTGGTTCTTCGAAGGCAGCGTAGACGGCACGCTCGAAGTCATCACCGCTTCTTCCTTTTTCGACGTCCACGACCCGGCTTTAGTTGCCGGGACTTCCTCGGTCGTAACGTTGATCGTTGTCGCGGTGGTCGGAGTTGAAGCCGCTCGATGAGTTCGTCCATCTCGGGGTCATCAGCTATGCGGTCATTGTAGTAGGCGACACCGCATATTCCACCTGCCTCGTCAAAGCAAATGACTACCGCGCGGTCCGACCTCATCTGACGCTTCTTCGCTTTCGCGTACATCGATAGGCCCTCAACTGCCTCCGCCGGAAATGTTCCCAGCGGGCACGACCCAACGATGATTATCGGCAGGCCCCACAGCCCCGCGAACGCTTGGATCGCCGTATGGGTCTGGTGGTCGATCTGAGTCGCACGCACGACGGACTTAACGGCACGTTCCAGATTGGCTTGCGACTCACCGGACATTGCAAGTAGGTCAGCTGTGATGCGTAACCACCCGGGCGGGCGCGAGTTCGTCAAGTAGTCAACCAGTTCACGAATGAACGCAAGCGATGCGAAGGTAGGCTTCACGGCGGGAAATGGATTCGAGCCGTCTTTCCGGTACATCCACATATCCAACAAATTAGTGTGAGTCAAGACACGAACGGGACGCTGTGTACGCCGAAAGCGTCGACGCGCTGCTTTCGTCGGTGGCGGGGCCATCGGGTTCTCCATGGCGACCTGATCGGGATCTGGTTCGATGTAAAGATGATCGTCGGTTAAAAACAACATGAACAAATCTAGTTCGTCGGTCGCTCGATATAAGCTTGCAATCCCCGAATCTGATCGACGGCGGACGTATAAGAGAAACTCGCCAGGCCGGTCAATAACCTGAGCGATAACGGACAGGTCGTGAAGTGAAGTAACCCAAGGGAATTTGTCTTCAGTCAGAACGCCTGCTCGCCGGAGATCATCCATCGCAATCGCTAGCGGGCCAATGTCATCCAGGCAGACTGCAATTGACCGAATCTCACGAACGAAATCGAGGTCCAGCCATGTGCGGTCGGCCATCCAGATACCGCCGTTAACCTGTATGAGATTCCCAATCCTGTGCGCCTGCGCCGCAGCGGATCCCACGATATTTGCAAGTTCGCGCGCCAGACGACGGACATCACCACGCCTTGCCTGGTCGGCGATGCTGCGCCCTTTGACCTCGACGCATAACGCGAGGTCATCGATGATGAAGAGTCCGTCGCACTCGGTCTCCTTTGCGATTTGCGTAAGATTCGTACAACGTGAACCGAGCTCCCTTACATCGTTGCCCCCCTTGGGGGCGAAGTACCTGAAGCCTCGGTAGCGCGCCTCCGACTGCAGCAGTCTCGCGACCGCGTTGATCGCAAGCCGTTCACTAACCGCTGTCCGCACCTTGTCGTAGGTAGTCCATTGGTTGCCGCCTTTCAAGGACTCCTCAACGACGTAGCGGAAAGCATCGGTTCCAATGGGATTGCCCGCGATAACGTAGTTGCCCAGTCCGTCAGTAACGAGGCCAGCAGTTCGAAACGGGTTATCGCCCCGCAGAAATGCGAAGACCGCTTCGCATGGGTCACGCTCGCTGAACTCAATACTGAAGACGTTAAGAACTCGTCCTACTACATCCATATCAAGGTCCACCCGCTCAGCAACATCGGCCGCCGTGAATTGCGCCCTGTCTCCTGGAAGGAACATCATCTGGGCCATCAATTGCTCAAACCGCGTCCCGACAGCGGCCCGGGCCGCTTCGGGAGTCTTATACTCCTCTACGATGGCAGCAATCTCGTCACGTATGCCCATAAACCTGTCGCTGTAGAGATCTGCGACCGCATCGCGAATCTGGATGAATTGCTTATAGGTGAATCCAAGTGCGCTCTGGACTACGACTTGGAGTCGACCGCTGTCGAACAGAGCTGTGTTCAGCTCGTCCTCCAGTTGTGGATATTGCATGGTCCGAACGTTGATGACGCTGGCTTGGTACTCGGCTGCAAGCGCAGCGAGTGGCTCGTCGGAAAACCGAGAACTAGCCATCAAGTAGAAAGTTGTTAAGCGGAGCAGTCGCATCGCGATATCGTGAAGCACCGGTACCATTTCATGCGGGTTCGGTGCACCGTCTGTTCCGTGATCTATAGCATGCCGAGACGGCCGGCAAGTGAGTACAAGAGAAATCAATTCCAAAGCCGCACCGCTGCCTTCAAAGCCAGGCTCGAGCCCAAGGACGGGTGAGATGGGCACTTCATGAAGCCTCATTAGTTCGATGAGGTCGAAGGCGTCCGCCGTAACCATCTGGTCAACGAGGAGGTCGACTTCCTGTTGCACCTTTGATTTGAATACTGACTGAAGCATCTCGGCCGAATCGGCTAAATGCAACTGCGCAAGGTCGTTGGTTACGTCCTTTGGCAACCCTAGTACGGTCGATCCCACTATGAAATCCACCCGACCATAATCCCAGGACCTACCGACAGATGTTGTCAGCTCTATCAAGCTGGCCGATGTGTAGTGCGCACGACCACCGCGGGCTTCACCGGCCTAGCTGTATTGACCACAAGCATTATTGACGCGGCTGATGGGTGGCTTGCCGTCGAGCGCGGTGTGGCAGCGGTGATGGTTGTAGGTGTGAAGGAAGTCAGCGAGAGCCGCAGTTCGTTCGGCGTTACTGGAGTACGGGCGTACGTAGGCCCATTCGTCGAGGAGTGTGCGGTTTAGGCGCTCGACCTTGCCGTTTGTCTGCGGGCGGTACGGGCGGGTGTGCTTGTGGATGATGCCGGTGGCGGCCAGGGTCTGAGTGAACAGTTTGGACCGGTAGCAGGATCCGTTGTCGGTCAGGACGCGCTCGACGGTGATGCCGTGCTCGGTGAAGAAGGTGTTCGCGCGCTGCCAGAATGCTGCGGCGGTCTCCTTGCGCTCGTTGGTCAGGACTTCGCTGTAGGCGAGCCGGGAGTGGTCGTCGATGGCGGTGTGGACGAAGCTGTAGCCGATGACGGGGGTGCCGCCCTTGCGTGCGTCGGTCGTGGCCTGTCTATTGGCACCGGCTTGCTGGCGGGGCATGATGCGGTGCCCGCCGCCGTCGGGGATGTTGCCGAGCTTCTTGATGTCGACGTGGATCAGCTCGCCAGGGCGTGCGCGTTCATAGCGCCGGATGACCTGGCCGGTGGGCCGGTCTATCCAGCTCAGTCGGTTCAGCCCGTGGCGAGTGAGCACCCGGTGGACGGTGGAGGCGGGCATGTCCAGGATCGGACCGATCCGGGCGGGGCCGAGCTTTCGTTCCCGCCGCAGTGTGCAGACCTGTTCCTCGATGTCTGAGGCAGTGCGGTGCGGGGTCGTCCGGGGCCGACTCGGGCGGTCGAAAAAGGCCGACATCGCCCTCGGTGCGCCAACGGCGTACCCACTTGTAGGCCGTGGCCCGGGAGATGCCCATTTCGTCGGCTACGTGCGCGACGGGGCGGCTGGATCGGACCCGCTCGATCAACAGTCGCCTGCCGTGGACTGTGAGCCGGGCATTGGGGTGGGACACAAGCTCCTCTGTCGTTGTTGTTCGTCGGACCCGGTTGCCGGACAGGGCCGGGCCCTTCGGAGCCCGGCCCTGGATCTGACGGGGGCGCCGGGCGGGCGCCGCGGCGCCACACATTGCGGGTGTTGAGGTGCCGGAGATGGTGCTGGTGGAAATCGCCTCCGCACCGTTGCCGCCTGCGTCACTGACGGGCTGATGTGGCTGGCCGTGTCCCAAGCGCTTGGACGGCGCACGTTCTGGAACTCAGGGACACAGACGAAGCCGAGCGCTGACGGGTCCAGAACTGAGTTCATCGATGACACAGGGTTCATGAGGGGATGACTTCTTCCGGCTGAGCGCGGGCCGTATCGACGCGGTCAAGCAGGCGCAGCGCGAGGAGTCCGCCGACGCCCGGTACGAGGGCCACCAGGTTGGCCGCGGCAGGCGCCTGCTGGAGGCGCCATGTGGCGATCACCACGAACAGGTACGCGCAGCCGTGGGCCGGGCCTATCAACGACGCCACGGGCTTGAGATGGAGAGTGAACAAGTTGGCCAGCAGCACGATCAAGGAGATCAACTCGACGTGAGCCGCGATGTGCAGGTGGCGCGGCGAACGCAGATGCACGGTCACACTCCTGTGGTGGAGCCGGGACGGATGATCATCAGTACGGTGACGGCTGCCCAGAGCAGGTTGAAAATTCCGGTGATCATGGCAAGGCGCCCCGGCGCCCTTGTCGCTGGTCTGGGCGACGCACCGGGGCTGCCTGCCTCGGTCAGGGCGCGGTCCTGGGCGGGCAGGATCAGCAGGGCCAGGACGCCGGCGGCCACCGCGGTCAGCAGGATCGAGACGATCAGCCAAGCGTCGCCGAGAACGCCGAGGCTGCTCGCGGTGGCGAAGCCGAAGACGGGGACCACGATGCCGATTCCTGCGTAGATGCGGCAGATGCGGTGCAGCACCCGCAGGGTCGTGCGAGCCTCGCCGCCCTCGCCCAGGGCGCGGCGCAGCGTCGCGGGAAACATGCTCGCGGCGACGGCGACCGGGCCGATGGCCAAGATCGCAGCCAGGACATGCACGGACAGCAGGAGCTTGGTCACGCCTGCTGCTCCACGGGCGACTGGCGCTCGCCGGTGACCTTCGAGGCCGGGAGGCGACCGGCCTTGGAAGAGCCCTTGAGCCTGTCCCCGTCGACGGTCACGTCGAAGACCAGGTTCAGCCGCATGGGCTTGGTGATGGCCTGCTTCCAGGTGAGCCGGTCGCCGTCGACGGCGACGTCGCTGAGCTGTACCTCCTCACCGGCTCCGTGGGCCACTCCGGTCAAGATGCCGTCCTGTCGGCGGAGTTCGACCACAGCTTTGATCTTGCCGATGGGGGTGGCGATGGACAGGTTCCAGGTGCCTTCAACAGACATGACGATGTTCTTTCTGATGGGGCTTGTTGGAAGGGGGCGCGATGGGCGCGGATGGGATCACAGGGTGGCGGGAGCTTGTCCCCGGGCGCGCCAGACGGTGCCGCGGCGCTCGTGGGCGAACAGTTCCTCGACGGCGTGCGCGACGCGGGGACCGACTTCGCGCTCCAGCAGATACAGGCCGAGGTCGAGCCCGGAGGTGACGCCGGCGCCGGTGATCAGGTCGCCGTCGTCGACGACACGGGCGCGGACCGCGTGCGCGCCGGTGGCGTCCAGCATGTCCAGGCCCATGTGATGGGTGGTGGCGTGGCGGCCCTCCAGCAGACCGGCCATGGCCAGGACGAGCGAGCCGCCGCACACGGCGGCGACCGTGACGTCCGGGTCGTCCATCGCCTGCTTCAGCAGCGCGGGAAGGTCGGTAGTCAGCGTGCGGCCCAGCAGTACCGGGATGAACTCATCCTGCTTCCACTCGCCGGAGCCCACCTCTTCCTCGGGAACTTCGCCGGGCTCGCCGACGCGGCCGGAGGCGCCGGGCACCAGGACCATGTCCGCCCGCTGAAGATCAAGGGCGGTGGTGGCGCGCAGCACCAGCCCACCGGTGCCGCTGATCACCTCGCGGGGTCCCTCCGCGGAAACCAACTCCACCGTCACCGCCCCCTGCGATGCCATACCACCGGCATACAGCACCTCGAAGGGGGCGATGACGTCGAGCGGGTCGCAGCCGTCGAACAAGACGACCTGAACGTGCATGGGGCTGTCCTCCGGGATCGGTTTTGCTCCGTCGCCGGGAAGTCAACCACCTGCCACCCCAGTTCACCAGTGGCAATAGTGACAAGCTTCAACGGGAAAACGCCAAGCCTTATCTAGGCTTGTATAAGTGCGATGACATGCTGTGCTCCTGGAAACGGCACCCCAACCGGTGCACGTCGAGGAGGTAGTTTTCCGCCATGCATACCATCGCCGTTCTCGCGCTGCACCAGGTGATCCCCTTCGACCTGTCCACACCGATCGAGGTCTTCACCCGGACCCGCCTGCCCGATGGACGGCCCGGCTACCAGATTCGGGTCTGCGCCGAACGCGACGAGATCGACACCGGAACATTCGCCCTGCGCGCACCGTGGGGACTGGAGGGCCTGAAGGACGCGGACACGATCATCGTGCCCGGGGTCGCCGATCCGACCGCCCCACCCTCGCCACCCGTCATCGACGCCCTGGTGTCGGCCGCCGCAGCCGGAACGAGGGTCGCCTCGATATGCGTGGGCACCTTCCCCCTCGCTGCCACCGGGCTCCTGGACGGGCTCCGCGTCACGACCCATTGGCGGGCAGCGGATCTTCTCACCGCCCTGCACCCGGGCATCACCGTCGATCCGGACGTGCTCTACGTCGACAACGGCCAGTTCCTCACCTCGGCCGGCGCCGCCGCGGGCATGGACCTGTGCCTGCACATGATCCGCTGCGACTACGGCTCCGCCGTCGCCGCCGATGCCGCCCGCTTGTCGGTGATGCCACTCGAACGCGAAGGCGGACAGGCCCAGTTCATCGTTCACGACCACACACCCTCACCACAGGGTTCAGAGCTGGAGACGCTGCTCGGCTGGCTGCAGGAAAACCTGGCCCGCGACCTCACCCTCACCGACATCGCCGCACAAGCCGGCACCAGCACGCGCACCCTGATTCGACGTTTTCGCGACCAGACCGGCACCACCCCGCTCCAGTGGCTTCACCGCGCCCGCATCCGCCAGGCACAGCACCTGCTGGAAACCACCGAGCACACCGTGGAACGCATCGCAGCCCAGGTCGGCTTCAGCTCGCCCACCGCCTTCCGCGACCGCTTCAAACGCACCGCCGGCGTCAGCCCACAGACCTATCGACGCACCTTCAGCTGAGTCAGTGACTCGGAACCGCCGCCGACCCGACGGCATGGCGCCCATAGCGGGTGCATTGCCCCCTAGAACGAGCGAGCCGACCCGGCTCGGCGAATACGGCTCCCCGGGGAGGCCGCTGTCCGGCTCTCATCTCGACTGCCCCGCGGACAAGATCCCACGTAGATCCGAGAGCGTACTTACTGACTGTCAACAACGTTTGTGGTCAATACACCTAGCAAGGCTACGCTTGCGCTGAAAAGTATGCGCCACAGCATCGTTTCCGACTGGCACGGCCTGCGGCCGAGGGCGCTCCAATCCGGGACACGCCGGTGCGTACCGGAAAATTCAGAGCTTGCTCCTCGACGCCAGACCGGCGTCTCGGTCAAGGGTGGAGGGCGCTGCTGCCATGGGTGTAGCAAAGTGAGCGCAATCGGCAGACCACGCAAATCGTCGCAGGTAAACACACGATTACGAGGTTCGGCCAGTTTGATTCGGCAATTGGACCATAGCCGAGATGTGCATATCGTAACTTCCCGGTGATGATAAATATTTGTGGTTAAGGCATTGCGTGGCAAGGGTTTACGAGACAGGCAGATGAGTACCGGGGCGGGCACCGGCTAATGTCACTGTCGACGGGCTCGATCGGGCTTGTCCTGAGTCCGAGGTGGTGTGATGACACGTAGGCCGACGATGGGCCACCGCGATCGTGTGCGCGTGGAATTCGGCTTGGCTCCTGAGACCGCCGAACGTGTCTATGAATACGCGAAGGGCCGGGGCTTGTCGCTGTCGGCGGCCGGCACCCTGTTGCTCAACCAGGCGCTCAACCACAACGAGACCAATGGAACCGACGACGGGAGCCTGCCTTAAGGCATAGGACACAGCAGTAGCCGCGATCCGCGGCAACATCCCTTGAAAACACTGAAAGCCGGGTTGGGGCCCGGCTTTCAGATAAGCAAAGAGTTGATCGGCTCTTTTAACCCTCCGAAGGAGGACTATGTCTATTTCAGCGTGCCTGCAGGTCGTTGTCAACCGCCCACGCCGCGCCCGAGGTTGGTGGGGCGTGGGCAAGGCAGCACGAGTGCTGTCCTGCGGTGATCGGCTCGGTCAGAAACGTCGTGTCGCGTCGTTCCAGCTCAGCTACCGCGGTGTCAGTGACACCGTGACTCGTCACCACCGACCGCTCGATGAGGCCTCGCATCAACGGCCCCGCGGCGTCCCCGCCGCAGCTGGTCGCCTGGACATCGGCGGTGCCGGCGTGGTCGGTCCGGTGGGTCCGAAACGCGGAGGTCTGCGATGAGGCGGGCTCGGCATCGCGCAATGCCGTCCACCGCGCAGATGGGCCCGACCGGTTCCCAGACGAGCCCGGGTCCGGCGACCCCACCACCCGAGCCCGATGCCGAGACGCTGGCCGGGCAGCGCCGGATTCTGCCGGCGTTGTCGCCGACGATCGATCCTGAGCGCTACGCGCACACCGCCAAGGCAATGATCCGAGGGTTCGACAAAGACCTGGCCGCCGATGCGGTGGTCAGCGCACGCCGGTTGTGGTGCCAAACCATGCCGGGATCGGCGTTCGCTGATCTTGATGCCGTACGCACGGTGGCCCGCTACTTAGCGCGTGAGGCGGTGCGCACCGGCACATTCAGCTATAAGGCGGCGTTTCGGCGCGCCAACGTCGACGCCTACATCAATACCGTCAGCACGCGACAAACCAGCCGCAGCGCCCGCAAAATCCAATCGCAGCTCCACGACGCGGGGCGTTTGCTCTACCCGCGGGAATACCCAGCACGGCGCAGTTTGGCCGCACCGCATGTGCGGCGAATCCCCGCCGCGTCAGCAGAACAGGTACGCGACTGGTACGCCCTGGCACCCACATTGTCTCCGGCGCTGTCACGGCGGCTGTACACCGTGTTGGACCTGTGTCACGGCGTAGGTGCACGGCCGCCGGACTTCAAAGTCCTCACCGGCACCTCGATCACCGAAGCCACCTGGGATAACGAGCCGGTCGCCGTCGTACGGTTACCCAACCGCGCCGGCGGAACGCGACTGGTCCCGGCGGCAGATGCCGAGGTCAGCCAGCGCCTGCTGAAACTGGCCGAAACGTGTGGGCCAGGTTTCTTGTTGACCACCGAGACCGGCGAGGTGGAGCGCAACGTCACCAACCGCGTCGCCGAGAAACTACGCAAACACGGCCACCGAAGCCCCAACGCGGCCGCATTACGTAACCGCTGGCTCCTGGATCTGGCAACCCGAATTCCGGCGGCACTGATGCTGCAACTCGCTGACGTAACCACTGCCCAGATCCTCGCCGACCAGCGCGACCAGCTCCCCGATTACAGCCTGCAACACACCATCGCCTTGACCAAGGAGCTTTGAGCCGTGACCAACAGCGAATTCGAGCTGCCCTACCGTTTGACCGACCAGTACTTCCGCCAGGCCAGAATCATCATCGACCGCTCCCGCGTCGAGGAAACCCTCGATGGCTATCACGCCGAAAGCCATGCCGGGGGCCGACCGACCCAAGGCATCCGTTACACACTGACAGCAGTACTCACCGCCGCACTCAGTTTGATCATGCTCGGTCGTGCCCCGACCCTGAAGTCGATACTGGTGACGATCGGCGGCTTCACCGGCACACAACTGACCGAAGTCGGCATGACCGGCCAAGACACCCGCCCGCTGTTCGGCGCGGTCACCGAACAACTACGCGAATACAAACGCTTCACCGCCTGGCTAAACCGGATGCTCACACCGATCGATCCCGCACCGGACCAACCGGCTGAACGCATCACCAACGCTCAACACCGCCGCATCATCGCCAACCGCACCCCCCAACAACAAGAGGCCTGCGCCCGGGCAGGCGAACGGCTGAAAACCGTGATCAACGATCTCGTCGCCGCCTCGATCCTCGACCCCCACCCCGCAGCATGCCGCGGCGATCTCGTCGCCGATGAAACCATCATCGACCTGGCCAGCCCGGCGGCCGGCCTGGGCACCAAGGACGACAAAAACCGCGGCGCCGCCTCCTTCGGCAAGTACTACGCACGCGACGGACGCTTTGGCCCGGTGTCCTCAGACGGCCGGGCGACCGGCAAAGCCGGCTTCGGCGTCGGAATAACCGCGCTCACCCGGGTCGGCCCACCCGACCAACTCCACCAAATCCCGCAGGTGATGCTGGCCATCGACATTCACGAACCCACCTCGGGTAGCCCCGAAGCACTCGACGTATGTCTGACGCATGTAAAACGCAGCGGGCTCGACAGCCGGGTGCCCAACGCCAGATACTGGCCGACCCTCACCGTCGACATGGGCTACAACCCCAAAGACAGCTTCGCCCACGTGATGTTGCGCCACCAATACAGCGCTGTGGTGCGCTACCCGCAACCGTGGAGTCTGTTGGAGACCTCGGCCAACCCGCCCGGAACACCGGACACCGAACCCCTCCCGGGACCAATCCAATTCGCGGGAAGCTTCTACTGCCCGGCCGCAGAACCCCTGTTGCGCGATCACCGTGTCCCCAAATCACGTGAGCTGCTCGCCACCAATGACTGGTCAGCCCACGATGAACGTCTCGCAGCCACCCTGCCGCTGTTGATGGGCACCAACTCCGGACCCACCGAGCGACGCAAACGTGGCCGGCCACGTCTCGGCGAGCCCTCCCCCACCCGAATCGTGCAAGAACTCGTCTGCCCCGCAGTGCAACGACGGGTGCGCTGCCCACTCAAACCAGCCTCAATGACCCAAACGCCATTCGGCACACCACTAGTCACACCCACGTGGACTGCCGAAGAGCGCGCATGCTGCACCAACTCCTTCACCACCGTCACCTTCACCGACCGCCAACTGAAGAAAGCACAGTTCGGCCGCTACCCGGGCGCATCGTGGGAACACATGATCTACTTCGAAGCGGCCCGCGCAGCCACCGAACAGCGTTTTTCACTCCTGAAATCCCCGCATATCGCCAGGATGGTCGAAATGCGATGGGGACCTCGACGCGAACCCATGGTCAAGATCCTGCTGGCCCTCGCCGTCGCCGCGACCAACCACCAGATCCAAAAGAGCCACAACCCCACCAAACGCAGAGCCGAATCCACCGACATCCGCTGGCGCCAACTCGCCCACCACCTGGGACGCGACCCCGTCCGAACACCACCGCGAACCTAACCCGGTCCCAACTCAGGGGCGGGCCACCCACCATCCGGGCGGCCCGCCCAACGGCATCCCCACCGAAAATCAAACCCCTGAGAAAAACATCCCCACCACAGGCAAAACGCCCCAACACCCCTGACAACCACCCGACGACCCCGACCACCCCGCCACCCACTCACCCGATGACCGCCCACGGCGACGTCAACCAGCCCCCGACAGACACACCCGACGCTGCTTGAACCGGGTCGAAAAACCTCTGGAGAAACCGAAAATAATCCCTTGACCCACCACTGAAAAACATGCGATAGCCTGCAGAAATGAACCGATCACATTGAGCGGTTCTTGGAACTGCCGGCATTAAGGTCACGAACTCATTTTGAGGGCGTGACCTTTGTGTTTGGGGGGTCTGTGGGTGCGGAGCTGGCGGCTGGGCGGTTTTGGGGAGTTGGCCGCGCAAGTCCCCGAATCGAGGGTTGGTTACCGCCGATGATCGCGTGTGGCGAATATGGGATCCGTTTAGGCTTGGGCCACGCTGGCGCCGTAGGCCGTGTGCCGGATGCGGCGGTGTGTCGGTGGCGCTTTATATACAGTTCGTTCAGTTTGAACTGACGAGCTTAGAGGTGGGCTGACGGTGATCACCGGGGAGTTGAAGAGCAAGGTCGACCGGGTTTGGGAAGCCTTCTGGTCCGGCGGGATCGCGAACCCCCTGGAGGTCATCGAGCAGATCACCTACCTGCTGTTCATCCGCCGCCTCGATGACCTCAACACCCTCGCGGAGAAGAAAGCCCGCCGCACCGGCAACACTGAGAGCCTGATCTTCACCGAAGACCAGCAGCACCTGCGGTGGTCAGTGTTCAAAAACGATGAGCCCGCCGTGATGTTCGACCTGATGGCCGACGAGGTGTTTCCGTTCCTGCGCGACCTCGGCGGGAGAAATTGTCAATACCTGTGGATCGGGTTGTTCAGGCGACCTCCGTTCCGGGTTGTTCGGCGCCGTCGGTGGGCGGCTGTGTTGGGGTGATCTCGGTGGGGCGTTCGAGCAGCTTTCCCTTGTGGAAGACCGCGCCGGCGCGGACCAAAGCGACCAGGTGTGGGGCGTTGACGGCGCGCCAGCGGGCCGCGGCGGCGTCGATGAGCTTGTAGGCCATAGCCAGTCCGGCCGCGCGTGATCCCGGGCCTTTGGTGACCTTGGTGCGCAAACGCACTGTGGCGAAGGTGCTTTCGATCGGATTCGTGGTGCGTAGGTGAATCCAATGTTCGGCCGGGTAGTGGTAGAACTCCAGCAGGGTGTCCAGATCGTCGGTGATCTTGGCGACCGCTTTAGGATACTTGGCCCCGAAGTCGACCTCGAAGGCTTTGACCGCGAGCTGGGCCTTGTCGATATCCTCGGCGTTGTAGATCTCCTTGATCGCCGCCAACGCCGACGGGTGCGCTGATTTCGGCAGCGCGGCAAGAACATTAGCCTGCTTATGAAACCAGCACCGCTGCTCTTTGGTGGCCGGGAACACCTCACGCACCGCGTTCCAGAACCCGAGTGCGCCATCGCCGACCGCGAGCACCGGGGCGGTCATGCCGCGTCGCTTGCAGTCGCGCAGCAGATCAGCCCACGACTCGGTCGATTCGCGGTAGCCGTCGGTGATCGCCACCAGTTCTTTGCGGCCGTCAGCGCGCACACCCAGCATCACCAGCAAGCACAGCTTTTCCTGGTCCAGGCGGACCTTGAGGTGGATGCCGTCCACCCACAGGTAGACGTAATCGGTGCCCGACAGGTCCCGGGCGGCGAACGCGCGGGCCTCATCTTGCCACTGACTGGTCAGCCGGGTGATCGTGGTGGCCGACAACCCGGCACCCGAGCCCAGAAACTGCTCCAGGGCCGGCCCGAAATCACTGGTCGACAGCCCGTGCAGATACAAAAGCGGCAGCACCTCGCTCATCTGCGGTGACTTGCGCGCCCACGCCGGCAGGATCGCCGAGGAAAACCGTTTCCGCTCACCAGTGTCGGGGTCGACGCGTTTGTCGTTGACTCGTGGAGCTTTCACCTGCACCGCACCGGCTGCGGTCAACACCTCACGTGGCTGGTGGTAGCCGTTGCGCACCACCAGCCGGTGCCCGTTGTCGTCGAGCTGATCGGCGTACTGGGCCACATACGCGGCGACCTCGGCCTGCAACGCCGCGGCCAGCATTTGCCGGGCACCGTCGCGGACGATCTCGTCCAACAACGAGCGCCCAGAGGCCTCGTGGCCGTTGGCGTCCTCGGCGTCGTGAACTACGGTGAGCATGGGCGTACCTTCCCGAACCAGCGCGCCAACGCCGGCTCATGATCGGACCTACTGACTTTCAGATCATCCTCGGGAAGGTGCGCCCACTTTCACGCCCCCATCCCGAGGCTCATCCACAGGTTCTGATCATTGCTCCCTCGGCGGCGACGGTTCCACCTACTCCGAGCACATGCAAAAAGCGCGGTTCACCATCCCCACGCCGGCGTTGCTGTCGCGGGTCGTCGACATGCTCGACGACATCCCGCTTGAAGACCGCGACACCAGCGGGGATCTGTACGAGTACATGCTGTCCAAAATCGCCTCCGCGGGGCAGAACGGCCAGTTCCGCACTCCGCGCCACATCATCAAACTCATGGTCGACATGACCGCACCCCAACCCGGCGACGAAATCTGCGACCCCGCTTTTATGCGCAATCTAGGTGTCTCACGAGACACTCGGATCCCCTGGGCAAGCTGGGCCATAGCAAGCTGAACGCTACCCGGAGAACCTCGGCAGCACGTTCTAATCGATTCGCGGATCGTTGGCTCCGGTGGCGACTATCAGCTCTCTTTCCTTTGCGCGGACTTCGGCGTCAGTAGCGGTCAAGGATTCCCACAGGATCTCTTTGCGGATCGTGAAAGTGAGTTCATCCCGATTGAGGCCGTGGTCGGTGGCAATCTGCTCGGCGGCCGAGGGGCTGCCGAAGTACAGCACCGAACCGGTTAGATCCATCCCGACATAGATCTTCCCGTTGGGGTAGGTGATCTTGTAGACCTGTTTTCGCCGCCCCACGACTGTGAACTCTATCCGCCCAAGCGCGGCCTTCAAACGATGCATGCGACGTGCTTGGGTTCCGGCGGATTCGCGTCCTCATTGCTTAGCATGGTGGCTGCGGTCCGACGGACTTCCGCAGCTCGTAGCTGCCACGGATATGTCCCCACCCGCACGACTGTGTTCGTGCTGCCTTGGGGGACTTATCGTGACGCTCATCCGGACAACCGCTGCACGCGTTTGTGAGATGGCGCCGGAGTCGCTAGTGGAGCAGTTGTTGGAGCAGATGCTCTATCGAACTGGGCGCCGTGCTGCACCTGCTGAGCAGGGCTCGTGGAAACGCAGTATTCCGGTCCTTGCCGCTGATCTTGTGGGCGCCGGCCTCGGGGAAGTTGAGATGCTCATCGAGTATCACCTTCCGCTGACTTCGCAGAGAGCTGACGTTGTTCTCGCGGGGAGACATCCAGAGACCGGGGAGGCCTCCTATGTTGTCGTGGAGTTGAAGCAGTGGTCGGCTGCGTACGCCTTCGAAGGTGATTCAGAAATCCTTGATGTGCCTGGAGTCCCGGGAGGCCCACGGTTGCATCCGGTGATTCAGGTCCGCGGCTACTGCGAGTACTTGTTCGACTTCGCTCGTGTGTTGACGGATCAACCGGATGCGTTGGCCGGTATGGCATACCTGCATAACGCGACCAACCCTGCGTTGGTGAAGGATCTGCTCGCGGTGCCAGTGTCGACGATGGGCCGGCTGTTCACTGCTGCCGACAAAGGTTCGATGCTGAATTTTCTTCGATCGAGGCTTGCTTCCGGACCGGGGCGCCAGGCGGCTGATCTCTTGATCAACTCGCCCGTGGGCCCGTCCAAGCAGTTGTTGAGGCTGGCCGCCGCAGAGATTCGAGACCGGCCCCAGTTCCGATTGATTGGCAACCAACAGTTGGCGGTCGACTTGGTGTTGCATACGGTTGAGCACGCCCGGGCGGGAAATGCCAAGCGAGTCATCGCGGTAACCGGAGGACCGGGCAGCGGCAAGAGTGTCATCGCGCTGTCCCTGGTCGGTGAGTTGGCACGCCGCGGCCGCACTGTGATCCACGCCACCGGGTCTCGCTCATTCACTCAGACACTGCGAAAAGTCGCCGCTGTCCGGGCACCAAAGGTCAAGGCGCTCTTCAAGTATTTCAACCAATTTATGACCGCGGACCCCAATGGCCTGGATGTACTAATCATGGATGAGGCCCACCGCATCAGACACACGTCCGCGAATAGATTCACAAAGGCTGAGCACAGGACTGACCGCCTACAGATCGATGAACTCATTGGCGCGGCTCGCGTTCCGGTATTTCTCCTCGACGAGCATCAGGTAGTGCGTCCGGGTGAAATGGGCACCCTTGCTCAAATCGAACACCATGCAAGGGATCTGGGTCTTAGCTTTGAACACATCGCATTGGGCGAGCAGTTCCGCTGCGGCGGCAGCGAAGACTACGTGCAGTGGGTTATCCGTCTGCTAGGTCTCGCCGAGGGCGAGTCTCCAGTCGCGTGGTCGCGCGATCCCCAGTTCGACGTACTCGTTGCCGAGACGCCCGAAGAGATGAGCAATGATCAGAACCTGTGGATGAGCCTCGGGATGGGGGCGTGAAAGTGGGCGCACCTTCCCGAGGATGATCTGAAAGTCAGTAGGTCCGATCATGAGCCGGCGTTGGCGCGCTGGTTCGGGAAGGTACGCCCATGCTCACCGTAGTTCACGACGCCGAGGACGCCAACGGCCACGAGGCCTCTGGGCGCTCGTTGTTGGACGAGATCGTCCGCGACGGTGCCCGGCAAATGCTGGCCGCGGCGTTGCAGGCCGAGGTCGCCGCGTATGTGGCCCAGTACGCCGATCAGCTCGACGACAACGGGCACCGGCTGGTGGTGCGCAACGGCTACCACCAGCCACGTGAGGTGTTGACCGCAGCCGGTGCGGTGCAGGTGAAAGCTCCACGAGTCAACGACAAACGCGTCGACCCCGACACTGGTGAGCGGAAACGGTTTTCCTCGGCGATCCTGCCGGCGTGGGCGCGCAAGTCACCGCAGATGAGCGAGGTGCTGCCGCTTTTGTATCTGCACGGGCTGTCGACCAGTGATTTCGGGCCGGCCCTGGAGCAGTTTCTGGGCTCGGGTGCCGGGTTGTCGGCCACCACGATCACCCGGCTGACCAGTCAGTGGCAAGATGAGGCCCGCGCGTTCGCCGCCCGGGACCTGTCGGGCACCGATTACGTCTACCTGTGGGTGGACGGCATCCACCTCAAGGTCCGCCTGGACCAGGAAAAGCTGTGCTTGCTGGTGATGCTGGGTGTGCGCGCTGACGGCCGCAAAGAACTGGTGGCGATCACCGACGGCTACCGCGAATCGACCGAGTCGTGGGCTGATCTGCTGCGCGACTGCAAGCGACGCGGCATGACCGCCCCGGTGCTCGCGGTCGGCGATGGCGCACTCGGGTTCTGGAACGCGGTGCGTGAGGTGTTCCCGGCCACCAAAGAGCAGCGGTGCTGGTTTCATAAGCAGGCTAATGTTCTTGCCGCGCTGCCGAAATCAGCGCACCCGTCGGCGTTGGCGGCGATCAAGGAGATCTACAACGCCGAGGATATCGACAAGGCCCAGCTCGCGGTCAAAGCCTTCGAGGTCGACTTCGGGGCCAAGTATCCTAAAGCGGTCGCCAAGATCACCGACGATCTGGACACCCTGCTGGAGTTCTACCACTACCCGGCCGAACATTGGATTCACCTACGCACCACGAATCCGATCGAAAGCACCTTCGCCACAGTGCGTTTGCGCACCAAGGTCACCAAAGGCCCGGGATCACGCGCGGCCGGACTGGCTATGGCCTACAAGCTCATCGACGCCGCCGCGGCCCGCTGGCGCGCCGTCAACGCCCCACACCTGGTCGCTTTGGTCCGCGCCGGCGCGGTCTTCCACAAGGGAAAGCTGCTCGAACGCCCCACCGAGATCACCCCAACACAGCCGCCCACCGACGGCGCCGAACAACCCGGAACGGAGGTCGCCTGAACAACCCGATCCACAGGTATTGACAATTTCTCCGAAGAGATGGAACACCTCCTACTGGGCCCGATGCAGAAGGGATACACCGCCCGGATTACGGCAGGGTACTGCTGGCCGTGGAGTGATCCTCGCAAAGATGGGACGCTCGTTCCTGATGTCCAGATTGGAGCCTGGTCACGCCCATGGAATAGCAAGAGTGATCGACGCATCGGAGATGCTCCGCCAAGCGCTCTTTGGGCCACAGACGAAGGTGGCTTCAACCAAGTCGGCTGTGTATACACGGCTCAGGGATTTGAGTACGACTGGAATGGTGTGATCATCGGCCCGGATCTTGTGTGGCGAGGGGGGCGCTTCGTCAGCGTCCGGGAGGCCAATAAAGATCCTGACTTCCGCAATTCAAACAAGGTGCCGGACAGCAGATTTGACGTTCTCGTTCGTCATGTCTACAAAGTTCTGCTTACGCGCGGCATGATCGGCACGGTGATCTACTCCACCGACTATGAGACGCGGGAAGCGTTGCGATTGTTGATTGGTTCGGGCAGACGGAGGGAACGGACCACCCTGGATGCCGCTGGTGGAAGTTCGGCTGTCGCTATTGCGGACGACCATGTGAACGCCGGCCCTTGAGGTAGGTCACGATCTCCAATGCCGATGATGTGCGCGAGGAGTCTTGATAGCGGTCACGGTTGCTGTCGCCTCATCGGCAGATCGAAGTTGTGCGCTAAGTTCGGCTATAACTGTCACCGCGGTTTGGTTCTTGCGTTTGAGAGAGGTGTTCTCCTCGCGGAGCTTGACAACAGTCTCCTTGAGCGTCGATACCGCCTTCTCCAGCCCAGCTAGCCGCAAGTCGCGTGGGGTGGATTCATTGCCGACCGCGGCGTCCCAATCGGCGATGACCGTTGTCGCGCGGTTCATGGTGGCCCGGCTGACACCTGCTTCAAGGTGAAGGTTTGCCTTGGTTAGGCGGCCATCGGTTCGCATTGCCGTCCCGGCGAGCAGCCGCTGCATCGCATTGCGCAGTTTCCGTTCCGTCTCCTCTGTCACAGTCGTCATTTTGGCTCCCGACGGGTGATCTTCCGAACATCAGCAAGTTGCTTCTCAAGTCGAACTTTGTGCAGTCCAGCCATCTTCTTGTCCTTCAGTTTCTTCATCAGATCGTCTTCTTCGGCCAGCCAGATGTTTGGGACGCGTTTCGAGTAGCGCGGTTCTGATGTTCGGGTAGCGGTCGGACGGGTATCGGACACCCTGCCCTCCGCCCGAACCAACAACACGGCACAATAACCATGTGCACGTGGCCTACTTTTCGACCGTCGCCACCGGCCTGGAATTGGACCGTCGCCAACACTAGCCGCGAGCCTCAGCGAGCACGCAAAGGTGCTGCAGCGAGGTCTCCAAGTGGCATCTGTCGAACGGCGGGAACTCGATGTCACGCTGATGCGGCGGCACTTTCGACCAATCGTAGGTCAAGGTCACCGCCGTCTGGTCCTGCTCCGCGGGCTCGAGGTCGTACCGCCAGATCCACCCGCCGAATTCGATCTCGGTGTGCCCGATCAGGTTGCCACGCTCATGGGGGCCCTGGCCGGGCTGCCACGCGATTGCATGAGGCCGGTCGAGTACCTCGACCCTGTTCGCCATCTCGTAGTCCTTGTCGGGGTGGTTGTCGTGGTACATCGCCATCCGGAAGATCTGACCCACGTCAGTCAGCAGTTCGCCGTCGAGGGATCCTTGCACCCATCCGGTCCCGTCGATCATCTGGTGCGTTGACGGGTCAGCCAACACGTCGAAGACGGCCTCGGCGGACGCACTGGTGATCACGGTGGCCTTCATCATTTCTTCAGTCATGACGGTGCTGACCGTCGACGCGTACGAAACTCATCGGTCGCCCCATCAGTCACACGAAGGAACTGGCTCAAAGAACGGCCAGAGGAGGTGCCCGAGTCGTGCTTCCGGCCGCAGCCCACTCTCGTGCGAACTCGCTCGGGTCGTCACGCGGTGATCGGCGCCCCTTCGGGATCGAGGTTGCTAATCGTCTTGTGTGACTGGCGCGGGCCCGATGAATTCGACGCCCGCGCGAATCGCGGGGCGATGCCTCAAGAGTCGGAAATGTGCCAGCCGGCCGAGCCCCGGCGTCGTCATCAAGTGTGCGCCTGGCCATGACGCGACGACCTTTTCGCTCGTCACATAGGGGGTGTCGGGATCGTCGGGGTCGTGGATGAGCAGCAGGGGCGGGTAGCCGGTGCGCTGGGCAACCCGGACCATGTCGGTGTCCTCAAGCGCCATGCCGATGCGGCGTTCAAGCCGTCGATGCAGGCCAGCGCGTATCCGTCGACCGAAGCCGTGTCGCGCGGCGAAGAGGTCCAGGTACACCGGGAACTCTCCCATCGGCGCGAGGAACACCAAACGTCCGACCGGCGTGCCCCACGCCGCCGCGAATGCCGTCGCGTTTGCGCCGAGCGAGTGGGCGACAACCGCGCGGGCCGGACCATGTGTCCGAATCATGGCGGCGACGGCTTCGGCGCACTCGATGGCGGTGGTGCGACCCGGGGCGAGTGCGCCCGGATCGGATTCGTTGTGGCTGGGCAGATCGAACGCGATAACACGATGCCCGGATTCGACAAGAGGTTTGATGAACATGCCCAGATGCGGACGACGGCCGCCCCAGCCGTGCACAAGGTAGACCGGCGGCCCCTCGCCCCAGGCCTCGCCCACGATCCGATGCCCGTTCCAGTGCGCTTCCAGCGGCCGCCCGGGCGCAACGCCGGGCGGCATACGCAGGCTGGACTCGATGACCGGCGGGGTGCACCACAGTTCGGTCGCCCACCGCGATCCGATTCCGGGTGCGATCCGCTCTAGTAGCCAGAACAGTCGACGCACCCCGGTGGCAACTGGCGGTTGGACACCGGAGCCTTCCACATCGAGAACGATGGGGCTTGGAGAGCCGTCGCCGTTTGACGCGCGAGGTTTCGCTGGGGGCGCGGTGTCGTGCGGGGCGCCACCCCCGCCGTCAGCACCGGTCCGGTCTCGACGACGGCGTCGTCGAGCGGGCGGGTGGTTCGTTGGGTCCGGCACATTTCGAGGGTAGCGACAGCACGCGGGCCGGTAGCGGACCGACGTGCTGTTGGCCCAGATCACCAATGCGGCTCTCGACCGTGCACGTGATGTCGCGAGGACGGATCATCTTGGTTATGAACCTGGTGACCCCGCCGGAGCCGGGTCGGGAAACTCCGGAACGGTCTCGGCCACAACAGTGTGGTGACCACGGCCCGGCCCGGTGGCGGTGGAGGTACCACGCGATCGCGTTGGTTCGAGCCGGCAAGCCGTTTTCTGGCAGGGGGCCCGAATCCGGCGGCCCACCCCCAGACGAATCCGCTGGCGCCGCCCGCTGGACTGCCCTACCGTTTTTGCCGTGGCCACCATCGAGGAGATCCCGCTCGGGCAGACGTCGTGCGCGAGCGCGGCGTTGCTGGCGCTGCGCCCGCGTTGGCAGACCGCCGCGGCGCTGGCCGACTTCGTCGACACCCGGCTGCGCCCGGTCGGCTACCGACTGGCCGGCGTGCTTGAGGACGGCCAGGCGCTGTCGGTGATCGGATTCCGGGACGTCCACGCGACGGCGTGGGGGCACTACCTGTACGTCGACGATCTCTCGACGCTGCCCGAAGCACGCGGTCGCGGCCACGGCAGCGCGCTGCTGGACTGGGTGTTCGACGAAGCGGGCCGGCTCGGATGCGAAGCGGTGCACCTGGATTCCGGTGTCGGCGCGGATCGCGCCGCCGCCCACCGCCTGTACCTGCGCCACCACATGAGGATCAGCGCGCACCACTTCGCCGCCGAGTTGTAGAAGCCGCTCCGAAGCGTCATCGAACGCGTCGCGGTTTCCGGGCCGGTCGGTTCACCGACGGCGGCCTCCCCCAGCTCGCGGGCCGAATCCCGCTCGCATCCGTGAGCACGGGCCGAGGAGGCCTGGGACGGGCAGAACACGATTAAACTCGGCAGGTGGAGCCCGTCGGGAACCGCTCCGGGAAAAGAGCGCGGTGCCGGACTCGGGCTAGTGTTGATGGTCCTACCGAGGTAGGACGGGCGGGAGGTCTGTTAAATGGCATCGATCGATGAGCCGATCACCATCCTGCCGGTGGGCGAGTGCTGGGATCTGCTGGCAACGGTGTCGTTGGGGCGGCTGGTCACCAGCGTCGACGATCAGCTGGACATTTTTCCCGTCAACTTCGCCGTGCAGAACCGCACCGTGCTGTTCCGCACCGCGGAGGGGACCAAGTTGGTCAGCGCCACGATCAACAGCCGCGTTCTCTTCGAGGCCGACAACTACAACCCGGCGGAGGGGTGGAGTGTTGTCGTCCGGGGCATGGCGCAGGTGCTGCGCAGCGCCGATGAGATCCAACAGGCACAGGACGCACCGTTGTTGCCGTGGACGCCGTGGCTGAAACAGAACTATGTCCGCATTCTCCCCACCACCGTCACCGGACGCCGCTTCCGGTTCGGCCCGGAGGCCCACGAACCCATGCCGGCGCCGTCATAGCGTCTGCCGGTGTCCGAAAGGGACCCACCGGTGGTGCATCGGCGGCCAGCACGGCGGCTTGAGCGCGGGCCGGGAACGCCGCAGGGAATGGCGACGCCGTAAACTGCCCCTGATCGTCGAGCAGTCCCGGTTGATGAGTCGCGTCATCGGTGACAGATCACCCCCGGCCATCGGCCGGGTTGTCCATCGGGTGGGCCAGTGGTTGCGGTCGGGGTTGATGTGGTGGCAGATTTTTCTCACGACGACGACGGTGTCGATCGTCGCGACGTTGGCCGGGATCGGCAGCAGCGTCGTCACGGCGGGTCGCCGGCCCCCGCGTCATCGCCGAGTACCTCCCGGATCGTGCGCGATGCCATAAAGGCCAGCGGTGGTGTCGGCGAACCGTGGCATGTCGACGGCGCCAATGCGGTGCGCCTCGGCGATCTGCTGCTCGTGATCGATGCGGATGATCTCGGCTGGATGGCGACGGTGTATGTGATCGACGGCGACGAAGCCGATCCGGTGGCGGTACGGGCCAGCGAGACCGCCAACCCGGTGCGCGAGCTCGCAGGCTGGTTGCAGAACGCGGCAGGCCCGATGATCTGGAAGCGCATCAAGGCGGGTCTGTACCGCAGCGGCGAGTACCTTGTCGGGCAGCTCGGTACCGGCGAATGGTTCGCCGAAGGGCCGGGGGTGGATCGGTGCTTCGACCACAAAAACGAGGCTCAGACGGCATGCGCGACCGCACGCCTCAGCCCTACAGCGCCGCCGGGGTAGACCGTCCGGCCGTCGCGCCGGTTCGTCAGGGTAACGACTACCTCACGCGTTCTTCGGGGATCCGGACCATTCGCGGTGCGGCGGGAACGTGCCAGCGGCCGAGCGTGCCGCGAAATCGCGTCGCCGCCCCTGAGCGGACGGAACTTGGCTACGGGTTGCCGCTGGTAAACGACTCAAGTTGCAGCACCGCGGCCTCAAGTTTGGGCCGAACGTTCTCCAGATTCGCGTCACCGCGGTCGATCGCCTCCAGAGTGCTGCGCAACTCGCGGGCCGTGCGGGCAATGTCGGCGGGGTCGAAATCAGCCATAGACCTCGGCTACCCGCTGTCACGAGGACCCAATCCCCCATTCCGGCCGGGCCCGAGGGCCTTCCTTGGTTGCGCCGACGGCGCCCGTGCCGCGGGAGGGGACCGCGGCACGGACGCCGTCGTGGTTTGCCCGCGTCTCCTAGAAGGAGTTGAGCAGTGCGTCGATGATCAGCTGCGGGATCTCCAGGAAGAGCCCGGGCAGATCACCCAGGTTGCCGAACACGTCGGTGAAGGCGCCCAATTCGAACCCGTCGAACAAACCGGCCGCCAGCTCCTGGAACCCGTCGGTGAGCCCGGAGAGCCCGAAGTCGCCGCCGCCGAGACCGCTGAACAGCTCGGTGCCCAGGGTCGGGAACGTCAGGTCGGTCAACGGGTTGCCGACGCCGTCCCAGCCGAGTGCGGATGCCAGGATCTGGGAGAAGCTACTCAACGCCGCGATCGGGCCGACCGCGTGACCCTCGATGGGCAGGGGCGAAGCGCTGAGGTCGAGGTTCAAGGCGTTGAGGATGGAGCCGCCGACACCGTTGCCGTTGTCGGTGAAACCGGCGGTGAACAGCCCGCCCAGTTCAACGCCGAGTGAGTTGAACTCCATGCCTTCGGGCAGGACCCCGGCGATCAGCGGCAGCAGCGGGTCGAGGTGCAAGGTGGTGCCGTTGAAGAACGACCCGACCACTTCGGCGGGCATCTCGATCAGGCCCTGTAACGCCGCCATCGGGCCGCCGACGCCGGTGAGGTCACCGACGATGTCGCTGACGCTGTTGGCGATCTGCACGAAGGGGCTGAGCACCGGTCCCGCTGCCCCGATCATCACCCCGCTGAGCGGCGAGGCCGCGAAGTTCAGCAGCGGCAGAATCTCCGCCGGTACCTCCGGGAAATCCATCGGGAGTCCCAAATCCCAGCCATTCATGACCAAAAGCGCTAGTAACTGTATTGGCCCCAGGCTCTGCTGCGCGGCTTGCCCAACGAGTTCGGTGTAGTTTTCCGGGTCCAAGACGCCGTCACCGAGGAACGTCGCGACTTGGAACGCGTTCTGCAGGTTCCCGCCGACATCGGTGAACACGTCGCCGATGTTGCCGTTGAGGACATCACCGAGGTAGCCGACCTGGTTGACCAGAGTCTGCTGCAGAGCGGCAGCCGGCGCCTCGAAGAAGAACTGCGAGACGTCGGTCAGGTTGATTGAGGCGGTGTCGAGCATGTCGGCCCATGGGCCGATCAGGTCGATATCGGAGACCGCGGTCAGCTCGATCGCGGGAAGCGGATCAGCTAGTTGGGGGGGGGGCGACGGCCGGGGTGGCGGCGATCATGCCGGCCCCGGCCAGCGCTACCCCGGCGGTGACGTAGGGACGTAGAGCTGCCTGCATAGAGTTCTCCTTCGGGTGTGTGGGTGACGCAGGACACAGCCACCATAGCTAAGAAAAACCTGAGTGCAAGAAAATAAGACAAGTTACTTTGGAGTAATAAATTAGAACCTGTTCCCACAGCGCCAGGGCCCACCCGGCCGCGCCGATATTCCCGGTCGAACGAGGTTAGCTACGGGTTCGGCCCCGCTGCGATGGCCGGAAACGAGAACACGATCTACTCGGGGTGCGCCGAGCCTGGACGCGCCTTCGTTCAGGTTCGCCGGCTCAGGCCGGGGAAAATCTCAGGAAATGGTCGCGCAGAGCCCGGCCGCCCATCCGGCGACGCGCCCCGGGGGCCGACCCGGATTCGGGTCGCCGATCCTCACCGGGATCGCCGGGGCGCAGCCTTTCCCCCACCGGGCTCCGGCGGGTGAAGCGCGATGACGGCGGGGGCGATCCAGCGGTGCAGGTACCGGCGCAGCTCGGCGGAGGTGCGGGCCGGATGCCCGGGGTCGATGAGCTGCGATTGGACCATGCGCAACATCAGCTCGACGAGTTCGTCCATGTCCGCAGGCGACCAGCCCAGGGACTTCCAGTCGACGTCGAACTGGTCGACGATGCGGCGCCCGGCGTGCAGGGCATCCGGCGAGGTGATCGCCGGCAGGTACTGTCCGCGAGCCGGGTCGGAGAACACCAGCTGAAACCGGCGGTGTTCGCGCAGCCGCTCCAACGTCAACGCCACCCCCTCGACGACCGCGTCGGCGGGATCGGTGATCCCGGCCAGCGCCACCGCGAGGCCTGCGCGGAACTCCTCGGCGGTGCGCTGCAGCGTCGTGGCCACCAGCGCGGTGGTGTCGGGAAAATACCGGTAGACCGTCGCGCGGCTGATGCCGAGGTGCTTGGCCACCTGCAAGATGCTCACGTCGGTCACACCGCGGTCGATCAAGGCGGCGGCCGCGTCGGTGATCCGTTCGACGGCCTCGGAATCCGTTGCCGGCGGGCTTCCCCCCCACCCGTGTGTGCGCACGATTGTCTTCCCGTTCCAGGTATCGAGTAGCCCTCCCACGGTACGTCGGTCGCCCCATCGGGATGTGCGCCGCGTCCAGGCGGCCCCACTCCGGTCGGGTAGACACAATTGTCAAACAGTGTATCGTCGCGGTGACGCACATCATCGACCAAGGTGAGGAGCAGACGAATGACCGAGGTTGCCTCCGGGTCCACCGACACCCACCCCGACGCGGCAACGCCCACGGCGCTGGGCCCGGCCCTCACCCAGCGCGGTCTGCGCCTGGTGCTGGACAAGACCACGGACATGGCCGCGAGAACGCTGCGCGTTCCCCTGAACTACTACGGCGACGACAAGCTCACCGAGCTCGAATACTCGACCCTCCTGCGGCGAACCCCACTCGCGGTGCTGGCGTCGGCCCAGATCCCGAACCCCAACGACTACGTGGTGCGGTCGATGCTCGACGACTCGCTGCTGATCACCAGGGACCGATCCGGAAAAGCACACGTGTTGCTCAACTACTGTCGCCACCGCGGAGCGATGCCCGCGTGCGGTTCCGGTAACGCGCGTCGGTTCACCTGCCCGTATCACGCGTGGGTCTACGACAACACCGGTAAGCTCCGCGGGCTGCCCGGTAAAGCGGGATTCGACGACATAGATCGCGCCGACTACGGACTGGTGGAACTTCCCAGCGAAGAACGGCATGGGTTCATCTGGGCGGTACTGACCGCCGACGCCGCGCTGGATCTCGACGCGCACCTGGGATCGTTCGGCGACGAACTGGCGCAATGGAACTACGAGACCTACCAGTATCACGACGAGCGGTTCTTGGAATCCACCGTGAGTTGGAAGGGCGCCCTGGAAGCGTTCGCCGAGGGCTACCACTTCCCGTTCGTCCACGGCGACAGCGTCATCGGCCAGAACACGGTGGCCAACACCCATGTCTACGACGAGTTCGGTGACCACCACCGCATCGGCTTCCCCTTCAACTGGATCACCGAGCTGAAAGGCAAGGACCCGAGCGACGATTGGGACCCCATCCAGTACATGGGCGTCATCTACTGGATCTTCCCCAACCTGATCCTGGCCAACAGCCCGGTGGGTGTCGAGGTCCTGGAGATCTTTCCCGGCAAATCGGCAACCGACTGCCGGCTGCGACACAGTTGGATGGCCCGCTTCGCGGCGACGACTCCGGAACAGTCCGAACTGTACGACGGGATCTTCGCCCAGGTTCACGCCGCGGTGCGCGACGAGGATTTCGCCATGCTGCCCCAGTGCGGTGAGGGGGTTCGCCGCGCCCAGCACGACCATATGCTCATCGGGCGCAACGAGATCGGCGTCCAGCACATGGTCGAGGTGCTGGCCGGCCGCCTCGGCGTCGCACTGGGATGACATCGCAACGACGATGACATCGCAACGACGCCACCGGGTGCCGGGTCCTGATCGCGGTCCGGCGTGACGGCGTCAGCCCGCCTTGCGCGCCACCACCAGGTGCCCGGGAAGCTGGGTTCGGCCGTCGACCGGGATCGCCGAGTGCAGCCGCGCCGCACGGATCTGCTCCACCTGCCAGTGCCGTGACACCTCGTCGCGCAGTTGCTCCTCGGTGAACTGGGTGGGCCCGGGGCCGGCGTTCTCGGCGAAGGCGCCGGTGCCGAAGGCCAGGATGAAAAACCGGGCGTCGGGTGCCGCGGCGCGGTGCATCGCCTGCAGGTAGGGCTCGCGTCGCTCGTCGGGCAGCGCGTGCAGCAGCCCGCTGTCGAAGATCGTGGTGAACCGACCGTCGTAGCCGACCAGCGACGAGATGTCGGCGGCGTCGAAGGTCGCGTTCGTCAGTCCGCGGTCCTCGGCGGCGGCGGTCGCGGCCGCGATCGCGGTCGGGCTCATGTCGATGCCCACGACGGTGTGCCCGCGGGCGGCCAGCGCCAGCGCCAGCTCGGCGTACCCGCATCCGGCGTCGAGGACCTCGCCGCGCACCGTGCCCTCGTCGTCGATGAGCGCCGCGAACTCCGGCTGCGGCGCCCCGATGTTCCACGGGGGCGCCTCCTCGGCCCGGTACTCCTCGTCCCAGTCGATCCTCTGCGTCATGGTGATCAACCTCCTCGATGTCCCGACAAAATGATTAAAATATGGATTACTTCTAGCGTAGAAGCTAACCTGAAATATGCAAGTGATATCGAGCAGGTAGTGGGAGTCTTAATCAATATCAGGGAGGATTCGCGTGGCGCGGAGCCTGTCGGTGATCGAGGAGCGGACCTGGCGGCCCTACATCGAGGCCAGCCTGCGATTGGAGACCCACCTCGATGAACGGTTGCGCGAACGCGTCGGCATCAGCCTGATGGACTACCACGTGCTCATGGTGCTGGCCAACGCCGCGCAGTGCCGACTGCGGATGAGTGAGCTCGCCGAGAAGATGGTGTTCTCCCGCAGTCGGACCACCTATCAGATCACCGCGATGACCAAACGCGGCTGGGTGCTACGCGAGCCGGTCCCCGAGGACGGCCGCGGTTGTCGCGCGGTGCTCACCGCCAGCGGCGCCGAGGTGCTGCGCCGGGCGGTGCCCCTGCACACCGAATCTCTGCACGAACTGTTCTTCGACCACATCCGGCCCGACGAACTCGCCACGGTCGAACGCGTCTTCACCCGGCTGCGCGAGCACCTGCAGGCCCAGCGCTGACGCACCACCGTGACACCGATCACGGCCGTCACCGCCGCTGAACGGGCCCACTCGGCGTCAGCGCATGCCGATGCGGATGTTCTTGATCTGCATGAACTCGTGCAGTCCCTCCAGCCCGCCGGTGCGGCCGAACCCGCTCTGCTTGTACCCGCCGTACGGGCCCTGCGGTGCGATGTCGCTGAACTGATTGACCCACACCGCCCCGGCTTCCAGCCGGCGAGCCACGCGGTGGGCTCGGCCGAGGTCGCGGGTCTGCACGAAGGCGTTCAAGCCGTAGGGGGTGTCGTTGGCCAGACGCACCGCGTCGGCCTCGTCACCGAACCGGATCACCGACACGACCGGCCCGAACGTCTCGGTCTGGGCGAGTGTCGAGCCGTTGTCGACCGCGCCGAAGACGGTCGGCTCGATGTAGTAGCCCTGGGCGAGCTGCCCGCCCATGCGCTTGCCGCCGGTCAACAGCTCCCCGGCACCATCGCGGAGCGCGTCATCGACGACCGCGACGATGCGCCCCGCCGCGGCCTGGCTGACGACCGGACCGAACACCACCGCGGGGTCGAGGGGATCGCCCACCTTCGTCGATTCGATGACGGCGACGAATCTCTCGACGAAGGCGTCGTAGACCGATTCGTGCACCAGGATCCGGCTGGCGCAGGCGCAACTCTGGCCCGATTGCATCAGCGGGCCCTGATGGGCCGACAGGGTCACCGCAGCGTCGAGGTCGGCGTCGTCGAAGACGATGTTGGCCGACTTTCCGCCCAGTTCGGTCACCACCGGGGTCAGGTTCTCTGCCGCGGCGGCCAGGACCTTGCGGGCGGTGGCGTCCCCGCCGGTGAAGTGAACCTTGCGGATGCCCGGGTGGCGCACCAGCGCATCCCCGCCGTCGGGTCCCGCCGGCACCACGTTCACCAAACCCGGCGGGAGCCCGACCTCGATGCAGAGTTCACCGAAGCGCAGTGCGGCCAGCGGCGCCAACTCCGACGGTTTGAGCACGACCGCGTTGCCGGCGGCCAACGCCGGGACCACACCGGAGGCGGTGACCACCAGCGAGCCGTTCCACGGCGTGATGACGCCGACGACACCGTAGGGTTCGCGTTCGATCAGGTTGACGTCGAAGGACCCGCTGACCGGGGTGCTCGCGCCGTGGGGTTTGTCGACGTAGCCGGCGAAGTGGCGCAGAAACCGCTCCAGGAGCACCGCGGTGCCGGCGAACGAGATCGGCACCGCGTAGTCGTGAACATTGAGCCGGGCCAACCCGTCGAGGTTGTCGTGTACCGCGTCCGCTAGGTCGATCAGCAGGTCGCGGCGGCGGTCCACGGCCAGCGACATCCACTCCCGCTGTGCCTGCCACGCCGCGTCGACCGCCCGGTCGATCTCGTCTGCTCCGGCCAGCGCGACCGTGGCGTTCGGTCGACCGGTAGCGGGATAGAGGTGTTCGTGAGTTCCCCCGGACGACCGGGTGATCGGCTCCCCGCCGACCAGCATCCCCACACAGGCTGTCGGATCACCAAGCGAGGACAGGGTGTTCGTCATGACGTAGCGGTGTCCTCGGCGCGCCACTCGTCGACGGCCCGTTGCTTCTGCTCGGCAACCACCTCGTCCAGGTTCGCCGCCTTGGGCCAGCCATAGTAGGCCGCGAAATGCAACACCACCTCGTCCATCTCCTCGAAGGACACGTCGCGGCTCTTCAGCGCGGCATAGACGTGGCTGAGGATCGGGTAGGGGGCGTCTTGGATGGCCACACACGCCACCGTGACGAGGCGTCGCTCCTTCATCCCCAGCCCGGGCCGCAGCCACATCTCGCCGAAGACGAAGTTGAGGATCCCCGCGCCCGAGTACGGATTGTCGCGGGTCGGGACGAACGGGACACAGTTGACGTCCCTGAACGACTGCTCGCCGGTCGTCAGGCGCTGCTCCGGATCACTCGGGGTGACAAGCGGCAGCAGCGGTTCCGGCGGTGGGGTGTCCCGTCCGCGCTCCTGGTGGATGCGTTCCCAGAGCTCGTCGACGACCATGTTGAACCGCGACGCCTTCGGCCATCCGCCATACACCGCGAAATGCAATACGGCCTCACGCATTTCGACGATCGACACGTCACCGCTGTTGAGCGCGGCATAGACGTGATCCCGCAACGGCGCCTCGGCGTCGGCGGCCGCCACACACGGCAACGTCACGAACCAGCGGTCGCGGCGGCTCAACCCGGGACGCCGCCAGATTTCGGAGAAAACGAAGTCGACCATCCGTTCGGCGGCGGGACTGGCGTGCTCGGGTGCGGCAAAGGTCATCACCTCGGAGAAGGCGCTGCGCCCCCGCTCACCTCGGCTGGAACTCACTGTGGTCATGGTCCTTCTTTCACCAGAGGGCGTTTCATCGGATACTGACGCCGGCGTCGACTTTGAATTCCAGCCCCGTGACGTACCGAGACTCATCGGAGACCAGGAACAGCACCGCGTTGCTGATGTCGACGGCCTCGGCCATGAGCACAGGGATGGCGTTGACGAAGATCGGGGCCAGGTCCGGTCGCCGGTCGGCGAGCAGCCCCTGCAGCGAGTCCGGGCGCATGCCGGTCTCCACACCGGTCGGGTGCACGGTGTTGACCCGGACGTTGTGTGCGGCCAACTCGTTCGCGAGGGCCTTGCTCAAGCCCACGACCCCGTGTTTGGACGCCGTGTACGGCAGATGCAAAGGGGTGCCTTTGATTCCCGCCGACGAACTGATGTTGATCAGGCTGCCGCCCCGATCGACCAGATGCGGAAGTGCCGCCGCACACGTGTTCCAGGTACCGATGAGGTTGACGTCGACGACCGTGCGCCACTGCTCCGACGTCGTCGTGTCCCAGGTTCCCGCGGTCAGCACACCGGCATTGGCCACCGCCGCATCGAGGCCGCCCAGTGCGGCCACACCCTCGTCGACGGCTGCTCTCAACGCCGCCTCGTCGCGCACGTCGACAACGGCGGTGACGGCCCGGCGGCCGTGCTCCTCGACCAGGGCGGCGGTCTCCTCGAGGTCCCGGCGCGACGCCAACGGGTATTCCACGTCCGGCAAGGAATGGCAAATGTCGATCAGGATGAGATCGGCGCCCTGCTCGGCGAGGCGGACCGCGTGGCTGCGGCCCATCCCGCGCGCCGCGCCGGTGATGAGAACCCGCTTGCCCGCAACCCGTCCCGTCGCCTCGGCCGTGGTCATGGGGGATTACAGCTTGTTGCAGAAGCCGGCGTCGACCGGGAAGGTGACCCCGGTGACGTACTTCGCCTGGTCGGACACCAGGTAGCCGATCGCGGCGCTGATGTCTTCGGGCTCCAGCATCGCGACCGGCATGGGATTCTGCAGATGCGGTCCGCCGCCCGGATAGTTCTCCAAGAAGGCCGTCATGGCCGGGTTGACCGCCATCATGGTGTTCACCCCGGTCGGATGCACGGTGTTCACCCGAATGCTGTGTGGCGCGAGCGCATTGGCCAACGTGCGCATCAGGCCGACGATGCCGTGCTTGGAGGCGGCATAACCGAGTCCGCCGCCCTGCAGTCCGCCGAAACCCCGGAGCCCCGCGGTCGAACTGGTGAAGATGATCGACCCGCCCCGCTCGCCGGCGATCAGGTGGGGTATCGCCGCCTTCGCGGTGTGAAACGCCCCGACCAGATTGACGTTGAGCACGTCGTTCCACTGCTCGAGTTCCTCGTCGATGGTCAGCTCGCGAAACACCATCGACGCGATGCCGGCATTGGCGCACACGATGTCGAGGCGGCCGAAATGCTCCACCCCCGCGTCCAGGGCGGTCTTGAGCTGATGGAAGTCGCGAACGTCGGCCACCGCACCGATCATTTTGCCGCCGGCGGCCTCCACCAGCGAGACGGTCTCCTCGAGTTCGTCACGGCCGGCCATGGCGTAGCCACTCGAGGCGATGTCGGCGCAGACGTCCACCCCGATGATGTCGGCGCCGTCGGTGGCCAACCGCACCGCGTGGGCGCGGCCCTGCCCGCGTGCGACGCCGGTGATGAAGGCGACCTTGCCGTCCAGTGACCCCATTGATCCTCGCTTCGTTGCGCTGCTCGCCTGGCAATCGGACAAAGTGTAACCGCGTTACACCAGATACGGTAACAACGTTACGCAACGGCGGCAAGGGGGTAGCACATGGTCGGTGTCGAAGCCACCGGTGGAGACGGCGCCCGGTCCCCCGACCGGATCCTCCTCGTCGTGGTCGACCTGTTGGAGACCGACGGCTATGACGCGGTCCAGCTGCGCGAGGTCGCCCGACGTGCCCGCACGTCGCTGGCCACCATCTACAAGCGCTACGCCACCCGCGATGAGTTGATCCTGGCCGCGTTGGAGGCCTGGATGGAAGAACACCGCTACTCCGCGGTGCCCCGGGGCCCGCGCGAGCCCGACGAATCGCTCTACACGGCGCTGATGCGTCTGTTGCGCACGATCTTCGAGCCGTGGGAGCGCCATCCGGGCATGCTGAAGGCCTATTTTCGGGCGCGCGCGGCACCCGGTGGCCAGCAGCTCGTCCGGCGCGGGTTGGACGTCGTCGTGCCCGCCGGCATGGAAGCGCTCGCCGGAGTCGACGCCGAGTTCATCGACGACCTCGACAGCATCATCTCCAGCCTGGTGTTTGGACTGTTGGGGCGCTTCGCCGCCGGCGAGATCCCCATCACCGAGATCCTGTCGAGCCTGGACCGCACCGTGTTCTGGATGACCGCCGGCTACGAGGCCGCCGCGCGCCGCGATTAAGCCCGCCCCGCCGTCGCGGGCCCCGGGCAATGTCCGACCCCCTCTTTAGAATCGAAAGCATGTTCGATACGAAGCCGCTCGACCTGGACGCGCTCGGCGAGGCCACAGAGGCCCAGTTGGTCGCGGCGATCGGTGAGTGGACGCAGGAGGAGGCCGCGGCCGCGGCCCGTCGGCTGGCGGCGATCGCCGAACTGGCGGGCCGGCGCTGCTACGACGCCCCACTGCGGTCGAAGTGGGCCTGTGACGATTGGGACGCGGTGGCGGCCCAGGTGGGTGCGGCGATGGGCGTCAGCCACCGCAAGGCGTCCAGTCAGATGTATCTGGCCCAGGCGCTGCGCGAGCGGCTGCCCAAACTCGCCGCGCTCTTCGCCAATGGGCAGATCAGCGCCTCTCTGGTGTCGATGATCGCGTGGCGCACCGCCTTGATCGGCGACTACAACGTGTTGACCGCCGTCGACACCGAGATCGCCGCGGCCGCCCTGCACTACGGGAGCCTGTCGGCGCGGAAAACCGCCGAGGCCATCGACGCCGTCGTGCAGACCCGCGACGCGAATGCGCTGCGGCATGGCCGCGCACAGGGCCGTGCCCGCGACGTGATCATCAATCAACAGGACAGCGACGCCGCCACCTCCACGCTGTGGGGCAGGCTGTACTCCCACGATGCCGAGGCACTGCACCGGCGGTTGACGGCCTTGGCGCACGGCGTCTGCGACGACGATCCCCGCACCATGGGTCAGCGCCGCGCCGACGCCCTCGGCGCTCTCGCCTCGGGTGCAGACGCCCTGGTCTGTACCTGCGGGAGTGCGGAGTGCCCGGTCAACACCGGCGGCTCCCGGCCCACCGGCAGCGCGGTGGTTCACGTGGTCGCCCACGCCGAGAGCATGACCGTCGCCCCCGACCGTCACCGCAACGGCGACGAGCCGCCCCCGCCCCCGATCGACCCGCACGACCTCTTCGCGGTCCCCGACCGTGAACCCGAACCCGACCCGCCGGCGAAGTCCCCACCGGCGCTGGTCCTCGGCGGGCCGGTCCTGCCGGCCCCGCTGCTGGCGGAGTTGATCGCCGCCGGCGCCACGATCAAACCGATCCGCCGCCCCGGACCGGACTCGCAGCCCGAGCCGCGGTACCGACCGTCGGCGGCACTCGACGACTTCGTGCGGTGCCGGGACATGACCTGCCGGTGGCCCAACTGCGATCGGCCGGCGGAGTGCTGCGACCTCGATCATGCGATTCCCTACGGTGCCGGCGGCATGACCCACCCCTCCAACCTGCGCTGTCTTTGCCGAAAACACCACTTACTCAAGACGTTCCACGGCTGGCGTGACCATCAGTACCCCGACGGCAGCATCGACTGGATCAGTCCCACCGGAGCCACCTACACCACCCGCCCCGGAAGCCTGCTGCTCTTCCCCACCCTGTGCGAACCCACCGGCACACTCCCGGCTCCGACCGCGCGAGAACCGGACGGCGCAGACCGCACGTTGATGATGCCGACTCGGCGGCGCACCCGAGCTCACAACCGCGCCCGGGCCATCGCGGCCGAACGCGCCCTCAACGCCAAATCACCACCTTGAGCCCACGGGTAACCGCAACCCACCGGGAGCGCCGCGGCCTGAGAATCGGACCGGACGGCATCCAGGCTCGCCTCCCCGCGTCCGGCGCGGCGCCGGCCGACGCGCGGGCCGGCTGATTGCTTTTCACCCGCCGCCTTGGTGAAGTGAGGCAACCCCTGGGAGGCCGCCTTGACGACCATGCTGTTGCGCAACGCCACGCTCATCGACGGCACCGGCGCCGATCCCGTCGACGACGCGGTGGTGCTCATCGACGGTGCGACGATCAGCTGGGCGGGCCCGGCCGCCGCGGCGCCCGCCCCGGCCCCGGACACCACCACCGTCGACCTCGGCGGGCACACGATCTGTCCCGGTTTCTTCGACTGTCATGTGCACTTCCATCTTCCCGGCCCGAACGGCAGCCCGCTGCAGATGGCGCTGCGGCCGGCCTCCTATCGGCACTTCGAGTTGATCGACCGGCTGCGCACCACCGTGCGGAACGGGATCACCACCGCCCGCGACCTGATGGGCATCGACGCCGGGGTGCGTGACGCGGTGGCCGCCGGCCTGATCGAGGGACCGCGGCTTCTGGTCGCGATCGAGATGCTCAGCCAGAGCAGTGGGCACGCCGACTTCCACCTCCCCTGCGGGCTGGACCTCACCCCGCTGGTCGGCGGTTTCCTGGTGGACTCCGTCGACGCGGCCCGCCGGCGCGCCCGCGAACTGGTCCGCGCCGGCGCCGACGTGCTCAAGATCGCCTCCAGCGGCGGGGTGAGCTCCCCCAGCGACGACCCGACGTGGTTGGGGATGCGCCGGGAGATGATCACCGCGATCGTCGAGGAGGGCCGCGACTACGGCGACCGGCCGGTGGCCGCCCACGCCATCGGCTACGCGGGGATCCGCGCCGCGGTCGAGGCCGGCGTGCACAGCATCGAACACGGCTACGCCCTCGACGACGAGCTGCGCGCGCAGATGGTCGCCCAGGGCACCTTCCTGGTGCCGACCCTGCTGGAGACGATGGCGCCGGTGACCGCCTCACCGGCCGGGGCGGCCAAGAGCGCGAAATGGCATGCCCTCGCCCATGAATCGGTGGCCGCCTCTGCCGCGGCCGGGGTCGCGATCGCGGTCGGCACCGATGCGGGGCTCTCCCCCGAACACGGCACCAACCTCAAGGAACTCGCCCTGCTGGTCACCGTCGGCGGGCTGACCCCGATGCAGGCGATCGTCGCGGGCACCCGCACGTCGGCCGAGTTGTGCGGGGTGGCCGACACCCTCGGCACCGTCGAGGCCGGCAAGACCGCCGATCTGGTGATCGTGCGCGGTGACCCGCTGACCGACATCGCCACGGTCGCCGACCCGGAGAACATCCGGCTGGTGATCAAAGACGGGCATGCCGTCGGTAACCGCGGCGGTTATGCCATGCCGTGATGGCGCAGTGGGCCCGCGGCGAGCGGCGCATGCGAACATGATCACAGCCGATCTCCCGAGGACCCATGCCGATCTACCGCACCGACACCCTGGTGGCTGCCGATGGCACCCCGATCCGCTACCGCTGTTACGGCGCGCAGGGGCCGGGGATCGTGCTGGTGCACGGCGGATTGCAGGCCGCCCAGAGCTTCCATCGCCTCGCCGAGCTGCTCAGCGCCCACTACCGCGTCTACGTGCCGGATCGGCGAGGCCGGCGTCCCGAGAGCCCGGCCGGTGACGGCTACGGTCTGGCCACCGAGGGTGAGGATCTCGACGCGCTGATGCGCGCGGTCGACGCGCGGCGGGTGTTCGGGCTGAGCTCGGGCGCCACCATCGCGCTGTACACGGCGTTGCAGTACCGCCGCACCGACAGACTCGCGCTCTACGAGCCGCCGCTGACCATCGACGGTGTGGACCCGGCCGCCTGGGTGCCGCGTTTCCGCAGCGCCCTGGCCGCCGGCCGCCCGATCGCGGCGCTGGTCGAGGTCATCAAGGGCACCGGGGGCGAGGAGTTCGTCGCCCGGCTGCCGCGGCCGGTGCTGATCGCGCTGCTGGGGCCGGCCATCGCGGTGGAAGCCCGGTTCGTCTCCGGTGACAGCCTCGCCGTCAAGGACCTCATCCCCACCATGTATCTCGATTCGGTCGTGCAGTCCGAATCGGTGACCATGGTCAACCCGCGCATCGCCGAGTTGGCGGGCTCGGCGACCGAGGTGTTGCTCCTCGGTGGGGAACGCAGCACCGCGGGGCTGCGCCGCGGCTTGGAGGCGATCGCGGCCCGCGTGCCGGCCTGCCGGCACATCGAGTTGGAAAAACAAAGCCACATCGCCGCCGACAACCGGGGCGCCCCGGACACGGTCGCCGCACCCCTGGCGGCGTTCTTCGCCGCGTAGCGCCGGCGGCGGGCAGGATTGGGCGCAGCGGGCGCCCAGACCGCGAGCCCCCGCCCTCGATGAAGGACCCGGACATGCGCATCATCACCGTCGAAGAGCACTTCCAGCACCCCGAGGTCGTCGCCCGGGTCGAGCAGCTCGCCGGCCCGCCGCCGGTGCCCCCGGAGGCCCTCACCGGGTTCCTGCAGGCGTTCTCCCTGGACCCCGACGCCACCGGGCGACTCGGCGGAAACCGCCTGGCGCACATGGACCGGGTGGGCATCGACATCCAGGTCGTCTCGCACGGCAACGGCAGCCCCAGCGATCTCGATCACCCCGACGCGGTCGGGCTGTGCCGACGCGTCAACGACGACCTCGCCGCGCAGATCGCCGAGAACCCGCACCGGTTCCGCGGGTTCGCGACCCTGCCGCTGGTCGATCCGGTCGCCGCCGGCGACGAACTGCGCCGCTGCGTCGACGAACTGGGCTTCGTCGGCGCGCTGATCTCGGGCAGCTACCGGGGTCTGTTCCTCGACGACGAGCGGTTCGACCCGATCCTGACCGCCGCCGAAGCGGTCGATCTGCCGATCTATGTGCACCCCGGGATCCCGCCGGGTCCCGTGCTGGCGCAGTACTACGCGGGGACCTGGCCGCCCGCCGCCCAGCTGATGTTCGCCGGACCCGCCTTCGGGTGGCACGCCGAGGCGGGGCTGCACATCGTGCGGCTGATCCTCTCCGGTGCGCTGGACCGCCACCCGCGGCTGAAACTGCTCAGCGGGCACTGGGGCGAGTTGGCCGCGTTCTACCTGGAGCGCTTCGACGAGACCCTGAGCCTGGTGCCCACCGGGCTCGAGCGGGCGCCGGGCGACTACTACCGCCAGCAGGTGTGGATCACCCCGTCGGGCATGTACAACCACAACCAGCTGCGGTTCATGACCGCCGAACTGGGTGCCGACCGCATCCTGCACTCCGAGGATTTCCCCTACCTGGTGCGTGAGGACGTCGCGGAGTTCCTGCAGCAGTCCGGCCTCAGCCAGACCGACATCGACGCGATCGCCCACCGCAACGCCGAAGCGCTGCTGAGGATCTAATCCGGCCGACACACGGCGTCGGTGAGGTAGGCGGCCAGCTGCGCGTGGCTCACCTGCCGGCCGGGGGACAACAACTCCGCGTAGACCGCGCTGACCAGGAACTCGACCGCCGCCTCCGGCGTGGGCCGCAGGTGGCGGGCCAACTCCGAATCGGCGATGTGGGCCAGCGCGCGGGCGGTGACGACGTCGACCAACGTCGGCTGGTCATCGTGGCGGATCAGCCACGGCAGCAACGCGGCACCGTCGATGCGCAGCGCGGCCTGCAACGCCGCGTTGGTCGCGTTGTAGTCCAGCACCTCGCGCACCAGCATCCCGATCGTCTCGCGGGGCTGATCACCGAAGCGCACCCGGGCGACGACCATTTGCTCGAGCGCATCCAGCTCGGCGGCGACCAGCGCGGCGATCAGCGCGTCGCGGGAGGCGAAGCGCCGGTACATCGTGGCCCGGCTGATGCCGGCCTGCGCGGCGACCGCCGACAGCGTCATCGCCGCGAGCCCGACCCGGCGCACCACCGCCCGCGCGGCGGCCAGCACCTCGTCACTGCTCGACACCGGGCCAGCGTAACGGCCGCGGCGCCCACCCCGAGCGTGAAACACCATTGCTTAATCAGTCTCATATATGCGACGGTCTATTCATGAACGTTTCATCGGGTGTGGATCGGGCCGACCGGGCGCCGGCGGGCGAGTCGCCGTGGGACTCCCAGCCGCACGAACACGACTACCGGGTGGGCGAGATCTCCGGGCGCATCCCCGACGGGCTGCGCGGGGTGCTCTACCGCATCGGTCCCGGCCGCCTCGACGTCGGCGGACACCCGCTGGGCCACATCTTCGACGGCGACGGCATGGTCTCCCGGTTCGCCATCGACGACGACGGGGTGCGTTTCCGCAACCGCTACGTGCGCACCGCCGGCTACCGCCGTTCGAAGGACAAGCCGGTGCCGGGCCGGGGGTTCGGCACCCAGCGCCTCGGCGGACCGCTGGCCAACGCGCTGCGGTTCCCGGACAACATGTCCAACACCAACGTGCTGATCCACCGTGGGGCCCTCTACACCCTGTGGGAGGGCGGCCCGCCGCACCGGCTGGATCTGACCACGCTGCACACCGAGGGCCCGGATCGGTTCGGCGGCGCCCTCAAACGGCTGGGGGCGTTCTCGGCGCACCCCAAGCGCGATCCGCACACCGGTGAGGTGTTCAACTTCGGGTTGGACTTCTTCCCCCGCCCGATGATCCGCTGCTACCGGCTCACCCGCGGCGGCCGCGTCGACACCGTCGGCACCATCCCGATCCCCAAACTCGGCTTCGTCCACGACTTCGCGCTGACCGCAAAGCATCTGGTGTTCGTGCTCGGACCGCTGGTCGTGGCCAACCCGATCCCGGTGGCGCTGGGCCTGCGCCCGTTCGGCGAGGCGCTCTCCTACCGGCCGCAGCTGGGCACCACGATCGTGTTGCTGCCCCGCGACGGCGGCCCGGCGACCCGCCTGCAGACCGATCCGCTGTTCCACTTCCACGTCACCAACGCCTACGAGGCGGACCGGACCGGCGAGACCGTCGTCGAACTCGTCGCCCACCAGCCCGACGGCGGCTGGCGCGGCTGGAACCGTCACCTGCGCGACTACCGCGGGGACGCCGGGCCGGCCTTCGGCGGCACCCTGACCCGGCTGGTCATCGACCGGCGCAGCGATCGGGTCACCCACGACACCCTCGACGACGTCGGCTGCGAATTCCCGCAACTGGACCCGCGCCGCGCCACCGGCGCGCACCGATTCACCTACCTGGCGTCGGCTTCGGAGCCCGACGGCAACCCGAACTCGATCACCACGATCGACCATCACACCGGGGCGGCCGACCGCTACGTCGCCGACGGCGACGCCACCGTCTGCGAGCCGCTGTTCGCCCCGGACCCCGACGCCGACGCCGAGGGCCGCGGATGGCTGCTCAGCGTGGAACACCAACCCGCACAGCGGCGCTCGCGTCTGATCGTGCTGGCCGCCGAACGCCCGGGTGCCGGACCGGTCGCCGCGGCGCACCTCGAGCACCACATCCCGATGACCTTCCACGGCGCCTACCTGCCCGCCGGAGCAACCCTCTAGTAGTTGACACCGAAACCATAACGGCTATTCTGAGACCAGCGTCATCGTCAACCGGCGACGGGCGGCGGCCGCGGGAGGAGCCCTCATGGACATCGTGATCTTGATCGGACGGATTCTGTTCGGCGCCATCTTCTTCGGGGGCGCGATCGGACACTTCACCCAGACCGCGTCGATGGCGCAGTACACCGAGAGCAAGGGCATCAAACCCGGCCGGCCGGCGGTGCTGCTCTCCGGCGCCTGGATGCTCATCGGCGCCGCGCTGGTGGTCGTCGGCGCGTGGGCCGACCTCGGGGCGCTGATGCTGGCCGTGTTCCTGCTGCCGACCGCGGTCATCATGCACGGGTTCTGGAAGGAGCAGGACCCGGAGGCCAAGACCGGCGAACAGCTGCACTTCAACAAGGATCTCTCGCTGGCGGGCGCGGCGCTCGCGCTGTTCGGGCTCTTTGCGACCTTCGGCGACCAGATCGGCCTGCAGCTCACCGGGCCGCTGTTCGGCTAAGGCGCTGCCCCGCGGGCCCGCGGGCCTCCAGCGCGACGGCGCCTACAGGAAGCCGCGCCCGGAGCGCAGCCGCCGGCGCATGTCCCACAGGTAATACGTCGACGGCAGCCGTCGGACCGGGCCGGGCAGCAGTCGGTAGATCGGCGGCACCGCGGTCATGAACAGATCGAAGGCGCGCTGGCGCGCCGGCCCCCACGACAAACCGAGTTCGCCGCGCAGCCGCTGCGGCAACAGCCCGGCGGTGAAGAAGCGGTTTGCCGGCATCGCGATCTTGATGAACCACGGGGCGTCCCCGCCGTGCATGAGCCCGTGGACGAAGTCGCGGACCTGATCGTCGGCGGTGAGCGTGGCGATCTTGTCGTCCCAGTAGGCCTGGAACTGCGCGCGGGTCGCCGGCCACATCTCGGGGCTGACCTGCAACGCGGTCCCGTACACCGCGGACTGGCGATAGATCCGGTCGGCGGTGGCCTCATCGACCGCCCCGTAGAACCGCTCGTAGAGGGTGAACCCGTTCATGTACAGCGTGGCCGCCACCCACAGCTGCAGCTCCGGGTCGAAGGCGTTGTAGGTCTGCGACCGCACCGGCACGTGGGCCTTGTTCACCATCCGCACGATGGCGCGCCGCTCCTCGGGCGTGCCCATCGTGACCGCATAGACGTAGGCCATCGTGGTGCGCAACCGGTTGAGCGGGCGCCGCAGCGCGGTGCTGTGGTCGGCGACGCCGTGGCCGACCCCCGGCTCGGCCATCTGCAGCAGCACGGTGGCCCCGGCGCCGAGCAGCACGAAGAACTCCCCGACGAAATCGGCGAGCCCGAAGCCGTCCTCGGCCAGCGCGTCGAGTGCGGGGTCGACCGGCGCGGCGATCCCGGGCTTGTCCGACAGCTCTGCGGTCATCGGCCTCTCCTCACGTGTGCCCCACGGGCGATGCAACAAAACAACATTAATTATTGCAACGTTGTAGCCGGGTGGCAACACGGTGCCGTAAATTGACCACCGATGGCGCCCACCAACCCGCTGCTGAGCCTGCTCGGCGACACCGCCCGCGACGAGGGGCCCATACTGGAGGCCGCCCTGGAACAGTTCGCGCTGACCGGCGTGCGGCGCACCAGCACCGACGACATCGCCCGGCGCGCCGGTGTCAACCGGGCCACCCTGTACCGGCGGCTGGGCACCAAAAACGCCATCGTCAACGCGGCGTTCCTCTACGAGGCGGGCCGGGTGCTGGCCGCGATCGACGCCGAGGTCGGCGACGTGGGCGCCGGCGCCGACGGGGCGCACGGCTACATCGAACGGTTCTTCGTGATCACGGTGAGCGCGCTGCGAAGCAACCGGTTGTTGCGCCAGTTGCTGGCGGTCGACCGGGAGGAGACCCTGCGCGGGCTCACCGTCGGCGCCGCCGACGTGCTGGAGGTGTCCTCGCAGTACCTGGCCGGCAAGATCCACCGGATCCGCGAGCACATCGGCGGGTCCACCGACGGCGCCGAGATCGCCGCGATCTCCGGCATGTTGGCGCGGTTGACCCAGTCGCTGCTGGTCACCCCCGACGGCCCGCCGCCGACCCGCACCGAGGCCGAGATGCGCCGGTTCGCCCGGGTGGTGCTGGTGCCGATGCTGCTCGGGCGCTGAGCCGCCTCAACGCGCCAGCGGACTGTAGAACACCAGACCGTTGCCCTGGTTGTCGTAGACCACCGCGCGGCGCTCGTGGGCGTCGTCGTACGGGCCGGTGACGATGCCCCCGCCGCCGGCCTCGACCGCCTTGGCCGCCGCATCCACGTCGGCGGTCTTGATCCCGACCACGACCTGGCCGTGGATCGGGTGGTCGACCGCGGTGGCCAGCGCCAGGGTCACCGCTCCCCCGTCGAGCGCGGCGAAGTGGGCGCCGTCGCGGAATTTCACCGCCATCCCCAGCGTCTCGCCGTAGAACCGGATCGACTCGTCGAGGTCGTCGGTGGACAACACGATCATCCGCACCTCGTGCTCGCTCATGGCTGCCTCCTTCGGCCGGGGACCTCGATGACGAGTCTAGGAGCGAGGGCGTCGCCGGCGGCGGGCGTTCGGCCGCGACGTTCACCTGCGACCGCGCAACGACACCCGGTGCGGCTAGCCTCGTGGTGTGGCGACGGTGGGGCGGTATGCCAAGGGTGAGGCCAAGCGGGCGCAGATCATGGCGGCCGCCCTGGAGGTCCTGGAACGCGACGGTGAGGCCGCGGCGTCGATGCGGGTGATCGCGAAGAAGGCCGGCATCAGCCTGGCGGGCCTGATGCACTATTTTCCCACCCGCGACGTCCTGCTCACCGAGCTGCAGCGCGACGGTGACGCGAAATTCGAAGAGTGGTACCGCAACACGCGTGTCGACGTCGACCCCGGTGAGGTCCTGGCGCAGGCGATGGCCGATAAGGCCGCCAAGCCGGGATCGGGCACCGTCCACCTGTCGCTGGCCGCGGCCGCGGCGGTCGACCCGTCTCACCCCGCCGCCGAATACCTGCGGGAGCGCTACGAGCGGATGCGCGCGATCATCGGCGGTGACGTGAGACGGCGGCAAAAGGCGGGCACCGTGCCGGCGCATGTCGACGCCGAGTTCGCCGCTGCCGCACTCATCTCGGCCGCCGACGGCATCCAGATCCAGTGGATGTCGGACCCGGCGGTCGACATGGGCGACCACGTGCGCAAGGTGTGGGCGAAGCTCCTTGCCTGACAAAACCGTGCGGTGTACGGTTTTGGTGTGAACGCGAAATGGAACACCGCGGTGGTGGGGTCAGCGTCCTGGGACCGGGACTTCTACTGGGGCGCCGCCACGGCGGGTTACCAGGTGGAGGGGTCCGCGCCCGACAGCAATTGGCGCCGGTATGTCGACCGCACGGCCGGCAGGCCGGCGGAGCCGGGATCTGATCCACTGGGGGTCGGTCCGGTCGAGCCGTACCACCAGGCCGTCGACTTCCGGCACCGCTACCGCGACGACATCGCCAAGGCCCACCGGATGGGCCTCAACACGTTTCGGTTCAGCGTCGAATGGGCAAGGGTGATGCCCGAACCGGGACAGTGGGACGAGGCGGAGCTGGCCTACTACGACGACGTGGTCGCCGCGGTGCGCGAGCACGGTATGACCCCGATGATCACGCTGATGCACTTCGTGTATCCGGGGTGGATCGTCGACCGGGGCGGGTTCATGAACAACGTGGAGGCGTTCGACGAGTTCGCCGCTGCGATCACCGAGCGCTACGCGGACCAGGGCGTGCTGTGGGTGAGCGTCAACGAGCCGTCGGTATTCGGCGCGACCGAGGTGCTGACCGGGGCCATCACCGCTGAGCAGTTCGGCACCTTCCTCGACCGGGTCGCCGACGCCCACCGGGCGGTGTACCGCGCCGCGCACGACGCCGACCCGAACGCCAAGGTCACCAGCAGCGAAGCCTACATTCCACCGGAAGTGCTGGCGCAGTTCACCGACCGCGGCGTCGAGGGCATCGAGGGGTCGTTCTTCGACCGGGTCGAGGACAGCCTCGACTACGTCGGTTTCGACTACTACACCGGCACCGCCGAGGACAATCCCGCCTCGGAGCAGAGCATGGCGGCGCGGTGGGACATCAAACTGCAGCCCGAAGACATCTATTACGTGGCCCGCCACTACGCGCGGCGCTTTCCCGGCCTGCCGATCTACGTCGTGGAGAACGGCATGGTCACCGACAACGGTCGGCCCCGCTCCGACGGGGTGACCCGGTCGCAGTATCTCGAGGACACGGTGTTCTGGCTGCAGCGGGCCAAGGCCGACGGCATCCCGATCATCGGCTACAACTACTGGTCGCTGGTCGACAACTACGAATGGGGAAGCTACCGAACGCGTTTCGGCCTGTACACGGTCGACGCGGCGGGCGACCCGGCGTTGGAGCGGGTGCCCACCGACGCGGTGGAGACCTACACCCGGATCATCGGTGACGGCGGCACCGTCCCGGGATACCGGCCGGTGATCCCCGCGGCGCAGTGCTCGACGACGGTCGGCGAGGACAGCTGCGCACCGCTGGACCCGAACGGCCCGCTGGCCGAACTGCGCTGAATCGGCCGACCCGTGCGGCTCAGGCCGCCGACGGGGGGTCGCGGCCGGCGTCGGCCAGCGCGAACACCGCCGCCGGCCCGGCCGGGGTGTCGTGTTCGTGGTGGGCCAGAAGCGCCGCGTTGTCGGGCAGCTCGCGGGCGTTGATCTCGCCGGCGGCGATGCGGCCCAGCGTCTGGTGGGCGCGGGCGAGCTCGCCGCGTTTGCGGTACTGCCCGCCGGGTAGTTTGATCCCCGCCCACACCCCGTACTCCTCGCCCTGTTCGACGGCGTAGCCGGCGCACCGGCGCTGCTGGTCGAGCGGGCAGCGGCGCAGACACACCAGCCGCGCCTGGGTCGCCGACCGGTCGTAGAGGCGGGCCTTGGCGGTGCCGTCGCTCTCGTCGTCGTCGGCGTAGCCGAACCACAGGTCGGGGTTGGCCGCACACGGGGTCGGCAACGGCGGCAACGGGGACGCGGGGTAGGTCATGGCGCCACCTCCGGGGCGAGAGCCGGATCACCTCCGGCACCGAAAACGTAGATCAAAGCATATATACGTCCTCGCCGACCTGGCAAGTCAAAAGGTGAAGGAAACGAATATGCCCGACGGCGACGGTGGTGCTGTGTAGCATTCCGGCTGTGGGCGGAGAGCGGCGGTGACGCGCGCGTCGGCGGGCGCGGCGCTGCGGGCGCTGCGCGAATCGCGGGACTGGTCGCTGGCCGATCTCGCCGCCGCCAGCGGCGTGAGCGTCATGGGTCTGAGCTATCTGGAGCGCGGCGCCCGCAAACCTCACAAGAGCACGATCCAGAAGGTGGAGAACGCGCTTGGCCTGCCTCCGGGCAGCTACGCCCAGCTCGTCGTCGCCGACGACCCGCAGGCCGAACTGGCCCGCCTGGTCGCCGCCGCCCCACCGGCTCTGCCGGCTTTCGCCGCGGCGGGAGCCGAGGTCGTCGTCGATCGCCATACCGGCGCCGAGGTGCTCGAAGGGTATGCGCAGGCCCAGATCGAGGCGCTCGATTCGGTGATCGCCCGGCTGCCGCCGACGACATCAGACGACTACGAGACGTATATTCGATCTGTGATCGCGCAGTGCGTGAAAGCGGAGCTGCTGGCCGCCGGTTCCTGGCGGGTGGCGGTCAACGCCGGCGCGGACCCGGCCGGCCCGCTGCTCGAGCATCTGCGGACCCTGGAACGGACCCGCGTCGCACTGCTCGCCCGGCTGCCCGCCAGCCTCGGCGCGCACTTCGACCGTGCCTGCGCGGCGGCGGCGCTGCCGGCCACGGTGATCGCCGTGCTGCTCGGGATCAGCACCGAGCAGCTCTGGGAGATCCGCTGCGGCGGCCCGATCCCGGCCGCGGCGGTGCCGCGGGTCGGGGCGTTCACCGCGGCGGTGCTCGGCGGCGGGGACCCCGATGCACGCCACTGAGCTGCCGGTGCTGCGCGCCGCCCACGACCTGTTCGCCGGCGCAGCGCCGGTCGCGCCGACGCTGCTGGGCGGCGGGCCGCCGATGCCGCCGCCACCGCAGGGCGGCACCCCGGCGGCCTACCGGATGGCCGCCGACCGTGCCGGGCGGCAGTTGCGCGCCGCCCGCGGGATCGACGAGGCCGTGGCCGCGGTGGTGCGCCGGGCGCGCGCCGACCACGCCGCGGCGCGGGCGCGCACTGGCGCCGTCGTCGACGACGCGGTCGCCGATCCGGGTGTCGCCGAGGATAATCCGGTGGCCCAGCGGGAGGCGGTGCGCCGGCGCATCGCCCGCCTGCGCGCCCAGCGCCGCTACGTGCTGCGGGCACGACGGCGGGCCCGCCGGCACGCGGCGGCCCTGCGGCGGCTGGCCTACCGCGCCCGCCGGCGCCGCCGGGTGCGCGCACCGCGCAGCCGGGCCGCGGTGGCGGTGCGCGCCGCGCTGTCCCGGTTGGGCCGGCCGTATGTGTGGGGGGCGACCGGCCCGGACAGCTTCGACTGTTCGGGGCTGACCCAGTGGGCCTACGGGCAGGCCGGGCTGCCACTGCACCGCACCACCTACCAGCAGCTGCACGACGGGGTGGCGGTGCCGCGGGCACAGGTGCGCCCCGGGGACCTGGTCTTCCCCCACCCGGGGCACGTGCAGCTGGCGATCGGGCACAACCGGGTCGTGGAGGCCGCCGAATCCGGTGTGCCGGTGCGCATCGCCCCGCTCGGCGCCGGGGCGCAGATCCGCCGCCCCGGTTAGCGCGCACTGAATTGTCGCCCCGGCCGAGCGTGGGTACGGTCGGTCCATGACGGGGTCGGCACCGGCGTTGGCCTAGCAGATGGCCACCGTCGAGCAGGTGTTGGACGCCATGGAGCACGTCCGGGCCTGCACCGGAGACACCCTGGCCGGGTTGGCGCCCGATGACCTGGTCGAGATCAGCATGTCGATGCCCGGGGCGGGCGATCCGGCGGCCCTCGACGCGATCCTGACGAAGATCCACCGCCGCTACCCCACCCTGTTCCCTCCGACGCCCGGCGCGCCGATGCCCGCCGATTCGACCGGGGCCGAGCCCCAGCGCGGCGCCACCCCCGACGCGGTGCGCCGCCACGAGGACGGTCTGGCCCGGCAGACCGACGCGGCGGCGCACCTGGATCTGCTGGTGATCACCGCGGTGACCAACGCCCACCGCAAGGCCCGCGACAGCCGCGATGCGCTGGCCCGGCTGCAACACGAGATCGAGGACGCCGTGGCGCGGCGCACCGATTTGGACACCCCGGCCGGCGCCCGCGACTTTCAGCGTTTCCTGACCGGCAAACTCGGCGAGATCGAAGCGGTCCTGCAGGACGCCAACCTCGACGCCACCTCCTACCGCGCCCTGATGAGCGCCTGGAAAGCGCTGTACAGCGCCGGGCCGGCCTCCGCCGCCACCCCGGAGCCGGCCCCGACCGCCCCGGCGGCCCCGGCGGCCCCGGCTGCCCGGGCGCCGACATCGCCTGCGGGCCCACCGGATCCGGTGATCGACCCGCTGGGCGCACTCGACTTGTTCGACGAGCCCATGGCGGCGGCCCCGCCGCTCGCACCGGGCCCGCCGCTCGCACCGGGACCGCCGGCGGCGCCGCTCGCGCCGGTCGCGCCGCCGGCCGCAGCGCCGCTGGATCTGGGATCCGGCGCGATCCCGCCGGCGCCCACCGTGCCGACCGGAGCGACCGGGCTGCCGTCGCTGGCCGATCTGCTCGGCGGACGCGACCCGCGGGATCCGGGGCCGATCCACCATGATGATCTGCCCGACGCCGACCCGGGGCCCGACGCCGACCCGTGGCCCGACGACACGGTGGCGGCCGACCCGGATCCGGCGGACCCGCCGGGCGAGCAGGATCCCGGCTGCGCCGAGACCGATCCGCCCGACGCCACCGACACCGCCGCCGATCCCACCGGGCCGGCCACGGTGACGCTGCCGGACGGCTCCACGGTGACCGCGCCGAGCGCGCCTCTGGCCGCGGTGATCAGCGCCGCCGCCACCGGCACCCCGATCCCCGACGCCTTCGCCCACGAGGACATCGCGATCCCGGCGCCGGGCACCGCGGTGCCCGCCCCGCTGGACCCGACCGGATTGGCGCCCGGCGACATCGGGGTGTTCACCGATCGGCACGCCCTGGCCGTGGGCGACGGCAAAGCGATCCTCGACGGACAGATCCAGCCGCTGTCTTCCGTGGCCGGCCCGAGCTTTCTAGGCTGGGAACATCCACCCGAACCGGGGCCCGCCGCCGGCCCGCCCCGACCCGAGGCGCCGGCACCGACCCGGCCGGCCAACGGTTAAGGAGGAGAGCTTCGATGCCCGAGCAGACCCACATCATTCCGCTCCGGTTGCGGCAGGCCGCCGCCGAGCACACCCACACCGCCGAATACCTGCGGTCGGTGCCCGACAGTCACCCCGCGATCCAGGAAAGCCTGGACTCACTGGGGCCGATCTTCGCCGAATTCGCCGGCGCCGCAAGCGATCTGTTGGAACGTCGGCGGCGCTGCTACCAGCGGCAGGCCGACGCGCACACCGAGCTGGCCGAGGATCTCACCACCGTGGCCGACCTGTGGAACCACCACGAGGCGACGGCCGCCCGCCGGTTTCGCACCCTCGGCGATCCCGGCGACGTCGGCCCCTGACCGGCGATGAGCGCGCCCGATCCCGCCTTCGACGCGGTGCACCCCAGCGGGCACATCCTGTTCCGCTCGTGCCGCGGCGGATATCTGCACAGCGTGCTGCTCGGTGCCGAGGCGTTGCACACCGAGGCGGCCAGCCTGGCCGAGGCGATCCTGCGCGCCGCCGACGTCTCCCACCTCAAGGCGCTGCTGCAGGTGCGCGCGGAGATCGTGGCCGCCGGGCACACCCCGTCGGCGGAGGTGCCCACCGCCCACGATCTGAGCGCGGCGATCGCGGCGCTGCTCGACCACCGCCTAACCGAGCCGCGCTGAGGGGCGGGTCTGGGTGGAGGCGCCGCTGAGCTGGCGCGCCGTGTTGACCAGGCCCACCATGCTGAACGCCTGCGGGATGTTGCCCACCTGACGCCCGGTCGCGGTGTCGTACTCCTCGGAGAGCAGCCCGACGTCGTTGCGCAGACCCAGCAGCCGGGTGAACAGCTCCCGCGCCTGCTGGCGGCGGCCGATCCCGTGCAGCGCATCGGCGAGCCAGAAGGTGCACACCAGAAACGCCCCCTCCCGGCCGGGCAGCCCGTCGACGGCGGTGTCGGTGCGGTAGCGCAGCAAAAACCCGTCGTCGTCCAGGGCGTTGTGCACCGCGGTCACGGTGCCGACGACCCGGGGGTCATCCCAGGGCAAAAACCCCACCCGCGGGATGAGCAGCAGGGCGGCGTCGAGGCCGGACGAGCCGTAGTACTGGGTGAACGTGTTGCGTTCGGCGTCGAAACCGTGCCGGCACACGTCGTCGTGGATGCGGTCGGCCAGCGCCCGCCACTGCTGCAGCGGCCCGTCGCAGCCGTGCACCTCGACGGCGTGCACGGCGCGGTCCACCCCGGCCCAGGCCATCACCTTCGAGTGCACGAAGTGCTGGCGGGGGCCGCGCACCTCCCACAGGCTCGAATCCGGCCGGTCCCAGTGGCCCTCGAGGAAATCCAGCAGCGCGCGCTGGATGTCCCAGGCGGTGTCCACCGAGTGCAGACCGGCATCCAACGCCAGGTTCAGCCCGTCGAGCACCTCGCCCCAGACGTCGAGCTGGAACTGCCCGGCCGCGCCGTTGCCGATGCGCACCGGGGCGGAGCCCTGGTAGCCGCCGAGCCAGTCGAGGGTCTGTTCGGGCAGCCGCCGGGTGCCGTCGAGCCCGTACATGATCTGCAGCTTGGCCGGGTCACCGGCGACGGCGCGCACCAGCCACTCCCGCCAGGCGCGGGCCTCGGCGACGTAGCCGGTGCCCAGCAGCGCCTGCAGGGTGAACGTCGCGTCACGCAGCCAGCAGTAGCGGTAGTCCCAGTTGCGGACCCCGCCGAGCACCTCCGGCAGCGACGTGGTGGCCGCCGCCAGAATCCCCCCGGTCGGCGCGTAGGTCAGCGCCTTGAGGGTGATCAGCGCCCGCCGCACCGCCGAGCCCCACTCGCCGCGATAGCTGCATTGCCCGATCCAGTCGCGCCAGAACGACTCCGTTCTGTCCAGCGCCTGCCGGGCACCGGAGGCCACCGTCTCGGGCAGCAGATGCGACGGGGTGTGGGTGAGCACGAACGGCACCGTGTCCCCGGCGTCGACGGTGAATTCGGCGACGGTCGACAGGTGGTCGCCGTGCAGGCTCACCGGGGTCGTCAAACACAGGGTGTCCGGCCCGGCGATCGCGGTCAGGCCGTGTTCGGCGCGGCGCACCCACGGCACCACGTGGCCGTAGTCGAACCGGATCACCAGATCCATCCGCATCGTCACCCGCCCGGCGACCCCCTGCACGACCCGCACCAGATCGGCGGTGGTGCCGCGGGGCGGCATGAAGTCGATCACCCGCACCGTGCCGGTGTCGGTGTCCCACTCGCTCTCCAGGATCAGCGTGTCGTCGCGGTAGCCGCGCCGGGTCGCCGGGCCCCCCGCGCCGGGGGCGATCCGCCAGAACCCGGCGGAGTGGTCGTGCAGCAGCGCGGCGAAACACGCCCCGGAGTCGAACCGGGGCAGACACAGCCAGTCGACGCTGCCGTCGCGCCCGACCAGCGCCGCGGTGTGCAGATCACCCAGCAGCGCGTAATCCTCCAGTGGTGCGCCCATCATCGCCCCGCCGCGATCAGAGCCGTTCCTTGACCGCCGCCGCCAGCCGGGCGCCGTCGGCCTTGCCGTCGGCGATCGCGGTCGCCGCCTTCATCACCAGCCCCATCTGTTTTGGGGTGGGGCGCTCCCCGCGCTCCTCGGCGACCTGCGCCATCGCCGTGTCGACCACGTCGGCCAGTTCGGCGTCGGTCAGCGGGGTCGGCAGATACTCGTCGATCACGCGGGCCTCGGCGTGCTCCTCGGCCGCCAGGACCCCACGCCCGTTCTGGGTGTAGATCTCGGCGGCCTCGGCGCGTTTACGCGACTCGCGGGCCAGGACCTTCAGCACCTCGGCGTCGGAGAGCTCGCGGGCCTGCTTGCCGGCGACCTCCTCGGCCTGGATCGCCGCCAGCAGCATCCGCAGCGTCTTGGTCCGCAGTTTGTCCTGCGTCTTCATCGCCTGAGTGAGGTCGGAACGCAGCCGCGCCTTCAGTTCGGTCATGGCGAAAACGCTACGCGTCTGCGCTCGGCGCGCACCAGGTTCGGCGACACAACCGGGGGTGCCGTTGAGAAAACCCACCGCGGCCGACAGGATGGTTTCCATGCGCATCGATGTGGACCGCAGCTGGTGAACCCCGACAGTCCCGAGAACCCCGACAGTCCTGAGAACTCGGAGAGCCCCGAGCAACCGGCGAGCCCGGACGCCGCGGCGGCGCCGCCGGACCCTTCCGGGTCCGCGCAGCACGACCCGGCTGCGCTCGCGGAGGGCACCGGAGCGGTGCCGACCGGTCCCCCGCCCCCGGGCTACGGCCCGCCGCCCCCGGGCTACGGGCCCCCGCCGGGCTACGGTCCCCCGCCGGGCCCGCCACCCCCTGGCTACGGCCCGCCCCCGCCGGGCTACGGTCCGCCCCCGGGCCCCCCGCCCGGCTACGGCCCGCCGCCACCGGGCTACGGCCCGCCGCCGCCCGGGTATGGCCCCCCGCCGGGCTACGGGCCGCCACCCGGGTTCGGTCCCCCGCCGCCGGGCTACGGCCCGCCGCCACCGGGGTACGGCCCGCCGCCGGGCGCCGGGCTGGCCGCCAAGCCCGGCGTGATCCCGCTGCGGCCGCTGATGCTGGCCGACCTCTACAACGGTGCGGTCGGCTTCATCCGGGCCAACCCGAAAGCCACGCTGGGGTTGACCGCGATCTTCGTCATCGTCACCCAGCTGATCGTGCTGCTGCTCAGGATCGGGCCGCTGACCTCCCTCGGCGAGCTCACCGTCGACCGGGCCGGACAGCCCGCCCTGCCCGACGACGGGCTCGCGCAGGCGTCCACCGGTCTGGCCCAGGTGGTGGCCAACCTCAGCGGATTGATCCTCACCGGGATGCTCACCGTGGTCGTCGGCCGCGCCGTGTTCGGGTCCGCCATCACCATCGGCGAGGCCTGGCAGCGGGTGCGCGGCCGGATCCTGGCGCTGATCGGACTGGTGCTGCTCGAGGGGCTCATCGCCGCCGCCGTGATCGGCGGGGCGCTGCTGGTGGGCGCGGCCGCGGCGGCGGCCGCCGGCGGCATCCTCGGCGGGCTGGTCATCGGGGTGCTGATGGTGGCCGCCGCCGGCACCGTGATCTGGCTCTACGTCATGTGGATCTTCGCCGCACCGATCATCGTGCTGGAACGCCTCGGTGTCATCGCGGCGATGAAACGGTCGTTCTCGCTGGTGCGCCACAGTTTCTGGCGCATCGCCGGCATCGAGCTGTTGACCGCGGTGATCACCGCGGTGGCCGCCGGCGCGGTGAGCATCCCGTTCGCGATCGCCGCCGGCGTCTTGGGCAACGCCTCCGATGCGGTGCTGCCGGTGCTGCTGATCGTGACCGTCGGGGCGATCATCGGCCAGGTCATCGTCCAGCCGTTTTCCGCCGGGGTGCGGGTGCTGCTCTACACCGATCGTCGGATCCGCGCCGAGGCGTTCGACCTGGTGCTGCAGAGCGGCGCGGCCGGCGGGCCCGCAGCCACCGACACCACCGACGCCCTGTGGATGGCCCGCTGACCGTGTCCGTCGTCGACATCGACCGCGATCCCGCCCACGACGCGGCCCGCCACGAGTTGGCCAAGCCGATGTACCAGTCGGACACCTCGCTGTGGCAGCGCCTCGGCGACTGGCTCACCGACCGGATCAACGGGATGCTCGCCGCCGCCTCGCAGGTCCCCGGATCGTGGTTCACCATCACCGTGCTGGCGATCCTGCTGGGCGTGGCGGTGACCGTGGCGATCCGGATGGCGCGCCGCACGATGCGCGCCCGCCGCGGCGGCGACCCGGCGCTGTTCGACGCCGGGATCCGCACCGCCGCCGAGCACCGCTCGACCGCCGCGGCGTGCGCCGCCCGCGGCGAGTGGGCCGAGGCGATCCGGCACCGGCTGCGCGCCGTGGCCCGCCACCTGGAGGAGACCGGGGTGCTCAGCGACCTGCCGGGACGCACCGCCACCGAATGGGCCCGCGACGCCGCCGCGGCGCTGCCCGATCTGGACACCGCGCTGTCCGGCGCCGCCGCGATGTTCAACGACGTCACCTACGGCCAACGTCCCGGAACCGAATCCGGGTATCAGACGGTGGTCGACCTCGACGACCGGGTGCGCACCCGCGGGCGGGTCGCGGCGGCCGCCCGGTGAGCGCCGCCGTGTCCGCGCCGCCACCGCGCCGGCGCCGCCACCGGGTGTGGGCCGCGGCGCTGCTGGCGGTGATCGCGGTCAGCGTGCTGACCATCGCCGCGATGACGCTGACCGCGGCGCGCCCGGGCGGGCGGATGAACCCCGCCGCCACCGAGGACCAGGGTGCCCACGCGCTGGTCGCGCTGCTGCGCGACCGGGGGGTCGCCGTCGAGGTCGCCGCCGACGTCGACGCCGTCGAGGCCGCGGCGCGCCCCGACACGCTGCTGCTCATCGCCGAGACCTGGCGCATCCACGACCCCGCCCTGCTGCAGCGGCTGGCCGACACCGACGGCGACCGGCTGCTGGTCGAACCCACCCCGCGGGCGCTGGCCGCCCTGGCCCCGCAGCTGGTGCGCGGCCATCCGCGCTCCGGGGTCGCCGAACCCGACTGCCCGCTGGCGGCCGCCACCCGCGCCGGGGCCGCCGACTGGGGGCGCAGCGCCACCTACCGTGCGCGCTCGACACCGGATTCGGCGCCGGCCATCACCGGCTGCTACGACGGCGCCCTGGTCCGCTACCGCGACGCCGGACGCACCATCACCGTGGCCGGCAGCGCCGACATCCTGCTCAACGACGGGCTGCTGCGGGAAGGCAACGCGGCGCTGGCGATGAACCTCGCCGGCCAGCAGCCGCGGCTGCTCTGGTACGCCCCGCAACACCCGCTGGGCATCCCCTCGCAGACCACCACCACCGCCGAGCTCATCCCCGACGCGGTGCCCTGGCTGCTGGCGCAGCTGATCCTGACCGTGGGCCTGGTCGCGCTGTGGAAGGGCCGCCGTCTCGGCGCGCCGGTCACCGAGACCCTGCCGGTGGTGGTGCGGGCGTCGGAGACCGTGGAGGGACGCGGCCGGCTCTACCGCGCGCAGCGCGCCCGCGACCGCGCCGCCGACAACCTGCGCACCGCCACGCTGGGGCGCCTGGTCCCGCGCCTCGGCCTCGACGCCGCCGCCCCCGCCGCGACGGTGACCGCCGCGGTCGCCCAGCGCAGTGGGCTGGGACCGCAGACGGTGGGCCCACTACTGTTCGGGACACCCCCGGACACCGACGCCGATTTGCTGCACCTCGCTCGAGCCCTCGACGACCTCGAAGGATGGGTAACCCACTCATGACACACGCCTCCCCCACCCCGACGCAGACCGGCGCCGACGCGGCGCGCAGCGCGCTGCTGGCGCTGCGCGCCGAGATCGGCAAGGCCGTCGTCGGCCAGGACGCCGTGGTCAGCGGTCTGCTGGTGGCGCTGCTCTGCCGCGGCCACGTGCTGCTCGAAGGGGTGCCGGGCACCGCGAAGACGCTGCTGGTGCGCACCCTGGCGGCCGCGCTGCGCCTGGAGTTCAAACGGGTGCAGTTCACCCCCGACCTGATGCCCGGCGACGTCACCGGCTCGCTGGTCTACGATACCCGCACCGCCGCGTTCACGTTCCGGCCCGGCCCGGTGTTCACCAACCTGCTGCTCGCCGACGAGATCAACCGCACCCCGCCGAAAACCCAGGCCGCGCTGCTGGAGGCGATGGAGGAACGCCAGGTCAGTGTCGACGGGGAGCCCCGGGGGCTGCCGGACCCGTTCATCGTCGCCGCCACCCAGAACCCGATCGAGTACGAGGGCACCTACCAGCTGCCCGAGGCGCAGCTGGACCGGTTCTTGCTCAAACTCAACGTCGAGTTGCCGCCCCGCGACACCGAGATCACGATCCTCGGGCGCCACGCGCACGGGTTCGACCCGCGCGATTTGTCCGGCATCACCGCGGTGGCCGGGCCCACCGAGCTGGCGACCGCACGCGCCGCGGTGGCGCAGGTGCGGGTCGCCGACGAGGTGCTCGCCTACATCGTCGACCTCGCCGGGGCGACCCGGCGCTCCCCGGCGCTGCAGCTGGGGGTCTCCCCGCGCGGGGCGACCGCCCTGCTGGGCACCGCCCGGGCCTGGGCCTGGCTGTCGGGGCGCGGCTACGTCACCCCCGACGACGTCAAGGCGATGGCCCGCGCCACCCTGCGTCACCGGGTGGCGCTACGCCCCGAGGCGGAGCTGGAGGGCGCCACCGCCGACGGGGTGCTCGACGGGATCCTGGCGTCGGTGCCGGTGCCGCGCTAGTGGTGCTGACGGGCCGCGCCGGGCTGGTGGCGCTGCTGGCGGTGCTGCCGATCGCGGTGGCGCCGTGGCCGCGGGCCGCGTTCGCGGTGCTGGCGGCGCTGCTGCTGGTCGCCCTCGTCGTCGACGCGACGCTGGCCGCCGGCCCGCGCGCGGTGCAGCTGACCCGCGGCGGGGCGGCGTCGGTCCGGCTCGGCGAGCAGGTCGACACCACCCTCACCGTGCGCCACGACGGGGCGCGGCGGTTCCGCGGCCAGCTGCGCGACGCCTGGGCGCCGAGTACGCGGGCGAGCCCACGGGTGCATGAGCTGGACCTGTCGCCCGGGCAGCAGCGCACCGTGGTGACCCGGCTGCGGCCGACGCGGCGCGGCGACCGCGAGGCCGCCGGGGTGACGCTGCGGTCGGTGGGGCCCCTGGGCCTGGCCGGACGCCAACGCACCCGGACGGTCGAGGGCCGGGTGCGGGTGCTGCCGCCGTTTCTGTCCCGCAAGCACCTGCCGTCGCGGCTGGCGCGTCTGCAGGAACTCGACGGCAGAACGCCGGCGCTGATCCGCGGACAGGGCACCGAATTCGATTCGCTGCGCGAATACGTGGTCGGCGACGACGTGCGGTCGATCGACTGGCGGGCCACCGCGCGGCGCTCCGACGTGGTGGTGCGCACCTGGCGGCCCGAGCGGGACCGGCGCATCCTCATCGTGGTCGACACCGGCCGCACCGCCGCCGGCCGGGTGGGGGTCGACCCGACCGCCGCCGACCCGCACGGCTGGCCCCGGCTGGACTGGTCGATGGATGCCGCGCTGCTGCTGGCGGCGCTGGCCGCCCGCGCCGGCGACCGGGTGGACTTCCTGGCCCACGACCGGGTGACGCGCGCCGCGGTGTTCGGCGCCTCCCGCAGCGAACTGCTGGCGCAGCTGGTCACCGCGATGGCCCCGCTGCAGGCCGAGCTCATCGAGTCCGACGCCGCCGCGCTGGTCGCCACGATCCTGCGGCGCACCCGCCACCGGGCGCTGGTGGTGCTGCTCACCGACCTCAACCCGGCGGCACTCGACGAGGGCCTCATGCCGGTGCTGCCCCGGTTGACCGCGCGCCACCAGGTGGTGCTCGCCGCGGTCGCCGATCCCCGGGTCGCCACGTTGGCCACCGGGCGCGCCGACGCGGCCGCGGTCTACGACGCCGCGGCCGCCGAACGCTCCCGCAGCGCCCGGCGCACGATCGCCGCGCGGCTGCACCGCGCCGGGGTGGAGGTCGTCGACGCCGCCCCCGACGAGCTGGCCCCGGCGCTGGCCGACCGGTATCTGGCGATGAAGGCGACCGGCCGGCTCTGAGCGCTCACCCGGCGGGCACCACGTCGGGGGCCTCGGCGATGTCGCCGGTCTCCCCCGCGGCCGCCGCCCGGCGCCCGAAATAGACGATGTAGGCCACGAACAGCGCCTCGGCGCACACCCCGATGCCGACGCGCACCGCGGTCGGCCACCCCGACGGCGTCACGAACGCCTCGAGCAGCCCGGCGACCGCCAGCACCGCCACCAGCCCCAGCGCGACCGACACCACCGCGCGGCCCTGCTCGGCCAGGACCTGCCCGCGCGGGCGGTCCCCGGGCGCGATCACCGTCCAGCCCAGCCGCATCCCGACCGCCGCGGCCAAAAACACCGCGGTCAGCTCCAGCAGACCGTGCGGGGCGAGCAGCCCGAGCAGGATGTCGCCCTTGCCGGCGGCGAACATCAACCCCGCGATCAGGCCGACGTTGGCGGCGTTCTGGAACAGGATGTAGGGGATCGGCAGCCCCAGCAGCACCGCGTAGGCGATGCACTGGGCGGCCACCCACGAGTTGTTCAGCCACACCTGGCTGGCGAACGCCCCGGCCGGGTGCGCACTGTAGTAGTCGGCGAAGTCGTGGTTGACCAGCTGATCGATCTCGCGCGGGGTGGCGATGCTGGCCTGCACGTCCGGGTTGAGCGCCACCCAGGCCGCGAGCACGGCGGTGAACGCGAGGAACACCACCGCGGTGGCCAGCCACCACCGCCCCGCCCGGTAGGCCACCACCGGGAACCGCACCGTCCAGAACCGGCTGAACTGGGTCCACAGCGGGGCGTGCGCGCCGGTCACCGCCGACCGGGCGCGCGCCACCAGCGACGACAGCCGACCGGTGACCGCGGCGTCCGCCGAGGCCGAGCGCAGCATCGACAGGTGGGTGGCGACCCGCTGGTAGAGCTCGACCAGCTCGTCGACCTCGGCGCCGGAGAGGTGCCGCCGGTCGCCGATCAGCCGGTCGAGCCGATCCCAGGTGCCGCGGTGGGCCAGCACGAACGCGTCAACATCCACCCGGTCAGCGTACGGCGAGTCCGGTGGGCGCCCGGCAGGTAGCGTTTGCGCCATGACACAGGTGGTCACCGGGGACGCGGTGGTGCTCGACGTGCAGGTCGCGCAGCTTCCGGTGCGGGCGGTCTCCGCGCTCGTCGACATCGCGGTGATGATGCTGATCACCCTGCTGGGCTACGGGCTGGTGGCGCTGACCGTCCAGCAGCTCGACGACGCCCTGGTGATGACGCTGCTCATCGTGTTCGTGGTGCTGGTGCCGGTGGTCTACCCCACCGCCTTCGAGACCGCGACCCGCGGCCGGTCCCTGGGCAAGATGGCGATGGGGCTGCGGGTGGTCTCCGACGACGGCGGCCCCGAGCGGTTCACCCAGGCGCTGTTTCGGGCGCTGGCCTCGGTGATCGAGATCTGGGCGCTGTTCGGCAGCCCCGCGGTGATCTGCTCGATGTTCTCCGCGCGCGGCAAACGCCTCGGCGACGTGTTCGCCGGCACCGTGGTGATCAGCGAGCGCGGCCCGCGGCTGCCCCCGCCCCCGACGATGCCGCCCGGGCTGGACGGCTGGGCCTCGACGCTGCAGCTCTCCGGGCTGACCCCGCAGTCGGTGGAGATGGCCCGGCAGTTCCTGGCGCGCGCCCCGCACCTGGATGCGGCGATCCGCGACCAGATGGGCTACCGGATCGCCGGCGAGATCGCCGCCCGCATCGCCCCACCGCCCCCGCCGGGGCTGCCCGCACCGCTGCTGCTGGCCGCGGTCCTCGCCGAGCGCCACCGGCGGGAACTGGCGCGACTGCAACCGCCCGGGCCCCCGCCGCCCGGCTACGGGCCCCCGCCGCCGGGCTACGGCGCCGCGCCGCCGGTGCCACCCGGCCCGCCACCCCCGGGGGGTCTCGTCCCGCCGGGCTGACCCACACCCTTGCGTCTCGATAGTTTCCGATATATCGTGTCATATCGGAAGCGTGATCGCGCTTCCCCCGGCACGAAAGCGAGACGACGATGAACACCTTCTTTCCTCCCCCCTTCCCCGGTATGGTCCCGCCCGGCGGCGACCGGCCCCCCGGCTTCGGGGCCCGCGGGCCCCGGCGCGGCGGGGCGGACTTCCGCGACCCGGTGGGCGAGCGCCACCCCGGCTTCGGTCCCGGCCCGGGTTTCGGGGCCGGCTTCGGCCCCGGATTCGGGTTCGGTCCCCCCGGTGCGGGTTTCGGGTTCGGCCCCGGCCCCCGCGGCGGGCGCCGCGGCCACGGACGGCGCGGGCACGGGCGCGGCCGGCGCGGCGACGTGCGGGCGGCGATCCTGCTGCTGCTGGCCGAGCGCCCCATGCACGGCTACGAGATGATCCAGCAGATCGCCGAACGCAGCCAGGAGCTGTGGCGGCCCAGCCCCGGGTCGGTCTATCCCACGTTGCAGCTGCTCACCGACGAGGGCCTGATCACCGCCGCCGAGTCCAGCGGCAGCAAACGCCTGTTCACCCTCACCGACGACGGACAGGAGGCCGCCGCGGCGATCGCCACCCCGCCGTGGGAGGAGATCACCGAGGGCGCCGACCCCACCCAGGTCAGCCTGCGCAACGCCGTCGGCCAACTGTTCGGCGCCGTGGCCCAGGGCAGCCACGCGGCCGACGCCGAGCAGCAGCAGCGCATCCTGGGGGTGCTCAACGCCGCCCGCCGCGACATCTACACCATCCTCGGTGAGAGCGACTGACCGCGCGCTCGAGGCCGGGTCTCAGCAGGTGGTCAGCACCGCGTGCAGCGCCGCCTTCTCCCGGGCCGACACCGCCAGCCGGTAGGCGGTCTTCACCGCGATCTGGCGGGTGACGAACTCGCAGCGAAACGCGGTGTTGGGCGGCAGCCAGCCGGACGCGTCGTGGTAGGCCTTGTCGAAGTTGGCCGGCCCGCTCACCGCCAGCAGGTTGCGTGGATCGTTGGCGAAATCGGCCCGCCGCTGCCGATCCCAGTCGCGCGCACCCTTGTACCAGGCGTCCGAGAGCGCCACCAGGTGATCGATCTGGACCGCCTCGGACGTCTCCGGGCCGCGGGTGAACGCGATCGTGGCACCGGTGTAGGGGTCGTGCAGGATCCCGCTTTGGACCTTGCAGGTGCCCCAACGCAGCTGCACGTCGACCAAATCGCGGCGCAGGATGTCGTCGCGGGTGTTGCAACCGTTGTGCCCGCCCTCGACGTCGACCTCGTCGCTCCAGCGGTCCCCGAACCGGTGGCGCGCATAGTCGTGGCGGGGGTCGAAGCGCCGCACGGGCAGCGCATCGAGTTGCCCGCGGGCGGCGTCGTAATCGGCGTGGGTGGCCGGCGGCGCCGGCGCCGGCGGGGGCGCCGGGTCGCGATGGGTCCACCACACCCCGGCCGCGCCGAGGGCCACCACCGCGGCGAGCAGCGCCGCGGTGCGTGCCCCCGACATCAGGACACGTCCACCCAGTCCAGGGTGCGCTGCACCGCCTTGCGCCAGCCCGCGTAGCCGGCGGCGCGCTGCTCGTCGTCCCAGCGTGGATGCCAGCGGGTGTCTTCGCGCCACAGCGAGCGCAGGTCGTCGGCGTCGCGCCAGAACCCGACCGCCAGTCCCGCCGCGTAGGCCGCCCCCAGCGCGGTGGTCTCGGCGACTACCGGCTTGACCACCTCCACCCCGAGCACATCGGCTTGGATCTGCATGCACAGCGCGTTGGCGGTGATCCCGCCGTCGACCTTCAACACCTCCAGGTGCGCACCGGAATCCGCCGCCATCGCGTCGACCACGTCGCGGCTCTGATAGCAGATCGCCTCCAACGTGGCGCGCGCCAGGTGCGCGTTGGTGTTGAACCGCGACAGCCCGACGATCGCCCCGCGGGCATCCGAGCGCCAGTAGGGGGCGAACAGTCCGGAGAACGCGGGCACGAAGTACACCCCGCCGTTGTCGGGGACCTGCCGCGCGAGGGCCTCGCTCTGCGCGGCGCCGCTGATGATCCCGAGCTGGTCGCGCAGCCACTGCACCGCGGAGCCGGTCACCGCGATCGAACCCTCCAGCGCGTAGACCGGTGCGGCGTTGCCGAACCGGTAGCACACCGTGGTCAGCAAGCCGTTGTCCGAGCGCACGATCTGCTCACCGGTGTTGAGCAGCAGGAAATTGCCGGTGCCGTAGGTGTTCTTCGCCTCCCCGGCGCGCAGACAGACCTGGCCGACCATCGCGGCCTGCTGATCACCGAGGATCCCGGCGACCGGGATCTCGGCGCCGACCGGCCCGTCGGGCCGGGTCGTCCCGTGCGGCGGCCGCGCCGCCGACGAGGCGGTGATCCGGGGCAGCATCGCGCGCGGAATGTCGAAGAACGACAACAGCTCATCGTCCCAGTCCAGGGTCTCCAGATCCATCAGCATGGTGCGGCTGGCGTTGGTCACGTCGGTGGCGTGCACCCCGCCGCGCGGCCCGCCGGTCAGGTTCCACAGCAGCCAGCAGTCGATGGTGCCGAACAGGGCGTCGCCGCGTTCGGCGTCGGCGCGCACCCCGTCGACGTTCTCCAAGATCCACTGCACCTTGCCCGCGGAGAAATACGTCGCCGGCGGCAGACCGGAGCGCCGCCGGATCACCTGCCCGCGCTCGTCGCGGTCGAGTGCGGCCGCGATCCGGTCGGTGCGGGTGTCCTGCCAGACGATCGCGTTGTAGTAGGGCCGGCCGGTGCGGCGGTTCCACACCACCGTGGTCTCGCGCTGGTTGGTGATGCCGAGCGCGACCAGATCCTCGGCCTGCAAATCGGTGCTGGTGAGCACCGAGATCACCGTGGCGGCGGTGCGTTCCCAGATCTCGGCCGGGTTGTGCTCCACCCAGCCGGCCCGGGGCAGGATCTGCTCGTGGGTGAGTTGATGGCGGCCCACCTCCGCGCCGCTGCGGTCGAAGATCATGCACCGGGTGCTGGTGGTGCCCTGGTCGATCGCCGCGATGTAGTCACCGGATGCGGCCACCTGTCGCTCCTTCGGTCGTGTCGTCCATCATGGACCACATGGCCGCGCGACCCCGAGACATCGCCACCATGCCGCGCGGCGGGTACGGCGCGTCCTGCCTGGACCGCTGGCTGCAGACCGACCGTACCGAATACCTGGACCGCCCGGACGGCGCCGGGGCCGACGACAAGAAACGGCAGGTCGTGCGGTCCCTGGAGCTGCTCGGCACGCTGCTGGGCGACCACGACCGGTTCGCCCGCCTCGCGCTCGCGGAGGTGGCCGAGGTGCCCGACCCCAGGATCGTCGAGCTCGGCGCCGGGCACGGCGCGCTGTCGCGGCGGCTGCTGGCCGAACACCCCACCGCCGAGGTCACCGTCACCGACGTGCAACGGGCCTCGGTGGCCGCGATGGCCGCCGGCGAGCTGGGCCGGCACCCGCGGGCGACGGTGCGGGCCCTCGACGCCACCGCGATCGACGCCGACGACTGCGGGTACGACCTGGCGGTGTTCGCCCTGAGCTTCCACCATCTGGCGCCGCCCGAGGCGGCGCGGGTGCTCGCCGAGGGCACCCGCGTGGCCGACCGGCTGCTGCTCATCGAACCGCCGCGGCCCCCGTCGCTGCTGCAGCTGCTGCGGGTGGCGACCCTGCTGCCGTGGGCGCCGCTGGTGCCGTACCTGCACGACGCGTTGATCAGCTCGCTGCGGCTCTACAGCCCCGCCGCGCTGCGCGACCTCGCCGCGCACGCCGACGCGGGCATCGAGCTCACCGTGCGCGACGTCGGCCGCGGCATGCACACGGTGCTCGCCACCCGGCGCGGGTAAGCTCGAGCCCATGATCTGCGAGGTGCGGGACTGGGACAACGTGTATCGCGGCGAGGGAGCGTTCGAGGGCCCGCCGCCGTGGAATATCGGTGAGCCGCAACCGGAGTTGGCGGCACTGATCCGCGACGGCCAGGTGCGCAGCGACGTCCTCGACGCCGGCTGCGGGGTGGCGGAGCTCTCCCTGGCGCTGGCCGCGCAGGGCTACACCGTCGTCGGCATCGACCTGACGCCGACCGCGGTGGCGGCGGCCACCGCGGCCGCCGAGCAGCGCGGTCTGCACACCGCGAGCTTCGTGCAGGGCGACATCACCGACTTCGGCGGCTACGACGGCCGGTTCAACACGATCATCGACAGCACCCTGTTCCACTCCATCCCGGTCGAGGGCCGGGACGGCTATCTGCGCTCGGTGCACCGTGCCGCCGCGCCCGGCGCGCGGTTCTACGTGCTGGTGTTCGCCAAGGGCGCCTTCCCCGCCGAACTCGAGGAGAAACCCAACGAGGTCGACGAGGCCGAGCTGCGCGCCGCGGTGAGCCGCTACTTTCAGATCGACGAGATCCGGCCGGCGTTCATCCACGCGAACATGCCGCCGGCCGGCAATGTGCCGGGGATGCCGCCGTTCCCGCCGCACGACACCGACGAGAAGGGCCGGATGAAGATGCCGGCGTTTCTGCTGAGCGCACAGAAGACCGACTCGACCGGCTGAGCGGGCCCGCCGGGTCAGCGCACGGCCAGCGTCACACCGAAATCGCCGCCGGCGTCGGTCCACCAGCGCAGGGGGCGCAGCCCCACCGCCGTCAACTCGGCGGCCACCGCCTCGGGGCGGAACTTGCACGACACCTCGGTGAGCATCTGCTCGCCCTCGGCGAAGGCGACACGCAGCCCGAGGTCCTCGATGCGAACCTGCTGGGCGCGCAGCGAAGTCAGCCACATCTCAACCCGCTCGGCCCCGGCGTTCCACCGGGCCCGGTGCGCGAACGCGGTGAGCGCGAAGTCGGCGTGCAGTTCCCGGTTGATCACCGCCAGCACGTTGCGGTTGAACGCCGCGGTCACCCCGGCGGCGTCGTCGTAGGCGCGCACCAGCCGGTCGGGGTCCTTCACCAGATCGGTGCCGAGCAGCAGGGTGTCGCCGGGGGCCAGGACCGCGGCCAACTCGGTGAGAAACACCGCCCGCGGGCCCGCGGTGAGGTTGCCGATCGTGGAGCCCAGGAACACGAACAGCCGCCGCCCGCCCCGCGGGATCGTCGCCAGGTGTCGCTCGAAGTCCCCGCAGACCGCGTCGATCGCAATGTCGCCGAACTCGGCCTCGATGTCGGCGGCCGCCGTCTGCAGCACCCCGGCGTCGACGTCGAACGGCACGAACCGGCGCAGCCGGCCGGCCCGGTGCAGCGCCCGCAGCAGCAGCCGGGTCTTCTCCGACGTGCCGCTGCCGAGCTCCACCAGGGTGTCGGCGGCGCTGACGGCGGCGATGTCGTCGGCGTGGTCGCGCAGGATCGCCGCCTCCGCGCGGGTGGGGTAGTACTCCGGCAGCCGGGTGATCCGGTCGAACAGCTCGCTGCCCACCGAATCGTAAAACCACTTGGGGGGAAGGGATTTCGGTGTGCACTCCAGACCGTCGCGCACGTCGCGGCGCAGCGCGGCGTGGCTGCTGTCCGCGCTGAGGTGGTTGGTCAACGACAGGGCCATCAGCGTCCTTCCAGTGCGGTCACCGTGATGCCGGCGGCACTGACGTCGACCAGGTGGCGATCGGGGACGTCGCGCCAGTGCGGGTCGTCGTCGTAGGGTTCGCTGGCCACCACCACCCCGTCGGGGCGTTGCAGCAGCGACAGGGTGTCGCCCCAGGCGGTGGCCAGCAGCCGGGACCCGTCGGCGGCCAGCACGTTCAGCCGCGCCTGCGGGTCGGCGGTGCCGACGTCGACGATGGTGTCGGCCAGCCGGTCGAGTCCCCGATCGAAGATCACCGCCGCCAACACAGCACTGTCACAAGCGGATTCCGCTGTCGACGGGGCCGGCAGGACGCGGCGGTCGACCACGCCGTTGTGCGACAGCAGCCAGCGGCCGTCGCTGAACGGGGCGGTCGCACTGGCCTCGATCGGCATCCCGATCGTCGCCGAGCGGACCGCGGCCACCACGCAGCCGCTCGTCAGCGCCGGGGCCACCGAGGCGAACGAGGCGTCACCCCACAGCGGTGCGGGGCTGCGCCACCGGCGCGGCACCGCACCGTCGAAGAAGCCGACTCCCCAACCGTCGGCGTTGAACAGCCCGTGGCGTTGGCGGCGCGGCGCGTAGGACTGCACCAGCAGCCCCGACGGCGGAGCGCAGACCAGCGAGGCGACGCTGACCGGCCGGCCCAGCCAGCCCAGGTGCCGGCACATCAGCGGTCCCGCCCGTCGACCGGCCAGACCACCCGCAGCCCGGCGAAGATCTGGCGGCGGATCGGATGGTCCCAGTTGCGGAAGCTGGGCCGCAGGATCTGCGGGGCCACCGCCCAGGAGCCGCCGCGCAGCACCCGGTAGTCGGGCCCGAAGAACGGCGCCGAGTACTGCCGGTAGATCATCGGGGTGAACCCCGGCCAGGGGCGCAGCGGGGAGCTGGTCCACTCCCACACGTCGCCGAGCAGCTGCTGCACCCCGTAGGCCGACGCCCCGTCGGGGTAGGCGCCGACCGGGGCGGGCCGGCGCGCCGCACCCCCGAGGTTGGCGCGGTGCGCCGACGGGGGCTGCGCGCCCCACGGGTAGCGCCGACGGGTGCCGGTGTGCGGATCCCAGGCGCAGGCCTTCTCCCACTCCGCCTCGGTGGGCAGCCGGCCCCCGGCCCAGGCGGCGTAGGCCTCGGCCTCGAAATAGCTGACGTGGCAGACCGGTTCGTCGGGGGGGCGTGCCTCGCGGTGGCCGAACCGGACCCGGGTGCCGTGCGGCTCCCAGAACTGCGGGGCGTCCAGCGCGGCCTCGCAGCGGTGCCGCCAGCCCTGCGCGGACCACCAGCGTCGCTGGTGGTAGCCGCCGTCGTCGACGAAGGCCTGCCACTCGCCGTTGGTGACCGGCACCCGGCCGATCCGGAAGGCCGGGACCTCGACGACGTGGGCGGGGCGCTCGTTGTCCAGGGCGAACGGTTCGGCGGCGGCGTCGACGCCGAGCACGCACGGCCCGCCGTCGACGAGGACCGAGGTGCCCGCCAGCTCGGGGCGCCCGGCCGGCAGCGGCGCGCCGGGATCCAGCAGCGGCGCGCCGTCGCGCAGGTTGTGCGCCTGCAGCATGGTCTCGTCGTGCTGGTGCTCGTGGCTGAGCACCATCGCGAACACGAACGCCTCGCGCTCGTCGCGCACCGCCGCCAGCGCCGCCAGCGCCCGCTCGCGCACCGTGCGCAGATACCGCCGGGCCGCGGGCGCCGACAGCAGCGGCAGCGCGGCGCGCCCGGCCCGCGGATGGGTGAACGCGTCGTAGAGCCCGGCCACCTCGGCGGGCAGCAGCCCCGGGCGGGTGGCATCGCCGCCGCGCAGCAGCCACAGCTCCTCCTGCTGGCCGATGTGCGCGAGATCCCAGACCAGCGGGCTGAGCAGCGGGCTGTACTGGCGGCGCAGCTCGGCGTCGTCGAAATCGGTGAGCGCCAGGGTGCGCTCGCGGGCGCCGGTCAGATCGGCGGCCAGCGCGGCGACATCGACCATCAGCACACCCCGGCGGCGAGTCGGGTGACCGCGGGCTCGAGGCCGACGTCGATGACCTGCTCGGCGAACCGGTCGGCCGGACAGCGCGCGTCGGCGACCGCGTCGCGCAGCGCCGTCATCGACGCCGTCAGCGCCGCCGGGGCCCGCTCGGCGGCCAGCGCCACGCAGCGCTCGGCGGCCGCCCGCAGCCGGCGGTCCCTGAGCCCGACGCGCGCGGCGGTGTCCCAGGCGGTGGCGACCGGGGCGACCGCGGCGGCCGCCGGCGCCGTCAGCTCGGGGTCGTCGAGCAGGGTGACCAGGGTGAACACCACCGCCGGCCAGACCGCGGCCGGCACCGCGTCGAGGTAGCGGATCTCCAGCCAGCCGCGGGGGCGCACCGGAGGGAACAGCGTGGTCAGGTGGTAGTCGAGGTCGGTGGTGGTCGGGCGCCGCTCGTCGAGCAGCACCCGCGCGTCGACCCAGTCGGCGAACGGCAGGTAGCGGGTGACCGGGACCGCCTGCGGGGTGTGCACCAGCATCACCGGGGCCTTCAGCGCGTAGCGCGCCCAGTCGGTGCGCGGATCGTCGCCGGCGGCGCCGAGGATCGGCCCGCAGCGCGCGGCGTCCAGCAGGCTCCACACCCGCTGGCGGGTGGAGACCCAGCCGGAGAACGCCCCGTCGAGCAGCGGCGAATTCGCCGCGACCGCCACCATCGTCGGGCCCAGCGCGTGGGCCAGCCGGATCCGCTCGGCCCAGCCCGCGGCGGGCCCGGCGTCGAGGTTGACCTGGATCGAGGCGGTGGCGGTCATCATCGCCGCGCCGGCCTGCCCGGTCTGGCTGGCGGCGAAGAACCGTTCCATGGCCCGGTAGCGCTGCCCGGGGTTGATCCGGCCGGTCGGGCGCAGCGGGTCGGTGCCCAACGCGACCAACCCCAGCCCGGCGCCGGCGAACGCCGCGCGCAGCACCGCCTGGTCGCGGGCCATGGCCTCGATGGCCGCACAGACCCCCGGCAGCGGCGGGCTGGACAACTCGACCGCGCCGCCGGGCTCCACGGTCACCGCGCTGCCGCCGGGCAGCGGCGGCAGGCCGGCGCGCACCGCGCTGATCTGCGACCAGCCGGGGCGCCGGCGCGGCTCGGCCAGATCGAAGCAGTGCGCCTCGATCTCCAGCCCCACCCGCCCGATCGGCCCGTCGAGCAGACAGCGCTCGGTGAGGTAGGCCGCGGCCGCCGCCGACCCGGCCAGCTCCGCGCCGGCGGCGGGCGCGGCGGCCGGGCGCGTCGCGGGGCGCGCGAGGCTCATGACACCACCCGTTCCGGGGGTCGGGGGCAAACGGACCTACGTACCATTACCCCGGATCCGGTCGGTCTATTCCGCGCCCGCAGCGCTACTGGCCCAGACTGTTCTGCATCGCCCCGGCCAGCACGTCGACCGCGGGCCCGCCGTTGCCGGCCTGGCAGACCTTGGCCTGCAAAAGCACGTTCTCCCGCAGCCGGGTCTGGCTGAAGCAGCGCCGGTCCACCCCGGCCTCCTGTTTGGTCCACGCGGCGTCGGCCGGGCCGGCCGGCCCGCCGTCGAAGCTCCACACCTGCGTGGCCCCGGTGTCCAGGTGCATCGCGGTGGTCTGCCCGGAGCAGCCGACGGTGCGGTCGACGACCCGGTGGAACGCCCGGTCGGCGGCGTCGGTGGTGGCGAACACCCCGACGGCCTGCTTGGTGAAATGGGTCTGGTCGTCGGCGGCGGTCTGGGTGATCGCGCTGTTGAACGACGCCAAATCGGGGTCGTTGTAGACCTCCGGCAACCCGACGTCGGCCCAGTTGTTGCAGACCGGGTCGTCGACCCAGAACGTCTGGGCGGGCCGGCCCGACACCGCCTCCCAGCCCATCGGGGCGCCGACGATGTTGCCCACCGAGCCCTTGCCGAGCACGGCGTAGGACACCACGCCGGGCTCCGACGGCGCGGCGCCGGCCGGCGGACCGCCCAGCAGCCCGGCGGTGACCGCCACCGCGGTCACCCCCAGCGCCGTGGCGGCCCGCACGGCTACACCTTGGCCGAGACGTCGACGGCGATGTTGCCGCGGGTCGCTTTCGAGTACGGGCAGGCCTGGTGGGCCTGGGCCACCAGGTCGTCGGCGGCGGCCTGCTCCAGGCCCGGCAGGTAGCCGACGATCGTGCCGGTCAGCCCGAAACCGCCGGCGGGGTCCTTGCCGAAGCCCACGTCGACGGTGACCTCGGTGGCGTCATCGAGGCTGACATCGGCGTTGCCGGCCACCAGCCGCAGCGCACCGAGGAAACACGCCGCGTACGCCGCGGAGAACAACTCCTCGGGGTTGGTGCCCTGCCCGTCACCGCCCATCGCCTCGGGGTGGCGGGTCTCGAGGTCGATGCGGCCGGTCGACGACTTCACGTGGCCGTTGCGGCCGCCGCCGGTTGCTGTGGACGTGGAGGTGAAAACGACATCAATGCTCATGGGTCCGATCATGCCAGGCCGCCCCGACCGCTGTCAGCCGAGGTTGGCCCGCACCCCCTGCTCGACGCGGGCACCCAGATCCGGGTCGACGTTGCGCCAATACTCGAACACCCGCGAGAGCACCGGTTCGCGAACCCCGCCGCTGACATGACCGATGATGTTGTCGGCCAGGCGTTTCCGCTGCTCATCGTCCATGACGTCGCGCACCAGGGCGCCCGCCTGCCCGAAGTCGTCGTCGTCGGCGCGCAGGGTGTAGGCCTGCCGGATCAACTCGCCGTCGGTGTGCCAGCGCACCTCGGCGGCGCGTGCCGGGTCGGCCCGCGGACCGTCGTAGGAGTTCGGCGCGTACACCGGGTCGGTGGCGTTGGCGATGCGCATCGCCCCGTCCTTGGAGTAGGCGTGCACCGGCGCCTGCGGGGTGTTGACCGGGATCTGCTTGTAGTTCACCCCGAGCCGTGCCCGGTGGGCGTCGGCGTAGGAGAACCCGCGCGCCAGCAGCATCTTGTCCGGGCTGAGCCCGGTGCCCGGCACCGTGTTGTTCGGTTCGAACGCGGCCTGCTCGATCTCGGTGTGGTAGTCGGTGACGTTGCGGTCGAGGGTCAGCCGGCCCACCTCGATCAGCGGGTAGTCGGCGTGCGGCCACACCTTGGTCAGGTCAAACGGGTTGAAGCGGTAGGTTTTCGCCTCCTCGAACGGCATGATCTGCATCTTCAGCGTCCAGCTGGGGTACTGGCCGGCCTCGATCGCGGTGTACAGGTCGCGCTGGTGGTGGTCGCTGTCGGCGCCGGCGAGCCGGTCGGCCTCGGCCTGGGTGAGGAAGTCGTTGCCCTGGTCGGTGATGAAATGGTATTTCACCCAGAAGATCGCGTCGTCGGCGTTGATCCAGCTGTAGGTGTGGCTGGAGTAGCCGTTCATGTGCCGCCACGACTTGGGGATGCCGCGATCACCCATCAGCCAGGTCACCTGGTGGGCGGTCTCCGGCGACAGCGACCAGAAATCCCACTGCATGTTGTGGTCGCGCAGGTTGGACGCCTGCAGACGTTTCTGGGAGCGGATGAAGTGCTGGAACTTCATCGGGTCGCGCATGAAGAACACCGGGGTGTTGTTGCCGACCATGTCGAAGTTGCCCTCGGGGGTGTAGAACCGCAGCGAGAACCCGCGGGGGTCGCGCCAGGTGTCGGGGCTGCCCCGCTCGCCGGCCACGGTGGAGAACCGGATCAACGTCTCGCAGCGCGCACCCGGGGCGAAGACGGCGGCGCGGGTGTAGGCGCTGACGTCGTTGGTCACCTCGAAACGGCCGAACGCGCCGCCGCCCTTGGCGTGCGGCTGGCGCTCCGGGATGCGTTCCCGGTTGAAGTTGGCCATCTGTTCGATGAGGTAATGATCGTGCAGGACGATCGGGCCGTCGGGCCCCACGGTCAGCGACGTGTCGTCGCTGGGGGCGGGGCTGCCGCCGTCGGTGGTGGTGAATTTCGGTTCGGTCAACGGGACCTCCTCGGCGCGACGGGACGTGGGCTGGGCTGGTCGCGGGGTCCCCGCCGGGGGGCGGGGACCCGCCGGCCGCGACGGTGTGCGCCGACGCTACCGGGGCGGGGGCGGCGGGGGAGGCGGTTTGACCGACTCGGACGGTCCGGGCCCGCGGTGGGTGTCGGACGGTCCCGGGCCCCGGTCGTTGCGGTCCTTGTGGTCCTGGTGCTTCATCATGCAGGGGGCCGGACCGTGGTGATGGTGATGGTCGCGGTGGTGATCGCGATGGGTCAACATCGCCCCGGAGAAGAAGATCACCGAGGCGGTGAACACCACGCCGGAGACGATCACCACCCAGGCCGCGGCCTGATAGAGCCGGCTGGGCTTCTCGCGCGGCGCCGGCGGCGGCGCACCGGTCGGGGATTCGGGTGTGTCGGTCATGGTTGTCATCATGCCCGCATCACGGCCGCGGTGCACCCCTTACCGGTCGATCGCCCGCCGGGGTGCGGGCCGGGCCGGGTCAGCCGACCGCGGGGGCGGCCGCCAGCGCGGTGGTCACCGCGGTCAGCTCACCGGGCAGTCCGGCGGCCCGACGGATCTCGGTGAACGCATGCACCATGGCGTCGGTGACCTCGTGCGGGTCGCCGACGGTGCGGTCGTCGGTGAGCACCGCGATGTTCAACTGGTCGACGTAGCTCCACACCGTGATGTTCAGCGCGCTGCCGGCCAGCAGCGGACCCACCGAGTAGAACTCCCGCAGCATCGCCCCGCCCAGGCTGCCGCGTTCCCGCGGCCCGGGCACGTTGGAGACGGTGAGGTTCTGCAGCGTGGTGCCCCCGGCCCGCCGCGACAGCCAGCCGAACATGCCGGGGGCCAGCGCCGGCGGCAGATACTCCAGCAGCGAGGCGATCAGCTCCGGGCCCAGCAGGGTGAACTCCTCCTTGGCGATGCCGGTGCCCAGCACGGTCAGCCGGACCCGCTCGAGCGGATCGTCGACGTGCACCGGCAGCGACACGTTCATCGCGCCCAGCTCGTTGCCGACCACCCGGTCGGGGTCGCGGTCCAAACTCGCCGGCACCGACGCGATCAGCGGCCGGTCGGCACGGCCGTCGTAGCGCAACAGCAGCTCCCGCAGCGCTCCGGCGGTGGTGGCCAGCACCAGCTCGTTGATCGTGACGCCGAGCTGTTTTCCGGTCTGTTTGACGTCGGCCAGCGCCAGTGTGGCGCTGGCGAATTCACGTTGAGGGGTGAGGGTGTGGTTGAAGAACGTCGGCGCCGGCGACAGCAGCCCCGCGAGGTCGGGATGCGGCCCGCGGGCGCGGGTCGCCCGCCACAACCGCCACACGCCGGTCACCGCGCGCGCCACGAGCCGCGGAAGGTCGGCGATCAGCCGCAGGTGGTCGCGCCCGGCGGCGAGCAGCAGCGCCGCGGCCGACGGCGGGGACGCCGCCGGGGCGGGGGTGCGCTCGTCGGCGGCGGTCCCGGTGAACCCCATGGCGCGCGACAACAGGTTCGCCGACGCCACACCGTCGGCGAGCACATGGTGGATCTTGACGATCACCGGCAGCGAACCGTCGGCCATGCCGTCGACGACGTGCATCTCCCACAGCGGTCGGCCGCGGTCCAGCGCGGTGCCGGCGATCTCGCCGATCAGCGCGTCGAGTTCCCGGCGCCCGCCGGGGGCGCGGACCCGGGCGCGGCGCACGTGGTAGTCGATGTCCAGCGCGGCGTTCTCCAACCACACCGGGTGGTGCAGGCGCCCGGGCACCGCAACCAGCCGGTAGCGGAACGGTTCGAGCAGATGCAGGCGGCGCCACAGCAGGCCGCGCAGGACCTCGAAGTCGAACTCGCCGTCGAACTGCGCGACGTCGAGCACCCCGATCTTCAGCGTGTGGGTGTGCACGGTGGGGGTTTCGGTGTAGAGCAGCAGCGCGTCCATGCCGTGCAGCCGTTTCATCGCTCACCCCGTTCGCACGCGCCAACCGCTGCCACCAAATGTAGCCGCTGACCGGAGCCTCGGCCCGCGGTTCGCCGCGGTGCACGGCGCACCCGGATTCCGCCGGTGTTGCCGCGGTGCGGCCGGTACCATTCGGAGCACCGTGAACCCCCCGGCGGGCCGACAGCGAAGGAGCGATGTGAGCCAGGTGACGTTGCGGCGGACGGCATGACGGGCACCGGGCGGCTGGCGGCCGCCGCGGATCTGGTGGCCACACTGCGGCGGGCGGGCATGATCGCGCCGCTGCGCCCGGACAAGTACGTGCGGATGGTCGCGGCGATGCGCCGCGAGAAGATGTCCTCGACCGCCGGGTTCGCCGGTGCGGCACGCCGCTGCCCGGATCGGCCGGGCCTCATCGACGACGCGGGCACGCTGACCTGGCGCGAACTCGACGAGCGCGCCGACGCGCTGGCGGCGGGGCTGCAGGCGCTGCCCGGCGGGGCGCCGCGGGTGCTGGCCATCCTGTGCCGCAACCACCGCGGGTTCGTGGAGTCGCTGGTCGCGGCGAACCGGATCGGCGCCGACGTGGTGTTGTTGAACACCGCGTTCGCCGGCCCGGCGCTCGCCGAGGTGGTCGACCGGGAGGCCCCCGAGGTGCTCATCTACGACGACGAGTTCGCCGGGATCGTCGACCGCGCGCTCGGGCAGCGCCCGCAGACCACCCGGATCCTCGCCTGGACCGAACAGGAGGTCACCGCGACGCCGACCGTGCAGGGCCTCATCGCCGCCCACGCCGGGCGGCGCCCGGGGCCCCTCGACGCCCGGGGCGACCTCATCCTGCTCACCTCCGGGACCACCGGAACCCCCAAGGGCGCCAAACGGTCCGGTGGGGGACCGGGGGAGTTGGCCGCGGTGCTCAAACGCACGCCGTGGCGCGCGCAGGAGACCACGGTGGTGGCGGCCCCGATGTTTCACGCCTGGGGCTGGTCGCAGCTGGTGCTCTCGGCGTCGCTGGCGTGCACGATCGTCACGCAACGCAAGTTCGACCCGGAGGCCACGCTGGCGATGATCGACCGCCACCGGGCCACCGGGCTCTGCGTGGTGCCGGTGATGTTCGACCGGATCATGGAGCTGCCCGAGCAGGTGCGCCGCCGCTACAGCGGGCGCTCGCTGCGCTTCGCGACCGCGTCGGGTTCGCGGATGCGTCCGGACGTGGTGACGGCGTTCATGGACGAGTTCGGTGACGTCATCTACAACAACTACAACGCCACCGAGGCCGGCATGATCGCCACCGCCACGCCCGCGGATCTGCGGGCGGCCCCCGACACCGCCGGGCGGCCCGCCGAGGGCACCGAGATCCACATCCTCGACGCGGAGTTCCGCGCGCTGCCCACCGGCGAGGTCGGTCAGATCTTCGTGCGCAACACCACCGGGTTCTCCGGCTACACCTCGGGCACCACCAAGGATTTCCACGGCGAGTTCATGGCCTCCGGCGACATGGGTTATCTCGACGCGGCGGGAAGGCTGTATGTGGTCGGCCGCGACGACGAGATGATCGTCTCCGGCGGGGAGAACGTCTACCCGATCGAGGTGGAGCAGACCCTCACCGCCCACCCCGCGGTGGCCGAGGCCAGCGTGCTCGGCGTCGACGATGCGCAGTTCGGTCAGCGGCTCGCGGCGTTCGTCGTGCTCGAATCGGCCGCGACCGCGTCGGTCGAGGACCTCAAAGACCATGTGCGTGACAACCTGGCCGGCTACAAGGTGCCCCGCGAGATCACGCTGCTGGCCGAGCTGCCCCGCAACGCCACCGGCAAGATCGTGCGCAGCGAGCTGCTGGCGATGGTGGGCCCCGACGGCTCGTGAGAGTCACCGGCCCGAGTCAACGGCGCCGCGACTGTTCACCGGGGACTGAGGCGCAGCCGTGGGCTGCGCGCTGATCTCCCCGGCGACCGCCCGCACTGCGGCGACCACGGCGCGGGCGGCGACGCTGGGCCGGCAAGCGGTGACCGCGAGCGTGCGCCGACCCGACCACGCCGGGTCGACGACGTCAACGCAGCGCACCCCGGGCGGCACCGACGGCGCCGACAACGCCGGGAGGACACACACACCGAGGCCTGCGGCCACCAAGCCGAGTCGGGCGGGCCAGCTGCGCACTCGGTGACCGATCACCGGGTCGGTCACCGTCGGCCAGGCCGCGAACTGGGGATCGCCCGCCGAACCCGTTCCGGCGACCCAAACTTCGTTCACCAGCTCGCTGACCGGGGCTTCGGACCGACCGGCGAGCCGATGTCGGTCAGGCACGGCGGCACACAGATCTCCGGCGTACACACGATGCCGCCCGAGACCGTCGAGGTCGTACTGCGGTAATCCGGTGCCCGTGGCGATCACGGCCACGTCGAGCCGATCGCCGTGAACGTCGCGCAGCAGCGCGGGCGTGGCCGCCTCGGTCAGTCTCACGACCAGTCCCGGGTGGTCGACCCTCAGCCGCGCGACGGCGCGCGGCACCAGCACCGACATCGCCGCCGGGAACGCGCCCACGGCCACCCGTCCGGCGAGCTTGTCTCCCAGCGCCTTCAGATCGTGATGCAACGAGCTGACGGCACCGAGGACGCGAGCGGCGTGCTCGACCAGGCGGGTTCCGGCGGGAGTCACGCTGGCGCCGCGCAGCTCCCGCACGAACAGGCGGTAACCCACCGCCGATTCCATCGCCGCCACCTGCCGCGACACCGCCGGCTGCGAATAGCCCAGAGAACGCGCGGCGGCCGTGAAGGAACCGACCAGCGCGATCTCACGACAGACGCGCAGACCCTCCAACGTCACCTCGGCCACGCCTCACCGTACCCATGCGCGTCACGCATGGCTAAACCGCGAAAGTCGAATGCGAGTTATGGAGTGCGGTGCCACGGCCGAGCGTTGACCCGGTCACGGCAACGAAAGGACTCGCCATGACCAAGACGTGGTTCATCACCGGCGCCTCACGGGGTATGGGACGCGAACTCGTCGAGCAGGTGCTGCTGCGGGGCGACACCGTGGCCGCGACCCTGCGGCGCCCCGGCCAACTCGACGATCTGGCGCGTCGCCACGGCGACCGGCTGTGGCGACGAGGACTCGACGTCACCGACCCCGCCGCCGTACGCGCTGTCGCCCACGAGGCATTCCACGCCCTCGGCCGCATCGACGTCGTCGTGTCCAACGCCGGCTACGGTGTCTTCGCCGCCGCCGAGGACCTCACCGATCACCAGGTCGACGAGATGATCCAGACCAACCTCGCGGGGTCCATTCATCTTGCCCGCGCCGTGCTTCCGCATCTGCGCGCGCAGGGCGGCGGGTTGCTGATGCAGATGTCGAGCATGGGAGGACACCTCGCTTTTCCCGGATTCTCGCTCTATCACGTGACGAAGTGGGGCATCGAGGGCTTTTACGACGCCGTGGCGACCGAGGTGGAACCGTTCGGTATCCACACCACCCTCGTCGAACCGGGCGTGGTCCGCACCGGATTCTTCGACGCGGCCGAGCACGTGCCACCCAGCGCCGCCTACCGGGGCGGACCCGCCGATCGGGTGCCACCGACGCCGGGGCAGATGCCGGTCAGCCCCGAGCGCGCCGTCGCGGCGATCATCCGCGCCGCGGACTCCGACAGCCCGCCCCGACGGCTGGTTCTGGGCACCGATGCGTGGACGTCGATCACCGACGCTCTCGGGCGGCGCCTCGTCGAGGTCTTCGCCCAACGCGACAACGCCGCGACGGCCGATCGCGTTGCCGGCGAGCAGTGCTGCGCTACGCAGGCGTGAGGCGCGACGGCCGCGGCGGCGCTTAGCTGGCCGCGGCCGACGCCGCGGCGGGCAGCGCGGTCAGCACCGTGTCCACCGCGGTGTGCAACCCGGCGACGAACGCCTCCTGCTGCAGGGTGCAGCAGGCGTGCCCGCCGGCGACCGGCACCGCGGTGGCCTGCGGGATCTGCGCGGCCAGCCAGCGCTGATGGCGCGGGGAGATCACCCGGTCGCGGGTGGGCACCACCACCGCGGTCGGCACGTCGATGCCGCCGATCCAGGGGCGGGAGTCGAACCGGACGATCTCGGCCAGCGCCCGGCACATCGCCGAGACGTCGGTGGCGCGGAACTCCGCCAGCGCCCAGCGCACATCGTTGGCGGTGACCGTGTCGCACCCGCCGGGGGCCACCGCGGTCGCGGGATCCGGGCGCGGTGTGAACGCGTCGAGCAGCGCGGCGAACAGGCTGGTGCCCAGCCGCATCGGGGCCGCCTCGGCGAACGTGGCGGCCGCCGCGCACAGCACCAGCGCGTCGACCCGGCGCCGGTGGCGCTGCCAGGTGAGCTGGGCCACCAGCGACCCCATCGAGAACCCGACCGGGATGAAGGTGTCGATGCCCAGCGCGTCGGCGACCGCGACGGCGTCGTCGGCGCAGTCCTCCAGCAGCACCCGGCCGGCCGGGATGCCCGCGCCGTGCCCGCGCTGGTCGAAGATCACGACCCGGCCGAACCGGCGCAGCATCGCCAGCGACGGATACCAGGTCAGCATCCCGGTGCAGGCCACCGAGTGCAGCAGCAGGAACGTGGGTCCGGATCCGATCGGTCCGGTGTCGACGACGTAGGTGCTGCCGCGGCCGGGCAGCTCCAGAGTGCGCCCGCCGGGGCGCGGACCCACGGCAACCGCTCCGGGCAGTTTGGCTGCCAGGAGCGCCTCGGAAAGGCCGCGCAGGCCGGCGACGACGTCGATGCGCCCATTGAACCACAGCCGCCCCGCCCGACGGGGGAGCCTCACCAGGGTTTGAACGGGTTCACCGCGAACAGTGACCTGAGCGCTCGTTGCCCGGAGCCGCGTTGGTGATGGCAGAGATCTGCAGTTCAAGCAGTTGGTTCAGTTGGTTGTAAAAAGTGTCGGCTAGCTCTGCTGCGGACGCGTTGCGGACGGACGGTACACGCTCAGGGAGCCGCAAACAGCCGGAGTGAGCGATGCGACATGGTTAGTTCTACAAGTGAGCCCTGCCTCCGAAGGGTCGGAAATCGGGACACCGGGTCAACCTGCGGTTCGGTGTGAGCCCGTGCCAACGTGCCTGTAGCCCCCTATTGTCGGTCGCTCTGGCTAGGGTCTCAGCCATGGCAGATCGTGTCTATGGTCACATTCCGGGCAACCCTGTGGGCACTACCTATGCCAACCGGGAGGCGGCTCATCGAGCCGGTGTGCACCGGCCGCTGCAGGGCGGAATTAGTGGCGGGAAAGACGGCGCAGACTCGATTGTCGTCTCTGGCGGCTATGTGGATGACGAAGACTACGGCGACACCACATCTACACCGGCCAGGGAGGCCGCGATCCCGACACCGGGCTCCAGATCGCCGTCGTGATATGCGGGCTTGCTGCGGAACGGGACTGCTGCACGGTTAGGTGACATTTTTGGCCTGGCCTGCCGTTTGGGTTCCAGATAGCGCGGTTTGCCCTCCAGGCACATCAGAACGCGGGTGAGAACCTCCTCCGCGAAGCGCGAGACGCGTCCCTCAAGCTCTCCGGGATCACTCATCCCCGAGGAGAAAACGGATCGCGCGCACCTCGTCCCACGCTTCCAGTTCCTCCGGGGTGAGCATGTACCGGGCAGCGAGGTCGGCGAGGTCTCCTTCGCTCATACCGATTTCCACAAGGATGCGCTTGAGCCGACCCTCCAGTTCAGCGGCGCTGGCATGCTCAACCGTTACGGCCATGCGACCTACCCCTGTTCCTTGGTGTCTCTGAGTCTCATTATGCAGACCATCCCGGATCGTTCATTACGGACATGCTGATTCTTCATCACCCCACTGACATCGCGATTCTCTCCGGTCCCCACCCCACACCTCACGCCCCCAGGTCACGGGCGTTGTCCAGACGGTCCGATTCTGTGGGTCCGGACTCCTGCGGCCCCACTACGGACCGGCCCCACTACGGACCGACGGTGCGCAATCGAGCCTCACCACGGCTTGAACGGGTTGACCGCGAACTGTTTCCTGGGCGTTTAGCAACAACGACAAGTGTCAATTCCGCCAGTTCTCACAGGTCAGGGGTGTTGGCGTTGTTGGCGGCAAATCGGTGCTCGCAGATCTCCTGCGGCCCCACTGCGGACCGGCGACACGCCCGCATTTAGCCCAGAGCGCTCGTATCAGGAACGCGGAGGGTGGACGGTTTTAGCTTTGCCGTTCGGCGCCCTCAGTCGTCCAGCGGAACGCCTTTGTTGAACTCCCGAAAGTTCAGCACCAGGCGGTCGCTGCCCTCGACCCCTTTGAATCCGAACTCCCGGTAGATCTCGCCGACACGACTGTTCATGGGATCGACCACCAGAACCACTCCGCCGATCAGCGTGACCGCCTCGCAAGCGGTCACGTACGCCTCGGCGATGAGATCCATGCCCAGCCGGCGCCCCTGCAGCGATTGATCGAGCGCAAGCTTTCCGATCAAGATTCCCGGTAGTTCGCGGTCCCGTGGAAAACCGGGCGGACGAATCCGAGCGAAGAAGCGGTCCGGCCCCTCCCGGATCGTCGTTTGAAGCAGGGTGAAATAGGCGACCACGCAGCCGCCGTCATCGACCCATACGTGCGTTGCAGATTTACCCAGGTTCTGGTCCGTGCGCGCCCGCCGATCCAACCAGCGGTCCATCTCATCGTCGTGGCCGCACGAGAAGTAGTCGGTGTAGTGGGTCTCAAGCAGGGGAACGCAGCGGTATTGCTCCGTCACCGCTTCCCGCGACGCGCAGCCACGCGAGCGATCGCCTCCTGTGCGCGCTGCGACGGCTCCGGTCGAAGCCGGGTGATTGCCGCCAACTGCCCACGCTTGACGTGCGTCACGTCGACCTGGCGCCGCATAGCGTCAAACTTGCCCATCATGGCTCCCATCCGATCAGCACGCCCCGACACGCGCACCACTGCCAACGATACCGTCCCCACGTAGGTGATGTCCCCGCATCTTCGACCGTTTCCCTGGCGATCACGGTGCCATTTTCTGGCCTCCCACACCCCTCACACCTCATGCACTTAGGTCACGAAATGGTAACGGCGTTGTTCGGACGGTCCGATTTTGTGGATTCGGGCTCGGTGCTGCGGCAGCGGTAGCGGCATCGAGGCGTGGACCCCAAGGGTCTATCAGGCGCCGGCCGCGACTGGTGCAGCTTCTGTCGCCGGTCCGGGTTGGAGAGGTTCAAGATGGACCTCTCAGCGGCGTGGCCGGGGCGCACTGCCCTTGGCCGGCAGCGCATGTTTCGGCCACGATGTGTTCAACCGGCACGCGGCCTGCGGCAAGCCGGTTCGCTTGACTGAACGGAGCGGACATCGTGACCACCCCTTCCCGTCAGCGAAACGCCGTTTCACAAGGCATCGCACTCGGGCTTTGCATGCTCGGGCGCCACGAGTTTCCGTTTGAGAAACTGCGGATCGATCTGGCATTCGAGAGCGCTTGGCGCGACTGGCCAGGCAGATACAAGACGCAGTTCAAGCAGGTCGCCACAGACCTGCGCAACGGCACAGACGCCGTCTGGGTGATGACCCGCGTCAGTGAGAGAACGCGAACCGGAGTGTTCTTCTGGGACACGAGCGGCCAGACGATCACCATCTACAGTCGTGCTGACGACTGGGACTTTGAGGATCCGAATGATGTCGACCATGCATTCGCCATGATCGATGGTGACGTGCCACTCGAGGGGTGGATATCGCTAGCCCAGTCGTTCCTAAACAACCACGACCGCGAGTACGGATGAATCCTGCCTTGTCGCCCGCCCGGGTGGCCAGCCCGACGGAAGTCGAGCGGGTCGGCGGTAACCGCTCCTTTCGGGCCGGCCCTCGTGTGACAATCCCCGGATGAAGGAGCTGACACCGGAGCAGTACCAGGCGGCTCAAAAGGCGCTCGACTATTTACAGAGCTATATTCTCGAATCCCACGCCGGAATGAGCTACGGACCAGGCACGGCAGAGGCGATGGAAGAACTGCTGGATGGCGAGGCGGAAAACGATTACGATCTGGCCCGCAACGCGCTGGGCCTTGCGCTCGGGATGGCCGATATTGCAGTCAGTCTCATAAAGACACGCCAGAACGAAACACAACGGGCACTGTATGCCACGATCGCTGATCTGAGACAAGCCTTCACCCCTCCGCGGCATGAGTAACCCAAAATTTGCCCCAGGGGTGGGGGTCGGCGGTGCGGGCGTCGGGGGCTACTCCCCGGGGTCGTCGTCGGTCACGAGCCGCAGTATCCGCTTCCGGCGGGCCCGATGATGCCGGCGGGCCTCATCGAGCGCCGAGCGGCTCCCGTACCACTCGCCCATGAACAGAAATGGTGGATCGAGCACGTCACCGGCGCTGTCGGCCAACACACTCACCTCGGGGGAAGCGTCACGGCGTCGCATCACGCAACCCCCACCGTTCAACGGGCGCTCGGCCACAGCTCCGCGTCGATCACCCTGGACACCTACAGCCACCTTTGGCCCGACGCCAGCGACCGCACCCGAAAGGCGGCGGCAGACCTCGTAGATGCGGCTCGCAGATCTCCTGCGGCCCCACTGCGGACCGAGCGCACAAAATAGGCTCCTCACCAGGGTTTGAACGGGTTGACCGCGAACTGGATCACCCGGTACGGGCTGCGGTCGCGGCCGGTGGTGTTCCACTGGCTGACGAACACCCGGACCTCGTCGAGGGTGGAGCCCGGAGCGATGTAGCCGCCGTAGGGCTGGGCGAGCCGGTTGTCGGTCGGGGCGGGCAGGGCGTCGACCGGTTCGGGCCAGGTCGGCCAGTCGGTGTGTTGCACCACCGTGGTCACCGGCGCGGTGCCCAGCCCGGTCGGGTCGGCGGCCACCCGGATCTCCATGTTGCCGGTGCTGGCGTTGAAATACGACAGCACGGTCTTGCCGTCGAGCTGTTTGACGCTCATCTCACCGACCTGATCGCCCCAGAGCGGGGTGGGGGTCTGTGCCCAGCCGCCGTCGGGCCCGCCGGCCCAGCCCTGCCAGCGGGACCGGTCGGTGAACGCCTCCGGCGCCACCCGGTACAGCCGCAGCGGCCCGGTCCGGTCGAAGTTGTTCGCCACGATGTAGACCCACCCGGTGGCCGACTCGGCGGTGGGGATCGGATCGTAGTAGCCGCTGATCTGGGTCTGCCCGCCGTCCTGGTAGTCCGCGGCGCGCAGCGAGCCGGGCACCGTCGGCCAGCCGTCGGAGCCGGCCTCGGCGGCCACCAGCCGCGACGACTGCGGAACCAGCCGGCTGGTGGTGGTCACCAGCAGATAGTTGCGCCGGTTGATCTCGACCACCCCGGCCGGCAGCTGCGAGAAGCCCGGCGGGACGGCGTCGGCCAGCAGCGGGTCGAACACGCCGGTCACCCCGGTGTAGCGCACCCCGTCGCGATCGCCGACCGAATCGGTGTCCACGTGCAAGGCGATGGGGGAGTACCAGCCGCCGAACCCGACCCCGGGGCCGGCGAAGCTGTCCCCGCAGATCTGCAGCATCCGGCTGGGGAACTCCATGAACTCGCAGAGGTCGGTGGCGCCGATGCCGTAGTCGCGGGTGGGGGTGCCGGTGCCGGCGGCCGGCCCGATGCGCATCACCTGGCCCGGCGCCAGCGGCGGTGTCATCGGCTCGGGCAGCGGCACCGCCGGCTCCGCGACCGCCGGGACCACCGGCAGGGCGGCGGCGAGCAGCAGCGCCGCCACCGGCAGCACCCACCGGGGACCACGCAGCCACGCCGAGCCCACCGCGCGCTCTTAGCTGCGCGCGGCCAGCAGTTCCGCGATCTGGATGGTGTTCAGCGCCGCGCCCTTGCGCAGGTTGTCCCCGGCCAGAAACAGCGCCAGGCCCCGACCGTCGGGCACCCCCGGGTCGGTGCGGATCCGGCCGACGAGGGTCTCGTCGGCGCCGGCGGCGGCCAGCGGGGTGGGCACGTCGACCAGCCTCACCCCGGGGGCGTGCTCGAGCACCTCGGTGGCCTGCTGCGGGGAGATCGGCCGGTCGAACTCGGCGTTGATCGACAGGCTGTGGCCGGTGAACACCGGCACCCGCACGCAGGTGCCGCTGACCGCCAGTTCGGGGATGCCGAGGATCTTGCGGCTCTCGTTGCGCAGCTTCTGGTCCTCGTCGGTCTCCCCGGAGCCGTCGTCGACCAGCGCCCCGGCCAGCGCCACCACGTTGTAGGCGATCGGCGCGACATAGGTGCTCGGATCCGGGAAGGCCACCGCGTCCCCGGCGTAGACCAGCTTCTCGGCGTCGTTGGCCACCGCCCGGGCCTGATCGGCCAGTTCGGTGACCCCGGCCAGCCCGCTGCCGGAGACCGCCTGGTAGGTCGAGACGATGATGCGGCGCAGCCCGGCGGCGTCGTGCAGCGCCTTCAACGCGGGCATCGCGGCCATGGTGGTGCAGTTCGGGTTGGCGATGATGCCCTTCTTCAGCGGCCACGCGTCGGCCACGTCGCGGTCGAAGTTCACCTCGGCCACCACCAGCGGCACGTCGGGGTCTTTGCGCCACGCCGAGGAGTTGTCGATCACGGTGGCCCCGGCCGCGGCGAACCGCGGCGCCTGCACCTTCGACATCGTCCCGCCGGCGGAGAACAGCGCGATGTCGATGCCGGTCGGGTCGGCGGTCTCGGCGTCCTCGACCTCGATCTGGCGCCCGCCGAACGGCAGCCGCCGGCCCGCCGAGCGGGCCGAGGCGAACAACCGCACCGTCTCGGCGGGGAAGTCGCGTTCCTCGAGCAGCGTGCGCATCACCTGACCGACCTGGCCGGTGGCGCCCACCACCCCCAACGTCACCGGGGCCATCAGCGCCCCGTCCCGCCGTAGACGGTGGCTTCCTCGACGCTGCCGAGGTTGAACGCCTCGTGCAGGGCGCGCACCGCGGTGTCCAGTTCGGTGTCCTGGCAGAGCACCGAGATGCGGATCTCGGAGGTGGAGATCAGCTCGATGTTGACCCCGGCGTCGGCCAGCGCCTCACAGAACGTGGCGGTGACCCCGGGGTGGCTGCGCATCCCGGCGCCGATCAGCGACACCTTGCCGATGTGGTCGTCGTAGACCACCTGGGAGAAGCCGATCTCGTCGCGCATCGCGTTGAGCTTGTCCACCGCGGTCGGCCCGTCGGCGCGCGGACAGGTGAAGGTGATGTCGGTCTTGCCGTCCTCGACCTTGGAGACGTTCTGCAACACCATGTCGATGTTGACGTCGGCGTCAGCGACCGCCCGGAACACCTTCGCGGCGTAGCCGGGGGTGTCGGGGATCCCGACGACGGTGACCTGCGCTTCGCTGTTGTCGTGGGCGACGCCGGTCAGGATGGGGTCTTCCATGGGGATGTCCTTGATCGATCCGGTTACCAGGGTGCCGGGTTTGTCCGAGTACGACGAGCGCACGTGCACCGGGATGTTGAAGCGCCGCGCGTACTCGACGCAGCGCAGCATGAGGATTTTCGTGCCGCAGGCCGCCATCTCCAGCATCTCCTCGAAGGTGACCCGGTCGAGATGCTGCGCGTTGGCCACGATGCGCGGATCGGCGCTGAAGATGCCGTCGACGTCGGTGTAGATCTCGCAGACATCGGCCTCCAGCGCCGCCGCCAACGCGATCGCGGTGGTGTCGGAGCCGCCCCGGCCCAGCGTGGTGACGTCCTTGGTGCCCTGGCTGACGCCCTGGAACCCGGCGACCAGCACGATCTGCTCGTCGTCGAGTGCCGAGCGCAGCCGCCCCGGCGTGACGTCGATGATCTTGGCCTTGCCGTGCGCGCCGGTGGTGATCACCCCGGCCTGTGAGCCGGTGAACGAGCGGGCCTGCGCCCCGAGGGACTCCACCGCCATCGCGACCAGCGCGTTGGAGATCCGCTCCCCGGCGGTCAGCAGCATGTCCATCTCCCGCGGCGGGGGAGCGGGGCAGACCTGTTGCGCCAGGTCGAGCAGGTCGTCGGTGGTGTCACCCATCGCCGAGCAGACCACGACCACGTCGTTGCCGGCCTTTTTGGTCTCGACGATCCGTTCGGCGACCCGGCGGATCCGATCGGCGTCCGCCAGCGACGATCCGCCGTACTTCTGCACGATGAGTGCCACAAGAATCCTTTCGGGTGCGAACGGCGGGCATGTCCAGGATAGAGGTCGATCGATCGCCGGGTTTTTCCGCCCGTCGACGGCGCGCTAGACTGGGGCCCATGGCGCGGGTGCTCCTCCTGGAACGCCGCGGCGGGGTCTGACCGAGACCGGCCTCCCGTCGCGGGTGTTCGCGATGCGCCGGTCTGAGGTCCCTCTCACCAACCCGGAGCAAATCACCGTGACACGTTTCTCTTCGCTCTCCCAGCCCGCCCAACCCGCCCAGCCCGACGCCTTCACCGGCGGGCCCGGGGTGCGCGCGATCCGCACCCCGTCCGGCCCGCCCGGTCCCGGCCAGCCGGGCTGGAACACCCAGCGCACTTCGGCGATGCCGGTCCAGCGGTACCGGCCGTTCGCCGAGGAGGTCGAGGCGATCAGCCTGCCCGACCGCACCTGGCCCGACACCGTGATCGACCGCGCCCCGCTGTGGTGCGCGGTCGACCTGCGCGACGGCAACCAGGCGCTGATCGACCCGATGAGCCCGGCGCGCAAACGCCGCATGTTCGACCTGCTGGTCGCGATGGGCTACAAGGAGATCGAGGTCGGGTTCCCCTCGGCCAGCCAGACCGACTACGACTTCGTCCGCGAGATCATCGACGGCGACGCCATCCCCGACGACGTCACCATCCAGGTGCTCACCCAGTGCCGCGACGAACTCATCGAGCGGACCTTCGCCGCCTGCGCCGGCGCCCCCAGCGTCATCGTGCACTTCTACAACTCCACCTCGATCCTGCAGCGCCGCGTCGTGTTCCGCGCCGATCGGGCCGCGGTCACCGAGATCGCGGTCGCCGGGGCGCGCAAATGCCTCGTCGAGGCCGCCCGGTATCCGCAGACCCGGTGGCGCTACGAGTACTCCCCGGAGTCCTACACCGGCACCGAACTGGAGTACGCCAAAGCGGTCTGCGACGCGGTCGGCGACGTCCTGGAGCCGACCGCGGACAACCCGATGATCGTCAACCTGCCGGCGACGGTGGAGATGACCACCCCCAACGTCTACGCCGACTCGATCGAGTGGATGAGCCGGAACCTGGCCCGCCGGGAGGCGGTGATCTTGAGCCTGCACCCGCACAACGACCGCGGCACCGCGGTGGCCGCCGCCGAACTGGGCTACGCCGCCGGCGCCGACCGCATCGAGGGCTGCCTGTTCGGCAACGGGGAGCGCACCGGCAACGTCTGCCTGGTCACCCTCGGGCTCAACCTGTTCTCCCGCGGGGTGGACCCGCAGATCGACTTCGCCAACATCGACGAGATCCGGCGCACCGTCGAGTACTGCAACCAGCTGGCGGTGCCCGAACGGCACCCCTACGGCGGGGACCTGGTCTACACGGCGTTCTCCGGCAGCCACCAGGACGCCATCAACAAGGGCCTCGACCAGATGAAGCTGGACGCCGACGCCGCCGATACCGATGTCGATGAGCTGTTGTGGCAGGTGCCCTACCTGCCGATCGACCCGCGCGACGTGGGCCGCACCTATGAGGCGGTGATCCGGGTCAACTCCCAGTCCGGCAAGGGCGGGGTGGCCTACATCATGAAAGCCGACCACGGGCTGGTGCTGCCGCGCCGGCTGCAGATCGAGTTCTCCCAGGTCATCCAGGCGCTTTCGGAGGGCACGGCCGGCGAGGGCGGCGAGGTCCCGCCGAAGGTGATGTGGGACGCCTTCGACGAGGAGTACCTGGCCCCGGTGACGCCGCTGGAGCGGATGCGCCAGAAGGTGATCGCCGCGGAGACCGACGACGGCACCGACACCATCGAGGCGGTGGTCCGACTCGACGGCGCCGAACACACCATCACCGGTGCCGGCAACGGCCCGCTGGCGGCGTTCGTCGACGCGCTGGCCGGGGTCGGGTTCGAGGTCGCGGTGCTCGACTACTCCGAGCACGCGATGAGCGCGGGGGAGGAGGCGCAGGCCGCGGCCTACGTGGAGGCCGACATCGGCGGGACCACCGTGTGGGGGGTGGGCATCGCGCCGTCGATCACCACCGCCTCGCTGCGCGCGGTGGTCTCGGCGGTCAACCGGGCCGCCCGCCGCTAGAGCGCACCGCGCCGGCGCCGCCGGGCGCCGGCGGGCTCAGAACAGCGCGCCCTGCACCGCGGCGGGGGTGGTGTCGCGGAACTGCTCGACCGCCGTCCCGGGGGCCACCGCGGTCAGTGCGGTGAGGAACTCCCGATCGGAGAGCAGCGGCACCCCCAGCTCGGCGGCGGCGAACCCCTTGCCCTGCGCCGGGCGCGCCTCGTTGCACAGCACCAGCGAGGTCTGCGGGTCCACGGTGTCGCTGTAGGCCAGCCCGGCGTGCACCAGCCGCTCGACCAGCTCGTCGTGGCGGCGGGCGCACGCCGCCGACAGCGCCACCCGCATGCCCTGCACCAGCGGGCGGCCGGGAACGTAGCGCCCGGGGTTGGCGAACGGGCCGGGTTGGCGCGCCGCCCACTTTTTCAGCGGCTCCAGCGCCGTGTGGGTGATGTGCCCGTTGGGCCAGCGCTGCCGGCTGACCGGGCGCACCGGCAGCCACACGTCGCGTTCGCGCGCCCGGCGCAGCATCGGGTCGAGCACCCGGGAGAGCACCAGCGCGTCGTCGAACGCGTCGTGGGCCTTGGCCTGCGCCACCTGCAGGTGGGCGGCCAGGGTCTGCAGCCGCAGATTGTCGACCCCCAGCTCCAAGCGGCGCGCCAGGTCCACCGTGCACATCACCGTGTCGACCGGCAGGGCGGCGCCGACCAGTTCGGCTTCGGCGGTGAGAAACGCGTAGTCGAACGGCGCGTTGTGGGCGACCAGGGTGCGCCCGTGCAGCAGGTCGGCCACCTCGCCGACGATGTCGCCGAACCGCGGCGCCCCGGCGAGCATCTCGGCGGTCAGCCCGTGCACATGGGTGGGGCCGGGATCGACGCCCGGGTCGAGCAGGCTGACCACCGAACGTTCCACCTGCCCGTCGCCGTCGAGGGCCAGCACCGCGATGCTGAGCACCCGTGCCCGGTCGGGCCGGAAACCGGAGGTCTCCACGTCCAGGACCGCCCAGCCGCAGCCGGGATCCCCCGGCGGACGACCCCACCCGGTCACCGCGGCCACCTCATGCCCTCGAGGATGACACGCCCGTGCGACCGCGGCCGGGATTGGCGGTTCGTCGCCGGCTGTGTCGCCGTCGCCGCCGGTCGTGTCGCCGCCTAAACTCACCCGGGTGGTGAGCGTGCGCGGCCGACTGGCCCTGGCGGCCGGGGCGGTCGCCCGCTGGGCGTCGCGGACCAGCGGCCGCGGCGCCGGGGCGATGATCGGCGGGCTCGTCGCGATGACGCTGGACCGCTCGCTGCTGGCGCAGCTGGGCCGCGAGCGCCGCACCGTGGTGGTCACCGGCACCAACGGCAAATCCACCACCACCCGGATGGTCGCCGCGGCGCTGCGGGATCTCGGCGCGGTCGCCACCAACTCCGAGGGCGCCAACATGGACGCCGGGCTGATCGCGGCCCTGGCCGCCGACCGCGCCGCGGCGCTGGCCGCGCTCGAGGTCGACGAGATGCACGTGCCCCACGTCGCCGACGCGGTGGCCCCGGCGGTGATCGTGCTGCTCAACCTCTCCCGCGACCAACTCGACCGGGTCGGCGAGATCAACACCATCGAACGGGCCCTGCGGGCCGCGCTGGCGCGCCACCCCGACGCGGTGGTCGTCGCCAACTGCGATGACGTGCTGGTCACCTCCGCGGCCTACGACCATCCCCGGGTGGTGTGGGTCGCGGCCGGCGGCGGCTGGTCGGCGGACTCGGTGAGCTGCCCGCGCAGCGGCGAGATCATCGTGCGCGACGCGGCGGGCTGGCACTCCACCGGCGCGGACTTCCGCCGGCCCGCCCCGCACTGGTGGGTCGACACCGACCACCTGCACGGGCCCGACGGGCTGGTGTTGGCGATGCGCCTGGCGCTGCCCGGGGCGGTCAACCGCGGCAACGCCGCGCAGGCGGTCGCCGCCGCGGTCGCCCTCGGGGCCGCCGCGCCCGCCGCGGTCGCCGCCGCCGGCACCGTCGAGGAGGTCGCCGGCCGCTATGCCCGCATCCAGTACGGCCCGCACACGGTGCGGATGCTGCTGGCCAAAAACCCGGCCGGCTGGCAGGAGGCGCTGGCGATGGTCGACCCGCACGCCCCCGCGGTGGTGATCGCGGTCAACGGGCAGGTGCCCGACGGGGTGGACCTGTCGTGGCTGTGGGATGTGAACTTCGAGCACTTCGGCGCCGCCGACACCGCGGTGGTGGCCGCCGGGGAGCGCGGCACCGACCTGGCGGTGCGGCTGGGCTACGCCGACGTCGCCCACACCCTGGTGCACGACCCGGTGCGCGCCGTGGAGTCCTGTCCGCCGGGCCACGTCGAGGTCATCGCCAACTACACCGCGTTTCTGCACCTGAACCGGGCCCTGGAACGCCATGGCTGACCGGCCCGCCGACTCGACGGTGCGCATCGGGCTGGTGCTGCCCGATGTGATGGGCACCTACGGCGACAGCGGCAACGCGGTCGTGCTGCGCCAGCGGCTGCGGTGGCGCGGCATCGCCGCGCAGATCGTGCCGATCACCCTCGCCGACCCGGTGCCCGACTCCCTGGATCTGTACACCCTCGGCGGCGCCGAGGACTACGCGCAGCGACTGGCCACCCGCCATCTGCTCCGCCACCCCGGGCTGCAGCGCGCCGCGGGGCGCGGCGCACCGATCCTGGCGGTCTGCGCGGCCGTCCAGGTGCTGGGCCGGTGGTATGAGACCGCCGCCGGTGAGCGGGTCGACGGGGTGGGCCTGCTCGATCTGACCACCGGTCCGCAGGCCACCCGCAGCATCGGCGAGGTGATCGCCGATCCGCGTCACGCGGAGCTCACCGAGGCGCTGACCGGATTCGAAAACCATCGCGGCGGCACCGTTTTGGGCCCGGACGCCGCCGCGTTGGCCACGGTGCGACACGGGGACGGCAACCGCGCCGGCGACGGCATCGAGGGTGCGGTGCAGGGCAGCGTGGTCGCCACCTATCTGCACGGCCCCTGCCTGGCGCGCAACCCGCAGCTGGCCGACCTGCTGCTGGCGCGGGTGGTCGGCGAGCTGGCGCCGCTCGCCCTGCCGGAGGTCACCCTGCTGCGCCGCGAACGGCTCAACGCCCGCTGAGGTCGGGCCGGCGCCGCCCGGCGCTGTCGGGGGTGTCGGGGACGAAACCCGTCGGGGGATCAATCAGATTGGCGCCGAACAGTTCCCGAGCCCGCTCAGCCAGGGAGCGCACCTCGTCGAGCTGGCGTTGCAGCAGCGAATCGGCCACCGAAATCACGCTACCCGGGCGAGCGGGCCGCCACAATTCAGCACCGGGGCTGCGGTACAGAAAAGTCGCGGCGATGAATTGACGCTGCCGACCGGGGGTCGGATACTGAGATGATGGCGCGGCCGGTCAGGCGCACGCAGCGAGACGACACCGACCTCGTCGAGTCGGTTCTCCGCGATCTGCGCGACGCCGCCCGGCGTTGGGAGGCGCTGGTCGCCGAGGCCCAGACCGTCACCTACAGCGTGGATCTGGGCGATATCCAGGCCGTCGCCAACGCCGACGGCCGGCTCATCGACCTCACCTTGGGCCCGGCGGTCACCACCACCTACACCCACATCGAACTCGCCGAGCGGCTCAACCTCGCCTTCTCTGCGCTGCGGCGCGAGGCCCAGGCCGACAACCAGGCGCGCTACGGCGGGTCGCTGCGATGAGCGCCGACCCGCTCGCCCACGCCGTGGCGTTGCTCACCCGCGGCCACCGGCTCTACGGCGGCCCCGGCTCGTCTGAGCCGACCGCGTGGATTCCCCCGGCCCCGGCGGCGCCGGGGCCCGGGGCCGGGGACCCGGCGCACCGGAGGCGCGCGGCGGTGGCCGCGCTGGCCGCGGTGGCCCGCGACGCCGACCGGGACCTGCAGACACTGCTGCGCGACGCTGACACCGAGCACCGCGGCGGCTACCACCACACCCGCGCGGTCCTCGACGCGGCCCGCAGCGATCCGATGCCCGCCGCCGACACCCCGCTGGGGCGTCGCGAAGCACTGCGCCGCATGGCCGCGCGGCTGCGCGCCCAGCATCGCCACATCGGCCGGTCGCGGCGCCGCGCCCACCGGCTGGCGCGTCGCCTGCAGCGGCTGCGTTACCCCGGCCGGGCGCGCCGCGAAGACCCCGGGCGCCTCGATCGCCAGATCGCCGCGGCGCTGGACCGGCTGCACATCGTCGACCCGGCCGCGCGGCGACGGTGGCTGCGCGGCTACCGCACCCTGATCGCCCGGGAATCGTCCGGGAGCCCCACCGCCGTGGCCGCCCGGCCCGCGAGCGCCCCCGGCCCGGTGCAGGCCGACGGCCATCCCCTCGGCTACGCCCGCGGGCTGACCCAGACGCTGCCCGCCACGTTCGCCCGCTACCACCAGCCCGGCACCGCCACCACCATCTACGACCCGGTCGCCAACATCTGCGCGTCGATGAACTACGTGATGGGCCGCTACGGGGTGCGCCCCGACGCGACCAACCTCGCCGCCCTGGTCCAGCAGGCCGACCCCGCCCGCCCGCCGAAGGGCTACTGACCGTGCCGCTGACCCTGTCCAACCGCGACCAGAACTCCGGTCACATGTTCTATCACCGGCGGCTGGTCGCCGCGATCACCCGGTTCTCGGTGCGGATGCGCCACGACGACCGCAAACAGCAAGCCGCCGTGGCGCTGTCGATGGTGTTCGTGCTGATCGGCGTGGGCTGGATGACGCTTCTGCACTGGATGAAACCGGCCGGGGTGATCGGCGACGCCGCCGTGCTCGGCAACCGGGAGACCGGGCAGATCTACGCCCGCCTCGACGGGCGGCTCTACCCGGCGCTGAACCTGACCTCGGCGCGGCTGGCGGTCGGCGCCGCCACCGACCCCACCTGGGTGAGCACCGCGGAGATCGCCCGCCATCCCACCGGGCCGCTGATCGGGATCCCCGGCGCCCCCGACGAACTGGCGTCGCCAACCCCCGACGCCGTGACGTGGAGCCTGTGTGACACCGCCCACCCGCAGAGCGCGGCCGAGCCGACGGTCACCAGCATCGCCGGCGAGATCACCGCCGCCGACCGCACCGAGGTCCTCGGTGCCACCCAGGCGCTGCTGGTCCGCCACGCCGACAGCGACTATCTGCTGTGGGCGGGCCACCGCGCCCGCATCGAGGCGGCCGACCGGGCGCTGACCTTCACCCTCGGGCTCGACCCCGACCACACGGCGGCCGGCCCGCTGTCGACCGCGCTGTTCGACGCGCTGCCGGCCACCGAACCGGTGGTGGTGCCGGCGATCCCCGACGCGGGCGCCCCGGCGCGGTGGTTGCCCGGCGCCGCGGTGGGCACGGTGCTTCAGACCCGCGACGTCACCGACGCCGTGACCGGGCTCTACGTGCTGCTCACCGACGGGGTCCAGCCGGTGAGCCGGTTCGTCGCCGACCTGCTGGCCACCGTGCCGGGCGGCTCCGCACCCCGCGTCGTCGATCCCGGTGTGCTGGCGCGGATCCCGACGGTGACGGTGCTCGACGTGGCCGACTACCCGCCCGGTCGGCTGCAGTTCCTCGACCCCGATTCGCACCCGGTCACCTGCCTGTCGTGGCGCAGAGCCGCCGGCGACCCGCAGGCCACGCTGACCGTGCGCACCGGCCGCGGCCTGCCGGTCGACCCCGCCGACGACCGCCGCCTGGTCACCCTGGTGCGCAACGACCGGGCACCGGGGTCGGTGGAGGCCCACCAGACGCTGCTGCTGCCCGGGGCGGCCACGTTCGTGGCCACCACCGGCGCCGCGGTGGCCGCCGACACCCGCGAGAGCCTCTACTGGATCTCCCCGCAGGGGGTGCGGTTCGGGATCCCGTGGGATCGGCCCACCCTGCGGGCCCTGGCGCTGGACCCGGCCGACGCGGCGCCGGCACCCTGGCCGCTGCTGCGCACCTTCGCCGCCGGGCCCGCACTGAGCCGCCGTGACGCGCTGGTCGCCCGCGACACCGTGCCCGCGGCGACGGCGACCGCGGTGGCCGGCGCCGACGACGGGCGGTGAGCGCGGTGACCAAACGCGGGTTCGTGCGCGGCGAGCGGGCGGCGGTGCCCGCGGTGTCGCCGACCCGTGTCGCGGTGGCCGCCCCGCTGGCGCTGCCCGAGCGCGAACCCCGCAACATCGTGCTGATGATCGCGATCCCGGCGCTGCTGGTCGGCATCCTCGGCACGCTGGTCGTCCTGTACGCCTCCGGGGCGCGCACCCTGCGCACCGGTTTCTTCCCGATGATGGGGCTGGCCGGTTTCGGGGCGTTGATGTTCAGCGGCCGGCTGGGCCGCGGGCGCCGGATCAGCTGGGGCGAGCAGGAGCGGCGGCGCCGCAGCTATCTGCGCCAGCTCGACGACGACCGCGACGAGGTGCACCGCGCCGCCGAGCGACAGCGCCGCAGCCAACGGTTCGTCCACGCCGAGCCCGCGGCGCTGCACCGGCTGATCGGGGGCCCGCGGATGTGGGAGCGCCGCCCCGGCGACCCGGACTTCCTCGACGTGCGGGTCGGGGTCGGGGTCCAGCAGGCCGGCGACGCGGCGGTGTCGCTGCAGTGGCCGGAGATCCCGATCGCCGAGGAACTCGAACCGGTCACCGGCGCGGCGTTGCGGGACTTCATCGTCGAGCAGAGCACCCTGCGCGGTATCGGCAAGGTGGTCAGCCTGCGCTCCCAACCCGGGTTCAGCGTCCTCGGCGCCGAAGTCGACGAGCTGCACCGGCTGATCCGCGCGCTCTGCTGCGCGCTGGCGGTCTACCACAGCCCCGCCGAGCTGAAGATCCTGGTGGTCAGCCGCCGACCGGACCGCTGGCGCTGGCTGGCGTGGCTGCCGCACAACCAGCACGACACGCTGGTCGACGCGTGCGGGCCGCGCCGGCTGGTCTTCGCCGGACCGGCCGAGTTGGAGGACACCCTCGACGCCGAGCTGCACCGCAAGGGGCGCGGGCCGTGGCAGCCTCCGCCCACCGCCAGCCCGCTGACGGTGGGCACAGCGTCGCCGGCACCCGCCGAGACGGCGACCGGTGCGCACTGGCTGATCGTCGACGACAACACCGGCGACCCCGACCAGTGGGAGGCGGTGACAGGCCAGAAGGGGATGGCCGGGATCACCGTGGTGCGCCTGGCCGCCCGCGCCGGCCGCGGGGTCGGCTTCGGCGACGACCAGCGGTTCACCCTGCGCCAGGGGGTGCTCTACCGGCGTGGCGAGTTCTACGCGGTGGCCGACCTGATGGCCGACACCACCGCCGCCCGCCACGCCCGTGCCCTGGCGCGCTGGACCCCGCAGGCGCCGGGGACGCGGGCGCCGCACCGTCGGCCCGGCGGGGAGCTGCTGCGGTCGCTGGGCATCGACGACCCGCGCCACCTCGACGTGCACCGGCTGTGGGCGCAGAGCCGCAGCCGGGGCGACCCCCGGTGGGCGATGGTGCCGGTCGGGGTGCGACCCGACGGCGAGATCCAGCACATCACGCTGCGGGCCAAGGACTTCGGCGGTTTCGGATTCCACTCGGTGGTGATCGGCACCTCCGGGTCCGGCAAATCGGAGTACTTCCTGTCGCTGTGCAGCGGGATCGCGCTCACCCACGCCCCGGAGACGTTCGTGGTGATCTTCGTCGACATGAAGTTCGAGTCCGCCGCCCAGGACCTGGCCGGTTTCCCGCACGTGGCGGCCTCGCTGTCGAACCTGGGCAACGACGAACGCCACCTCGCCGACCGGATGCGCAAGGCGGTCAACGGCGAGATCGTGCGCCGCTACCGGCTGTTCAAAGACGCCGGGGCGCGCGACGCCAACGAATACGAGGAGATGCGGCTGGCCGGCCGCGACCTGGAGCCGGTGCCGATCCTGTTGGTCATCATCGACGAATACCTGGAGCTGTTCATCCACCACCCGGACTGGATCGACCTGGTCATCCACATCGGCCAGGAGGGCCGCGGCTGCAACGTGTTCTTCACCCTGGGCGGCCAGCGCCTCGATTTGTCCTCGCTGAGCAAGGCCAAGAGCAACATCGCCTTCCGGGTGGCGCTGCGCGCCGAGACCGCCGAGGACTCCCGCGACGTGATCGGCAGCGACGCCGCACTGCACCTGCCGTCGGCGGAGAACGGCTACGGCCTGCTCAAGGTGGGTCCGCGGGACTTGGAACAGTTCCGCTGCTTCTACGTCTCCGCACCGTTCGTGGTGCCGCGCACGCCGAGCGCCCCACCGGCCGGCGGCGCGGTCCAGCAGTGCCGCCCAAGGCTTCTCACCGCCGACTACCAGCCGGGACCGGCCACCGCCGTGGAACCGGAACCGGAGCAACCCGAACCGCCCGAGGAGTTCCTGGTGCACGCCGACGGGTTCCGGCGCAAAAAGATCGTCGACGTCATCCGGGAGGCGCTCGCCGCGCAGCCGGCCCGTCCGCCGCACCGGATCTGGCTCGCGCCACTGGAACACAGCGCACCGGTGGACACGCTGGTCGCGGCGTGGCGCGGCCGGCCGTGGGAGGTGGACTACGGCGACAACCCCGGGCTGGCGTTCCCGGTCGGCATGGTCGACATCCCCGAGGAGCACACCCAGCGGGTGCACGTCGTCGACGCCGAGATGGACAACATCATGGTCGTCGCCACCGCGCAGCGCGGCAAATCCACCACGCTGATGACGTTGGTGACCGCCGCCGCGCTGCTGTACCCGCCGAGCCGGGTCACGTTCTTCTGCGTCGGTGCGGCGCTCTACGCCATCGAGGAGCTCCCGCAGGTGGCCGGGGTGGTCGGCCTGTCCGACGCCGAGGGCGTCTCGCGCACCGTCGCCACCGTGGAGGGCATCATCCGGGCGCGCGAGGCCGCGTTCCAGCGCCACCAGATCGACATCGCCGAGTTCCGGGCCCGCCGCTTCGGATCGGCGCCCGGCGACACCGACCCCGACGACAAGTTCGGCGACGTGTTTCTGGTCGTCGACAACTACGGCGACCTCTACGAGAAGGACGCGCTGCTGGGGGACCGGGCGATCGCGATCGCCCGGCAGGGTCTGTCCTACGGGGTGCATGTGATCACCAGCGCCACCGCCTGGTTCGTCGGGCAGAAACAGGGCCTGCTCAACGTGTCCAACGCCCGCATCCAGCTGCGGCTGTCCAACCCCGACGAGTCGCAGATGGGATCGGGGTTAGAACGGCGCAAAGCCGCCCGCAACACCCTGGATCGGCCGGGCTTCGGGCTCACCGCCGACGGCCACGAGCTGCTGGTCGGTGTCCCGGAGCTGATTGCGCCCGACGGCGCCGCGGTGCCGACCCGGCAGGTGGGCGCGGTGCTCACCGCGCGCACCGGCGTGGCCCGGGTGGAGCGGCTGGCGCGGCTGCCGCAGCGCATCGCGTTGGGCCGCATCCTCACCGCGTTCGCCGACACCGCCGCGGCCGCCGATCCGCTCACGGTCGCCTTCGCGATCGGGGAGAGCGCGCTGCAACCGGTGGGGCTGGCGCTGGGCAGCCTGCCGAACCTGCTGATCATGGGCCGGCAGGGCTGCGGCAAAACCACCGCGCTGGCCGCGGTGGGGCACGCGATCATGAGCCGCTTCAGCCCGGCGCAGGCGCAGATCACGATCATCGACCCCAAGACCGCGCTGATCGGCAGGATCGAGGGCCCGCACGTCGGCGGCTACGCCTACACCGCCGACGACATCGACGCCGTGCTCGCCGAGGTGGCCGCCACGGTGCGCCGGCGGCTGCCCCCGGCGGGGCTGAGCCAGCAGGAACTGCTGGCCCGCCCGGACTGGCAGGGGCCCCGGCAGTTCGTGCTCATCGACGACGAACAGGAGCTGCGCCCGCACGGCGGGATCGGCCCGCCCGCGGCCAGCGCACCGCTGTGGGGCGTGCTCGAACGCAGCCGGGAGATCGGGCTGCACGTCGTGGTCGCGCGGCTGCCCGGCAACTGGGTGGCCCAGGCGGTGATGAACCCGCTGCTGCAGAAGCTGACCGGCACCCGCGCCCCGACGCTGTTCATGGACAACGACCCGGCCGCGGTGAAGGTCTACGGTCGGATCAGCGCCCAGCAGCTGGCCCCGGGGCGCGGCCTGCTGGTCACCGCCGAGGGGGCGGTGGAGGGGGTGCTGGTGGGCACCCCGCCGCGCGGAACCGGCTAGCGCGCACAGGAACCGGGCTCCACCAGCAGCGCCGGCCACAGCGCGGTCGCCACCGTGAACTCCATCAGATCGAAGCCGCTGTTCTGCGGGGCGTGCAGCGTCAGCTGGGCGCGCACCCGGTCGAGGTGTTCGGGCTGGCTGAACGTCACCACCAGCCCGATCAGCAGATAGGGCACGACCAGCCACAGCAGTGTCTCCAGCACCGCGTCGACGCGCACCGGGCGCGTCAGCAGCGCCTGAAGCCGGGTCGCCCACCCGGGCGGGTGCCCGGCGCTCATCCGGGCCCGCACAGCGGGGGGAACACCAACAGCACCGGCCAGGAGACGATCGCGCCGAGCAGCGAGGTCGCCAACCGCAGCCCCTGCAGCCCGACGAAGAGCTCACCGTGCACGATCGCCCACACCACCCCCGCACCCAGATAGGGCAGCGCCACCGCCAGCGCGCACACCACCCATTCGATCAGGGTGAGTTCGAAGGCGAACAGCCTCTGCACCGCGGCGAGCAGGACGGGACCTCCTGTCACGGGCGGATGGTTCGCATCCCAAGGTACCCGTCCAGCCCCCGGATCAGCCCCGGTCAGGCGGGGCGGCCGTATTCGTCGAACCAGTAGGCCAGTTTGCCGCGGCGGCTGACCGCGCGCAGCCGCCGCTCGGCGGCCTCCCGGGTCGGCGGGTTGGTGACCACCAGCAACTCGTCGCCGGACTTGATCCGGGTGTCCGGCTGCGGGACGAAGCTGTGCTTGTCGCGGATGATCAACGTGATCACGCTCGGGTCGGGTAGGCGCAGCTCCCGGATCGTGACGTTGCGCAGCCGCGACTCCGGCTGCACGGTCATCGTCAACAACTCGGCCTCCAACACGTCCAGCGGCGCGGACTCCACGTGGATCTCGCGGGCGGCGTCGCGCGACATCAGCCCCAGCCGCCGGGCCACCAGACTCAGGCTGGGGCCCTGCACCAGGGTGAACACCACGACCAGGATGAACACGATGTTGAGCAGCCGCTGGCTGTGGTCGACGCCTTCGACGATCGGGAACGTCGCCAACACGATCGGCACCGCCCCGCGCAGCCCCGCCCAGGACAGGAAGACCTGTTCGCGCCACGGCACCTTGAACCAGACCAGACAGCCCGCCACCGAGATCGGCCGGGCCACCAGCAGCAGCACCAGCCCGACCCCCAGCGCGGGCAGGATCTCGCTGGGCAGGTTGCGCGGGGTGGCCAGCAGCCCCAGCAGCACGAACAGGCTGATCTGGGCCAGCCAGGCCAGCCCCTCGGCGAACGAGCGGGTGGCCGAGCGGTGCGGCAACCGCGAGTTGGCCAGGATCATGCCGGCGACGTAGGCGGCGAGAAACGAGCTGGCGTGCGCGGTGCCGGCGGCGGCGAACGCGACCATGCCCACCCCGAACGTGGCGATCGGGTAGAGGCCCGAGGCCGGCAGCGCGGCGTGGCGCAGCGCGAACGCCCCGACGAAACCGCAGCCGATGCCGATCACCGCCCCGACGGCCAGCTCGAAGGCGATCTCCACGACCGCGTCCCCCAGCGACACCGTGAACGGGGTGGCCGAGAACATCAGCACCAGGATCGCCGCGGGCGGGTCGTTGAAGCCCGATTCGGCCTCCACCAGACCGGCCAGCCGCCGCGGCAACGGCAGCAGCCGCAGCACCGAGAACACCGCCGCGGCGTCGGTGGAGGAGATGATCGCCCCCAACAGCAGCGCCAGCTGCCACTCCATGCCCAGCAGCAGGTGCGCGCCGGTCGCGGTGACCGCCGTGGAGATGCCCACCCCGAGGGTGGCGAGCACCCCGGCGGGGGCGAGCACACTGCGCACCTCGGCGAACCGGGTGGTCAGCCCGCCCTCGACCAGGATGATGCCCAGCGCGGCCATGCCCAGGTCGCGGGCGAGCTCGTAGTTGTCGAAGACCAGTCCCAGCCCGCCGTCGCCGATCGCCATGCCCACCGCGAGGAACAGCAGCAGGCTGGGCAGGCCCACCCGGCTGGCCACCCGGGTGCCGATGATGCTGGCCAACAGCACCAGACCACCGGCCAGCAGCGCCAGGTACAGCTGCTCCATGGTCATGTCTATCCCCGCTCATGCCGGGCCCACAGGTTCCCGCTGGGCGCGGGTGGCAAGGCCACCGGAGTTGTGTGGTGCCATAAGGTGAACGGCACCGTCCTCAGTGAGGCTGCGGGGTCAACTCTAGCCGCCGGGCGGGGGCGTCGGAGAAGATGGGGCGGGATGAGCAAACGGGTGATGCGGATCGTGATCGGCGGCGCCGGTGCGGTCGGCCGTTCGGTGGCGCGTGAGCTGCTCGACAACGGTCACAAGGTGCTGCTGATCGAGCAGAAGGCCGACCACTTCGATCCGCCGGCCGTACCCGGCGCGGAGTGGCTGCTGGCCGACGCCTGCGAGCTGGCGACGCTCGAGGAGTGCGGCCTGCCCGACTGCGACGCGTTGATCGCCGCCACCGGCGACGACAGGGCGAACCTGTCGATGGCGCTGCTGGCCAAAACCGAGTTCGGGGTTCCGCTGGTGGTGGCCCGGGTCAATGTGGCGCACAACGAGTGGTTGTTCACCGGGGTGTGGGGTGTCGACATCGCGGTCTCCACCCCCCGCGCCATCGTCGGCGGTGTCGAGGGCGCCATCGACGTCGGCCACCTGGTGCACGTGATGGGGCTGCGGCAAAGCCAGGTCAACCTCACCAAACTTACTCTGCCGCACACGAATTCGTGGGTCGGGCAAAGGATTCGCGACGTGGTGTTGCCGGAGAACACCGCGCTGGTGGTGGTGCTGCGCGACGACACCCCGATCCTGCCGCGCTCGGAGGAGATGCTGGCCCCCGGCGACGAGTTGCTGTTCGCGGTGAACAACGCCGCCGAGCACCGGATCCGCGCGATCATCGAGGGCGGCACCGACGAGTCGGTGAGCTCGCAGGTGTCGGGCTGACCGCCGCGGCTCAGGCCTCGACGATGATCGGGTCGCCGAGGTTGACCAGATCGAAGTACCAGGCGGCGTTGTTGGGGCTGAGGTTGATGCAGCCGTGGCTGACGTTGGCGTAGCCCTGCGAATCCACCGACCACGGCGCGGAGTGCACATAGACCCCGCTCCAGGTCACCCGCACCCCGTACTCGCCGTCGATGAGGTAGCCCTCGGGGTCATCCAGCGGGATCCCGATGGTGCGGGAGTCGAACTTGATCTTGCGCTCCTTCGACAGCGCCGTGAACGAGCCGATCGGGGTGGGACGGCTGGGTTTACCCAGTGAGGCCGGCATCTCGCGCAGCGTCTCGCCGTTGCGGCTCACGGTGAACGAGTGCCCGGAGATGCTGGCGACCGCCAGCAGGGCGTCGCCGGTCTCGAACCCGGTCGACATGGCCTTGACGGTGACGTCGACCTTGGTGTGCGGCGGCCAGTACCCGTCGGGAACCCACTGCACCTGCCGGTCGCTGATCCAGTCGAAGCTGCCGGTGGTGTCGCTGTCGGAGCGGATCGTGATGACCCGCTCGGCGGCAGCACGGTCGGTGACCGGCGCGACGAAGTGGATCACCACCGGGTGAGCCACCCCGACAACCGAATTGGGGGCGGGCTGCACCGCGGCGACGGTCAGTTCCGGGTCGGGCGGGGCGATCGCCGCCCAGCTCGCGTTGCCGGAGCCCATGGCGACCATGGCGGTGACGGCCGACAAGACCATTACCCAGCGAACTGCGCGGTGCACGGCTTCCCCCTTCGGCCCCAAGGGCCCTCACGTTAGGAAGCCATTCTATCCGTTGCCGGCCCCGACCGTCCTCAGCAAACCCGATGCGTACCGTCTCCGGTATTCTGCGCAGGTGGTAATGCGTTCCGGCAGGTGTTCAGCAAACGTATTTCCGGTTGTTTTCGGTGACTGCCCCGCGTGCGCGGCGCCCGGGTGCGAAAATGGCGAGCAAGCCGGAGAACCGGGAGACAGGAGCGCCGATGTCGGTGATCGATGGGCTGCCCGCCCACATTCTGCTCAACCACTTCGCGGTGGTGCTCATGCCGCTCACCGCGGTGCTGGCCATCCTCTGCGCGGTGTGGCCGGCGGCACGCCGGCGGCTGGTCTGGCTGGTGCTGGTGCTCGGTGTGGGCACCGCGGTGGCCACGGTGCTGACCGTCAAGTCGGGGCAGTGGCTCATCGACCACGCCGACCAGCAGTCGGCGATGATGGACCACCACGCCGAGTTGGGCGACACCATGGGCTATTTCGCCGCGGCGTTGCTGGTCGCGGTGATCCTGCTGGCGGTGCTGCATGTGCGCCAGCACCGCGAGGCCACCCTGGCGCCGGTCGCGCACGCGCTGATCGTGGCGCTGGTGCTCGCCGCCTCCGCGGCGTCGCTGGTGCAGGTGTACCGCACCGGCGATTCCGGGGCGCGTGCGGCCTGGGGGTCGTTCGTGCCGTCGATCAGCGGCTAGCCAGGGATTGGGCCGACCGCGCGACCACGGCGACCGTGGCGACCACGGCGACCATGGGTTGTGCGGCCACGGTGGCGACACGCCCGCCGCCAGCACCGCCGGCGCACAAACCCCGGTAGTCGGGGGCCGGACCCGGCTCGCAGTGAGCCGCCCTGGCGTCGGGTGGGCATGACGAGCCCGGGAAATTCGCGGGGACGGCCCCGCCGGTCCGGCGATAGAGTCGGTGCGGCGAGCGGAAGGGTGAGCTATGGGCGGGCTGAAGGTGAACCCCGGCGATCTGATCGCGGTCGCGGACGCCTACGCCGAGCTGTCCAGACGCCTGCCGCATCGCACGGCGCGCACCGTCGAGGAGATCCAGAACGTCCTGGCGACCCACGGCACGATGGGCTACCCCGTGGCGGTGGGCATCGCCCGCGCAACCGCACCCGCCGCATCCGAGGTGGAGGCACTGTCGGGCGAGTTCGCCGACTACTCACAGCGTTTCGACGACAGCGCCGGGCAGTATGTGGCCGAGGATCGGGTTGCCGCGGTGAGCTTCAAAACGGCGCCGCCGGACGACGTCGTCGGTGACCAGGACGGCACAGACGGCGAGGACGGCGAGGACGGCGAGGACGACAGGGACGACGACCGCCGGCCGGATGCGCCCGTGCAGGGTCCCGCCGCCCCGATGACCGATCCCTCGGTCAGCCGGTGGGACGGTGCGCCCCCGGCCGGGCAATCCGACGGCACCGGCTTCTGGGGTGTCGACATGAGCCGTCCGGCGCCGACACCGGACCCCTTGCCGGCGCCGGCGCCGCATCGTTCGCGTCCGCCGTGCGCCGATCTGACCGGGCCCTCGTCCGGGGTGGTGACCGTGGGCGGCGACTCACCGCAGCAGCCCGACGCGGTCGGCTTCGACTTGCAGCACACCTATCGATTCCGCATCTCCGGCAGCGAGTTCACCGGCCAGACGCAGATGGTGCACATCGACGGCAAGTGGTACCAGGCGCAGTGGCACTCCTACACCTACGAGATGAACAGGATTCCCGTCGTGTCCGGCGCCGGACAGATCCCGGCCCTGCAGCTGCCGATCATGAGCGAGGCGAACACATGGACACCGGTGAACCTGGGCCAGGTCATGGTTGAGAGCAGCACCCATCCCGGCGCGACCTTGTACCTGCCCGACCCGTTCGGCGTCCCGGTCAAGGTCGAGGATGGTGGATTGCTCGTGAATCGTCCGGTCGTGCCGATCATGACCAGCGGCCGGTAGCCGCCGCGGGGATCGACCGCACCCGCGGCTGCGCGTCGTCGACGGCAGGACATGCGTCACAGCACAAGGTCTCGTTGTCGGGGCCGGCCGAAAATTCGCGTGAAACCGGTCGGCGCCACCGCCCTAAACTCAGCTGAGGCAGACGGCAGGCGGGCCCCGCCCGGCGCCAGTTGCGCTGCAGCGCACCCGAGCAACGAGATGAGGGATATGAGCCAGCATCAGGCGGTGGAAGTCACCACCGAGCAGGCGTGGTTTCTCGCCGATCTGCTTCGCGCCGGGACCTACCCGTGGAAGCTGGCGATCACCACGCCCTATGCCGATCCCGGTGACCACGCCGCGGTGGCGCAGCGCTGCACCGAGGAGCTGACCGGGCAGGGCATCGTCGACGCGCGCGGTCATGTTCTTCCGGTCGTCGCCGACGCCATCCGCACCACCTGCCGGTCTCGACAACGGCTGGAGTGGCTCACCGTGATCGACCAGGACCAGATTCTGCGCGGAGTCCTGGCCCGGGCCGACACGTCGGGTGAGGCGGTGGTGGCGCTGCGCCACGCGCAGATGGTGACGTTCACCCCGCTGCACATAGACAGCGGCCTGGCGCTGGTGCCGGTGGTGACCGCCGGGCTCGACGATCAGCCACCGGCCCGGTTCACCGAGTTCTCGTTGCCGATGGAAGTCGGTGTCGCGTTGGATAAACGGATCGCCGCCGGCGCGGACATCGTCGCCGAGCTGGTCGATCTGGGGGTCCCCGAGAGCGACGCCCAGGTGATGGAGATCGCACGCATCGGCGACCACCCGTTCACCGAGATCACCGCGCAGGAAACCAGCAACGGGTCCAGCCGTGCCACCGACGTGGGCGTCACCGTCATCAACACCGAGATCGGCCGGATCCTGGTCAGCACCGCCGCCGACGAACCGCGCGCCGGTGGCGAGTCGGTCTTCGCGCCCGCGGAGCCGCTCGCTGTCGCGGTGGCGCTGCGCGAGTTGACCGATCGGCTGCCCGAACGCAACTGGTTTCCCGATGAAAACCTCACCATCTGAGGCAGATCCGGAGAGTATGGACGACCCTATGACCGCACCCGACTTCTTCAGCGCCGCCACCGCAGACGACCCGGACGACGGCGAATCGTCACCGCCGGCGCCCGGACCGCCCGACATCGCGCACGCCGACGCCGCCGCCGAGCGCACCGAGGTCATCGCGAGCACCGTCGGCGATGCGGCGCCGCCCCCGCCGCCCGAGCCGGCGGCGCGCGGCGCGGTCCACCCCGCGCCCCCGGCCGGGGGGCCGTGGCCCCCACCGTCGGGCCCGCCGCCACCTCCCGTCTGGTCGGGGCACGGTCGGGTCCCCTGGCCGCCGCCGGGGCCGCCGGGGCCACCCCCGCCGGGGCCACCCCCGCCGGGGCCGCCCCCGCCAGGTGGTCCGCCCGGCATCGCCGGTGCGGGAACCGCGGAACCCTTCTTCGTCGCCGGGCCGCGGCCCGACAGCGGCCCCACCACCGAGTTGCCGTTTCTCAACCCGGCGCAGAGTCTGTTCGGCGCACCGATTGACGCCGACCCGGCGCAGCGGGATCTGGTCGGCGACGGCGTGCACGGCGACCGGGACGCTGAGGTGTTGGCCGCCCGACGGCGCCGACCGCTGGCCGACCGGGGATGGCGGCGGCTGATCGCGCGGCTGACCGGCGGGCGGATCAATCCCGGCCCCAGCGCCAAACAGGAGAAACGCGACGAACTGCTCGCCAAGATCCGCAGCTCGCTGACCGGGGTGAACAAGGTGGCGTTCCTGTCGGCCAAGGGCGGGGTCGGCAAGACCACGATGACCGTGGCGCTGGGCAGCATGATCGCCGGCGAACGCGGTGATCGGGTGATCGCCGTGGATGCCGGCACCGCCCTGGGCGACCTGGCGGCGCGATTCGACGAAAACGGCGGCGCCGGGGCCAACATCGAGCGTCTCGCGAGCCTGCGCGACAGCGGACACTACGCCCGGGTGCGTGAGCACACCGTGCAGAACAAGGCCCGGCTGGAGGCGTTGAGCTCCCAGAACGATCCGCGGTCCGGCTACACCCTCAACGCCGCCGATTACGCGGCGGCGATGCGGGTCCTGGAGACCCACTACAACGTGATCCTGCTGGACTGCGGCACCGCGATCACCGCACCGCTGTTCACCGCGATCGCCGACGACGTCACCACGCTCGTCGTCGTCGCGTCCCAGACCACCCGGGGGGTGGCCGGGGCACGCAACACGCTGGAGTGGCTGCACGCCCACGGCTACGGGCGACTGCTCCCGCGCACGATCGTGGCGTTGAACGCCACCGACCGGGGCAAGCCGCTGATCAACCTCAAGGCCGCCGACACCTTGTTCCGTCAGGCCGTCGCCGAGGTGGTCGAGGTCCCCTACGACTCCCACCTGGCCGAAGGGGCGGCCGTCGATTTCAAAGCCCTGCGGTCACGGACCCGCAAAGCGCTGCTGGCGTTGGCCGGCGCGGTCGCCGACCACTACCCGGTGCGGCACACCGCGCCCCCGCAGCCCGAGGGCCCGCGGGGGTTTTGAGCCATGGATCCCGCCATCGCGACCGGTCTGCTGCGGGTCGCCGTCATCGGCGACGGCACCGCCGCGGACCTTGCGTTGCCCACTAAAGTGCCGGTCCGCGAGCTCATCCCGGCGATACGCCACATTCTCGACGGGGGCGACGACGATGACGACAACGTCGCCGCCGACGGTGCGGTCAGCGCCTACTCGCTGCGCCCGTTGGCCGGGACGCCGTTCAGTCTGGACGCGACGTTGGACACCATGGCGGTCAAAGACGGTGCCGAGCTGCTGTTGTGCAAACTCCCACCGGGGCCACCCGCGCCGCCGGTCGTCGAGGACATCGCCGATGCGGCCGCCATCCACTCCGCCCAACAGACCACGGTGTTCGACCCGGACACCATGGTGGGCCGTGTCGCGCTGAACGCCAATCTGGTGCTGGCGGCGTTGACGTGTGGACTGGCCGGATACGGCTGGACGCTGGGCTACCGGCTGTGGGCGCAGGCGGCGCTGGGGGTCGTGGCGCTGCTCTGCGTTGTCGGCACCGTCGCGCTGCGGTGGCACGGGCGTGCCGTCGGCGCCGATCTGCTCGGGGCGGCGACCGTGGTGCCGCTGGGGTTGGGGTTGATCGCGGCGCTGCCCGGCGAGGCGGCGGCTCCCCGGCTGGTGCTGGCCGCGGCCGGTGTGTTCGGGTGGTCACTGCTGGTGCTGATCGCCACCAACCGCTGGGTGGCCTTTCACACGGCGACGGTGGTGACCAGCGTCTGCGCGGGTGTGTGCGCCACGACGCGGATGCTCTTCGAGCTGCCCTATCTCACCGTGGGCTGCGGGATGCTCACCGTCGCGCTGATCCTGGCCGTCCAGGCCCCGACGATCGCGCCGGTGCTGGCCCGGTTCCCGGTGTTCTATGTTCCCGCACCGGGTGAGCCGATCCCCTCCCACCTTCCGTTGCGCGCCATGGAGGATCTGCCCCGGCGCGCCGCCCTGTCGCAGTCGTTCCAGGCCGGTCTGATCGGCGGCTCGGTCGTGTTGACCGTGGCCGGCTCGGTGCTGGTCGCATGGCTGCCCGCGCGCCCGTCGCTGCTGGCCTGGTGGCTGATCGTCGCGGTCGGGTTGGTCACGGTGCTGCGGATCCGTCTGTTCGGCGCGGCGGTGCCGTCGCTGTGGTTTCTGTCCTCGCCACTGCTGACCACCGCGGCGCTGACCGTATCGTTCGCGGCCACCGGCCATTTGGAGGCCACGCTGTGGGCGGGTTCGGCCACCGTCGGGCTGACCGCCGCGCTGACGGCCATGGCCCTGGCGCGCCCCGGCGCGCTGGCGATTCCGCGCCGGGGCTACCTCGACATCATCGAAAACGTCTTGCTGTACACGATTCTGCCGACGGTGTTGTGGCTGGTCGGTCTGATCAGCCTGGTCCGCAACCGGAGCCCCCTGTGAGGGCGCCGCGGCTTCTCGCGATCGCCGCCGTCGGGGTCCTGGTGAGCTGGTTCAGCCCGCCGCCGGTCGCCAACGCCGTGGAATACCCCGTGGTCGACCGCGACGCCCTGCCCCCCGACGGTCCGCCCGGCCCCGACGTGGAGATGCGCCAGAACGGGACGTGCTCGTTCAACGGCGCGATGCCGGGTTTCGATGCCGCGGCGGTTCCGCCCAGTCAGGCCATGCTGAATCTTCCTGAGGCGTGGAAGAGTTCACGCGGTGGTGGGGTGACCGTGGCGGTGATCGACTCCGGTGTCGCCCCGCAGCCCCGGCTGCCGAATCTGCGCGGGGGCGGGGACTATGTCGACCCGGCCTCCGGAAAGGACGGTCTGATCGACTGTGACGGGCACGGCACGCTGGTCGCCGGTATCATCGCCGGTGCGCCGGGCGACGACGGATTCTCCGGTGTCGCACCGGATGCCGCCCTGGTCTCGATCCGACAGACGTCGATCCAATGGTCGCCGAAGGCGCCCACCGGGGGAGACCCGCAGCAGATCAAAACCGCCGGCAACATCGCGACCCTGGCCCGTGCGGTGCGCCACGCCGCCGACATCGACGGGGTGCGGGTGATCAACGTATCGATCACCGACTGCATCGCGGTGTACCACAGTGTCGACCAGGACGCCCTCGGTGCCGCGGTGCGCTACGCCGCGGTGGACAGGGACATCGTGGTGGTGGCGGCGGCGGGCAACACCGGGGCCGACTCCTGCGACGACAACCCGCTCACCGACCCGAGCCGGCCCGACGATCCCCGCAACTGGTCTGCGGTGTCGACGATCTCGACGCCCTCCTACTGGCAGCCCTACGTGCTGTCGGTCGGTGCGCTCACCCCCGGCGGTCAACCCTCGGATTTCACCATGGCCGGGCCGTGGGTCTCGGTCGCCGCCCCCGGCGAGCAGATCGTCTCGCTGGGAAACGCACCCGGTTCCGGCCCGGTCAACGGGCAACCGTCGAGCAAGGAGCCGTTGGTGCCGATCAACGGCACCAGCTTCGCCGCCGCCTACACCGCCGGGGTGGCAGCCCTGGTGCGGGCGAAGTTCCCCGACCTGTCCGCCCATCAGATCGTCAACCGGATCCTCGCCTCCGCCCACAACGCGGCGCGCTCACCGTCCAATGTGGTCGGCGCCGGGGTGATCGACCCGGTCGCCGCGTTGACCTGGGACATCCCCGACGGCGAGGAGTTGCCGGTCCATGCCCCGGTGGTCCGGGTGGCGCCGCCGGCGCCGGTGGCGCCCGACGATCGCCTGCCCCGTTCGATCGCGCTGATCGCCGGCGGAACCCTCGTGCTCACCGCAACACTGGCGGCGGCACTGATTGGACGACGGCGTGGCCACCGCGACCGGTAGGCGCCCGGGGCCGCGGTGGACGCCCGCCCGGCCGGGCTGGGTTCGCCTCTCGGTGCTGACCACCGTTGTGCTGATCGGCGCCGCTTTGCTGTCGCCGGACCGCCACCCGCAGTGGTGGCACGGGGCGCTCGCCGCGGCGGTGGTCGTCGGGTTCATCGGCTCGTGGCACGGCCAGCACCTGTCGACCGGCCTGCGCCGCTGGGCGCCGATGATCTGGCGCAACCGCACCGATCGCGGCGCCCGCGGCGCATCCGAGCCCGCGGGCACGCCCGCCGGCGACGCCCTGCACGCCCGGATCACCCTGCAGCTGCGGCCCCACCCGCACGCACTGAGGGCCGACGGCGATCGTGACGACCAGCTGCCGTGGGAATTCGTCACCGCCTGGCTCGACCGCTACGGGATCCGTGTCGATCGGCTCACCGTGTGCTCGATCACCCGGACCCCGCCGCCGAGCAGCCTGCGCAGCGACGTCGGCGCGGCCCTCACCGCGCGCACCCCGCAACATCGCCGGACCTGGCTGTCCTACACCCTCAGCGCCGAGAGCAATGTCGCCGCGCTGATGGCCCGCCGGACGACGGTCGCCGCCGCCGACGGCGACACCCCGCAACGACCGGTCCTGGCCGACGTCGTGGCCCGCCGGATGGTCGCGGAGTTGCGTGAGCGCGGCTGGCTGGCCACCCTCTGCAACGACACCGCCCAGTTACCCGTCTTCGTGCCTGCCGCGGCGCAGCTGCGCCGCGAAGTATGGTCCGGCACCGAGTATTCCGACGGTTTCCGGGCCGTCTACGCGGTCGACCCGAACCGGCTGCACGCCGTCGTCGACGATCTCGGCTCCCGGCCCGCGAAGGCGGTCTGGTCGGTGCTGAGCCTGCGCTCCCACCCCGATGGGCGCAGCGCACTGAGCGGCTGTGTCGGGCTGGTGACGACCACCCGCCCTCCGCTGACCCCGGTGCCGGGGCTCACCGGTTACCACGGTGTGCACCGGCAGGCGGGCGAGGCGCTCGGCGTCGGCGGACTCGCGACGCACCGGCGATTGGCCGGGCCCCCGCAGATCGACTCCACCACGGTCGACCTGGCGCAGATCCGCTGGCCCACCGCGGCGTTCGGGATCCCCGTGGGTCGAAACCGCGGCCGCCAGGTGGTCTATCTGAACCTGGAGTCACCGGAAGCGGTTCGTGTCACCGTCACCGGCAGCAGCGATTTCCATGTGGGTATCGTGGGCCGGATCGCGCTGTCGGGGCTGCCTATCGCGGTGTACAGCGCCGCGGTGGGGCGCTGGGCGGCCTTGGTGAACCGGGCCGCCCCCGGCCAGGTTCACCTCAACCCACCGGTGGTGGGGGAGTCCACCATCGTGATCGGCGACGGCAGCGTCACGATGCCCTCGGCCGATTTCACCGTGGCGCTGCGCCAGCGGCCGGGTGCCACCTCGGCGGCGACGATCGTCATCAGCCAAGCCCGCGGCCGCGCCGACCTGTTCACGATCAGCACGCCGCGCGGCAGCGAATGGCTGGCCACCCGGCTGTGATCGCGGGTTCCTCGCGCGCGGTGGGCCCGGCAAGAACGATGTGGGCCGGTCCCGCCCGGGAACCGGCCCACACCACGTGATCTGCTCACGCCGACACACGCTGGAGAACTACCCCCATTTGGCGGCCTGAGCCTGGTCGCGGCCGAGCATCGAGAGGGTGTTGGCCTCGTGCGTGCCGGCCATCGCGTGGTAGGCGCGGATGAGTTCCTCCATCGCGGTGTTCCACTGCGCCTGCCAGGCCTGGTAGGTCATTCCGGTGTCACCGATCCAGGAGCCCTGCAGGGCGGCCTGCTCGGCGGCGATGTCGGCGCCGACGGCCTGCAAGGTGCCGGCGTAGCCGCTCATCTCGCCGGCGTGGGCCAGCATCGCCGGGTAGTTGTACATGATCTGGGACATGAGAATTCCTTTCGATTGTCGAGACGATCAGAGTGCGGTGGGGCCACCGCCGTAGGCGGCGGCGTTGGCGCTGTCGGAGGCCACGTAGGTGGTGCTGGCCTCGCCGAGGTTGGTGCTGGCGACGTCGAGCAGCATGTTGACCTTGCCGGCGACCTCGACGAACCGCATGTGCGCGGCCTGGAACGCCGCCGAGGCCTCCCCTTGGTGGAATGCCTGCGAGGACAACGCCGACTGCTCGGCTTGTGCCATGGTGCTGCGCATCAGCGATGATTTAGCGCTGAAGCCCGCCTCGGAGCTGACCAGCTGCGGAATGTTGGCGTCGAGTAGTCCCATGAGGGGAATCCTTTCGAACGGGACCGGTGAAACCGGACCGATGGGCGATGATCTACCGGAGAATGTGTGCTCGTCAGCGCGTCAGTGGGTCAGCCCCCTCACGTCGGGCTCGGTCTCGGACTCATCCTCGCCGCCGTCGTCGGCGTAGGCGGTCACCGCCCGTGAGGATGCGTCGTTGCGACGCCGTGCCCCCGAGCCCATCATGGCGCCGCCGCCACCGCTTCCGCCGGCCGAGGCCCCGGTGAGCCCGGCGGCCGCGGCGGGACCGCGCGACAGCGACGCCGTCTCGGTCTGCGCCGCGGTCGTCGGCGCGGACCCCCAGGTCGACGGCAGCACGGGCCGGCTCGGCCCGGAATCGAACACCCCGCCGGCCAGGTTGGTCAAGCCGGCCGGGTTCATGCCCTTCATCGCGGTGGTTCCGGGAAATCCGAGTGGCATGACGTCGGCGGGTCGACCCAACTGCCCGTCCAGACCCGAGCCGGTGAAACCGGTGAGCAACTGTCCCAACGTTTGCGGCGCCGACGACAGAAGCTGCGGTGCGCTGGACAACAGCTGCTGGGGTCCGCCGCCTTGCAGCGCGGACAACGCGCCCTGCGCGGCGGACGGCACCATCGAGGCGAACTGTTGCAGCATCCCCGGGGCCATCGTGTCCAGGTCGAGGTTCTGTTCGGGCCCGCCGTCGCGGGATGCGCCGCGCGCCGCGGCGTCCGGAGAGGCGCCGTCGGCCAACGAGGCGGGCCCGGAGACGGCCTTACCGACCCCGAGTTTGGTGCCCATCAGATCCGCCGCGGTCAGTGCGCTGCCGGCGATCTCGCCCTCCGCCTGGGTGGAGAAACCCGCCGCCGTCGCCGCGATGTCGCCGCCTTCGGCGACGCCGGGAATCACCAGAATCGGCGAGGGCGGGGTCAGGGGGATCGAATCGGCGGCTGCCGTGGAGGCGGTGTCCCACCCGGTCATGACGTCGGCGGCCAGAATCCACATCCGCACGTAGTCGGCCTCGTTCATCCCGATCGGGACGGTGTTGCAGCCGAAGAAGTTCGTGCTGACCAGCACCCCGTGGATGACATGGTTGGAGACCAACTCCCCCATGGTCGGCATCGCCGCGACCGCACCGGTGTACGCGGCGGCGATCTCGTCGTGGGCGGTGGACGCCAAACCCGCCTTGGCTGCGGCGGTGGACAGCCAGACCAGGTACGGCTGGTGGGTGGCCACGAAGCGTTCCGCGCTGGGCCCCTGGTAGGCGCCCTGAACCTCGGCGAGGATGCCCTCCAACTCGGCGACCGCGGCCCCGTACTGCGCCATGAGGTCTTTCCATGAGGTGGCGGCGATCTCGATGCCCACCGGGGTGCCGCCGAAATTCAACAGGGTGGAGTGGACCTCCGGCGGTGCGGCGATCCAGACGGGAGGCAGCGGCGCGGTCATGACAGGCGAACCCGGCGTGCGATGCCGGCCCTAGAGGCCGGCGGAGGCCCCGTAGGCGGTGACGCCCTGGGTCTCGCCGAGCAGATAGCTCACACCCGACTCGGCGACGCCGATCCCGGAACGGAACAGCTCCTCGTTGCCCATCGTGGCCGACAACTCGTGGGCCGCCCCGTGACCGATCAGCGCGGCCGCCACCTTGATCGACGGGGCATCCGATCCCGGTGGCAGGATGGCGGCGCTGGCCGCCGCCTGCACGGCGTTGGCGGCGGTCATCCGCGCCATCAACGCCTCCACTTGGGCCGATGCGGCCAGCAAGACCTCCGGTGTCACGTCGAGAAAAGTCATGGCCGGGTTCCCCTTTCTGGTAGGAATGCATCCTCGGTGCCCCACCCTCGATGCCGGCCAAACCGCAGCGACGGGTCCGGTGGTTGGCAACGGTTTCACGGTAACCAGACGACGACCACCCCCCGACACACTTTTTTACCGCGGGCTTTCCGCCGGCAGAGCCAGTTGCACGTGGCCCTCGTTGTCGCTGTGGGTGGCGATCAGGTAGCCGCGCCCCGGTGGCAGGTCGGCCTCGAATTTCATCCCACCGATCTTGTCGGCGGTCGAGCGCGACGCCAAAAGGATGCGGTTGGTGCGTTGCGTGGCGATCAGCCCGGCCAGCGAGGTGGGGGTGCTCTCGGCCAGATAGGACCCGGCCGCCTTATGGGTGAACACGATGCGCAACCCGATATCGTGGGCGTTGGCCAGATGTTGGGCCAGCGGAGCCCAGGTCGGCACGGTCAGGCCGTGGCCGGGCGGCGGGGCGGCCGAGCCGGGTTGCGGTGCGCGATGGATCTGCACCTGAGCCGGGACGGTGTCGACGTCGTCGATGAACAGGTAGATCACCGGGCCGCGAAACGTCCAATTCCGCTTGGCTTCCCAACTGAGATCCTTCGGCGGGGTGCGTTGCTCGAGCAGAGCGCCGAGCGCGATCAACCGCTCGGCGATCGACCCGGGGTCGGTCTCGTAGTAGTCGTCGTTCTCGATCAGGAAGCGGGTCTCCCCGCTGAGGCGCCGTTTGGTGTCGCACACCATCACGATGGCCCGGCTGGCCTCCCCGGCGCGTCGGCGCACCACACCGCGCAGCAGGGCGCGCAGGAACGTGGTCTTGCCGGTTTTGCTGTCGCCGTACACCCCCAGCAGCGGGTCCTCGGCGAAGTCGAGGGTGAGCGGCTCCAGGTCCCGCCCGCGCATGCCGATGGCGAACTGTTCCCCGGCTGCGGCGCGGTTCTCCAACCCCGCGGCGTCGAGGGCGGTCGGCAGCAGCCGCGGCGCCGGCGCGCGACGCTCCCCGGCGTGCCGGGCGGCGAGGGTGCCGACCGCCTCCCGGATCTTCAGGTCGGTGTCGTCCATGCTGGCCCGGCCGTCGAGTCGCCCGACCGCGAACCGGATCACATCGCCGGCGCTGGTGATGCCGCGTCCCGGCTCGTTGGCCGGGATCCGGTCCTGCGGGCGGATCATCGCGTCTTCGGGTCGCGGGCGCACCTGGGAGGAGGCCGACCCGGCGAGTTTCAGCTCCCATCGGCAACTCAACCTGCTCTGCAACGTCATGCCCAGCTTGATCCAGTCCGCCGCGGTGACCATGATGTGCACACCCAACTCGCCTCCGGCGAGGTCTTCGACGTTCTGCCGGTAGGGGTTCTTCGGGTTGAGCAGTGAGGTGTTGTCGGAGAGGAAATCCTCCCACCCGTCGACGATCAAGAAGATGTCCAGCGGATACCCGTCGTCGAGGCCGGCCTCCCCGGCGGTGCGGCGCCGCCGGTACTCATCGAGCGAGGCGATGTCGTAGCGGTGGAACAGGGCGCGCCGCCGGGCGAGCATGGCGTCGAAATCACCGAAGATCCGGGCGGTGAGCTCGCTGCGATCCCGCCCTCCGATGGCCCCGACATGCGGCAGGTCGCGCAGCGCCGCCAACTCCGGCCCGCCGTAGGACAGGATGTAGAAGCCGATGTCGCGCGGAGAGTAGCGTCCGGCCGCCGCCAGCACGAATGTCTGAACCACCATGGACAATTCGGAGCTGCGCATGCCCAGCAGCGACACATGGCCCTGGTTGAGGCAGTAGGTGACCAGCCCGTGGGTGAGCAGGCGCGGCTGATCGATCTCGCCCAACGGCCACCACGGGATTCCCGCGGTGCCGGGCGGGCGCATCCCCTCCGCCTGGCGCAGCACCGCATCCAACGGGATCGGGTCGTCCAGTGGGGGCGACCAGAGTTGTTCGGGCTCTTTGCCCCACGCGGCGGCCAGTTGCGGCCCGACGGTGAGCACCAGCGAGCGGGGTGGGCCGACCAGCCCGGCATCGTCGTCGATGATCTCCTCGATGACGGTGTCGTCGTCGCGACGCACCTCCGCAGCGGTGAAGACCCGCACCCGCGGGCGCGCGGCGATCACCGTGCGGTCCACCAGCACCGGCGGTTCGTATCGGTCGGGGAGCAGGAAACCCCGGAACTTCGTCGGCTCCGCGCCCGGCGCCCGCACAAAGAACCCGGTGCCCTTGTACTGCTTTCCGTCCGGAATGTGGTACGCGTCCTCGGTGCCGATCACGCGTCGCGAGATCGACGGTGAGGCGACCTTCAGCCCGAACCGGTACTGGGTGTTGTCGGGGATCTTTTTGATCACCCCCTCATCGAGGGTCTGGCTGGCGAACAGGAAGAACATCCCGTAGGAGCGCCCCTTGCGGGTGACCACATCGAAGACCTCGGCCATGTTCGGGTGATCCTTGAGCATCAGGGAGAACTCGTCGAGGATCACGAACATGGTGGGGATGGCCGGCAGTCCGGCCTCGGGGCGAGCCGCGCGCGTCTCGTTGTATTCACGCAGGCTCTCGAACGCCGCCCCCTTGATGCGGGTCCCGGTCTCCTTGAAGATGCGCCCCCGGCGATCGAGGATGCCGAAGAGCGTTTCACCGAACCGTTCCACCAGGGAGCGCTTCTCCTCCATGTTGGAGACCACCGCCACCGTGTGCGGATAGCCGGCGAACGCGTCCATGCCGGCCTCATCCTTGAAGTCGCCGAGAAACACCTGCACCACGTCGGGGGAGTGGCGCACCAGCAACCCGAACACGATCGCGGTGAGCAGTTTCGATTTCCCCGAACCGGTCATCCCGATCATCAGCCCGTGCGGCCCGTTGCCCCCGTCGGCCTCGTCTTTGAGGTCGATCATCAATGGTGCGCCGCCGGGCTGCAGGCCGACCGGGATGCGCAGCTGGTCGTCGAGCGGGCGTCGGGCCCACAAGTTGTCGACGTCGAGTCTGGCGGCGTTGTCGATGTTCAACAGGCCCAGCAGTCCCTGCACCGCCTGCGATTCGGCGTTTTGCCGGCCGGTCGCGCCCACATCCCACTGTGAGAGCAGCCGGGCCAGGTTGCGCGACACCGGGGCGGCCATCAAGTCGGGCTGCTCGCAGAACGACCGCCACCGGAAGTTGCGCCACTGCCGCAGGCTGGGTCGGCCGCCGTCCGGCCGGTCCAGCAGCAACACCAGCTCCCGGTCCCCGGTGGCGTAGTCACGGTCCGGACCGGCACCGCTGCAACAACCCACCACCGTGACCCCGTCGCGGGCGCCGAGGCGTTTGAGGGCCGCGGTGGCGACCCGGGGATCGTCGACGATCACCAGAAGATGTCTGTGGCTCTTCGAGGGGCCCTCCGCGGTCGCGACACCGGTGGTGCTCACCAGCTCCGAGCGGTCCTTGATCAACGGTGCCAACAGCGGTTCCAAACAGTCCAGCGACGTCGCCAGGTAGCGGGCCGGGCCGGCGCCGTCGGTCTCGGTGGTTTCGGTGTGCGGCAGCCATTTCGCCCAACCCCAGCGGGTTTCGAGTTCCGGTGAGACGATCGCCACCGCGGCCGCGCTCGGGCTGTGCCAACACACCAGTTGACACACCCAGGATCGGGTAGCGGAGGCGAACAGATCGCGGTCGCCGTAGACGCTCACCATGCCGATACCGCAGAGGTCCACCGCCTTGGGGCAGTGGGGGATCGTCTGTTGGACCGCCCGCATATGTTGCAGGGCGGTCTTCGTCACCGGCTCCAGATCCAGCTCGGAGTCCACCGGCTTCACCTTGACCTGGCTCGACAGCGCGACCGGTGTTCTGCCCACCCTCACCTTGAGGTAGTCGTGGTCGGTGGAGCCGCGTTCCCACATCCGCGGGGACCCGACCGCGGCGTCCAACAATTCCGGATCGGGGTGCGACCATTCGGCGCCGGCGCGCTGTCGCTCGCCGGCGGCGCGGACCTTCGCTGCCGTGGCCGACAGATAGCGCAGGTACTCGGCACGTTCGGAGTTGACCTCGGGGGTGGACATTTCGGAGTTTGCGCCCTGGCCTTGCAGCGACTGGAACAACCCGAGAGCCATCATCGCCATGAAAAACAGGTACATCGGGTTCATCTGCCGGAATCCGGAGACGAACATGATCACGATCATCCCGACGATCGCCACCCCGAACACGAAGGGCAGTGCCTTGCGGACCGCACCGACCTGGATGCTGCGCGGCAGCTCCGGTGGCGGGTCGAGAAGGAACTTCTCGTCCCGGCGGATCGGTCCGGCGACCCGCCGGCGGGGAGTGTAGATCTCACGCATGACGGTTACCGCTCCTCAGTGCGCCACCAGGGCGTCTTCTCGGGACAGGGTCGGGCCGGGTTGAAACAGCGTCACGACCGCCCACGGCGCCGCGATGGGGTCGGTCGTCATTCCCAGCGCGGCGGCCGCCTTGCCGGGCTGATCCGGTGAGTCCTGCACCCCGTAGCGCACCCCGAGGTCCGAGACCCAGAACAGCGACTCCTTGGTCCCCGATTTCGGCTCCCGGCCGGTGACCTGGACGAAATAGCCGGCGCCGGGGGGCATGACGACGTGGTCGGCTGTGGTCGCACCGGCGGCGACCAGGGAGACCGGGGTGGTGGCGGCGTCGACCGGCAGGCGCTGCCCCACCAGCAGGGAAAGCCGGGACGTCGGGGCGCCATCGAGTTTCACCCACTGTCCGCAGGTGACCGGGTCGGTGACCGGATCGATCACCGACAGCGGTTCGCGCGGATAGTCGTCGACGGGCAAAGGATGCGCGGCCGGGGCGGTCGCCACCTGGTCCGGGGTCAACCGGGGCGGTTCCACCAGGCCGTGGGCGTCGTGGGCGCGCAGCATCGCTGCGATCACCGGCGAAATCGGCTGCAGCCCCTCGCCGTCCACCAAATAGTAGCGCAGCCGGTTGTCTTCGTGATCGACGACGACCGAGCCGATCGCCGGTGCTGCGCCGGCCGCCGGCCAGACAAAGCGGGGCGGGTCACCGGCGTTGGCGACGAACGGCACCACCAGCGGCGGTGATTCGGGGATGAGGTTGAGCAGCTGACGGTCGATCGCGCGCGGCTCGGGGGTGTCGACGTTGACGCCGAGCGCGGAGGTCACCGCGGCGTCGGCCAGATCGAGGCGGGCCCGCTTGTCGTCCCAGATCAGCCATGTGGTGGCCCCGTCGTCGGCGGTGACCAGGATCGCGTCGGACTCGGGCAGAATGCCCGCGTGTCCGGGGCCGGGCACCGGGTCGCCGGCGATCACGGTGGTGCCCGTTTCGGGGCCGCTGACCGTGTCGCACACCAGCCATCGGGAGTCGCGGTCGGGGCTCTGCACGATGTGGGCGGGAGCGCCCGGGATCCCCAACGTGTTGTCGAGCGGGAACTGGCTGAACTCGCTGGATTTGACGGAGGTGGGGTTCTCCGGTTTGCCGATGACAAGCCGGGCGCTCGCCAGGTTGAGCACCGGGTGCAGCCGGTCGTTGACGACCACGTAGAGCGCGTTGGTGGACCGGTCGGCCAGCAGTGGCCGGTTGCCGCTGATGCCGGCCGGTTTGATGATCGACAGCACGAACGCACCGGCGAGCAGCACCACCGCGATCAGGGCGCTGACCGTCAGCGAACGGGATTGGCGTCGCAGCGGATCGGCCAACATCCGGGTGTCCTGCAGGGCGACCCCGTTGCTGAGCCGGCGGATCTGAAAACGCCACCCCGAGATCTGGTGGCGGGTGACCGACCCCCAGCCCTTGCGGTCGGCGAGATCGGAGCCCGCCACCCCGCTCAGGTCGGGGCTTTTCGACTTGAAGCCGCGCCGTGGACGCTCCCCGGCCGGCGGGTGGGGGGCGGTCATGACGGGTTCGGGCCCGATGGGGTCGCCACCGCGGTGAGGGTGATGTGCTGTTTACCCAGCAGCAGGGTCGAAGCGGTGCGCACGTCGTCGCCGTTGATCGTCTGCAAAAGACCGGCGGGGGTGTGCGGGTCGTCGAGCGCCCCGGTGATGTCGAGGCGGTGATCGCGTTCCTCTTCGGCGCGTTCCAGCAGTGTGTTGGCGAACCGGCCGTTGCCGGCGACGTCGAGCGCCGAGCGTTGCCGCCCGGCGGTGTCGACGGCCACGGTGTCGGCCAGGGCGCGAAACACCTCGGTGAGGGCGACCGTGTCGGAGAACACGTTGCCGCGCTTGTCCGCGGCGCGTTCGGTGATCTCCACCATCTCGGCGGTGGTGTAGGAGGGCAGGTCGATCTCGCGGCCGAACCGGGACCGCAGTCCTTCGTTGGAGTCGAGGAATTCGTCCATCTTGTCGGCGTACCCGGCGACGATCACCATCAGAATGTCGGCGTAGTCGACCATGTAGCGGATCAGTTCCCCGATGACCAGTGGGCCGAAGTCGTTCTTGGATCCGGAGTCGGTGAGTGTGTAGGCCTCGTCGATGAACAGCACCCCGCCACCGGAGTCGATGATGCCGCGCATGATGTTCAAGATCTTGGCCTCCGAGCCGCCGATCACCTTGTCGAGCAGATCGCCGCGGCCGGCTTCCACGAAGGTGTCGGTGGGCAGCACGTCGGCGGCGCAGAGCAGTTTGCCGATCACCCGGGCGATCGTGGTCTTGCCGACCCCGGGTGGGCCTTTGAGCACCAGATGCAGTGACCGGTTGTTGGTGGGCAGACCCAGATCGGATCGGCGTTTGGCGGCGCGCACACTGGACTCCAGTTTCGCGATCTGGTCCTTGACGTCCGCCATACCGACGAACCCGTCCAGCTCGCGGGCCGCCTCGGCCTTCAACTGCTCCCGGCGGTCGGCCCCCAACCGGCGGCTGTGCTCTCGTTCGCCGGGCTCGGTGGCCGGATCCCAGAAGTCGCTGCGCGCATCGATGCGGGCCGCTGTGGTCGCCACGATCCCGAACTCGGCGTCGGAGAGCGCGGTGGTGATGCGGGCCCGGATGTCGTCGCTGAGGCCGGTGACGGCATAGGCCTCGTTGAGCAGAGCGGCCGCCTGCTGCTGGTGGTCCAGCGCGCGGGCGCACAGTGCCGCCACGAGCAGCGCTTCGGCGGTCGCCGTCGGAATCGGGCCGCGCCCGCGGGTGGTGAGCAGCTCAAAAGCCTGCTCCCAGAGGCCGAGATAGGCGCTGGCGCCGCCGTAGGCGACACCCACCGCCTGGCCCAGGAAGTCGTCGGTTACCGGGGCGTGGATGTTCGCCAACACCCGACGCACATCGTGCCAGCGGGCCGAACGCCAGTAGAGTACGGCCAACAGCCATCCCGCCCACTGCGGCTGGGCGCCGACCAGACGCTCATCGAGGACGCCGTGCGCATCCCGGTAGGCGCCGTCGCGGATGCGGGCAGCCGCGACGGCGAGCCGGACACCGTCGGCGCCGATGGCGGGCAGGTTCACATACAACCCGCTGTCGAAGACGAAATCGACTGCATCACCGCCGACATCGGCCGAAGCCAGCAGCTCCCCACATCTGTCCACGGTGCGGTAGGCGTTCTCCACCACTTCGCGGGAGCGGTCTCCGGCGGCCGCCAGGCCGCGCCATGCGTCACACTGATCGCCGTAGCGTCCGGTGAGCCGCGCGAATCCGGCGCGGGCCATGCGCAGGTCGGGAATCTGGGTTCGCCCGAAGACCGTAGCCCCCAGGTTGGCGCAGCTGCGGGTGAACAGGTCGACGGCGTCGCGGTCGATCACCACGCCTCCACACCGTGGTCGGGGAGCACCGTGGCGGTGACTGCGCCGACATGGCGGATCAACCGTGCGTAGGCCTCCTGGCAGATCGCGGTGAGCACCTCGGCCAGATCGTCACCCGGGTAGCGATCGGTGAGGTCGTCGGGGAAGTCGGCATCGATGACCATGCCGTCGCCGCTGAACTCCACCCCGCCCTCGCCGTGGGGGAACGGGATCGTGATCCGGGTGTCGACGAGGGCTTCTCTCGCGTCACGAAGTCGATCGAGAAACGCGGCGCCACGGTCCAGTTCGGCGGCGAGCGCGGGATGCAGAGGAATGTCCATCATCATCGGTCCAACACGGTGGGATCAGTGGTCATCGTCGGTGGCGTGCAGTTTGCGTTTGGCGAGCCGTTCCCGCACCGCCTTCTTCGCCGACGGATCCACCGCGGGTTCGGGTTTCGTGGTTTCGCCGACGACGCCGGCAGTGCCGTGGTTCGGTGCCTCGTCGAGGGGTTCGCCCGGATACCGGGGCACGGCCGACGACTTGGTCGCGCCGCCCGCGCCGCGGCTCATCGGCACCATCCCCATCCCGGACCCGGCGCCGCTGCCGGCACTCGGTGTGGCGCCCGTGGGCTTGTTCTGAGTGGGTGTGGGCGACGCCGAGGTGGCCGGCGGTGCCGACGAGGGATGGGAGCCGGCGGGGATGCCGCCACCGGGGTCGACCCCCTTGCCGCCGCCGTGCCCTGCGCTCAGATGAGTGTTCGCCAGCGGATTCGCTTTGATCGGCGAGACCGGAGGGTGCTGGCCGGTTTGGGCGGCCTGGTGGACGAGCTGCCCGGCCTGCTGGCCGAATTGACCGACCTGCTGGCCGAGCTGTTCGCCGATCTTTGCGACCGACTGCAACGGGTTGGCCTGCCCCAGCGACCCCAGCGAACCCAGCAGCGGTGAGAGCATTTCCTCGATGCCCGCCGGCGCCTCATCCAGCGCCCCCAGCGGGGTGTCCTCGGCGGCGCCGAGATCACCGCCCGCCTCGTCGTCGATTCCCTCCCCGAAGTCGGGTTTTCCGCCATCGGTGTTGTTGCGGCCCTGGTGGTGATCGGCGTCGTCGGCGGGTTCGTCGGTGCCGGAGCTGTCGGGGGCCAGCCCCGGCCCGGGCAGGTCCCCGGGGTGCGTTCCCAGCACGTATCCGGTTTCCTGGTAGCCGCTGACCGCATCGGTGCTCGTGTTCTGCCAAGCGGTCAAGGTGGCGTCGAGGGCGTCGGCTTCGGGCTGGGTAGCACCCAGGGTTGCCCTACTTTTCGCGGCGGCCTCGCGATAGGCGTCCTTGAGGGTGCGCCAGGCCGGCGAGGGCCCGACTGCGGCGTAGGTGGCGCTGAACGCGCCCGCAGCGGCGGTGAAGGAGGCCGACAGGTCGGCCGCATGCCCGGCCACCGCGCTGCTCCAGGCCAACGCCCGGGTCAACCGGGCCATCAACGGAGGGTGGACCGCCGATTGCCCGGAGGCGATCAGCTGTGCCTGCGCGGCCGCCAGTTGGCTGCTGGCGGCGTCCGCCTGGGTGGCCAGGGCGGTCAACCGCGCCGCCATCGCCAGAGCGGGACCGGGTCCGGCGCCCGATTCCAGCGCGCGGGCCAGCTCCTCGCCCTCGGTTCCGCTGATATCGGGGATCGGCTGCGTTGGCGGGACACCGTCCGGGGCGCGCACCGGACCCGGGGAGATCGCCGAAGCCGGTGCGGTCGCGGCGGGGGTCATCCCGGCGTACGCCGCGGCGGCGGCGGCGTCCTCGCCGCGGTAGGAGCGGGCGTTGTCGGCGACGATGTCGGCCGCGGCCGACGCCTGGTCGTGGCCGGCGTGGAAGTGACTCACCAGCCAGCGCAGCCGTGCGTTCAGGTTGCCAAAGATCGCCTCGGACACGCCATCACCGCCGCACGGGCTCACGTCTTCATCGAGGCCGGTCGCCAGCAGGTGCCCGACCGTCGCGATCACCCCGGCCACCGCGTCGAGACCTTCGGGTTCCACGTCCAGACCGGAGGCTGACATCGCCATGCGGACCCCTTCCTCACGCGGAACTCGGATATGAAGTCGGCCAGGCCTCATCGATCCCGGCGTGGCTGTCGCCTCAGTTTGACACGGGCCCCGAAGGGCTCTTCACGCAAAATTCATCCCGACAGATCGGTGTCATCCTCGGTGAGCGGATCGTGACGCTGCGCGAAGGCGACCTGTGCGCACGTGACGAAAATATCCCGCAGTTCGGCGCCCGACAGTGACCGCGGTCGCCCCGCGGCGAGGTGCACATCGAGGATTTCTCCGGTCGTGCCCACCGTCACCGCCATGACCTCCGGAGCGGTGGCGGCGGTGGTGACGACCTCGCCGTCGACGTCGACCTGGTTGACCGTGATCTCGTGCACTGGATTGCGTCTCGCAGTGGGTGTCTCTATACGTTGGTCGGGTCGGCGACCGGAGTGTCGTCGCCGTCGAAGCCGGCGTCGTCGTCGCCCTCAAAGCCGGCTTCAAACGGAGACAGCCCGTCGGGATCCGGCGAGGAGCCCAGCATCGAATTCAGCGGCATCCCGCCCAAAGCGGAGCCGAGCGGGTTACCCGCCCCCTGACCGCTGTCTCCGGCGCCGGTGAGCGAACCGAGCAACGAGGACAGCAGCCGGCCGATCTCTCCCGGCCCGCCCCCGCTGCTGCCGGTTGCGCCGCTGCCGGAGGACGCGGCCTGCTGTCCGGCCTGTTGTTGGGCGGCCGCCGAGCGGGTCATGACCTGCGCCGCCTCGTTTTGGTACTTCTCGATGATCGCCAACACGGCCGCTTGCCCGGCAGGCGAATCCGGGTCGGGCACGGCGGCGATCTCGGCGGCTTCACGCCGGGAGATCGCGGCAACCCGGTCGGCGCCGGCGATGTTGATCCGGGCGCTGGCGTCGGTGGCCTCCGCGGCGCGGTCGGCGGCCCACGCGGCGTTGTTGAGCGGCACGGTGTCTGAGGCCGTTGCCCGAAGATAGGCCGGAACGACCCGGGTGGAGAAGTTCAACGCCGTGACCCATCGACGGATGCCCTCGACATCGCTTTTGTCGAGTCGGGCGAGTTCGGCGAGGAACCGGAACCCGCCACCGTCGAGCGGATTGGTGCCGAACTGGCTGAAGTAGCGGCGATAGAGCTCTTGCGACGCCTGTTCGATTCCTGAAGTCATCGTCGTCCTCTAGTCGGTGCCGACACCGCGCCGATTCCGGCGGGTTTGCTACTGGCCACAGCCTAAGCGCCCCAAGAGGGGGCCGACCCGCACTTTTTCCCCGCCTGCCTACGGTGTTGGTGCGACCGCTCGAAATCGGGTCGCCGACGCCGGGCTCGGAGCTGGCCACGGCGGATCGACATCGGCAGCTCGCCGATTTTGTGGGTCCTACCGGTCCCGGGCGAGAGATAATGCCGGGTGTGAGCGGTGATGATGTGTTGAGGGTGTCGACCGAGGGGCTGGCGTCGGCTGCCGGTGAGGCTGAGGCGACGTTGGCGGCGTCGGTGGTGTCGGGGGTGCTGCCGCCGCCGGCGACGACGGCGTCGGCGTTGGATGGCGCGTTGGCGGTGCTGGTCGCGGCCACGGAGGCGCGGCGTGCCGATGCCGATACCGCCGATCACACATGGGCCAGTCGGCAAGCGACGGCGCTTGCGGAGTCGCCGCCGCAGTTGCAGGAGCAGGATGGGCACAACGCTGAGAGGATTCAGCGTGTGCCGCAGCGGTTCCCGATGCCGACGGTCGTGCCGCGCGCCCCGGGCGCAGTGTTTCGGATTTGATGAGCGCGCCGCCGCCGGGAGTCCCGCCGCCCTCAGCGTCGTGGTCCCCGCCACCACCGCCGCCGGGCCGGTCGCCGTGCCCGGGGCAGGGCACCGGGCCGCGACGGTGGCCGAGTTGGCTGGCGGCCGCCGTCGTCTCGGGGAGCATTGCAGGGCTGGTCACGGTTGTGGTGATGACTCGGGGCGGCGATACAGGACCGGTGGACCAACCGGTGGCCCAGACACAGACGGTGACCGCCAGTGCGCCGCCGCCCCCGGAACCGCTACCTGCCGAGCAGGCCGATGAGAAGACGTGTGCGGGGTGGGATGATGCGCGGTCCACGGTGCTTGATGCGGCGTCGGCGTTGTCCGTGATCCCCGACGGCATGGATGTTCTGAGCCCCGAGGTGCAAACCCATCCGGACTGGAAGGCCGGGGTGGCGAAGGCGAGTCGACTGTTCGAGCACGCAGCGCACACGTTGGCCGATGCGAAGGCTGCGGGCACCTCGCCCATGCTGGGGCATGTCAGCGACACCACCGTGGAGTCACTGCACACGGTCAGCATCGCCTACCGAACCTTTGCTCCCGAGTCGGGTAACGCGTTCGATGCGTTTCATGAAAGTCAGCTGACGATGGATTGGCTGTGCCCGTGAACGGGGACGGGTCCGGGTTCGGCGGCGGAGCCTCGCCCGGGTGGCCGGCTACGCGGTCGGGGCCCGAGAGCGGGCGCCGCAGGTGGCTGGGGCTGGGTGTGGCCGCGGTGGTGGGCGCGGCGCTGGCCTCGGCCGGTGTGGGATTGGCGACGGCGGGGCTTCACGAGCCCGCCACACCGGTGGCTGCACCGCCGGTGGTGACGGTGACGGTGGATCCACCCGCGCCGACAGAGCCGGCACCCTTGCCCGCTGCCGAGGCAGATCGACGCACGTGCATGGAAGGTTGGCTAGCGGCCCGTGACCTCGAAGCTTCCGCGGCCGCTGCGAGGAAGATAATTCCAGCCGGCATGAAGCTTGACGATCCGGCGATCCAATCGAACCCGGATTGGCTGGCCACCGTCAAGCGGTCTGGCGAGACGACCCGTGAAGCAGGTCAGGTGCTGGAATCGCATATCGTCCCGGGCACTACTTCAGTTTTGGCAGCGGCATCGCGCACAGCTGCGGACGCCTTGCGCACGCTCGGGTATTCCCTCGAAAACTTCGACGGTGCCATGGGTAATGCCGGAACGATTATGGACGTGACCGGCGACCTGATGGCGGCGTTGTGCACGCGGTTGGTCCCGAAGTGATGCCGCGGGGGTGTTGTGGTGGCTGCGTTCGGTGATGTGACGATGCCGGTGAGCCGGTATTCGGTGCCGATTTTGGCGGGGGCGTGGCCGTCGCAGTCGGTGTCGGCGTGGTCGGCGTATGCGGCGCAATGCTCAGGTGGCGCCCAAACGCTGTTCGCGCAGGTTTTGGTCCAGCACACGCTGCAGGAGTTGTTGGCGCCGATGTCGGGGGCGTTCATCGACGCGGCACGGGCGTTGGTGTCCGGCCGCCGGGTCGCATTGGAGAATCGGGTGGCCGCCTACCGGTTTTCGGCCACTAAGGCCCGGTGGGCGGCCAATGAGCTTCATGGCACCAAAAGCGATCTGGTCGAGATCGTCACCAAGGCCGAAGAAGACATCGACGCGGCCTGGGATCGGGCGCTGACGATGATGGCGGCGGCATCCCCGCTGGGACAAGCGATGATCCTCGGTCTGCTGCAGCTCGAGATCATCGAGATCGTGTCGACCGCCCATACCAACGCCCAGGCCCGTGACGCCGAGGGGGCGGCCACCGTGTCGGGACTGGCCAACGACATCAAACAGTGGACCCAGCCCTACACCCCGATGACCATGCCGGCGGTCGGTGGGCCGGGCGGCGTTCCGGTGGCCCCGGCACCGCAGGGCCCTAACGAACCGGACGCGCCGGTGCGGGCCGTCGATTTCACACGGCCGCATGCAGAAGACCTCCCCGGGCGCCAGCAGGACGAAGTCGCATCTGACCCTGGGACCGATCCAAAACCCGAGATCGACCCCGCTGCGTTCAAGAAGCCGGACAGTACCGAAGCCACCCAAACCGCCGCGCGCCCGGCCCCCGCGCAACCGAAGTCGCCGAAGACGCCGTCGGCCTCGGCGCCGTCGCCGAGCAGTCCCGGTGCCGGGGTGGGCAGCGGGTCCAGCCCGGGGTCGATGTTCGCGCAGTTGATGAACCCGGGGTCGATGACCTCGCCGTCGCAGGCGATGTCACCGGCCTCCAGCGGAGCGACACCCGGTGCGTCACCGCAGGTGGGGGCGAGCGGTCCCGGGACCGGCCCCACCGGTGCGCCGGCGGGCGCTCCCGGGGTGGACCGGGCGGTCAGCGCGGCCGGCAGCAGCGCGGGGATCGCGCAGGCGTCGGCGCCGATGAGCGCCGGCGCGATCTCCGCAACGGCCGCCGCGGTCGGCGGTACGGCCAACCTGGGCTCCCATGTCGCGCAGGTCGCCGCCGCGGCTGCCACCACCGCCAACCCTCCCGCCGGACCCGCGCCGGAGTCGCCTCGGGTGGGTGGGACGCCGATGACGATGATGCCGCCGACCGGTGCAATGAGCGCACCGGTGAGCAGCGGGCCGACACCACCGGCAGGGCCGACGGGGCCGAACGTGGCGCCCGGGGTGTCCGGATCGCCGCCGCCGACCCCGGTTTCGGCGGCGGCGGGCCCCGGTGTGGGGCCGAGCGCCGGGGTGCCGGCCGGTGCCGGGGCGGCACCGTTGTTCGTGGCCGGGTCACCGATCGCCGGAATCGCTGCCGGCGGGGTCGACGGTGACGTGCTGGTCGCCCGGGCGGCAGAAGCCGGACAGCTGGTGGTCACGGCGTTGGTCGCCCAAACCCGCGCGACCGGCTATCTGCCGATCGATTGGGCGGTCTCCCTGCTCTACGAGTCGTCCGGGCAGGTCAGTGCGTGGCTGGCCACCAGCGAAGGGCCGTCCTACATTCCGCTGGGCGTTCAGATCCCCGAGGACGTGGCGGTCGCGCTGGCCGACGAGACCGGCGGTGTCCGGGCGTGGGAGCAGGCTTACGCAGCCGGTGGGGCCGACCCGGTGCAGGTGGTGGTCGAACACGCCCGGGCCCGCGATGGCGCGACCCCCGGCGTGCGGGTACTGGCGATCGCGTCGACACTGCCGATGGGCCGGGTGGCCGACTGGGCCGCTACGGTAAGAGCGCGTGCGGTGAGCCTGGATCCCAAGACGGTCGATCGGGGCACCGCTTCGGAGCTGGGGGGCCGGTTCGCGCACCGGTGCGCGGTGGCGATGCCGTGGGAATGGCGACAGGCCAACGCATTCACCGACCAGGAGCGGCTGCAGATCGCGGCGCGGCATATGCGGATGGCGGCGGTGAGCGGCCGTCTGACGGGACGGGCCTGCGAGCAGGTGATGCGGTTGTTCGAGCAGCGTGACGACATCGGCGCCCAGCTGTGGCATGACGTGGCGGTCGAGCGCACCGAGGCGATGATCGCCTACCGGATGGCGAGCCAACTGCGCCACCACGGCGGTGGCCCCGATGTGGCGCAGGCGTTCACAACCTCACGCGCAGCCGAAGTGGTGGCGTGCCTGCAGCATTTCGACACCGTCGAAGGCTGCGCCGACATCCTGTATGCCTCCCGGTTGGCGGGTGCGCCGTTGAATCCGGCCGTGGCCGTCAGATAGAGACCGTCTTGTCGTGACGGGTCAGGGTGTTCGCCGATGGCGGGGATGGGCGCGGTACTCCAGTGATTGTGTGCGCCGGAGGCGATGGTGTTTGCCGAGGTGGTAGGCGGTCAGGTAGACCGCGGGAAAGGAGCCGACGGTGATGGCCGCGACGAGACCGAACTGCAGGTATTGGCCGCGGGCGATCGGGTATCCCCAACTGGCATCGCCGAGCCCGCCGCCGACGGCAAGAAAAGCCAGAAAACCGGCTGCGCCGATCGCGACCCAGGCTTCGCCGTCACCGGTCAGGAAGGCGTAGATGTTGATCGAGGCGATCGCTGCCACTCCGATCATCAACCACCAAACTTTGGTCGCGGTGAGGATGCCGCCGTAGGAATCAGGCGCCGGATCATAATCGGGTTCTTTGGCCGCCGAATCCTCGGCAGCTACGTCGGAATCGGGAACACTGTCCTGAATGCTCAAGCTGTAGATCTTCCCGCCCAATTTGATGTACGGCGTATGCGCATACGCGATGAACGTGAACGTGGCTACAAACACGACGGCTCCCCACAGGCCGCCGGACCAGTCGGGTGAGGCTGCGACAATGATGCAGACGCCCGAGATGGCAGAACAACTCCAGTAAATCCGTCGCTGTGCGCTGGTGCTGATTCTCCAGAAGAGCAGGGACCCCTGGATGATGATGCACGCCATGACGATCACCCAGGGGAGGGATTTCATCGCTATTCCCCGATCATCCAGCCGACGGCTTTGTCCCCGCCGATCCCCCCTGCGAGTGCACCGAGTGCTCCCACGATGAGCGTGCCTTCGGGGCCGACGAGCGTCCCCCAGGCCGCTCCCGCGGCCCACCCACCGAGTATCGAACCTCCGGTTCGCCCGGCTAGTCTCTCAACCGCGGGCTGCCAGGCTTCGCCGCGAAGGATATCGTTAACCGTAACCAGACCGTCTAATGCGTTGCCAACCAAGCCGATTCTGGAACCGAGTGTTTTCAGGGCTTTGGCGTCGGCTTCGGAGAATGACGTCCAGTTGTGTACGCCGGTGGGTAGGCTCCTGCCTTGGTGTCCGATGCCTGTACCGACGGAGCCCACGGCGGACGAGGCGTTGGCGAAGAACTCTCGTGGGCTGACGCCGTGGCGTATCGCGTCGACTGCTGCCTGCGCGCCTTCCGGGGAGACGCCCTCCGCCTGCAGTCGAGCGGCGAATTCGCCGAGCGTGCGATCGCGCAGCAGGGCTTCGGCTTGGTCTAAAAACTTCGTGGCCTGATCGGGGGTCATTCCGGCCCAGTCCAGATCGGGATCGGGTGTTTGCAGCATTCGTTGCGCTTCCAGGCGGTTCTGTGCCCGCGTCCTCGAATCCCACCCCAACACACTGTCTTTGGATCCTGTCGGCCCGATGAAGGTGGCGTTGTTGTAGTCGTCGAGGCGTTCGCCGGCGAGTTTGCGGGCCTCTGCGGGGGCGTCGGGGTCGGCCACGGTGGCGCTGTCGCGTAGTCGGGCGGCGGCGGCTCGGGCGTCGTCGGTCCATTCGCCGGTTTGTTGCGCGTGATCGACGAGGGCCTGATCGGCGTCGCGGTGGGTCTGGTCGTAGCGTTGGGCTGCGGGGGCGGGGTCGTCTTCGTCGGCGCCGTCGAAGTCGTCGATGACCCCGGGGTGATAGCCGGTGGAGGCGGCCATGACCGCCTCCTGGGTGCTCAATACGGTGGTGTATGTGGAGCGGATACCGGTGATTTCGTCAAGCGCTTCGCGCACCACGGTGACCGCGGAGTTGTAGTAGGCGGTGGTGTCGAGGCCGTCGGCTTCGGCGGCCGAGATGGCTTCGTCGAGAAAGTGCAGTGCGACATGCGGCCAGGCCAGCGCGGCCTCGCTGTCGGTTTGTGCGGTGGCCAGTGCGGTGGCGATGGTCTCCAACCCGACGGCGATCTGTTCGATCTGGCCGCGTTGCAGGTGAAGCTGCTCGGTGGTGGCGATGACCTCGGCGGATTCGTTGATCGGATGGCGGCTGCCACCGTCGTGCTGGTAGGCCTGCTGGAACCGCTGTTTGGCTTGGACCCAATTGGCGTCGGTCTCCTCGATGCAGGCCAGGCTGTTGTGGAAGGCGTCGGCGAGGTTGTTGATCTCGGCGGGGTCGCCGGCCTGCACCTCGTCGTTGAGCTTCCAGGGATCCCCGCCGGCCTCGGCCCACAGTTGCGCGATGTCGAGGTTGACCAGGGCGGGGGGTTCCACCAGGTCAGGCCAGCCCAGCGGTCGTGTCGGTGATCGCTGCGGCGTTGCGCCGATCGGTGCCGGTGAACACCCGGGCGGTCTCGGTGGCCCGGGCCACGTAGGCGGTCAACGCCCGCTGGTGTTCACGCAACCGGGTGCGGTGGTCGTCGCGGGCGGCGGTGACGGCACCGTGAAACTGTCGCGCCTCGGCGAAATCACCGAAGACCGTCGTCGCGGCGCTGAGGGCACCGAGCCGGTCGGCTCCCATCTGTGCGGCCCCGGCGGCATGCCCACACGCCGCTCCGCCCCCGACCAACAACGGGGCGCTGGCGGTCATATCCCCGACGTTCACCGGCCAAGAATAACGCAGGCCGGGTCGACCCCCGGGCGCAAAAAGGGCGCCCGGGGGTCGTCACCGACCGAGCCGCTCACCCGAGAACCGCGGCGCGTCGCCCACCGCGGCGGCGCACGGCCTCACCGGCCGGTGGCGGCCAGCGTGAACCGGAAGCCGTCGAGGATGGCCGTCTTGGCGGCGACGTAGTCGGGGTTGTCCGGCTCGGTGGTCTGCATGCTGACCGTCGCCGCCCAGATCCGTTGGTGCGCATCGGCGCCGGCGACCGCTACCGCGGTGACCGGCCGGCCCTGCATCCGGTAGGTGACGGTGAGTGCGGGATATCCGCACAGGGTTCCCGGGGTCTCGGTGGCCACCGGCCCGATGCTGTCGACGATGCCGTCCCGTTCCAGGGCCAGCGCCTGTTCGGGGTTCGCGGCGGTTCCGGTGAGGTTCTCCAGGGTGACCACCGCGTTGGGGGCGAAGCCGTTGGCGCGCAGCGCGGTATTGATCAGGCTGCCGCGGATCACCTCCGAGTTCAGCCGGGTGGTGAACGTCCAGCCGGGCGGCTGGGGCAGCGCGAGCCGCGGTTCGGCGGGGCTGTGCGGCTCCAGCTCGTGCAGCGGGACGTCGCTGTTCGCGCAGCGCCCGGTGTCCGGCGACACCGACGACGACGGGGGCGGGGCGCTCTGGGGCGGGGTGCCCGGATGGCGCCAGGGATGCCAGAGCAGCACCCCGGCGAGCAGCGCGATCGCCGCGGCGAGCGCGGCGAGCACCGCCCAGCGCGCCCGCGGCGCCGCGGCCCCGCTCGGCTGGGTCGCGCCGGTGCCGGAGAGCGCCGCGGTGAACGCCCGGGCGAAATCGCTGCAGGTGGGGTAGCGGTCGGCGGGCTGTTTGGCCAGGGCGACCGCCAACACCGCGTCCAGGCCGGCCAGCTGCGGGCGCGCGGCGCCCAGCCGCGGCGGCGGCGAGGTCAGATGGTGCCCGATCACCGCCGCGACGTTGGCGAGCGGGAACAGCGTCTGCCCGGTCAGCAGGTGGTAGGCGGTGGCGGCCAAAGAGTACTGGTCGGCGCGGCCGTCGACGGCGTAGCCCAGCAGCTGTTCGGGCGCCGAGTAGTCCACGGTGCCCATCGCGGTGTTGGTGGCGGTCAGCCCGCTGGCCTCGTCGACGTGGCGGGCCACACCGAAGTCGGCCAGCAGGATCCGCTGGGTACCGCCGCCGTGCGGGTGGGTGAGCATGATGTTGGCCGGTTTGACGTCGCGGTGCAAAAGACCCTGGTGGTGGGCGTAGTCCAGTGCGCCGGCCACCGCGGTGACGATCTCGGCGACCAGCATCGGGGGCATCCCGGACCGGTACTGCCCGGTCAACAGTTTGCCGGCGTCGAGGCCGTCGACGTAGTCCATCGACAGCCACAGCTGGCCGTCGCTCTCGCCGCGGTCGTGCACGCCGACGATGTGCGGATGCCACAGCGCGGCGGCGAGCTCGGCCTCGCGTTCGAACCGGACCCGATACTCCGGGTCGGCCGAGACCGCCGCCGGCAGCACCTTCAACGCGTCGCGGCGCGGCAACCGGGGGTGCTCGGCCAGATACACCTCGCCCATCCCGCCGGCGCCCAGCGCCCGCACGATCGTGAACCCGGCGAAACTCTGCCCCGCAGCCAACGGCATGCGCGGCATCCTATCCAGGGCCGGTGTCGCCGAGGGGGCCCAGTCGCGCCGAGGCCCAATACTCCCGCAGGCTCGCGATGCGCTGCCCGTCGAACTCCAGCAGCGCCACCTCGCGCATCCGCTTGCGGCACCCGGCGGCCAGGTCGTCGAAGTGGGCCTCCCACTCGGCGATCGCGGTGGCGCCGTCGAGGTACACGTGCAGCAACCTGGCGTCGATGTTGGCCTGGCGCTCGACGACCTTGCTCTGCCAGTACGCCCGGATGCCGGCGTGGCCGCGGACCGGCTCGTCGAGCACCCGCTCGTGGTAGATCGCGGCGGGGGTGAAGATCGTGACGATCAACTCGGGGTCCTGGGTGCGCCAGGCGCGCAGGTAGGTCTCGAGGACCTCGCCGACCGTTGTGCGCGACACCGCCATGGCAGTGTTGTACCCCAGGATCGGGCGCCTCGGAAGCTGTGTGGTTGCTGGGAGTATCGGCTCCCGGTTTCCGCAAACCGATCGTAGCCGCGATAATGCAGCTCGTGCGCATTGCGCTCAGCGTTGAGCAAAGTCGATCCGGATTGTGGCCGCCGGCGGTGCCGGGCACTGTTCCCAGGTCAGATCCAGCGATACGCTGGAATCGGGTTGGCGTGGGCGGCCCGATTCGGCATATCGTTTTGACGACTTGCCGAGGATGGGACAGGGCCACCGTTCAGCGCTGCACGGACGTTCGCTCTCGCCCGCCCCATCGCCAGCATCACGGCAAGGACGAAGCAGCGCCAGCCCGCTGTCTTCGGCACCGGGCGCCGGCTCCGACGCCCCCGAGGACAGCGCGCCCGTTTCCGAAGGGGCAGGTGATATGACCCCCAGCCGCGCCGGACTCTACAACCCGGCCCACGAGCACGACGCCTGCGGTGTCGCCATGGTCGTCGACATGCACGGCCGACGCAGCCGCGACATCGTCGAGAAGGCCATCACCGCACTGGTCAACCTCGAACACCGCGGTGCCGCGGGTGCCGAACCCAACAGCGGCGACGGCGCCGGGATCATGATCCAGGTGCCCGACGCGTTCCTGCGCGCGGTGACCGACTTCGCGCTGCCGCCGCCGGGCCACTACGCCACCGGCATGGCGTTTTTGCCCCAGTCGGCCAAGGAGGCCGCGGCGGCCTGCGCGGCGGTGGACAAGATCGTCGAGGCCGAGGGCATGCAGGTGCTCGGCTGGCGCGACGTGCCGATCGACGACACCTCGCTGGGGGCGTTGGCCCGCGACGCCATGCCGACCTTCCGTCAGCTGTTCCTCGCCGGGGCGTCGGGGATGGAGGGGATGGAGGGGATGGACCTGGAGCGGCGCGCCTACGTGATCCGCAAACGCGCCGAGCACGAACTGGGCACCAAGGGCCCCGGCCAGGACGGCCCGGGGCGCGAAACCGTCTATTTCCCGAGCCTGTCCGGGCGGACCTTCGTCTACAAGGGCATGCTGACCACCCCGCAGCTCAAGGGCTTCTACCTGGATCTGCAGGACGAGCGGGTGGTCAGCGCCCTGGGCATCGTGCATTCGCGCTTCTCCACCAACACGTTTCCGTCCTGGCCGCTGGCGCACCCGTTCCGCCTCGTCGCGCACAACGGCGAGATCAATACCGTGACCGGCAACGAGAACTGGATGCGTGCGCGCGAGGCGCTGATCCACACCGACGTGTTCGGCGCCGACGACGAACCGGTCAACCCCGATGCGCTGTTCCCGATCTGCACGCCCGGTGCGTCGGACACCGCCCGGTTCGACGAGGTGCTCGAGCTGTTGCACCTCGGTGGACGCAGCCTGCCGCACGCGGTGCTGATGATGATCCCGGAGGCCTGGGAACGCGACGAGGCCATGGACCCGGCGCTGCACGCGTTCTACGAGTACCACGACTCGCTGATGGAGCCGTGGGACGGCCCGGCGTCGATGACGTTCACCGACGGCACCGTGGTCGGCGCCGTGCTCGACCGCAACGGACTGCGGCCCTCCCGGATCTGGGTCACCGACGACGGGCTGGTGGTGATGGCCTCCGAGGCCGGGGTGCTCGACCTGCCCCCCGCCTCGGTGGTGCGCCGGCTGCGGCTGCAGCCGGGCCGGATGTTCCTGGTCGACACCGCCGCGGGCCGGATCGTCTCCGACGCGGAGATCAAGACCGAACTGGCCGCCGACGCGCCGTATCAGCAGTGGGTCCAGCGCGGGTTGATCCCGCTCGACGAGCTGCCCGCCGGCGAGCACCAGCGGATGGCCCACCACCGGGTGCTGTTGCGCCAGCAGCTGTTCGGCTACACCTACGAGGAGTTGAACCTGCTGGTGGCGCCGATGGCGCGCAGCGGGGCCGAGGCGATCGGGTCGATGGGCACCGACACCCCGGTCGCGGTGCTCTCCGCCCGGCCGCGCATGCTCTTCGACTACTTCCAGCAGATGTTCGCCCAGGTGACCAACCCGCCGTTGGACGCCATCCGCGAGGAGGTGGTCACCAGCCTGCAGGGGGCATTGGGCCCCGAAGGCGACCTGCTCAACCCCACCGAGGCGTCGTGCCACCAGGTCGTGTTGCCCCAACCGATTCTGCGCAACGACGAGCTGGCCAGGCTGATCTGCCTGGACCCCGACGCGGAGGTCCGCGGTCGGCGCCTCGGCCTGCGCACCGCGGTGCTGCGCGCCCGCTACCCGGTCGCCGAGGGCGGCGACGGGCTGCGCGCGGCCCTGGAGACGCTGCGCGCCGACGCCTCGGCCGCGATCGCCGCGGGGGCGCGCATCCTGGTCGTCTCCGACCGCGAATCCGACGAGGACCTCGCCGCGATCCCGTCGCTGCTGGCGGTGGCCGCGGTGCACCACCATCTGGTGCGCACCCGCACCCGCACCCAGGTCGGGCTGGTCGCCGAGTCCGGCGACGCGCGCGAAGTGCACCACATGGCCGCACTGCTGGGTTTCGGGGCCGCCGCGGCCAACCCGTATCTGGCGTTCGAGTCGATCGAGGACATGATCGACCGCGGCGTCATCGACGGGATCGACCGCGACCAGGCGTTGACCAACTACATCAAGGCCGCCGGCAAGGGCGTGCTCAAAGTGATGTCCAAGATGGGGATCTCGACGCGGGCGTCCTACACCGGCGCGCAGTTGTTCCAGCCGATCGGGATCTCCCAGGAGGTGCTCGACGAGTACTTCACCGGCCTGGACTGCCCGACCGGCGGGATCAGCCTCGACGACGTCGCCGCCGATGTCGCGTCCCGCCACCGGCTCGCGTATCTGGCGCGCCCCGAGGAGCGCGCCCACCGCGAACTCGAGGTCGGCGGGGAGTACCAGTGGCGCCGCGAAGGCGAATACCACCTGTTCAACCCCGACACCGTGTTCAAACTGCAGCACTCCACCCGCACCGGCCAGTACGGGATCTTCAAGGAGTACACCGGGTTGGTCGACAACCAGAGTGAACGGCTGGCCACCCTGCGCGGACTGCTGAGGTTCACCTCCGCCGGGCGCTCCCCGGTGCCGCTGGACGAGGTGGAGCCGGCCGGTGAGATCGTCAAGCGGTTCTCCACCGGTGCGATGAGCTACGGCTCGATCTCGGCCGAAGCCCACGAAACCCTGGCGATCGCGATGAACCGTCTCGGCGGGCGATCCAACTCCGGTGAGGGCGGGGAGGACCCGCGCAGATTCGACCCCGACGCCAACGGGGACTGGCGCCGCAGCGCCATCAAACAGGTGGCCTCGGCGCGGTTCGGGGTGACCAGCCACTACCTGAGCAACTGCAGCGACATCCAGATCAAGATGGCCCAGGGCGCCAAACCCGGTGAAGGAGGCCAGCTTCCCGGCAACAAGGTCTACCCGTGGATCGCCGAGGTGCGCCACGCCACCCCCGGGGTCGGGCTGATCTCCCCGCCGCCACACCACGACATCTACTCCATCGAGGATCTCGCCCAGCTCATCCACGACCTGAAGAACGCCAACCCCGAGGCGCGGGTGCACGTCAAGCTCGTCGCCGAGAACGGCGTCGGCACGGTCGCCGCCGGGGTGTCCAAGGCGCACGCCGACGTGGTGCTGATCTCCGGGCACGACGGCGGCACCGGGGCGGCGCCGATGACCTCGCTCAAGCACGCCGGGGCCCCCTGGGAGCTGGGTCTGGCCGAGACTCAGCAGACGTTGCTGCTCAACGGGCTTCGTGACCGGATCGTGGTGCAGGTCGACGGCCAGCTCAAGACCGGACGCGACGTGATGATCGCGATGCTGCTCGGCGCCGAGGAGTTCGGCTTCGCCACCGCCCCGCTGGTGGTCTCCGGCTGCATCATGATGCGGGTCTGTCACCTCGACACCTGCCCGGTCGGGGTGGCCACCCAGAACCCGGTGCTGCGCGAGCGGTTCACCGGCCAGCCGGAGTTCGTGGAGAACTTCTTTCTGTTCATCGCCGAAGAGGTCCGTGAACTCATGGCGCAGCTGGGTTTTCGCACCGTGGACGAGGCCGTCGGCCAGGTCGGGTCGCTGGACACCACGTTGGCGCGCGCCCACTGGAAAGCGCACAAGCTCAACCTGGATCCGGTGCTGCACGAACCGGAGACCCCGTTTATGAACCAGGACCGCTACTGCAGTTCCAGTCAGGACCACGGACTGGACAAGGCGCTCGACCAGCAGCTGATCGCGATGAGCCGCGAGGCACTCGACGCCGGCACCCCGGTGCGCTTCGCCACCACGATCACCAACGTCAACCGCACGGTGGGCACCATGCTCGGCCACGAGGTGACCCAAGCCTACGGCGCCCAGGGGCTGCCCGACGACACCATCGACATCACCTTCGACGGCTCGGCGGGCAACAGTTTCGGTGCGTTCCTGCCGGCCGGGATCACGCTGCGGATCTTCGGGGACGCCAACGACTACGTCGGCAAGGGGCTGTCCGGCGGGCAGGTGGTGATCCGTCCCCCCGAGGAGGTCCCCGACGGCTACGTCGCCGAGGACAACATCATCGCCGGCAACGTGATCCTGTTCGGCGCCACCAGCGGCCGGGCGTTTCTGCGCGGCGTGGTCGGCGAGCGGTTCGCGGTGCGCAACTCCGGGGCGTTCGCCGTCGTCGAGGGCGTCGGCGATCACGGCTGCGAGTACATGACCGGCGGCACCGTCGTGATCCTCGGGCCCACGGGCCGCAACTTCGCCGCCGGAATGTCCGGCGGGGTCGCCTACGTCTACGACCCCGACGCGGCGTTACCGGCCAACCTCAACACCGAGATGGTCGAGCTGGAGTCCTTCGACGACTTCGACGACGACGACCACGCCACGCTGCACGGGTTGCTCACCGCGCACGTGGCGGCCACCGACTCCGCGGTCGGTGCGCGCATCCTGGAGAACTGGAGCGGTGCGCGGCGGCGGTTCGTCAAGGTGATGCCGCGCGACTACAAGCGGGTGCTGGTGGCGATCGCCGAGGCCCAGCGCACCGGAACCGACCCGAACGACGCGATCATGGCGGTGGCACATGGCTGATCCTCACGGCTTCCTCACCCACACCCATCGGGAACTGCCCGCACGGCGCCCGGTGGACATCCGTCTGGCCGACTGGAACGAGGTCTACGAACCCTTTCCCGAGCAGACCCTGCGCCAGCAGGCCAGCCGGTGCATGGACTGCGGCATCCCGTTCTGCCACAACGGCTGTCCGCTGGGCAACCTCATCCCGGAGTGGAACGACCTGGTGCGCACCGGACGCTGGCGCGAGGCGAGCGAGCGGTTGCACGCCACCAACAACTTCCCCGACTTCACCGGCCGGCTGTGCCCCGCACCGTGCGAAACCTCCTGTGTGCTCGGCATCAACGCCGAACCGGTCACGATCAAACAGGTCGAATTCGAGATCGTCGAGCGCGCTTTCGCCGAGGGCTGGCTGCCGCCGATCCTGCCGCGGCAGCGCACCGGCCGCACCGTCGCGGTCGTCGGATCCGGGCCGGCCGGGCTGGCCGCCGCCCAGCAGCTCACCCGGGCGGGCCACCGTGTGACCGTCTTCGAGCGCGACGACCGCATCGGGGGGCTGCTGCGCTACGGCATCCCCGAGTTCAAGATGGAGAAACGGATCATCGACCGGCGTCTTGAGCAGATGGCCGCCGAGGGCACCGAGTTCCGCACCGGGGTCGACGTCGGGACCGACCTCACCGCCGAGCAGCTGCGCGGCGACTTCGACGCGGTGATCCTGGCCGGCGGCGCCACGGCCTGGCGCGACCTGCCGATCCGCGGCCGCGAGCTCGACGGCATCCATCAGGCGATGGAGTACCTGCCGTGGGCCAACCGCGTCCAGGCCGGCGACGACGTGCTCGGCCCCGACGGCCAGCCCCCGATCACCGCGCACGGCAAGCACGTCATCATCATCGGCGGCGGCGACACCGGGGCGGACTGCCTGGGCACCGTGCACCGCCAGCGGGCGGCCAGCGTGCACCAGTTCGAGATCATGCCGCGGCCACCGGACACCCGCGACGCGTCCACCCCGTGGCCGACGTACCCGCTGATGTACCGGGTCAGCGCGGCGCACGAGGAGGGCGGCGAACGGGTCTTCGCGGTCAACACCGAGGAGTTCCTCGGCTCCGGCGGCCACGTCACCGGCCTGCGCGCCCACGAGGCCCGCGGCAACCGGGGCGTGTTCGAGAAGGTCGCCGGCACCGACTTCGAGCTCAAGGCCGACCTGGTGCTGCTGGCGATGGGGTTCCTCGGCCCGCAGCGCGACGGGCTGCTCACCGAGCTCGGCGTGGAGTTCACCGAGCGCGGCACCGTGGCGCGCGACCGCGACTACGCCACCGCCGTGCCCGGGGTGTTCGTCGCCGGGGACATGGGCCGCGGCCAGTCGCTGATCGTCTGGGCGATCGCCGAGGGGCGTGCGGCCGCCGCCGGCGTCGACCGGTACCTGGCCGGCGACACCGCGCTGCCCGCCCCGATCAAACCCACCGACGTGGCGCAGCGCTGAGCCGGTCACCCGCCGGGAACTCCCCGCGCCTCGACGTTGCTGGCGGACCGGCGGCGCTTCACGCAGGGTCGGTGCACCCGGGGCCCGGGTCGAGCCGGCCGGCGCCACACGCTGCGATGATCGAGCCGGATTCATCCCTGTACGCCACAGCGGCCACACCGGCCACGGCGACGGTGTTCACCGGCGCGCCTCACACTGTTTGCTGACGGTTCAGGGTGTAATGGCCGGGTGTGGGCCTCCCGGTCGCCGGGGACCCGGTCCAACCAGAAGATCGCAGGAGTGATCCACCGTGGTCAACGTGCACAGCAACCCGATCACCCGATTCCGGGTGGGGCGAATCACCTGGTCCTTGTTACGCCATCCGGTCAAAAGTCGCGGGTTCCCCGCCAAGCACGAACGCCTGGTCACCGCCGCGGAGCTGCTGCGGCTGGGCTTCTGACCCTGGCGGTGCCCTAGGCTCAGCCCATGTGCTGTCCGCTCGGTGCCGACACCGCGGTGACCCTGACCGCCGCCGGCCTGATCTTCCTGCTCGCCCTGGTGCTGGGGGTGTGGAAATACCGGCAGATGGCGTCCTCGCCGAGCCATCTGGCGCACCCCTACGTCGACATCGCCCACCGGGCGGCGCTGCTGTACTCGTTCGCCACGCTGCTGCTGGCGGTCTTCGTCGCGCTCAGCGCCTGGCCGGCGTGGGTCAACCTGACCGCGGCGCTGGTGGTGGTGTTCTTCTTCGTCACCGCGATCGCCAGCTACATCGTCCACGGCGCCCGCCGGGACACCACCAACCAGTTCGAGCACGCCGACGCCGCCCTGCACGCCGGGATGTTCGCGCTGATCGCCGGGGAGATCGGCGGGTTCGCCGTGGTGTTCGCCGGGTTCCTCGCCGCGCAGTTCTTCTGAGTCCCCGCGCGCCCGCCGTCGCGGCCTACGGCGTCTGCCCGTAGATGCTGGTCACCCAGATGTGGGCGAGGGTGTCGACCAGCTGCGCCGGGGGCACCGCCGGGGCCTCGTCGGCCAGCGCGGCGATCATCGTGCGCTCGTTCATCTGGTTGAGCGCGGTGGACAGATCCCCCGCCGGCACGGTCTGCGGCGCGGCCCCGCGGGCGCGCTCGGCGGTGATCATCGCCGCGGTCGAATCGATCCACTTCTGCATGTAGGAGTGCCACATCGCGCGGAACTCCGCGCTGGTGGCCAGCGCCTCGGTGCCGGCGCGCGCCACCGCGCGGTGCGAGCCGAACGCGGTGAAAAACGCCTTGATCCCGCTGCGCCACACCCGGCGCGGGTCGGCGGGCAGCCGGCCCACCGCCCCGTCGAACTCGGCGTCGGCGCGGGCGATCATCGGCTCGAGCAGCGACAGCAGCACCGCGTCTTTGGACTTGAAATAGAAGTAGAACGTCGGCCGCGAGATCCCGGCGCCGCGGGCCAGGTCGTCCACCGAGATGTCGGCGAGTGGTTTTTGCTCCAGCAGCCGTTCGGCGGTGGCCAGAATCGCCGCCTCCCGATCGTCGCCGGTGGGGCGGGCGGGGCGGCGCCCGTGGGTGCGGATCTGATTCGCGGCGGTCACGACCATTACTTTACACCCCGTCGAGATTCTCAACAGTGTGTTGACTGACTCAACACCCTGTTGATAGCCTGGCGCCATGACCGAACACCACGACGTTGTCATCATCGGCGCCGGCATCTCCGGCATCAGTGCCGCGTGGCATCTGCAGCAGCGCTGCCCGACCAAGGACTACGTGATCCTGGAACGCCGGGAGCGTCTCGGCGGCACCTGGGACCTGTTCAAATACCCCGGGATCCGCTCCGACTCGGACATGTTCACCCTGGGTTTCCGGTTCAAGCCGTGGACCTCGGCGAAGGGCATCGCCGACGGCGAGGCGATCTGGAACTACGTGCACGAAGCGGCCGTGGAGAACGGCATCGACAAGCACATCCGGTACCGCCAGCGGGTGGTGGCCGCCGACTGGTCCGACGCCGACAACCGGTGGACGCTGACCATCGACGCCGACGGCGAGCAGACCCAGCTCACCGCGTCGTTCGTGTTCGCCTGCAGCGGGTATTACAACTACGACGAGGGCTACTCGCCGACCTTCCCCGGCGCGCAGGACTTCACCGGCACCATCGTGCACCCGCAGCACTGGCCGGAGGACCTCGACTACGCCGGCAAGAAGATCATCGTGATCGGCAGCGGGGCGACCGCGGTCACGCTGATCCCGGCGTTGGCGAACTCCGGCGCCGGGCACGTGACGATGCTGCAGCGCTCACCGACCTACATCGGCTCGCTGCCGCTGGTCGACCCGATCGCGGTGCGCACCAACCGGCTGCTGCCGCCCAAGGCGGCGCACTTCGCCAACCGGTGGCGCCAGATCGGGTTCTCCGTGGCCCAGTATCAGCTGTCGCGGCGGTTCCCCACGCTCATGCGCAAGGCGCTGCTGCGGCTGGCCCAGCGGCAGCTGCCCCGCGGCTACGACGTCGACAAGCACTTCGGCCCGCGCTACAACCCGTGGGACGAGCGGCTCTGCCTGGCGCCGGACGGGGACCTGTTCCGCACCATCCGGGAGGGCCGGGCCGACGTCGTCACCGACACCATCGACACCTTCACCGCCACCGGCATCCGGCTGGACTCCGGTGAGGAGCTCACCGCCGACATCATCATCACCGCGACCGGGCTGAACATGCAGCTGCTCGGCGGGGCGACGCTGTACCGCAACGGCGAGGAGATCGACTTGAGCCAGGTGATGACCTACAAGGGCCTGATGTTCTCCGGGGTGCCCAACGCGGCGGTGACGTTCGGCTACACCAACGCCTCCTGGACGCTCAAGGCCGACCTGGTCTCGGAGTTCGTCTGCCGGGTGCTCAACCACATGGACGCCCACGGCTTCGACAGGGTCGAACCCGAGCACCCCGGCGACACCGTCGAGGAGCGCCCGTTCATGGACTTCAGCCCGGGCTATTTCCGCCGGGCGATGGACTCACTGCCGCGGTCCGGCGCCAAAGCGCCCTGGCGGCTCAAGCAGAACTACCTGTTCGACGTGCGGCTCATCCGCCACGGCCGGGTCGACGAGGAGTCCCTGCACTTCAGCAAGCACCGGGTGCCCGAGACGGTGTAGCGCGGGCCGGGTCAGCCCGCGGTGACGACGATCCCGTCGTCGTCGCTGTAGGCGATCTCGCCGGGGCGGAACGTGACGCCGCCGAACCGCAGGTCGACGTCGCGCTCGCCGGCCCCGGTCTTGCCGCTCTTGCGCGGGTTGGTGCCCAGCGCCTTGATCCCGATGTCGAGGGTGGCCAGGGTCGCGGCGTCCCGCACGGCGCCGTGCAGGATCAGCCCCGCCCACCCGTTGGTGCGGCCCAACTCGGCGATGAGATCACCGACCAGCGCGGTGTGCACCGACCCGTCGCCGTCGACCACCAGCACCCGGCCGTCGCCGGGTTCGGACAGCACCGATTTGAGCAGCGCGTTGTCCTGGAAACAGCGCACCGTGGCGATCGGGCCGGCGAACGCGCTGCGGCCCCCGAACTGACGGAACTGGGTGTCGCAGCTGCGCACGTCGGGGCCGATGTCGTCGACGAGATCGGCGGTGGGCCGAAACGTGATCGCCACCGGCTCAGTCGTCGCTGCGCAGCACGCGGCGGATCAGCAGCAGCGCCAACAGACTGACCAGCGCGGCCACCGCCAGCGGAACCACCGGCGGCGAGGAGTCCGGCTGCGGGGCCGGTCGCGGCGCCGGAACCGGGTTGTTCGCGGTCTCCACGGTCTTCTTCGCCTGTGCTGCGGCCTGCTTGGCGCCGTCGACGACGTCGCGGGCCCCGTTGGCCTCGGCCGGGGCGGCCTTGGCGGCGGGGGCCTTCTTCGCCGGGGCCTTCTTGGCGGGGCTCTTCTTCGCCGCCTTCTTCGCCGGGGCCTTCTTGGCCGGGGTCTTCTTGGCGGGGGTCTTCTTCGCCGGCGGCGCCGTCTGCGACTCGGCCGGCGGGGGCGTCGGCTTGTCGGCGGGCGGGGGCGCCGGCTTGTCGACCGACGGCTCGGACGCCGGGTTGGGGGTCTCGTCAGGCCGATCCGGCGAGTCTGCCATGGGGCCGCTCCTTTGCAGTTGCTCGTCACGTACACCGGGAACGGTGACCATCATGCCAGCCCCGCCCGGGCCGGTGTCAGGTTCGTCGCCGCAACGACCACACCGCGGCCCCGCCGACCAGCACCACCGCCCCGACGATGAACGGCCAGGCCGGCAGGCCGTCGTCGGGACCCTGCGAGGTCAGCGCCGGTCCGGGGGTGCCGGTGCCCTCCTCGGTCAGCGTGAACTGCCACGACCCGGAGACCACGTGCCCGTCGGCGGAGGTGACCCGGTAGTGCACGGTGTAGTCGCCGGTGGGGCCCAGCGGACGCAGCCCGATGCTGACCACCGGACCGTCGACCTGCACGTCCCCGGTCGACCACAGGTGTTCGCCGTCGGGGCCGACCACGTTCATCGCCGCGAACGTGGTCTGCAGCTTCTCGTTGAACGTCGCACTCACCCGGTCCGGGCCGACGGTGAGCTGCGCGTCGCGGTCCGGGTCGGTGCCGATCAGCACCGCGTGCGCCGACGCCGCCCCGGCCAGACCCACCGCGCCGGCCAGCAGCGCGGCCAGCAGCAGCGCCGCCGCGCCGGCCCGGGCGCGCGCGGTCACGAACGCCGCCGGGCCACGGCCAGCGCCACGGCGGCCGCGGCCACCAACAGCCCGGCCCCGCCGAGCCAGCGGGCGGTGTTGTCCGAACCGTCGGTCTGCTCGGCGGCCGGGCCGGGCGCGGCCGCCACATCCACCGCGTGGTGGTCGTGGTGCGCCGGCGGGGGGCCCTCGGTCAGCGCCAGCGTCGGCACCGGGCGCTCGGGCTCGGAGCCGTCGGGCAGCGGCGGCTGATCCCAGGCCACCTGGGCGCCGTCGGCGTAGGTCTGCACGGCCGGGAAGGTGACGGTGTCGGTGTCGGGCAGGGCCACCGAGATCCGGAACAGCCCGAACTGGTCGGCCGGGATGCCCGCGTCGGGTTCGGCGGTCCAGGTCACCGCGTGCACCGTGCCGGCGGCGGCGTCGCGGTCGAGCACCGCGGTCCAGCCCGGCATCGTCTCGGTGCGCACCGCGGCCACATCCGGCAGGGTGATCGTCAGCCCGGTGGTCGCCGCCTCGGTCTCCGACTCGTTGGGCACCGCGAAGGTGACGGTGGCGTAGCCGCCGCGCACCGCGTTGTCGCTGCTGGCGGTGACGTGGGCGCCGGCCGGGGCGATCCCGGTCGTGGCGCCGAGTATCAGGGTGGCGCCCAGGGCGGCCAGGGCGCGGGTGGGGTGCAGCCGCATCATCGTGCTCCTAGCTGTCTCGAGGGTGGTCGTGGGGGTCGCGGTGGTGGTCAGTCCAGGCCGAGGCGGGCCAGCAGGTCGGCGTCGATGCCGTCGAGTTCGGCGGCGATCGCGGCGTGGGCGGTGCGGCGGCGTTGGGCGGGCATGTTCTGCGCCGCGGTGACCGCGGCCGCCAGGTCGGCCAGCCGGGCGGTCATCGCGGTGGTGAACTGTTTGGTCTCGGGGTCTTTCGGCCGGTTGTCCTGCACCGCCCGCAGCGTCTTCTCCGCACCGGCGATGCGGGCCGAGAGCTGCGCGCCGTGCCCGGCGTACTGACCGACCTGGGCCAGCGGGATCCCGAGCTGATCGGCGCGGCGCTCATCGAGCCAGCCCCGCGCGGCGGTCGCCGCGCGGTAGAGCACCGGGATCACCACCGGGGCCAGCAGCCGCGAGACGGTCAGCAGCCGCTTGATCCGGGTCGGGGAGAACACCCGGCCCTCCTGGGCGGCCTTGAGTTCGGTCTCGGCGGCCTTCTGCACCGCCCGGTCGCTGTCCCGCTGCGCCTTCAGCTGCGCCTTGAGGGCCTTGGCGTCGGCGCGCTGCGTGGACTTGAACCGGCGGGCCTCGTTCTTGGCGGCCAGCTTGGCTTCCAGTTTGGCGCGCGCCTTGACCGCGCGCGCCTCGGCGCGGCGCTCGGCGCGGGTTTTGCGCTTACGGAACAGACCCATTCGCGGCCGCCTCCCGGTCTCTCGATCGCTTCCGCCAACCCTAACGGGCCGTTGCCCGCCGGCGGCGGGCACGGCGCTCAACGGTCGAGATCCTCGCGGCGGCGCAGTTCACGCGCGCGGTCCAGCAGCTCCTGCTGGGCCTGCGGGGACAAGCCGTTGGACAGGGCGGCCAGCCGGCGGGCGCCGTCGTTGCGCAGGTCGGCCAGCGCACACAACTCGGCGTCCAGCGACCGGTAGTAGTTGTCGTCGGTGAAAAACGCCGGCTTGATCCGGAAGAAGTTGGCCAGCGCGGTGATGGTGGCCCCCGACGGATTGGTCCGGTTCCCCGAGCGCAGCTGCGACAGGTACGGCGCCGACATCGTGACCCCTTCGGCCTTGAGCGCGGCGATCACCTCCGCCGAGGTGTGCGGGCCGCGGCCGGGCGGATACACCGTGTCGAACAGGCGGTTCAGGCGAGCAGCGAACGACGTGCTCATCGGGGAGACCTCCCAGGGGCCCGAATAAGGGTGAACGAATTGATCCAAATCTTTGCTGATCATCGTAGCGAGGCGGATGCTCACAGCCAAGGGCGAAGTTTGCAGAAGTTAGCAGCGTAATCCACGAGGCCCACCATAGCTGTACTTATGGTGCTGCGGGTGGGTGAGTCGCCAATATTTACTGGCAAAACGCCGCACCGATTCCGCCGCCCGGTGTGGTGCCGGGCACCCGGGTGCTCGCCGGGTTCGGGCGGTGGGCAAGCACTGGCGCCCCGCGAAATCGATGTCTGAGTGATTTTTGAGTTTGCTGCCAATTGTGCTCCGACCGGTCGCCTACCGGTGGTCGCCCGCCCCGGCGGCCGCGCCGGTCGGTCCGGCGCGCACCCGCCGGCGCCGCCCCGCGCGCCGCGCCGCGACCACCGCGCTGACCGCCGCCGTCGCGACGGTGGCGGTCAGCGCGCCGAGCACCAGCGGGGTCGGCGCGTCCAGGGCGCGCGCGGTCAACATCCAGACGCCGAACAGCAGGAACAGCAGGCTGGCCAGCACGTGCAGCAGCCGTTCGGGCAGCCGGCGGTGCAGCACCCGGCCCACCACGATCGCCACGGCGTCGGCGGCCACCATGCCCACCGTCGCGCCGACCCACACCCCCGCCCAGTCGTGGTCGCTGGCCAGCGCCACCGTCGCCAGCATGGTCTTGTCGCCGAGTTCGGCGAGCAGAAACGACGAGACCACCGCGAACCAGGCGAACCGGGGTTCGCGCACCGTCGGGGCGTCCTCGGGGCGCGACTCGCCCTCGCGCCACGTCCAGGCGGCGAAGGCGAAGAACGCCACCGCGGCGGCCACCGCGATCGGCCGCTGCGGCAGGGTGGCCCCGAGGAAGTGGCCGACGGTCACCGAGACGCCGTGCACGCCGAGCGCGGCGACCCCGACCCCGCTCAACACCACCCACCAGCGGTGCCGCAGGGCATAGGTCAACGTGATCAACTGGGATTTGTCGCCGAGTTCGGCGAGGAACACCACACCGAGGCTGACCAGGATCGCGGTGAGCATGGCTGCGACCCTCCGAGATCGGGGCCCGGCGGCGCCGTCGGCGCCCGACGGTCTCGCCCACCGGACGCGGGCCGGGCGTCACGACCGGTGCGTCGACCCGACCGGTGGGCTCGTGGCCCTTCGCTGACCACCCCAGGCTAACGGGTGACCGCGTCGCCGGCCAGCGCACCGGCGAGTTCGGCTCGCCGCAACCGAGATTATGGGCAGCGTCGAAATCGCTTGCCGCACGGCCTGATTCACGGCGTCGGCGACCGGGGCGCCCCGCCGCACGCCCCACGACGACAGCGACGCGGGCCCCGACGGCTCGGGGCCCGCGCCGCTGTCGTCGCCGCGGTCAGCCGGTGATCAGCCCACCGGCCTTGGAGGTGGCGTTGGCGAACCGCGCCTGCACGTCGGCCCAGTTCACCACGTTCCAGAACGCCTTGACGTAGTCGGCCTTGACGTTTTTGTACTGCAGGTAGAAGGCGTGCTCCCACATGTCGACCTGCAGCAGCGGGATGATGCCCAGCGGCACGTTGGCCTGCTGGTCGTAGAGCTGGAAGGTCAGCAGCCGGCTGCCGAGGGTGTCGTAGCCGAGCACCGCCCAGCCCGACCCCTGCAGCCCGTTGGCGGCGGCGGTGAACTGCGCCCGGAACTTGTCGAACGAGCCGAAGGCGTCGTCGAGGGCGGCGGCCAGCTCGCCGGTGGGTTTGTCGCCGCCGTTGGGGGAGAGGTTCTTCCACCAGATGGTGTGGTTGACGTGCCCGCCGAGGTGGAAGGCCAGGTTCTTCTCGTTCAAGAAGATCGCCGAGTGGTCGTCGTTGGCGCGCGCCTGTTCGAGGGCGGCCAGCGCCGAGTTGGCGCCCTTGACGTAGGCGGCGTGGTGCTTGCTGTGGTGCAGCTCGTTGATCTGTCCGGAGATGTGCGGCTCCAAAGCGCCGTAGTCGTAGTCCAGATCGGGCAGGGTGTATTCAGCCACGAGATTCCTTCCGTCGGTTAACACAGGGCTGGATCAATTCCTGGTGCGCACGCTCACACCGTGGCGCGTTTTCCAGCCTAGTCAACACCGTTGCGCTTGGGCAGGCGCGGCGGCGATCGTCGCGCCAGCCCCGGGGCGGGCCCGGGGACTCTAGAGCAACACCACGAGGGTGAGCATGACCAGCAGCCCGAGGGCGATGATCCCGGCGCGCACCCCGGCGAGCACGTAGGAGCGGTTGCAGGCGGCCGGGTCCGCTGACCCCGCCCCGGCGCGGCCGGGCTGCGGCCCGATCGGTGCGGTCTCCCTCATCACCACGTCCTGACCTCGATGTTCACCACGTCCCCCGTGAATTGGCTCACAAAAACACTGTGATGGTCATCATAGCCAGACGCCGGCGTTCTAGCGAAATCGCGGTGTCGGCACCGGCGCGGTCGTTTGCCGGGCTACCGATTTCGCTCGCCCGGCGGCACGCCGGGCGACATGCCGGCGCCGGGTCCGGCGTGTTGTCCACAGCGCCGGGCCGCCGGAGGGGCTGTGAGCGCGGCTATCGGAGCGAACCGACCCCGGCGTGCCTGTGGATAAACCTGTGGAAACTGTGGATACCGGAAAGTAGCTGTCGCTGCGGGTGCGGCCGCCGCGGCCCGCCGTCGCGGCGCCGCCGGGCAACGGCCGTTACCCTGATGCGGTGATCCAGCGGTGCTCTCAATGCGGTACCCGGTGGAACGTGCGCGACCGCCAGCGCCAGTGGTGCCCGCACTGCCGCGGTGCCCTGCTGGCGCCGCAGGCCCCCCCGGCGCCCCCGCCGGCGCCGGCGGGACGGCTGCCGGCGGGCTTGCGGTGGATCGCGGTGCGTCCCGGCGCCCCGCCGCCACGCGGGCCCCGGCGGCCCCCGCTGGGGCCGACCCCGCGCTACACGGTGATTCCGCGCTGGGGTCTCGACGACCGGCGCCGGCCCGGCGGCGCCGAGCAGGGGCGCGCTCCGGCCGCGGCGTCGCTGTGGTCGAGGCTGACCGACCCGACCGGCATCACCGATGCGACGCTGCGGACATGGGTGCGCGCCGCGGCGATCACCGTGGGTATCGCCGCGTTCGCCTACGCCGTGGAGTATCTGCTGCTGATCGTCAACCGCGGCCACCTGCTGCACCCGGTGGTCGCGGTGGCCGGGGTGGCGTTCGCGGTGCTGGCCGGGGCGGCCGCGCTGGTCGCGGTGGTCGGCACCGCGGTGGCGTCGACGCAGTGGCTGATCGCGCGCCGGCGGGCCGCGTTCGCCGCCGCCGGCCGGCCGGAGACCCGCGGCGCCGCCGCGCTGTGGTGGGGCTGTCTGACCCCGGTGCTCAACGTCGTCTGGGCGCCGGTGTTCGTCATCGAGCTGGCCCGGGTTGAGGGGCGCCAACGGCGGCTGCGCCTGCCGATCCGGCGCTGGTGGATCGCCTGGGCGGTGACCACGGTCGCGGTGCTGTTCGCCACCGCCACCCGGTGGGTCCGCGACGCGCAGGGGATCGCCAACAACATCCAGGCGATGGTGGTGACCTATCTGCTGGCCCTGCTCACCCTGTGGCTGCTGGCCCGCGTGCACGCCGGGTTCGGCGCCGCACCCGCCGCCCGGCCGGCACACCGGTGGGTGGTCGTCGACCCCGCCGGGGAGCCCGACCCCGCCGCCCACCCGCGCGAAACCCTTGAGCCGGCCGGAAGCGAACCGGCAGCATAGGAGGCATGGGCATGGGCGGCGGGCACCCCGATACGCACCCCTATGTGGTGGCCCACCGCGGTGCCTCGGTCGAGCGCCCCGAGCACACCCTGGCGGCCTACGACCTGGCCCTGCAGCAGGGGGCCGACGGCGTCGAATGCGATGTGCGGCTGACCCGCGACGGCCACCTGGTCTGCGTGCACGATCGCCGGGTGGACCGCACGTCCAACGGCGTCGGCCCGGTCAGCACGATGACGCTGGCGCAGCTGCGCGCCCTCGACTACGGGGTGCACCACGGCGGGCACCGGCCGGGGCCGCCACACCGGGCCTCGGAGCTGCTGACCCTCGACGCGTTGCTCGCGTTGGTGCTCGACTGGCGCCGGCCGGTGAAGATCTTCATCGAGACCAAGCACCCGGTGCGCTACGGCGCCCAGGTGGAGAGCCGGTTGCTGGCCCTGCTGCGCCGGTTCGGCATCGCCACCCCCGCCTCGGCCGACCACTCCCGTGCGGTGGTGATGTCGTTCTCGGCGGCCGCACTGTGGCGGGTGCGCCGCGCGGCGCCGCTGCTGCCCACCGTGCTGCTGGGCAAGTCCACCCGCACCCTCGGCGGCGGGACGGCCACCACGGTCGGGGCGACGGCGATCGGGCCGTCGATCGCGGCGCTGCGCGCCCACCCGCAGCTGGTGGACCGGGCCGCCGCCCAGGGCCGGGCCCTGTACTGCTGGACCGTCGACCGGGTCGACGACGCCCGCTTCTGCCGCGACGTCGGGGTGGCGTGGCTGGCCACCCACCATCCGGCACGGGTGAAGGCCTGGCTGCGCGAGCAGGCGCCGGCCGGCGGTTAGAGCCGCCCGCCGGCCACCCGCGGGGCGCCGGGCTCGGCCTGCGTCGAGCCCATCTCGCGGGCGAGGAAGGTCTCGAGCTCGAACAGGTTGCTGCCGGCGCGGTCGGCGACGTTGAGCAGGGTGGTCATCTGCGCGACCTCCTCGACCTGCTCCTTGAGGAACCACTGCATGAACTGTTCGCCGAGGTGGTCGCCCTCGTCGCGGGCCACCGCGGCCAGCCGGGAGACCTGCTCGGTGACGGTGCGTTCGGAATCCAGCGCCAGGGCCACCGCCTCGCGCGCGGTGGCGAACTCGTTGCGCACCGTGTCGGTGCCCGGGATCTCCACCGGGGCGCCGCGGTCGAGCAGGTAGCGCACCAGCATCAGGGCGTGGTTGCGTTCCTCCACCGCCTGGCCGTAGAAGTATTTCGCCAATTGCGGAAGATCGGATCCGTCGAAATAAACGGCAATGGCAACATATTGCTGTGCGGCAGTGAATTCATTACGGATCTGCTCTTGCAGAAGGGCGTGGAATTTCGTCTTGTGGCTATCGATATCGCTCATGAGAGCAAGGATAGCCCAGGTAGAACGGCCCGTCATCCCAGGTAAGGCTTACTCAGGCAAGCGTTACCTAAATAAAGTAAGCCTGCCTTTTGTTGAATTAGATCAACGATCAGAAATTTGCCATCAGGACTAATTACCGGGTTGTCGCACGCCGGGTGGCGCGCTGGGAAATGGTCTCACGGTTGGCTGTCGGCGACCGCGGCGGGCACCGGCGCACCGGTGCGCAGCGCCTCGAACAGGGCGGCGGCCGCGTCGTGGTCCCACAGCACCACCGCGCCGGCGTCGCTCTGGCCGAACTCCCCGATCGGCACCGTCACGTCGGTGCTGCCGCCGTGCAGGGCCCAGGCCAGCCGGGCCAGATCCCAGATCCGGTCCCCGTCGTCGACGGTCAGGGCGTCCAATGCGGCCGGCGGCGCCGTCACCCAGCGCACCGGGTTGAGCCAGACCGTCGGGCTGGTCAGCCGGTGCAGCAGCGCGGTGAGGAACATCCGCTGGTCGACCATGCGGTCCAGATCCGCCCGCGGCGTCGCCCGGGTGCGCACATAGCCCAGCGCGGTGGCCCCGTCGAGGCGCTGACAGCCGGCCGGCAGCTGCAGTCCGGCCAGGGGGTCGTCGATCGGGTCGGGCAGGCACAGATCGACCCCGCCGAGCGCGTCGACCAGGTCGGCGAACCCGCCGAACCCGATCTCGGCGTAGTGGTCGACGCGCAGGCCGGTGGCCTGCTCGACGGTGCGGACCAGCAGCGGGGCCCCGCCCAGGCCGTAGGCGGCGTTGAGCTTGTCGGTGCCGTAGCCGGGGATCGGCAGGTAGGAGTCGCGGGGCAGCGAGACCACCGTGGTGGCGGTGGACGACCCCGGCCGGGGCAGGTGCACCAGCAGCACGGTGTCGGTGCGTCCGTCGCCGATGTCGCCGCCGGTGGCCAGGTCGGCCTGCCGGTCCTCGGTGAGGTCGCGGCGGCTGTCCGAGCCGACCAGCAGCCAGGTGGTGCCGCTGCCGGTGGCCGGGCGTTGCGGGTAGGCGACCAGCGCGGTCTGCCGCTGCAATCCGCGGTCGGCCCAGACCGTCGCGCCGATGAGGCCGGCGGCCAGCACCAACACCACCAGCACCGCCGCCCCGGCGATGCGCCGGGGCCAGCGCCGACGCCGCCCCACCGGCCGCGGCGGGCGCGGGGGTCGCGGTGGCTGTGGGGGTCGCGGGGGTGGCGCGGCGGGTGTCCGCGGCGCCCGCCACGGCTGCGGTGGCGGGGGGCGCCGCGGGGCCGGGGGCGGGCCCGGGCCGCGCACGTAGCGCGGGTCTGCTGGCCGCTTGCCGCTCACCCGGATAATCTACGGCAATCGGCGGGGATCTACCCGCCGAGCCAGCCCAGCCGGTCGGCCAGCAGCGCCCAGCCGGCGAAGGCCACCGTGTCGATGAGCCCGTGGGCGAGCACCAACGGCCACAGCCGTCCGGTGCGCTGCCAGGCGTAGCCGAACACCGCCCCCATCACGACGTTGCCCAGCCCCGCGCCGAACCCCTGGTAGAGGTGATAGCCGCCGCGCAGCAGGCTCGAGGCGGCCAACGCGACCGGCGCGCGCAGGCGCAGTTGCCGCAGCCGGGTCAGCAGGTAGCCGACCACGACCACCTCCTCGGCCCATCCGTTGGCGAAGGCGAGCACGGTCAGCATCGGCAGCCGCCACCAGGTGTCGTCGAGTCCGGACGGCACGACGGTGGCGTTGACCCCGAGCGCGCGGGCCCCGACGTAGAGGCCCAGCCCGGGCAGGCCGACGAGCGCGGCGAGCCCGACGCCGCCGAGCAGGTCGGGGCGCCAGCGCGGCCGGCCCAGCCCGACGCGGGCCGGGCTCATCCCGCCGCGCCACAGCAGATACAGCGCCAACGCGCCCCAGGCGGCCAGTTGCAGCGCCACCGCGAGGTTCAGCCCGAGGTCGATCAGGGCGAAGCGGGACCGCTGCGGGTTCAGCGGGACCGTCTGCGACGACAGGTCGCGCGCCACCGCGTCGGCGAGCGAGAGCACCGCGGTCAGCGCGGCGCAGCCGAAGGTCACCGCGAGCACCAGAACCAGTTCCAGGCGCAGGGTGCGCGGCGACGCCGGCCCGAACTGCTCTGCGGTCACCGGCTCACGGTAGCCAACCGGGTGCGGCGCCGGTCAGGGCGTGCCGCGGCGGGCGCGCAGCCCGTTGACGAACGGGCAACCCAGCAGCACCCGCAGCGCCTGGCTGAGGGTGCGCGGGTCGTCGGCCGGCCGGTGGAACGGCAGCCGGATGTCGTGATCGCCGTCGGCGTCCTCGATCCGCAGCGAGACCCCGTAGCGGTCCAGGGCCAGCGGGCGCACCGCGCCGCGGCGCCACCGCGGTGGCAGCCGGGAGGCCAGCCGGGCCACCATCTCCGGGTGGGCCGCGTCGAGGTGGCGCAGCCAGTGCGGCTCCATCGCGCAGAACGGGTCGGGGGCGGCGGCCACCACCGTGGCGACGTCGACCGACTCCGCGCCGGAGGCGTCGGCGACGACCACCGAGGCGGTCTCCAGCCGCATCAGGGTGTGCTCGGCGTCGGGACCGGACCGCGGGGTCGCCACGGTCAGCAGCGCCGGGCGGGGGTCGGCGCTGGCGATCCGGTCGAGCAGCGCCGGCACCTCGGCGGGGGCGACCGCGGCGAGCTGCCCGCGCACCCACACCAGCGAACGCACCGGCTTGCGCAGCGGCAACGCCGCCTGATCGGTGAGTTCGAGCATGGCCGGCACCCCGGTGGGCACGGTGGCGCCGGCGGGCACCGCCACCGCGAACGTGCCGTCGTCGAGCAGATGCTGCACCGGTGTGGTGAGCGGGGCCTGCCCGTCGACGGCGAGGAGCGCCTGTCCGGCCCGCAGACAGACGCTGCGGATCCGCTCGGCGGTGGTCGGCGTGGGCGCGTCGGTGCGTATCATCGGTCCCCTTCGGTAGCTAAGGTAAGCCTAACTTAATTCGACGGCGGCGTCGGCGCAAGCCCCCCGGGCGGTCCGGCGGCCCGGACCGGGGCCACGCGTTAGCCTCTGGTGATGGCAGCCATCGCCTACCTGGGGCCGCAGGGGACGTTCACCGACGCGGCGCTGCAGCGGTTGGCCGCCGCCGACCTGATTCCCCCCCGGGGCGCCGCGGTGGAGCCGATCCCGGTGGAGACCGCGCCGGCGGCCCTGCAGGCGGTGCGCGCCGGTGACGCCGACTACGCCTGCGTGCCGATCGAGAGCTCCCTGGAGGGCTCGATCACCCCCACGCTCGACGGGCTGGCCGTCGGGGCGCCGCTGCAGATCTTCGCCGAGACCACCTTGCAGGTGGCGTTCAGCGTCGCGGTGGCCCCGGGCCGCGAGGCCGCCGCGGTGGCCACGATCGCCGCCCACCCGGTCGCCGCCGCGCAGGTGCGGCGCTGGCTGGCCGCCGAACTGCCCGACGCGCGGATCCTGCCGGCGCACTCCAACGCCGCGGCCGCCGCGCAGGTCGCCGACGGCCAGGCCGACGCCGCGGTGAGCACCGCGCTGGCGGCGGCCCGCTACGGGCTGGCGACGCTGGCCGAGGGGGTGATCGACGAGGCGACCGCCCGGACCCGGTTCGTGCTGGCCGGCCCGCCGGGCCCGCCGCCGCCGCGCACCGGCGCCGACCGCACCTCGGTGGTGCTGCGCCTGGTCAACCGCCCCGGTGCGCTGGTGGCGGCGCTCGCCGAGTTCGCCGACCGCGGGATCGACCTGTCGCGCATCGAATCCCGGCCCACCCGCACCGAGCTGGGCACCTACCGGTTCTTCCTCGACTGCGCCGGGCACCTCGACGACACCGCGGTGGCGGCGGCGCTGCAGGCACTGCAGACCGGGGCGAACCGCTGTGCGGAGCTGCGCTACCTGGGCTCCTGGCCGGTCGGCGAGCCCGGCGACGGGCCGCGATCGTGACCGGGCGGCTGGTGCTGGTGCGCCACGGGCAGTCGGTCGGCAACGTCGAGCGCCGTCTGGACACCCGCCCGCCGGGCACCGCGCTGACCCCGCTCGGCCGCGAGCAGGCCCGCGCGTTCGCCGCCGCCGGCCCGCTGCGCCCCGGCCTGCTGGCCCACTCGGTGGCGACCCGCGCCGCGCAGACCGCCGAGGAGATCGCCGGGTCGCTGGCGCTGGCGCCGCAGGCCATCCCCGGGGTCCACGAGGTGCAGGTCGGCGATCTCGAAGACCGCCGCGACGACGACGCGTTCGCCGAGTTCGCCGCCACCTATGAGCGCTGGCACCACGGCGACTGGGAGGCCGCGCTGCCCGGCGGGGAGAGCGCCACCGACGTGCTGGACCGGTATCTGCCGGCGGTCGGCGAGCTGCGGGCACGCTACCTCGACGACCACGACTGGGGCGCCGACGTCGTGGTGGTCAGCCACGGCGCGGCGATCCGGCTGGTGGCCGCCGTGCTCGGCGGGGTGGGCGCCGGTTTCGCCCTCGACCACCACCTGGGCAACGCCGAGGCGGTGGTGCTCGCGCCGATCACCGACGGGCGGTGGAGCTGCGTGCAGTGGGGCACCCTGGCCCCGCCGTTCGGGCCCGGCCCCGAGGCCGACCCGGTCGCCGACGTCGTCGAGCGCGGCGCCGACCCGATGGGCTAAGCCGACCGGCTCAGCCGACCCCGGCCGCGCACCCGCACGCCAACTGCGCACACTCCAGCAGCAGCGGGTGCCGGGCGCCGTCGTGGTCGACGCAGCCCTCGGCGGTGCATTCGGTGGGGCGCAGCAGATGGTCGATGACGGTGCCGTGGCAGTGGTCCAGGCCCGCCGCGCAGGCTCGGCAGCCGATGCTCATGGCTCGTTTCTAGCACCCGGTGCCGACACCGTGGGCGCGCAGCGCCCGATCAGCCCCAGCCGAGTTCGTGCAGGCGCTCGTCGTCGATCCCGAAGTGGTGGGCGATCTCGTGGATCACCGTGATCGCCACCTCGTCGACCACCTGCTGTTCGCTGGAGCAGACCTCCAACAGCGCCTCCCGGTAGATGGTGATCGCGTCGGGCAGCGACCCGGCGTAGCTGGAGTCCCGCTCGGTCAGCGCCACCCCCTCGTACAGGCCGAGCAGATCCGGTTCGTCGGGGTGGCGGTCGGCGACGAGCACCACCACGTTGTCCAGCGCGGCGGCCAGCCGGGCGGGGATCAGATCCAGCGCGTCGGCGACCAGGACCTCGAACCGCTGCGGATCCATCGACACCGGCACGGCTACCCTGACGGCAGCGGCAGCAGGTCGAGGCGTTCCTCGGGGATGTCCGGCGGCGGGACCGGGGGCTGGCCGTTGATGAGCAGCTCACCCTTGGCGCTGCCCAGCAGGGTGGCCCAGCCGCCGTTGCCCAGCGTCATCCCGACGCTGCAGGCGAGCTGGCGGCTGCCGGCCACCCAGCTCGGCAGCGAGATGGTGCTGTAGCTCAACGTCAACGTGGTCTCCCGCAGCGTCACCGGCGCCAGGTAGTCCGCGGTCGCGCTGGTGCAGACCTCCTTGATGTAGCCGTCCTGGTCGGCCTCCGACGGCAGCACCTCGGGGAACCGCTCGGCGAGGTTGACCGTGCCGGTCACCTCCATCGCGTGCGGGGTGGCGCAGTCGACCGGCACGTCGGTGGGCTGGTTGGTGTCGGCGTCGATGCCCAGGCAGGTGCCGGGCGGGAACACCTTCGACTGGTCCTGCTCGTCGACCGCCCCCACCGTCAGCGCCTGGGTGTCCCCGGGGCCGGGCAGTTGCAGCCCGCAGAGCATGCGCCGCTCGCCGGCGTGCCGCCAGGTCTTGTCGCCGGACCACAGCATGCCGATGGTGTAGCGGCCGTTGGGGTCGAAGCGCGGCCCCAGGTAGCGGTCCACCGCCCGTTCGCACTGCTCCTTGCCGATCTCCTCCAGTCGCGCCGGCGACGGGGCGTCGGCGTCGGGGCCGTACTCCGCGCCGGGGAAGGTGCGCAGGTCGACCGCCTCGCTCACCTCGAACCGGTGTTCGGCGGCGCAGTCGACGACGGTGATCGCCTGCGGATCATCCTCGGGCCAGGTCAGACAGTCCCCGGCGGCGGCCTGGGTGAACGCGTCGTTGCCGCGCGCGGCGGCCGCCGGCTCGGAGTCGGTGTTGAGGTAGCCGAGCAGCTCACTGCTGTCCTCGACGACCGGGATCGCGGTGATCACCCCCGCGATCAAAAGCCCGCCCAGCGCGGTGAGCAGAAGCCCGCGGCGCGCCGCGCGCGAGGTGCGCCCGGGCAAGCGCAGCCGGCCGGCCCACCGGCGGCGGGGCCGGTCGGCGGCGGGCGCGGTGTCGTCGTCGCCGGTCGCGTCGTCGAGCGGCTCGGACTCCTCGGACTCCTGGGACATCGCGGTCCATTCTGACAGGCGCCCCGGCCGCCCCGCCCGGCAGTCGGGCGGAAACGTAGTGTTCAGGCCGTGATCGACCTGAGAGTGCTGCGCGAAGACCCCGATGTTGTCCGCCGTTCCCAGATCAGCCGCGGCGCCGACCCGGCCCTGGTGGACGCGCTGCTGGCCGCCGACGCCGAGCGCCGCGCGGCGATCGCCGCAGCCGACGGGCTGCGCGCCGACCAGAAGGCCGCCAGCCGCAAGGTCGGCGCCGCCGGCGCCGCGGAGCGCCCCGCCCTGCTGGCCCGGGCCAAAGAGCTGGCCGAGCAGGTCAAGGCCGCCGAATCCGAGCAGGCCCGCGCCGAGGAGGCGCTCGACGCGGCGCACCGGGCGATCGCCAACGTGATCGTCGACGGGGTGCCCGCCGGCGGGGAGGACGACTTCGCCCTGCTCGACGTGGTCGGGACCCCGCCCGTCCTCGACGCGCCGCGCGATCACCTCGAACTCGGCGAGCGTCTCGGGCTGATCGACATGGCCCGCGGGGCGAAGGTCTCCGGCGCGCGGTTCTACTTCTTGACCGGCCGCGGTGCGCTGCTGCAGCTGGGGCTGCTGCAGCTGGCGGTGCGTCTGGCGGTCGACAACGGGTTCACCCCGATGATCCCGCCGGTGCTGGTGCGCCCCGAGATCATGTCGGGCACCGGGTTTTTGGGCGCCCACGCCGAGGAGGTCTACCGGCTGGAGGCCGACGACCTCTACCTAGTCGGCACCTCGGAGGTGCCGCTGGCGGGCTATCACGCCGAGGAGATCCTCGATCTGTCCGACGGTCCGCTGCGTTACGCCGGCTGGTCGTCGTGTTTCCGCCGGGAGGCCGGCAGCCACGGCCGCGACACCCGCGGCATCATCCGGGTGCACCAGTTCGACAAGGTCGAGGCGTTCGTCTACTGCGCCCCCGCCGACGCCGCCGACGAGCACCAGCGGCTGCTGGGCTGGCAGCGCCAGATGCTCGCCGCCGTCGAGGTGCCCTACCGGGTGATCGACGTGGCCGCCGGTGATCTGGGCGACTCGGCGGCGCGCAAGTTCGACTGCGAGGCCTGGGTGCCGACCCAGGGCGCCTACCGGGAGCTGACGTCGACCTCGAACTGCACCACGTTCCAGGCCCGCCGGCTGGCCACCCGCTACCGCGACGCCACCGGCCGACCGCAGATCGCCGCCACCCTCAACGGCACCCTGGCCACCACCCGCTGGCTGGTCGCGATCTTGGAGAACCACCAGCTGCCCGACGGCAGCGTGCGGGTGCCGGCCGCGCTGGTGCCCGCCGTGGGCACCGAGGTGCTCACCCCGGCGTAGCCGCCGTACCGGCCGGTCAGCCGGCCAGCAGCTCCTCGAGCAGCGCCACGAACTCGCCCGGGCGCGCCGGGGTGCACGCCGGCGCCGGCCAGGTGTCGGCCACCTCGAAGGTGACCAGCGTCGAACGCAGCGGCCGGGAGGGGTCCAGCGGCAGCCAGCGACGCAGATCCGACGTGCCCCAGATCCGCCAGCGGTGGACGAACATCCCCAGGGATTGTGTTCGATAGCCGCGAATCGCGTGCAGCGGAATGATTTTCGACGTCCCGGAAGGAAAATGATACCGGCGCAATGTGATCGCCTCCCGATCCAGCTGGATCAGGCCGTCGTCGTAGCGGGATGCGGCGGTGCTCACAGCTTGGCGCATCGCAGTTCGTGCCCGCGTGCGGTCAGGCATCGACCGGTGGTCAGATCCCACTTCCAGCCGTGCTGGTTGCAGGTCAGCGTCGTGCCCTCGACCACGCCGAACTTCGACAGGTCCGCCTTCATGTGCGGGCACCGGCGTTGGATCTCGTAGCCGCCCAACTCGATCGTGGCCGAGTCGTCGTGGGCTTCGCCGAACCAGCCGTCGGCGTAGACGATCCGATCCTCGGTGAGGCATTTGAAGAACGTGTACAGGTATTCGTTGTAGCCGCCGACACGCCACGCGGTGAACCGGGTGGACAGGAAGATGGTGTTGACCCAGTCGGGTTCGTTGTCGCGCAGCACCGTGCGCACCAGTTCCGGTGCGATCGCGAACCCGTACCGGAATTTCTCGCCGGGATCGGGGTTGCGCACCGAGCGGTTCGGGAAGTCGACCACCACGGTCTCGTCGCCCAGCACCAGTTCCACCGGGTAGCCGACCCCGTCACAGATCTGGTCGCTCTTTTTCATCAGCGGCTCGAACAACGCCCGCAGCGGCGTCACCAGCGGCTGCCCGGTCGCCGGGGCCCACGACGCCTTCTCCGCGGCGAGTACCGGGGCCATGCGCTCGGCGTAGGCGGCGATGTAGTCGGCCTTGCCGGTGGTGAAGACCGCCTCCACCTCGGCGGTGGGAAGCGGGTGGGACAGCCCCGAGAGTTCTCGTCCCCGGAAGTCGGCGACCGAGCCGGGGATCATGAGCAGCCCGCGATCGTGGCCGTGGCGGCGCATCTGGTCGAGGAAGACCATCTGGTCGGGGAAGATGTTGGCCGGGTCGCCGTGATCGTCGTTGAGGTGACGCAGGTCGGGGTCCAAAAAGCAGGGCGGGCCCGCGGACGGGACCACCCAGGTGGCGCCGACATGGGCGATGTACTGGCGGGCGCGATCCATCTGACGCTGCCGCTTCTGGGTGCCGAACGCCGCCTTGGCCCGCGCCGGCATGTCGTAGACCATCGGGTACCAGATCGCCCCGGAGTACTGCAGCAGGTGCACGTCGATGTGGTCGAACGCGGTGAGCACGTCGAGGTCCACCGGGCGGGAGTCGTTCATGTTGAACACGGTGGTCTGCCCGTCGGTGACCACCAGCCCGGAGTCGCCGATCGGGCCGTCGGCCGGCGCCCGCAGCGCGACGATCATGATGTCGAGTTCGCCCTTGGGTCCGCTGATCGTCTGGCGCACCGAATCGATGGTCGCGACGAACCGGTGAAACCCCAGCGCGGTCAGCTCGTCGCGCAGGTCGGGCACCGGGTAGTCCGGCAAAAGCACCACCGCGTCGGTGCTGACGTGGTCACGCAGGTGCCGCGGGTCGAAATGGTCGTGGTGCAGATGCGAGATGTAGAGGTAGTCGCAGTCGCCGAGGCTGTCCCAGTCCAGCCCGCTGTTGTCCGGGAACGGGAACCAGGACCCGAAGTAGGCCGGGTTGACCCACGGGTCGCACAGAATGCTGCCCGCGGCGGTGTCGATCCGAAAACCCGCGTGTCCGACGCTGGTGACCTGCACGAAAACCTCTCTCGCCCGCTCGGGTCTGCCGGTGGCGCCGGTGGGCGCACCGGGCCGGGACCCGTCGTCGAGCTTAACGGCCGATCACACCCCGGCGCGCGCGCCGGTGGGCGCCGCCCGCCGGGCGGCGGCGCCGATTAGGCTGAGCGGCGTGGAGCCGGTTTACGGGACGATCATTCAGTGTGCGCGCCTGGCGTGGCGGCTGCAGGGGTTGACCTTCACGGTCAGCGGCGTGGAGAACCTGCCGCAAACCGGTGGGGCGGTGGTGGCGATCAACCACACCAGTTACTTCGACTTCACCTTCGCCGGGCTGCCGGCCTACCGGCAGGGCCTCGGCCGCAAGGTGCGGTTCATGGCCAAGCAGGAGATCTTCGACCACCGAATCGGCGGGCCGCTGATGCGCGGCTGCCGACACATCCCGGTCGACCGGGGCAGCGGGGCGGCGTCGTTCCAGCTGGCGGTGCAGTACCTGCGCGCCGGGGAGCTGGTCGGGGTGTACCCGGAGGCCACGATCAGCCGCAGCTTCGAGATCAAGGAGCTCAAATCGGGGGCGGCGCGGATGGCGCTGGAGGCCCAGGTGCCGATCGTCCCGCACATCGTGTGGGGCGCCCAGCGGATCTGGACCAAGGGCCACCCCAAGAAGCTGTACCGGCCGAAGGTGCCGGTCACCATCGCCGTCGGCGAACCGATCCCGCCGACCCTGCCGGCGCCCGACCTCACCGCGCTTTTGCACTCCCGGCTGCAGCATCTGCTCGAACGGGTCCAGGACGACTACGGGCCCTACCCGCCCGGCGAGTTCTGGGTGCCGCACCGTCTCGGTGGGGGTGCGCCGTCGCTGGCCGAGGCCGCCCGCATGGACGACGAGGAGGCGGCCGCCAAGGCGGCGCGGCGCGCGCAGCGACCGGCGGGCGATCCGGAGTGAGCCGTGGAGCCGGTCTTTCGCACCCTTGAGCTCGGCGCCGCCCTGGCGGTGCGGGCCACCGGCACCCGGATCGACTACCGCGACCTGGAGCATCTGCCCACCCGCGGCGGTGCGGTGGTGGCGATCAACCACACCAGCTACGTCGACTTCCTGCCGGCCGGGCTCGCGGTGCACCGGGCGCGGCGCCGGCTGCGGTTCATGATCAAGGCCGAGATGCGTCGGGTGCCGGTGGTCAACTTCCTCATCTCCCACACCGGCACCATCGCGGTCGACCGGACCGCCGGCGCCGGCGCCTACGCCGCCGCGGTGCGGCGCCTGCGCGCCGGGGAGCTGGTCGGGGTGTACCCGGAGGCCACGATCAGCCGCAGTTTCGAACTCAAGGAATTCAAAACCGGGGTGGCGCGGATGGCGCTGGAGGCGGCGGTGCCGGTCATCCCGCTGATCGTGTGGGGCGCCCAGCGCATCTGGACCAAGGACCACCCGAAACGGTTGGGCCGCAACCACACCCCGATCACCGTGGCCGTCGGCGCACCGATCCGCCCGGAGGGATCGGTGCCCGAGCTGCTGGTCACGGTGCATGCGCGGATGGCGGCGCTGCTGCACGAGGTGCAGCGTGACTACCCGCATCCGCCCGGGGCGTTCTGGGTGCCGCGCCAATTGGGCGGGGCCGCCCCCACCCCGGCGCAGGCTAAGGTTTTGGATGAGGCCGAGCTGGTCCACCGTGCGCGTCGGGTGAGGAGGTAGCCGAGCATGGCCGAACCGTTCTTCCGGTTGCTGGAGATCGTGGTGCCGCAGGTGGTGGCCGCGAACAAGACCCGGATCAGCTACCGCGGCCTCGAGCACATCCCCGAGCGGGGCGGCGCGCTGATCGTGGTCAACCACACCAGCTACGTGGACTGGCTGCCCGCCTCGCTCGCGGCGCTGCAACGCAAACGGCGGCTGCGGTTCATGATCAAGGCCGAGATGCAGGACGTGCCGGCGGTCAACTACGTCATCAAGCACGTCAAGCTGATCCCGGTGGACCGTGAGCACGGCGCCGACGCCTACGCCGAGGCGGTGTACCGGCTCCGGGCCGGCGAACTGGTGGGTCTGCACCCGGAGGCGACGATCAGCCGCAGCCTGGAGCTGCGGCCGTTCAAGAACGGCGCGGCGCGCATGGCGCTGGAGGCCGCGGTGCCGATCATCCCGATGATCGTGTGGGGCGCGCAGCGGATCTGGCCGAAGGACCATCCGAAACAGTTGTTCCTCAACAACATTCCGATCATCGTCGAGGCCGGCAGACCACTGGTGCCGCGCGGCGGCACCCCGGAGCAGATCATGACCGAGCTGCGCGAGCGGATGAAAACCGTGCTCTACCGCGTCCAGCAGGAGTACCCGCATCCCACCGGTGCGCACTGGGTTCCCAACCGGCTGGGCGGGGGTGCGCCGACCCCGGAGGAGTCGGCGGTGCTGCGCCGCGCCGAACTGGCCGAGCGGGCCCGCAGGCGGGCCGCGGCCCAGCAGCGATCCGACCGATGACGCTGCCGGCGTTGATCGCCAGCGATGTGGACGGCACCCTGCTGGCCGACGACGAGACGATCAGTGCCCGCACCCGGGCGGCGATCCACGCCGCGGTGGCCGGCGGGACCCGCTTCATCCTGGCCACCGGGCGCCCGCCGCGCTGGGTGGCGCCGGTCGTCGACCAACTCGGCTTCGCCCCGACGTCGGTCTGCGCCAACGGGGCGGTGCTCTACGACCCGGCGACCGACCGGGTGCTGGCCGCCCACACCCTCTCCGTCGAGGTGCTCGCCGAGCTCGCCGCGCTGGCCACCCGGGTGATCCCGGGGGCCGGGCTGGCGGTGGAGCGCATCGGCGTGCGCGCCCACGACGCCGCCACCCCCAATTTCGTCAGCGCGCCCGGCTACGAGCACGCCTGGCTCAACCCCGACCACACCGAGGTCTCGCTGGCCGACCTGCTCAGCGCCCCGGCGATCAAGCTGCTGATCCGCAAGCCCGGGGCCCGCAGCGCGGAGATGGCGGCGGCGTTGGGCGCCTATCCCGAGTTCGCCGGCGACATCACCTATTCCACCGACAACGGGCTGATCGAGGTGGTGCCGCCGGGGATCAGCAAGGCCACCGGGATCGCCGCGGTCATCCGGCCGCTGGGGCTGCTCGCCGAGGATGTGCTGGCGTTCGGCGACATGCCCAACGATGTCCCGATGCTGCGGCAGTCCGGCCACGGGGTGGCGATGGGCAACGCCCACGCGGAGGCCGTCGCCGCCGCCGACGAGGTGACCACCGCCAACAACGACGACGGGCTGGCCCGGGTGCTGGAACGCTGGTGGCTGTGAGCGGGCCCGCCCGGCGGGACGCTCCTATGGTTGTCAAGCAGTCTGAGGGTGCTCGAGTAGGCGATAGAAGTCGCGGGCGATGTAGCGCTTGAGGCAGCGTCTGATCTCGCGTGGGGTCTTTCCTTCGGCGGTGCGTCGGGCGGTGTAGGTCTTGGTCGGGTCGTCGTAGCGCTGCCGGGAGAGTACGACGGTGTGCAGGGCGCGGTTGAGCTGTCGATCGCCGTGCCGGTTGAGCCGATAGCGGGTGGTGACCTGCCCGCTGTTGGCAGGGATCGGCGCAACACCGGCGAGCATCGCGAACGCCGCCTCGGAGCGGACCCTGCCGGGGTGCGACCATGCGCACAGCATTGTCGCCGCGACGATCGGACCGACGCCGAGCTGGGCGAGCAGGTCCGGTCGCCAGGCCTTGACGATGTGCAGGATCTGCTTTTCGTGCTCGGCGGCTTCGAGTTGCAGGGCCTTCACGCGACGTGCGAGTGTCTTGAGCACGGTTGCGGTGGTGGCGGTTTCGGTGTTCCAACTGGCGCGGGTGCGGAGCTTCGCGGCGATGTTCACTACCTCCGGTAGGGGCCGTGCGCGTAGTACGTTGCGGAGCTGTTCAGGGGCAGCGATAACCAGGCTGAACAGTTGCCGCATCGCCACGGTGTAGCCGTCGACGGCGGAGCGGCGGGCTGCGAGCAGGACCGACAGTGCTTGCCGGTCTCCTGCCGCGCGGGGTGTTCCCAGTTCCTGGCGGGAGATCGCTTCGCGGGCGGCGCGAATCGCATCGAGTGGATCCGACTTTGCGCCGTATCTGCGCTGCGCTCGCTCGGGCCGGTCGAGTTCGATCACCACCTCCTCACGCACCGCGAGTGCTCGGGTCAGGCCAGCGCCGTGACCGCCGGTGCCTTCAATCGCCCAGGCCCGCAGCTGCGCGTGCTGATCAGCGAACTCCAGTAGCTGCTGGTAGCCGTCGACGGTGGTCTCGACGGTGATCTGATCGACTACTGCGCCGGTTCTCGCGTGCACTGCGGCGGCGGTGTGTGTTTCGACGTGCGTGTCGACTCCGATGACGACATCCACGATTTCCGTCAGACTGGTCATTGTGTTCCTCCATATCCGGTGGGACCAAACAGGTGGTTCCGGCCCGGGAGGAGTCACGGCGGGACTGTGATGGGACACGATCGCGGCGCTGCAACACCGCGGTCGGTCAAGCTCCTGATCAGGCCAGTCGCTCCGACCGGGCCGGTGCCGACGACCCCCGAATGGACAAGTCCGGCGGAAGGCACCACGGCCAGTCAGACGAAGGGTCACACCCGAGGATCGTCAGCTACAGCCCACCACTGAAGCGCCGGCTCTGCTGGCACTGCGGGTTTGGCTAGATCCATCCTCACAGTCAGTCGACGGGGCTGACCGGCGGGGAGAACCGCTCCAGCTGGACCGGCGGGCCGCTGTCGGCCGGCGGGGGCAGCGCCTGGGCGACGCCGTCGACCACCCGGGTGATCGTGCCGGTGAGCCGGTCGAAGTTCAACGTGCCGTGTTGGAAGTTCTGTCCGATCCACTGCGGTTCGGGGATCTCGCCGCTGGTCGGCAACCCCAGCACGCCGCGCTCGTACCCCAGTGCCGCCCACGCCCGGTAGATCGCGCCGAGCACCGGCTGCGGTCCGGTCTGCGGCGACCAGTACATCGCGCCGTGCTCGAAGGTGGCGTAGCGGGTGGTGTCGGCCCCGGCGCTCTCCGGCGAGGTGGGCGCGCCCAGCGGGCTGCGCATCGCGCCCATCGCCTGCCAGCGCGCCAGGATCGCGCCCCCGCGCAGCGACTCCACGAGATCCTCGGGCCCGGGCGGGCGGGTGAACCGGGCGGCGGCCTGACGGATCCAGTCCAGCATCGCGTAGGCGGCGTGGCCCGGACAGTCGGTGGCGCCGACGTCGCGGTGGGTGAAGATCGTGGGCAACGTGGTGGCGGTGTCGCGGACGAACCGGGTGTCGGCCCCGCCGGCGGAGCGCAGCGTGGTGGTCCCCAGCGGGTCGACGCCGTCGAGGCTCAGCCGCCACCCCAGCAGCCGGGCCACGGTGCGGGCCTGAATCGTCGTCGGGGGCTGGTCGTCGAAGTTGCCGAGCATCGCCACCCCCCAGGTGTCGCGGTTGAACCCGCCGGTGTGCGAGCCGCGCACCGGGCGGGTGATCCCGCCGGCGCGGCCCTCGAAGACCTGGCCGTACTTGTCGACCAGGGCGTTGTAGGCGATGTCGCACCAGCCCAGGGTGCGGGTGTGATACGCCTGGATGGCCTGCACGATCGCCGCCGAATCCCGCGGCGAGTAGTCGTTGCTGCCGGCGGTGTGGTGGACCACGGCGGCGTGCACGCCGTCGCCGTACTCGGTGGGGCAGCGGGCGGTCTGGTCGGCGCCCCACTGGTCGCGGCCGATGATGGCGGGGGGCTGACCGGGGGCGGTCACCGCGTTCGGTGGGGTCCACTGGGCGTCCACCGGAGCCTGCGGCGGCGAGATCAACACCGCCGAGACCTGCTGGCCCCAGGTCTGCTCCAGCCCGGCCGGGCGGTATCCCAGCTCGCCGGTGCGCCGCGGGGACTCGACGGTGGGCGCGGCGTCGGCGGGCCGGTCCACCGCGATCTGGACGGCGGTGGTGGCGCCGACGAAGACCGGTTCGGTGCCGCGGGGCGGGTGTCCGGCCGCGTCGTCGCCGCTGAACTCCGGGGCCTCCACCTCATACCAGGGTCCCCACCGGCCGTCGTCCCGGCGGGCCCGCACCCGCGCGGAGGTGCCGGTCAGGTCGGTGCCGGTGAGCGCGACCAGCGAGAACGGCGTGTCCTGGGAGAGTTCGCGGACGCTTTGGCCGGCGCCGAGCGCGGTGAGCGGTTTTTCGACCAGCGCGGTGTCGGCGGCCCCCGGTGCCGGCGCCGGTCGGTCGGGGACGCCGTCGGTGGCCCAGGGCAGCACCATCACGGTGGCGGCGACGGCTGTGAACAGCAGCGTCGGTGCGGAACGGCGAGACGGCACGCGCCGATGTTACGTACGTGTCAATAGTTACCAGTGTTGCGACACGGGATTATTGTGAAATCAGTGACTCGACCTGTAACGGCACCGCAGAGCCCTGGGGTGCTGGATCCGCCGGGATCCAGTCCCGCCCTGCGGTGCCGTTGCGCAACAGGTCGGTCTCGCCGGTTACGGCAGCGTGGTCGCCCCCGCGTCGGCCGCGGCCCCGGCCGCGTCGGCGGCGACCCCGGCGGCGTCGGTGGCGGCCTCGGCGGCCGGAGCGGCGGCAGCCGGTGCCGCGGCGGCCGGGTTCGCACCCTGGGCGGCCTGCGTGATCGAGGGCATCACCACGCCCTTGAGCAGGTCGATCGCCTGGCCGGCGCCGAGCTGGTCGGCCGCGCTCATCAGGTCGCTGACGATGCCGCCGCCGCCGCTGGTGGCCGGGGTGGCCGGCATCGCCCCCAGCGAGGGGTCACCCAGGATCGGGTAGGTGCCCATCGACGGGTCCATCCCGATCGGGGTGCTGATCGGCATCTCGCTCGGCCCGATCGGCGACAGTCCGTCGCTGGGCCCCAGCAGCGCCGGATCCACGCCCGGCAGGGTGGCCGCCGGGTTGTTCAGCGCCGGGTCGACGCCGGGCAGGGTGCCGGCCGGGTTGGTCCCGGGCAGGGTGCCGCCCGGGTCGGGCAGCGCGCCGGTCGGGTCGGTGAGCCCCGGCATGGTGCCGGTCGGGCTCGTCGGCCCGGGCAGCGCGCCGGCCGGGTCGCTGACCCCGGGCATGGTGCCGGTCGGGCTGGTCAGGCCCGGGTCGGTCAGCGCCGGGTTGGTCAGGCCCGGATCGGTGAGCCCCGGGCTCATCCCCGGCGAGGTCAGACCCGGCGAGGTCAGCCCCGGCGAGGTCAGGCCCGGGCTCATGCCCGGCGAGGTCAGCCCCGGCGAGGTGGCCGGCATCGCCCCGGCCGGGCTCAGGCCGCCCGGCACCGGCGGCAGGTTGATCCCGAACTGGGAGAGGCCCTGGCTCAGCGCGGACATCAGTTCGTTGGGCAGGTCGGTGACCACCGCCGCCCGGACGAACTCAGGCTGCTCGGGCGCCGAGGCGGCGCTCGCGCTCAATTCGGACACGGTGAGAACGGCAAATGGACTCGCGACTGCCAGGGCGGCGACAGCGCTCATGGCGGTCGAGAGCTTGCGTCGACGTCGGTTCGGCACGGAAGTCTCCTCAATGTGGAACTACTGCATTCAGGTGGTGCAGCACGGCAGGGAGCCGCTGAACTCGATGGTACGAGTGTGACTAGTGGGATTGGTGTGGCGATATCGAATCGTGAGCGAATCGCGATCTGGGCCCGGCGGAGACCCTGTCGCCGGGGCGCGCGGCGTGCACCGCGGCGGCGGCGCCGTCGGCTACCCTAGGCGCCGATGACCGCACGTTATGACCTTTTCGTCGTCGGATCCGGGTTCTTCGGCCTGACCGTGGCCGAACGGGTGGCCACCCAGCTCGACAAGCGGGTGCTGGTGATCGAGAAACGCCCCCACATCGGCGGCAACGCCTACTCGGAGGCCGAGCCGACCACCGGCATCGAGATCCACAAGTACGGCGCCCACCTGTTCCACACCTCCAACACGCGGGTGTGGGACTACGTGCGGCAGTTCACCGACTTCACCGGCTACCAGCACCGGGTGTTCGCCATGCACGACGGGCAGGCCTACCAGTTCCCGATGGGGCTGGGGCTGGTGAGCCAGTTCTTCGGCCGCTACTTCACCCCCGACCAGGCGCGCGCGCTCATCGCCGAGCAGGCCGCCGAGATCCCCACCGCCGAGGCGCGCAACCTCGAGGAGAAGGCGATCTCGCTGATCGGCCGGCCGCTGTACGAGGCGTTCGTCAAGGGCTACACCGCCAAGCAGTGGCAGACCGACCCCGCCGAGCTGCCCGCCGCGGTGATCAGCCGGCTGCCGGTGCGCTACACGTTCAACAACCGCTACTTCAACGACACCTACGAGGGGCTGCCGGTCGACGGCTACACCGCCTGGCTTGAGAACATGGCCGCCGACGACCGCATCGAGGTGCGCACCGACACCGACTGGTTCGACGTGCGCGACGCGCTGCGCGCGGCCTGCCCGCACGCCCCGGTGGTCTACACCGGGCCGCTGGACCGCTACTTCGACTACGCCGAGGGGCGGCTGGGCTGGCGCACCCTGGATTTCGAACTGGAAGTGCTCGGCGACTGCGGGGATTTTCAAGGCACCCCGGTGATGAACTACAACGACGCCGACGTGCCCTACACCCGCATCCACGAATTCCGCCACTTCCACCCCGAGCGGGACTATCCGACCGACAAAACGGTGATCATGCGGGAGTACTCTCGGTTCGCCGACGATGACGACGAGCCCTACTATCCGATCAACACCGACGCCGACCGCGCGGTGCTCGGCGCCTACCGGGCCCGGGCCAAGGCCGAGACCGCGGCCGCCCGGGTGCTCTTCGGCGGCCGCCTGGGCACCTACCAGTACCTGGACATGCACATGGCCATCGCCAGCGCCCTGAGCATGTACGACAACGTCTTGGCCCCGCACCTGCGTGACGGTGTGCGGCTGGAGGAGAGCACCCCATGAGCGATATCCCGACCGGCCCGCTCGACGCCGCCGAGTCGCGGGCGGTGAGCCTGCTGTCGCGGGTCATCCTGCCGCGCCCCGGCGAACCGCTCGACGTGCGCAAGCTGTACCTGGAGGAGGCGGCCACCAACGCCCGGCGCGCCCACGCCCCCACCCGCACCACCCTGGAGATCGGCGCGGAGTCCGGGGTCTCGTTCGCCAGCTACTTCAACGCGTTCCCGGCCAGCTACTGGCGCCGCTGGTCGACGCTGGAGTCGGTGGTGCTGCGGGTGGAGCTGGCCGGCGCCGCCCGCGTCGACGTCTACCGCACCAAGGCCACCGGCGCGCGCATCAGCGTCGGCGGCGCCCCGGTGGTCAGCGCCGCCGACGGCGAACCGGCCTGGACCGAGTTCGAGATCGACATCTCCCCGTTCGAGGACGGCGGCTGGATCTGGTTCGACATCACCACCGACACCCCGGTCAGCCTGCTGCACGCCGGCTGGTACGCCCCGACCCCCGCGCCGGGGCGGGCCAACATCGCGGTGGGCATCCCGACCTTCAACCGCCCCGCCGACTGCGTCAACGCGTTGGCCGCGCTGACCGCCGACCCCCTGGTCGACGCGGTGGTCGGGGCGGTGATCGTCGCCGACCAGGGCACCAACAAGACCGTCGACCATCCGGACTTCGCCGCGGCCGCCGCCGCGCTCGGCGACCGGCTGGCGCTGCACAACCAGCCCAACCTGGGCGGCTCGGGCGGCTACAGCCGGGTGATGTACGAGGCGCTGAAGAACACCGACTGCGAACAGATCCTGTTCATGGACGACGACATCCGCGTCGAACCGGACTCGATCCTGCGGGCGCTGGCGATGAACCGGTTCGCCAAGGCGCCCACCCTGGTCGGCGGCCACATGCTCAACCTGCAGGAGCCGTCGCACCTGCACGTGATGGGGGAGGTGGTCGACCGGGAGAACTTCATGTGGACCAACGCCCCGCACGCCGAGTACGACCACGACTTCGCCGAGTGCGCCCTGTCCGAGTCCGCCGAACTGCACCGCCGCATCGACGTCGACTACAACGGCTGGTGGATGTGCATGATCCCGCGGGCGGTCGCCGAGGAGCTCGGCCAGCCCCTGCCGCTGTTCATCAAATGGGACGACGCCGACTACGGGCTGCGCGCGGCCGAACACGGCTACGGCACCGTCACCCTGCCCGGGGTGGCGATCTGGCACATGGCCTGGAGCGACAAGGACGACGCCATCGACTGGCAGGCCTACTTCCACCTGCGCAACCGGCTGGTGGTCGCCGCCCTGCACTGGGACGGCCAGGCGCGCGGGCTGCTGGCCAGCTCGCTGAAGGCCACCGCCAAACACCTGCTCTGCCTGGAGTATTCGACGGTGGCCATCCAGAACCAGGCGATCGCGGACTTCCTGGCCGGCCCCGAGCGCATCTTCTCGGTGCTGGAGTCGGCGCTGCCGGCGGTGCACGCGCTGCGCAAGCAGTACCCCGACGCGGTGGTGCTGCCCGGCGCCACAGCGCTGCCCGCCCCGTCGGGGCGCACCAAGATCCACAAGCCGCCGGTCTCGCTGCCCGCGATCGGGGTGCGCCTCGCCCGCGGGGTGTTCCACCAGCTGCGCCGGGAGAACCCCGAGCATCACCGCCGCCCGCAGCTCAACGTCGCCACCCAGGACGCCCGCTGGTTTCTGCTGTGCAAGGTCGACGGCGTCACCGTCACCACCGCCGACGGCCGCGGGGTCGTCTACCGCCAGCGGGACCGGGCCAAGATGTTCACGCTGCTGCGGGCCTCGCTGCGCCGACACCTGGAGCTGGCGCGCCGGTTCAACGCCCTGCGCCGGGTCTACCGCACGTCGCTGCCGATGCTGACCAGCACCCAGAACTGGGAGAACGTCCTGCTCGCCGGCGAGCCCGACCGGTCGGGCGACCCGACGTGACCGAGACCGCGGCGCCGCACGGTGAGGTGGCCGTCCTGGTGGCGGTCCAATCGGCGTTGGCCGCGCGCCCCGGCGCGCTGGCCGGCGCGCGGGCGCTGTCGCACTTCGGCGAGCACGCGCTGGGCTGGCTGGGCCTGGCCGCCGCCGGGGCGGCCCTGCCGCGCACCGGCGCGCGCCGGCGGGACTGGCTGGTCGCCGCCGCCGGCACCCTGGCCGCCCACGGCGCGGCCGTGGGCATCAAACGGGTGATCCGACGGCGACGCCCGCACCACCCGGCGGTCGCGGTCCACGTCGCCACCCCCAGCGCCCTGAGTTTCCCGTCGGCGCACGCCACCTCCACCACCGCCGCGGCGATCCTGTTGGGCCGGGTCACCGGGTGGCCGCTGCCGGCGGTGCTGGTCCCGCCGATGGCGCTGTCGCGGATACTGCTGGGGGTGCACTACCCCAGCGACGTGGCGGCCGGGGTGCTCGTCGGGGCCGCCGTCGCCGCCGGGGCCGCCGCCGTAGAGAGCCGAACAGAAGGAACGAGCGCAGGCCGATGAGCAAGCTCAACGAGGCGCCGGCGACCGCCGGCCCGCCGGCCAACCTGGTCACCGGCGTGATCAAGGCGGTCCGGCCCAAGCAGTGGGTCAAGAACGTGCTGGTGGTGGCCGCGCCGCTGGCCGCCCTCGGGCACGGCCGGGACGTCCACTACGGCGCGGTGGCCACACAGGTGCTGGTCGCGTTCGTGGTGTTCTGCCTGGCCGCCTCGTCGGTGTATCTGATCAACGACGTCCGCGATGTGGAGGCCGACCGGGCCCATCCGACCAAGCGGTTCCGCCCGATCGCCGCCGGCGTGGTGCCGGCCTGGCTGGCCTACGCCCTGGCCGGGGTGCTCGCCGCGGCGTCGCTGGGGATCTCGCTGCAGGTGACCCCCAACCTGGCGCTGGTGATCGCGATCTATCTCGCCATGCAGCTGGGCTACTGTTTCGGGCTCAAACACCAAGCGGTGCTGGACATCTCGATCGTGTCCTCGGCGTATCTGTTGCGCGCCATCGCCGGTGGGGTGGCCGCCGACATCCCGCTGTCGCAGTGGTTCCTGCTGGTGATGGCGTTCGGATCGCTGTTCATGGTCGCCGGCAAGCGCTACGCCGAGCTGCAGCTCGCCGAGCGCACCGGGGCGAAGATCCGCAAATCGCTGGAGAGCTACACCAGCACCTACCTGCGGTTCGTCTGGACCCTGTCGGCGACGGCGATGGTGGTCTGCTACTCGCTGTTCGCCTTCGAACGCGACCACGGCTCCGGCTCCTGGTACGCGGTGTCGATCATCCCGATCACGATCGGCCTGCTGCGCTACGCGGTCGACGTCGACGGCGGGCTCGCCGGCGAACCCGAGGACATTCTGCGCCACGACCGGGTACTGCAACTGCTCGCGCTGGCGTGGATCGGGACCGTGGGTGTCGCGGTTGCCTACGGTTAGCGCCGCGCCGCCGGACCGGTCGGCGCCGCGCCGCCCGGCGGGGCCGAGCTACCCCTACGACGCCACCACGCGCACCAGCCTGTGGCTGGGGATCGCGGTGATCACCGTGCTGTTCGGCTGGGGCGCCTGGCAGCGTCGCTGGGTCTCCGACGACGGGCTGATCGTGCTGCGCACCGTGCGCAACCTGCTGGCCGGCAACGGCCCGGTGTTCAACGCCGGGGAGCGCATCGAGGCCAACACCTCCACCGTCTGGACCTACCTGGTGTATCTGGGCAGCTGGATCGGCGGGCCGGTGCGGCTGGAGTACGTGGTGCTGGTGTTGGCCCTGGTGCTCAGCCTGGCCGGCATGGCGCTGGTGATGGCCGGCGCCGCACGGCTGTACGCCCCGAGCCTGGTCGGCCGGCGCGCGCTGCTGCTGCCCGCCGGGGCGCTGGTCTACATCGCGCTGCCGCCGGCGCGCGACTTCGCCACCTCCGGGCTGGAGTGCGGGCTGGTGCTGACCTACCTGGGGGCGCTGTGGTGGATGATGGTCTGCTGGGCGCAGCGCCGCCCCGACGACACCGGGGGGCGGGGGTTCATCGCGACGCTGGCGTTCGTGGCCGGCCTCAGCGTGCTGGTGCGCCCCGAGTTGGCGCTGCTGGGCGGGCTGGCGCTGATCATGCTGCTGATCGCCGCCCGCGGGTGGCGCGCCCGGGCGCTGATCGTGGCCGCCGGCGGGGCGCTGCCGGTGGCCTACCAGATCTTCCGGATGGGCTACTACGGGCTGCTGGTGCCCGGCACCGCACTGGCCAAGGACGCCGGCGGCGACAAGTGGCATCAGGGCTGGATCTATCTGGCCAACTTCAACCAGCCCTACGCCCTGTGGATCCCCGCGCTGCTGCTGGTGGTGCTGGTGCCGGTGCTGCTGATCGCCCGCGGCACCGCGTGGACGGCGCGCCGCATGCGGCCCGCCGGGGCCGGGCGGCTGGCCCGGCTGGTGCAAAGCCCCGCCGGTGTGGTGGCGTTCATGCTGATCAGCGGGGTGCTGCAGGCGGCGTACTGGACACGCCAGGGCGGGGACTTCATGCATGCGCGGGTGTTGCTGGCCCCGGTGTTCTGCCTGCTGGCCCCGGTGTCGGTGGTGCCGCTGGTGATCCCCGACGGCGCCCGGATCTCCCGGGAGACCGGCTACTGGCTCGCCGGTGCGGTCGCGGTGCTGTGGGTGGGGCTGGCCGGCTGGTCGCTGTGGGCGGCGAACTCCACCGGGATGGGCACCAACGCCACCCGCATCGGCTACGCCGGCATCATCGACGAGCGGCAGTTCTACTCCCAGGCCACCGGACACGCCCACCCGCTCACCGCGGCCGACTACCTGGACTACCCGCGGATGCGCGCGGTGCTGGTGGCGCTGGCCAACACCCCCGACGGGGCGCTGCTGCTGCCGTCGGGCGACTACGACCGCTGGGACGTGGTCCCGGCGATCCCGCCGCCGCCGGAGCTGCCGGCCGACGAGCGCCCGGAGCCGGTCCACACCGTGTTCTTCACCAACCTGGGCATGGTCTCGATGAACACCGGGCTCGACGTGCGGGTGATCGACCAGATCGGACTGGCCAACCCGCTGGCCGCCCACACCGCCCGGCTCGACCACGGCCGCATCGGCCACGACAAGGACCTCTTCCCGGACTGGGCGGTCGCCGAGGGGCCGTTCCTCGCCGAGCACCCCTACCTGCCGGCCTACCTCGACGAGGACTGGGTGGCGCAGGCGCGGGCCGCACTGCGCTGCCCAGACACCGAGGCGGTGCTCGCCGCGATCCGGGCGCCGCTGGGCCCGCGCCGGTTCGCCTCCAACCTGCTGCACGCCTACGAGTTCACCGGCTACCGCATCGACCGGGTGCCGCTGTATGAGCTGCACCGGTGCGGGCTGGCGGTGCCGCCGCCGCTCACCGAGCCCTACACCGGGCTGCCGGCGACCGGCCCGTGACCGGCTGCGCCCGCAGCCACCCGGTGAGCGCTTCGCGTGACAAATCCCACAGCCGCGGGCCGCGGCGCCCAGCAACCCCGCCCGCGGGGCTGACCGGCGGGTTATCGACCCTGAGCGCACTCTAAGAGTATAAGAACGCCCGGCGAACGTGCAGGTGACAAGCCGGTGGGCGCGGCGCGCGATGCCAGAAAACCCGCCGCGGTGTGGTTGACTATCACGAACGCTGCGGCGGCTGGGATCCCCTGAGGCCGACAGCTTCGAGCTCGACTCCCCCTGTGTTCGGACGGTGGCTCTCCCGATGGTGGTTTGAGGAAGGAACAGGACGACAACGATGACGCTCGTTGACAAGATGCGCGGTGCCCTCACGGCGATGCCGCGGCGGCTGACGGTGGCGGCCCTGGGGGCCGCGTTGCTGCCCGGACTGGTCGGTGCCGTCGGCGGTGGGGCCACCGCGGGCGCCTTCTCCCGCCCCGGGCTGCCGGTGGAGTACCTGCAGGTGCCGTCGGCGGCGATGGGCCGCGACATCAAGGTGCAGTTCCAAAGCGGCGGGCAGGACTCGCCGGCGGTCTACATGCTCGACGGGCTGCGCGCCCAGGACGACTACAACGGCTGGGACATCAACACCGCGGCGTTCGAGTGGTACTACGACTCCGGGATGTCGATGGTCATGCCGGTCGGCGGGCAGTCCAGCTTCTACTCCGACTGGTACAAGCCGGCCTGCAGCAAGTCCGGAGCGTGCCAGACCTACAAGTGGGAGACGTTCCTCACCGGCGAGCTGCCGCAGTGGCTGGCGGCCAACCGCGCGGTCAAGCCGACCGGCGGGGCCGCGGTGGGGCTGTCGATGGCCGGGTCCGCGGCGTTGACCCTGGCGATCTACCACCCCCAGCAGTTCATCTACGCCGGCTCGATGTCGGGGTTTTTGAACCTCTCCGAGGGCTGGTGGCCGAGCCTGGTCAACCTGGCCATGGGTGACGCCGGCGGCTACAAGGCCGAGGACATGTGGGGCCCGAAGGGCAGCGACGCCTGGCTGCGCAACGACCCGATGGTCAACATCCAGAAGCTCGTCGACAACAACACCCGCATCTGGATCTACTGCGGCGACGGCAACCCCAGCGAGGTCGGCGGCGACAACATCCCCGCGGAGTTCCTGGAGAAACTGACCATCCGGACCAACCGGACCTTCCAGGACGAGTACGCCGCCCACGGGGGCAGCAACGGGGTGTTCAACTTCCCCGCCAACGGCACCCACGACTGGGGTTACTGGGGCCAGCAGTTGCAGGCGATGAAACCCGACCTGCAGCGGGTGCTCGGCGCCACCTCCGGGGGCGCGGTGCCGGCCGAGGCCCCGGCCGAGGGCGACGAATAGACCCGCGTACAGACCCGCGCACCGCCGACGGCGGCGTCCCGGCGGGGCGGCGCCGTTCGCGCGTATCGGCGCGCCACGGTGCGCCGATGTGATTCACTACGGTGCGTCGGGGTCGCGTCGGGGTCGCCTGCGGGCCCGCGGGACGACGGTGTGCAAAGGGTGGTTGCTATGAGGGCCGGGACGATTCTGCTGCGGACAGTGAGTGCGGTCGCGCTGGCGCTGGGCCTGGCCCTGGCGGCCGCGCCGGCCCGCGCCGACGGGGTGGAGCAGCTGATGGTGCCGTCGGCGGCGATGGGCCGCGACATCCCGGTCAGCTTCCAGGCCGGCGGGCCGCACGCGGTGTTCCTGCTCGACGCGTTCAACGCCGCCCCCGACGTGAGCAACTGGGTCACCGCCGGCAACGCGATGGGCACCCTGGCCGGCACCGGGCTGTCGGTGGTGGCCCCCGCCGGCGGCGCCTACAGCCTCTACACCAACTGGGAGCAGGACGGCAGCAAGCAGTGGGAGACGTTCCTCGCCGACGAGCTGCCCAACTGGCTGGCCGCCAACAAGGGTCTGGCGCCGGGTGGGCACGCCATCGTCGGCGCCTCCCAGGGCGGCACCGGGGCGATGACGATGGCGGTGTTCCACCCCGACCGGTTCGGCTACGCCGGCTCGCTGTCGGGGTTCCTCTACCCGTCGTCGACCTGGGAGAACGGTGCCATCACCGCCGGGCTGGCCCAGTTCGGCGGTGTGGACGCCAACGGCATGTGGGGCGCGCCGCAGCTGGGGCGGTGGAAGTGGCACGACCCCTACGTGCACGCCAACATGTTGGCCGCCAACAACACCCGGGTCTGGGTGTTCAGCCCCGGCACCACCACCGCCAGCGACCCGGCGGCGATGATCGGTGCGGCCGCCGAGGCCCAGGGCAGCGGCCGGCAGTTCTTCCAGCAGTACCGCAACGCCGGCGGGCACAACGGGCACTTCGACTTCCCGCCCAGCGGCGACCACGGCTGGTCGTCGTGGGCACCGCAGCTGGGCGCGATGTCCGGCGACATCGTCGCCGCCATCGGCTGAGCCCAACCGGCGTCGCGCACCGGGGCGCCGCCTCGCCGCGGTGGGGCCCCACCGGGACGGTCGGTACCGTGGAAACGCAGTCCGACCGACCCTGGCGAGCAGGAGACCCGCACACCGATGGCCACCACCTCGCGGCGCAAACGCCACCGCATCCTCGGCTTGATCGCCGCCGCCGCGATGGCCGTGGCCGTCGCCCTGGTCATCTGGGTGGTGATCATCGCCATCCGCATGCCGTCGAGCCCGCCGCCGGCCGCCGAGCAGCCCGGCGGGGTGCCGCCGACGTCGTCGACCCCGCGGGCGAAGAAGCCGCGCCCGGCGTTCCAGGACGCCAGCTGCCCGGACGTGCAACTGCTGTCGATCCCGGGCACCTGGGAGTCGTCGCGCACCGACGATCCCCTCAACCCCGACCAGTTTCCGATCGCGTTGCTGCTCAACGTGACCCGCCCGATCGCCCACGATTTCGACGCCGCCCGGGTGCAGACCTACACGGTGCCCTACACCGCGCAGTTCCATAACCCGCTCAGCAACGACAAGCAGATGTCCTACAACGACAGCCGCGCCGAGGGCACCCGCGCCGCGGTCAAGGCGATGACCGAGATGAACGACAAGTGCCCGCTCACCCGCTACGTGGTGATCGGGTTCTCCCAGGGCGCGGTGATCGCCGGGGACCTGGCCAACAGCATCGGCACCGGCAAGGGCCCGGTCGACGAGGACCTGGTGTTGGGGGTGACGCTGATCGCCGACGGGCGCCGCCAGGACGGGGTGGGCCAGTTCATCGGCCCCAACCCGCCCGGGCAGGGCGCGGAGATCACGTTGAGCGAGGTGCCGATGCTCTCCGGGCTGGGGCTGACCATGACCGGGCCGCGCCCGGGCGGTTTCGGCGCGCTGAAGGACCGCACCTACGAGATCTGCGGTGAGGGCGACCTGATCTGTGCCGCGCCGCGCGAGGCGTTCTCGATCGCCAACCTGCCGGCCACCCTCGACACCCTGGCCGGGGGCGCGGCCAACCCGGTGCACGCGCTCTACGCCACCACCGAGTTCTGGAGCATGGACGGCAAGCCGGCCACCGAATGGACCCTGGACTGGGCGCGCCGGCTCATCGACAACGCCCCGCATCCCCCGCACGGGTGAGGGCGCCGGGCGGGCGGCGCGTTGATTTGGCCCGCGCGCCCCGAGACCTTTAACATTAAGAAAGAATTAAGAGCAGGTGGCGTCGGTCGGCTCGGCCGCGCAGCCGGGTCGCGTCGGTACCATCTGGGCGAACGGTGCCGGCAGCGTGGCTGCCCGAACAGCGGGCCCACCGCCGCAACGAGGCGTCGACAGGAGAGTGGTAATGGCCCAGGGATCCCAGTTGGGGTACCGCAACCCGTTCATCAAGGACGGCAAGATCAGGTTCCCCGAACATGGCAGCCTGGTCCGTCACGTCGAACGGTGGGCGTCGGTGCGCGGCGACAAGCTGGCCTACCGGTTTCTGGACTTCTCCAGCGAGCGCGACGGTGTCGCCCGCGACATCTCCTGGGCGGAGTTCGGTGCCCGCAACCGCGCGATCGGGGCCCGGCTGCAGCAGGTCACCCAGCCCGGCGACCGGGTGGCGATCCTGTGCTCGCAGAACATCGAGTACCTGATCGCGTTCTTCGGCACCCTGTATTCCGGGCGGATCGCGGTGCCGCTGTTCGACCCGGCCGAGCCCGGCCACGTCGGCCGGTTGCACGCCGTTCTCGACGACTGCGAGCCGGCGGCGATCCTGACCACCAGCGACTCCGCCGAAGGGGTCCGCAAGTTCTTCCGCAGCCGGCCCGCCAAGGAGCGCCCGCGCATCATCGCCGTCGACGCGGTGCCCAACGAGGTCGCCGCCACCTGGGAGCTGACCCCGGCCGACGAGGACACCATCGCCTACCTGCAGTACACCTCCGGGTCGACCCGCACCCCCACCGGGGTGCAGATCACCCACCTGAACCTGCCGACCAACGTGGTGCAGGTGATGCACGCGCTGGAGGGCCGGGAAGGCGACCGCGGGGTGACCTGGCTGCCGTTCTTCCACGACATGGGGCTGATCACCGTCATGCTCTCCCCGGTCATCGGCCACCACATCACGTTCATGACCCCGGCGGCGTTCGTGCGCCGGCCCGGCCGCTGGATCCGGGAGATGGCCCGCAAACCCGACGACGAGGGCATGGTGTACTCGGTGGCGCCGAACTTCGCCTTCGAGCACGCCGCGGCCCGCGGGCTGCCCCGCGACGGCGAGGAGCCGCTGGATCTGAGCAACGTCAAGGCGATCCTCAACGGCTCCGAGCCGGTGTCGGCGTCGTCGCTGCGCAAGTTCAACGAGGCGTTCGGCCCGTACGGGTTCGCCGAGAAGGCGATCAAACCGTCCTACGGGCTGGCCGAGGCGACCCTGTTCGTCTCCACCACCCCGATGGAGGAGGCGCCGAAGATCATCCACGTCGACCGCGACGCGCTGAACAAGAACAGCTTCATCGAGGTGGCCGCCGACGCCCCGACCGCGGTCGCGCAGGCCTCCGCCGGCCGCATCGGGGTCGACGAGTGGGCGGTCATCGTCGACGCCGAGACCGGCGCCGAGCTGCCCGACGGCCAGATCGGGGAGGTCTGGCTGCACGGTAAAAACATGGGCACCGGCTACTGGAACAAGCCCGCCGAGACCGTCGAGACCTTCCAGAACCCGTTGACCTCGCGGATCGAGGACTCCCACGCCGAGGGCGCCGACGAGGACGCGCGGTGGGTGCGCACCGGCGACTACGGCACCTTCTACGACAAGGACCTCTACATCACCGGCCGGGTCAAGGACCTGGTGATCGTCGACGGGCGCAACCACTACCCGCAGGATTTGGAGTACTCCGCGCAGGAGGCCAGCCGGGCGGTGCGCCCCGGGTTCGTGGCGGCGTTCTCGGTGCCGGCCAACCAGCTGCCGGCGGCGGTCTTCGACAACCCGCACTCGGGGCTGACCTACGACGCCGACGATTCCTCCGAACAGCTGGTGATCGTCGCCGAGCGGGCTCCGGGCACCCACAAGCTCGATCAGCAGCCCATCGCCGACGACATCCGGGCGGCGATCGCGGTGCGTCACGGGGTCACGGTGCGCGACGTGCTGCTGGTGCAGGCCGGCTCGGTGCCGCGCACCTCCAGCGGCAAGATCGGCCGTCGCGCCTGCCGTGGCGCCTACATCGACGGCAGCCTGCGCGGCGGCTACGCTTCCCCGAACGCCTTCCCCGACCAGGCGCAATGATCCCGCCGGTCGGGCTGCATCCCCGAACCGTGGCGCAGCCACGAGGTAAGGCCCGAATATGACTGACGCAGAACCGGATTCCACGGCACCGCAGAGCACCCTGACCGTCGCCGAGATGCGCACCTGGATGCGCAACTGGGTGGCCAACGCGACCGGGCAGGCGCCGGATGCGATCAGCGAGACCACCCCGATGGTGGAGTTGGGGCTGTCGTCGCGCGACGCCGTCGCGATGGCCTCCGACATCGAGGACCTCACCGGGGTGACGCTGTCGGCGACGGTGGCGTTCCAGCACCCCACGATCGAGGCGCTGGCCACCCGGATCATCGAGGGCGAACCGGAGCTGCCCGACGCCGAGGACGGCATCGACTGGTCGCGGGAGACCGACGTCGCCGACATCGCGGTGGTGGGGCTGTCCACCCGGTTCCCCGGCGACATGAGCAGCCCCACCGAGACGTGGGCCGCACTGCTGGAGGGCCGTGACGGCATCACCGACCTGCCCGAGGGGCGCTGGTCGGAGTTCCTCGACGAGCCGCGCATCGCCGAGCGGGTCGAGACCGCCCGCACCCGCGGCGGCTATCTGGCCGACATCAAGGGTTTCGACTCGGAGTTCTTCGCGCTGTCGAAGATGGAGGCCGACAACATCGACCCGCAGCAGCGGATGGCGCTCGAGCTCACCTGGGAGGCCCTCGAGCACGCCCGCATCCCCGCCTCGAGCCTGCGCGGCGAGACGGTCGGGGTGTACATCGGCGCGTCGAACTACGACTACACCTTTCTGGCGATGTCGGATCCGGCCATCGCCCACCCGTACGCGATCACCGGCAACGCCCACTCGATCATCGCCAACCGGGTCAGCTACTTCTACGACTTCCACGGCCCGTCGATGGCGATCGACACCGCCTGCTCCTCGTCGATGGTCGCCGTGCACGAGGGGGTGCGCGCGCTGCGCAACGGCGACGCCGAGGTGGTGGTCGCCGGCGGGGTCAACGCACTGATCACCCCGCTGATCACGGTCGGGTTCGACGAGGTCGGCGGGGTGCTGGCCGCCGACGGCCGGATCAAGTCGTTCTCCGCCGACGCCGACGGCTATTCGCGCGCCGAGGGCGGGGGCATGCTGGTGCTCAAACGGGTCGACGACGCCCGCCGCGACGGCGACCAGATCCTGGCGGTGATCGCCGGGTCGGCGGTCAACCACGACGGGCGCTCCAACGGGCTGCTGGCCCCCAACGCCGAGGCGCAGGCCAAGGTGCTGCGCCGCGCCTACAAGGACGCCGGCATCGATCCGCGCACCGTCGACTACGTCGAGGCCCACGGCACCGGCACCATCCTCGGGGACCCGATCGAGGCCGACGGGCTCGGCCGGGTCGTCGGGCGCGGGCGCCCCGACGACCGCCCGGCGCTGCTGGGGGCGATCAAATCCAACATCGGGCACCTGGAGTCGGCGGCCGGCGCGGCCAGCCTGGCCAAGATCGTGCTGGCGCTGCACCACGACAAGATCCCGCCGTCGATCAACTACGCCGGGCCCAACCCCTACATCGACTTCGACGCCTTGCACCTGAAGGTCGCCGACACCGTCGCCGACTGGCCGCGCTACGGCGGTTACGCGGTCGCCGGGGTCTCCGGGTTCGGCTTCGGCGGGGCCAACGCGCATCTGGTGGTGCGCGAGGTGCTGCCCCGCGACGTCATCGAGCGCGACCCCGAGCCGGCCCCGGCGGCCGCGCCGGCCGCCGAGGCCGCGCCCACCGAGCACGTCGGCGGGGTCCGCTTCGACGAGTACGGCGAGTTCATCCACGACGACGCGGCCCCCGAGACCGCCGCGGCGGCCGGCGAGGACGACATCGAGCTGCCCGGACCGACCGAGGAGGCGCTGCGGCTCAAGGAGGTCGCACTGGCGCAGCTGGCCGACCGGGAGGCCCAGGACCCCACCCGCCCGCTGATCGCGCTGGCGGTGTCGGCGTTTCTGACCTCGCGCAAGAAGGCCGCCGCCGCCGAGCTCGCCGACTGGATCGACAGCGAGGAGGGCCGCGCGTCGTCGCTGGAGTCGATCGGCCGCGCGCTGTCGCGGCGCAGCCACGGCCGCTCCCGGGCGGTGGTGCTCGCCCGCGACCACGACGAGGCCATCGCGGGGCTGCGCGCGGTCGCCGAGGGCAAATCCAAACCGACGGTGTTCAGCGCCGACGGCCCGGTCACCACCGGGCCGGTGTGGGTGTTCGCCGGGTTCGGCGCCCAGCACCGCAAGATGGGCAAAGAGCTGTATCTGCGCGACGCGGTCTTCGCCGAGTGGATCGACACCGTCGACGCACTCATCCAGGACGAGCGCGGGGTGTCGATCCTGGAGATGATCCTCGACGACGCCGTGGACTACACCGACGACACCGTCGACTACCCGATCGAGGCCGTGCAGCTGGTGATCTACGCGATCCAGATCGCGCTCGGGGAGCTGCTGCGCGCCCACGGGGCGAACCCGGCGGCGGTGATCGGCCAGTCCCTCGGTGAGCCGTCGGCGGCCTACTTCGCCGGCGGGCTGTCGCTGGCCGACGCCACCCGGATCATCTGCCCGCGCGCCCGGCTGATGGGCGAGGGCGAGAAGATGCTGTTCGGCGAGTACATCCGGCTGATGGCGCTGGTGGAGTACTCCGCCGCCGAGATCCGGGAGGTCTTCGCCGACTTCCCCGAGCTGGAGGTCTGCGTCTACGCCGCGCCCGGCCAGACCGTCATCGGCGGGCCCCCCGAGCAGGTCGACGCGATCATCGCCCGGGCCGAGGTCGAGGGCCGCTTCGCCCGCAAATTCCAGACCAAGGGCGCCAGCCACACCTCCCAGATGGACCCGCTGCTCGGCGAGTTCACCGCCGAGCTGGCCGGCATCGAACCGCACCCCACCGCGATCGGCTACTACTCGACCGTGCACGAGGGCACGTTCGTGCGCGCCGGGCAGGCGTTCCACGACGTGGCGTACTGGAAGAAGGGGCTGCGCCACTCGGTGTACTTCACCCAGGGGGTGCGCCACGCGGTCGACAACGGCCACACCACGTTCCTCGAGCTGGCCCCCAACCCGGTGGCGCTGATGCAGGTGGGGCTGACCACCGCCGACGCCGGGCTGCCCGACGCGCAGCTGATCGCCACCCTGGCGCGCAAGGCCGACGAGGTCGACGCGATGACCACCGCGATGGCCCAGCTCTACGTCTACGGCCACGACCTGGACATCCGCACCCTGTTCTCCCGCGCGCAGTCGCTGGCCGACTACGCCAACATCCCGCCGACGAGGTTCAAGCGCAAACAGCACTGGCTCGACGCGCACTTCACCGCCGACGCCTCGGGCATCATGCCCGGCTCCCGCGTGGCGCTGCCCGACGGCCGCCACGTCTTCGAGTACGCCCCGCGCGGCGGCGAGGTCGGCGCCGAGGAGCTGGCGGCGCTGGTGAGCGCGGCGGCCGCCGCGGTGCTGCCGGGGACCCGCGTCCTCGCCGCCGAGCAGCGCGCGGTGCCCGGGGCCGGGGCGCGGCTGGTGACCACGCTGACCCGGCACCCCGGCGGCGCGGCGGTACAGGTGCACGCCCGCATCGACGAGTCGTTCACCCTGGTCTACGACGCGCTGGTGGCCCGCGGGGACACCGAGGCGGCGGCGCTGCCGGCGGCGCTCGCGGTGGGCACCGCGGCGACCGGCGCGCCCGCCACCGCGGCGCCGGCCGCGGCACCGGCCGACGATGCGGCGATCCTCACCGACAACCTCACCCAGGGGGCGAACCTGGGTGCCGGGTTCGCCAAGTGGTCGGCGGAGTCCGACGAGACGATCGCCGACCGGCTCGGGGCGATCGTCGGCGGGGCGATGGGCTATGAGCCCGAGGACCTGCCCTGGGAGGTGCCGCTGATCGAGCTGGGGCTGGACTCGCTGATGGCGGTGCGGATCAAAAACCGGGTCGAGTACGACTTCGACCTGCCGCCGATCCAGCTGACCGCGGTGCGCGATGCGAACCTCTACAACGTCGAGGAGATGATCCGCTACGCCGTGGAGCACCGCGACGAGGTCGAGGCGCTGCACGAGCACCAGAAGACCCAGACCCCGGAGGAGATCGCCGCCGAGCAGGCCGCGATGATGGCCGCCGCCGCCCCCGGCGCGGGCACCGACGACGCCGAGCCGGTGCCGGCCGCGCCGACCGACCCGTCGGGCCCGGCGGTGCCGGCCCCGCCGACCGATCCGGCCGGCCCCGCGGCGAGCGCCCCCGCCGGCGACAGCGCCGAGTCGCCGGTGAGCACGGCGACCGCCGCCGCGGCGGCGGCGAAGGTGCTCACCTCCGAGGCGGTGACCGAGGCGCTCGGCGCCGACGTGCCGCCGCGCGACGCCGCCGAGCGGGTCACGTTCGCCACCTGGGCGATCGTCACCGGCGCATCCCCGGGCGGCATCTTCAACGACCTGCCCGCACTCGACGACGCGACCGCCGAGAAGATGGCCACGCGGCTGTCCGAGCGCTCCGAGGGCGTCATCTCCGCCGACGAGGTGAAGGCCGCCACCACCATCGAGGGGTTGGCGACCGTGGTGCGCGACCAGCTCGAGGAGGGCGTGGTCGACGGCTTCGTCCGCACCCTGCGGGCACCGAAAGAGGGCTCGAAGAGCGTGCCGCTGTTCGTGTTCCACCCGGCCGGCGGGTCGACGGTGGTCTACGAGCCGTTGATGAAACGCCTGCCGGCCGACACCCCCGTCTACGGCATCGAGCGGGTGGAGGGCTCCATCGAGGAGCGTGCCGCCGAGTACGTGCCGAAACTGCTTGAGCTGCACGACGGTCCGTTCATGCTGGCCGGCTGGTCGCTCGGCGGGGCGCTGGCGTATGCGTGTGCGATCGGGCTGAAGCGCGCCGGCGCCGACGTGCGCTACGTCGGCCTGATCGACCTGGTGCTGCCCGGCGAGCCGATCGACCAGTCCAAGGAGGGGATGCGGGCCCGCTGGGACCGCTACGCTCGGTTCGCCGAGCGCACCTTCAACGTCGAGATCCCCGAAATCCCTTACGAGGAACTGGAGAAGCTCGACGACGAAGGTCAGGTCCGGTTCGTCCTCGATGTCGTCGCCCAAAGCGGCGTGCAGATCCCGGGCGGCATCATCGAGCACCAACGCACGTCGTACCTGGACAACCGTGCGCTGGACAGCATCGAGATCCAGCCCTACGACGGGCGCGTCACGCTGTACATGGCCGACCGCTACCACGACGACGCCATCGTGTTCGAGCCCGCCTACGCCACCCGCAAACCCGACGGGGGATGGGGCGAGTACGTCGAGGACCTGGAGATCGTCCCCATCGGGGGCGAGCACATCCAGGCCATCGACGAGCCCTACATCGCTAAGGTGGGTGCGCACATGAGCGAGGCCATCAACCGCATCAACGCCGAGAATGAGGGCACATGAGCACACCCGCGCAGCCGGAGCGCAAAACCACCGCCGAACTCGTGGCCGAGCTGCACGAGAAGCTGGCTCAGGCCGCCGAGCCCGGCGGGCAGAAGGCGATCGCCAAGCGGGAGAAGAAGGGCATCCCCAGCGCGCGGGCCCGCATCCACGCGCTGCTGGACCCGGGCAGCTTCTTGGAGATCGGCGCGCTGTGCAAGACCCCCGGGGACCCCGACGCGCTCTACGGTGACGGGGTGGTCACCGGGCACGGCCGGATCGACGGCCGTCCGGTCGGGGTGTTCAGCCACGACCAGACGGTCTTCCAGGGCTCGGTGGGGGAGATGTTCGGGCGCAAGGTCGCCAAGCTGATGGAGTGGGTGGCGATGGTGGGCTGCCCGATCATCGGCATCAACGACTCCGCCGGGGCGCGCATCCAGGACGCGGTCACCTCGCTGGCCTGGTACGCCGAGCTGGGGCGCCGCCACGAGATGCTGCGCGGACTGGTGCCCGAGATCTCCATCATCCTCGGCAAATGCGCCGGCGGGGCGGTGTATTCGCCGATCCAGACCGACCTGGTGGTCGCGGTGCGCGACCAGGGCTACATGTTCATCACCGGCCCCGACGTGATCAAGGACGTCACCGGTGAGGACGTCAGCCTCGACGAGCTCGGCGGCGCGGACAACCAGGCCCGCTACGGCAACATCCACCAGGTCGTCGCCGATGAGGCCGAGGCCTTCGCCTACGTGCGCGACTACCTGTCGTTTCTGCCCTCCAACCACTTCGACGACCCGCCGATCGTCAACCCGGGTCTGGAGCCGGAGATCACCCCGCACGATCTGGAGCTGGACGCGATCGTGCCGGATTCGGACAACACCGCCTACGACATGCAGGAGATCCTGCTGCGCCTCTTCGACGACGGCGACGTGTTCGACGTCGGCGCCCAGCGCGGCCCGGCGATGATCACCGCGTTCGCCCGCGTCGACGGGCGCCCGGTCGGGGTGGTCGCCAACCAGCCGATGTTCATGTCGGGGGCGGTCGACAACGAGGCCTCCGACAAGGCGGCCGGGTTCATCCGGTTCTGCGACTCCTACAACCTGCCGCTGGTGTTCGTCGTCGACACCCCCGGCGCGATGCCCGGCGTCGAGCAGGAGAAGGGCGGCATCATCAAACGGGGCGGGCGCTTCTTCAACGCGATCGTGGAGGCCGACGTGCCGAAGGTGACGATCGTGGTGCGCAAGGCCTACGGCGGCGGCTACGCGGTGATGGGCTCCAAACAGCTCTCCGCGGACCTCAACTTCGCCTGGCCGACCGCGCGGATCGCGGTGATCGGGGCCGACGGCGCCGCGCAGCTGCTGATGAAACGCTTCCCCGACCCGACCACGCCGGAGGCCCAGGAGGTCAAGCGGCAGTTCATCGCCGGCTACAACGAGAACATGGCGATCCCGTGGACCGCCGCCGAGCGCGGCTACATCGACGGGGTGATCCAGCCGCACGAGACCCGGCTGCTGCTGCGCCGGTCGCTGCGGCTGCTGCGCGACAAGCAGAACGGGCCGAAGGTGCAGCGCAAACACGGTCTGCTGCCCATCTGATCGATTCGGCGCCGCCCGCCGGTTGACGGCGTCGGCTACTGTGGGGTCAGTCCGGTCGCGTTCGGCTGGACGACCACAACCACACACCGCACGGGAGTGCCCGCTGGAGGGCGCTGAGAGGACGGCTAGTGCCGTCGACCGTCTGAACCTGACCGGATCATGCCGGCGTAGGGAGTGAGACATGTCTGATTCATCTGTGTCCGTGGACCCGGCCGTGACCAGCGGCCCGATCCCCTACAGCACCAAGCATTACCGCGAGATCGCCGCGGTGCCCGGTGCGAAGGTGCCGTTCCGCCGGGTGAACCTGACCACCGGCGAGCACCTCGACCTCTACGACACCTCCGGGCCCTACACCGACGCCGACGCCGCCATCGACCTGGGCGCCGGCTTGCCGGCGCGCCCGGGGGTGGTGCGCGACCGCGGCACCCAGCTGCAGCGGGCCCGCGCCGGGGAGATCACCGCCGAGATGGCGTTCATCGCCGAACGCGAAGGTGTCCCCGCGGAACTGGTGCGCGACGAGGTCGCCGCCGGGCGGGCGATCATCCCGGCCAACCACAACCACCCCGAAATCGAGCCGATGATCATCGGCAAGGCGTTCGCGGTGAAGGTCAACGCCAACATCGGCAACTCCGCGGTCACCTCCTCGATCGGCGAGGAGGTCGACAAGATGGTGTGGGCCACCCGATGGGGCGCCGACACCATCATGGACCTGTCCACCGGCAAGGACATCCACGCGACGCGCGAATGGATTCTGCGCAACTCCCCGGTGCCGGTCGGCACCGTGCCGATCTACCAGGCGCTGGAGAAGGTCGACGGCGACCCGGCCAAGCTGACCTGGGAGATCTACCGCGACACCGTCATCGAGCAGGCCGAGCAGGGTGTGGACTACATGACCGTGCACGCCGGGGTGCTGCTGCGCTACATCCCGCTCACGGCCCGGCGGGTGACCGGGATCGTCAGCCGCGGCGGGGCGATCATGGCCGCCTGGTGCCTGGCCTATCACCGGGAGTCGTTCCTCTACACCCACTTCGCCGAGCTCTGCGAGATCCTCGCCCGCTACGACGTCACGTTCTCCCTCGGCGACGGGCTGCGGCCGGGCTGCATCGCCGACGCCAACGACGCCGCCCAGTTCGCCGAGCTGCGCACCCTGGGCGAGCTCACCAGGGTGGCGAAATCCCATGGCGTACAAGTGATGATCGAGGGGCCCGGTCATGTGCCGATGCACAAGATCGCCGAGAACGTCCGCATCGAGCAGGAGTGGTGCGAGGACGCCCCGTTCTACACCCTGGGGCCGCTGACCACCGACATCGCCCCGGCCTATGACCACATCACCTCGGCGATCGGGGCGGCGAACATCGCCGAGGCCGGCACCGCGATGCTCTGCTACGTCACCCCCAAGGAGCATCTGGGGCTGCCCAACCGCGCCGACGTCAAGGCCGGGGTGATCGCCTACAAGATCGCCGCGCACGCCGCCGATCTGGCCAAGGGCCACCCGCACGCGCAGAAACGCGACGACGCGCTGTCGAAGGCGCGCTTCGAGTTCCGCTGGCACGACCAGTTCGCCCTGTCGCTGGACCCGGAGACCGCCCGCGAGTACCACGACGAGACGCTGCCGGCCGAACCGGCCAAAGCGGCGCACTTCTGCTCGATGTGCGGGCCGAAGTTCTGCTCGATGCGCATCACCCAGGATGTGCGCGACTACGCCGCCGAACACGGCCTGGAGACCGAGGAACAGATCGACGCCGCGATCGCCGAGGGCATGGCCGCCAAATCGGCCGAGTTCACCGCCGCGGGCGGCCGGGTGTATCTGCCGCTGGCGTAGTGCGTAGTGCGTAGTGCGTAGTGGGTGGCGTGGCGCGGTGAGACGCGCCGTGACACCGCCGACGGCCGTTGGGATTTCGTCACCGTTTCGTGACCGGACACCCCGGGGTCCGACATCAGTGTAATTCGCCGTCGGTGCAGGTCGTCGCGGGTTTTTCACGAATTGGCGTGGTATCGGGGAGATCTCGGGTCGATAAGTGTCTTGTAACACTTTGGCAACACCGGCAACACGCGCCTCAGAGGAATTATCGTGTTCTGCGGGCGATCCCGTGACGGGCTCGCCGTCGAGGCTCTCACCGGCCGGGCGTCGCCGCATGCCCGGGCCGCACCGATCGCCTGCGGGGGTCTCCGGCGGCGTGAGGGGAGGCAGCCATGTGTGGCGGTGGCGCCCGATGACCCTCCAGGCGACACCGGCGGCGACCTCGCCGCCACGGCCGGCTCCGTCGGCGCCCGGCGCTGCTGAGCAGAAACGGCTGCTGCGCAAGGCGATTCTGGCGTCCTCGATCGGCAACGCCACCGAGTGGTACGACTACGGGGTCTACGCGGTGGTCGCGACCTATCTGACGCACGCGTTCTTCCCGGGCACCCTGGGCAACATCGGCACGATGGCCGGTTTCGCGGTGTCGTTCGTGCTGCGCCCGCTCGGCGGCATGGTGTGGGGGCCGATCGGGGACCGCTTCGGGCGCAAAGCGGTGCTGACCGCCACCATCTTGATGATCGCGGTGGCCACCACGTTGATCGGGGTGCTGCCCACCCACGCCGCCATCGGATGGTGGGCCCCGGGGCTGCTGATCGGCCTGCGCGTGGTGCAGGGGTTCTCCACCGGCGGCGAGTACGGCGGTGCGGCCACGTTCATGGCCGAATACGCCCCGGACCATCAACGCGGGCGGTACGGCAGCTTCCTGGAGTCCGGGGCGGTGGCCGGCTTCGTCGCCGGCAGCGCGGTGGTGCTGGCGTTGGAGGCGTTGCTCACCCCCGCGCAGATGGCGGACTGGGGCTGGCGGGTCCCGTTCCTGCTGGCCTTGCCGCTGGGCGTGATCGGCCTGGTGCTGCGCGCCAACATGGAGGAGACCCCGGTCTTCAAGGAGTGCCTGGCCGTCGACGCGATCACCGGTTCGGCGTGGGAACGGCTCAAGGATCTGCTCACCAACTACACCCGGCCGATCACGGTGATGTTCGCGCTGGTGGTGGCGCTCAACCTGGTGGACTACACGCTGATCACCTACCAGCCGACCTATCTGCAGGCCACCCTGGGACTGGGGGAGCGCGGCCGCACCACCGTGGTGCTGGTGGGCGAGCTGGCGATGCTGGCCTGCATCCCGCTGGCCGGCCTGTGGTCGGATCGGGTGGGACGCAAGCCGCTGTGGCGGTTTTCGCTGCTGGGCCTGGCCGCGCTGGCGCTGCCGATGTACTGGCTGATGGGCCACGGGTTCGGCGGGGCGCTGATCGGATTCACCGTGCTGTGTGTGCTGTTCGCCGCCCCGCTGGCCACCGTGGCGGCCACCTTCCCGGCGATGTTTCCCACCCAGGTCCGCTACGCCGGGTTCGCGATCTCCTACAACGCGGCGGTCACCCTGTTCGGCGGCACCGCCCCGGTGGTGGCCGACACCGTCATCGAGACCACCGGCTGGACGCTGTTCCCGGCGGCCTACCTGATGCTGGCGGCGGTGATCGGGCTGGCCGCGCTGCGGTTCCTGCCCGAGACCGCGGGGTGCTCGCTGCGCGGCACCGACATCCCCGGTGTGGCCAGCGATCTGGAACGCGAGCTGCTGGAGTCGTTGGAGACCCGCCCGCTGGTGCTGCCGGCGGAGACCACGGTGCTGCCGACCATCCCGATCCCGATGCAGCTGCCCACCCTCGTGCTGGCCGGACCCGCACCCGAACCGGAGCCGACACTGGATCTGGCGGCCTACTGGTCCGACGAGCCGATCCCGGCGAAAGCCAAACCCGTGCGGGTGGGCCCGCGCCCGCCGGGCCGCCGCTGAGCCGCGCCACCGCCGGCGACACCGCCGGGGCGCCCCGCCGCTGGGCGACCCCGCCGCCGAGACTCACGTTTCTGTGCGTTTACGCGCGCCGAGCGCACAAAAACGTGAGTCTCAGCGGCAAAGTGGCGTGGCGGCGTGGCGGCGTGGCGGCGTGGCGGCCTCACGGCGTGGCGGCAAAGCGGCGCGTGGGGCGGGCGCGGCGAGGAGTTTACGGCCCGATGCGGATGCGCCCGGACTTGTACAGCCCGCTGTGGGTGGCCGTCCCCAGCTCGATGTCGGCGGGCACCGCGTCGACGATGGTGTCGAACTTGCGCAGCGAGCCCCAATCGCGGCCCCAGTCATCAGAGAGGTAGGTGGCCATCACGTGGGCGCGCAGCAGCAGGTCGCTGATGCCCAACAGCCCGCCGTTGAGGCCGTCCTCCCAGGTGTCGGTGTCCTGTTTCTTGGCGGTGTAGTCCGGGGTGATGCGGTACTGCGGGACCTCGGTGACCCCGTTGGCGTGCAGCATCGGCTGCTGGCAGGGGAACGCCATGCCGACCGCCCAGTCCATCAACACCGGCGTGGTGGAACCGACATAGTCCTGCAGGGTGCGCAGTTGCGGCACCCGCGGCGGGGTCACCGCCACCCAATCGCCCGGCGTCAGCGACAGATCCTCGGCGACGATGCGCACCGCCACCGCCTCGGCCGGGATCGCCGCGCGCGGGAAGCGCAGGTTGCGCCACGACGGGGCCGGGCCCAGATCGTAGGGCTGCACCCGCCCGGCCGGCACCGGAGCCCCGTCGGGTCCGGCAGTCGCGTACTCCAATTCGACGGTCTGCCCGCTGGTGTGGGCGTTGAGCACGCTGTAGCCGGCGATGGTGCCGGCGGCGGTCACCACCACCAGCGGATGCTCGTCGGCGGCGTCACCGCCGGCCGGTTCCAGTGCGTACCACGCCGAGGTGAGCGTGCTCTGCTGCTGAGGGCCGCGGGCGAAGCTGCCGGCGACCGGGACCCGTGCCGGGTCCAGCCCGTAGGGCAGCGGCACCGTCGACCCGTTGACGCCGGGGCTGCTCAACTCGGTGGGGGCGTCCCAGTCGTAGTCGGTGCCCGGTTGCGGCAGCGTCATCCGGACCGCCTCGGCCACAATGTGTTCGGGCACGCCGTCGGCACTGAACCCGACCGGGTCGACCCCGGCGAGTGCGCCCAGCGGCCCCCACGCGTCGGCGCCGCCGGGCATCGGCTCCAGGAATCCGTCGTTGGCGTCGGGTTCGACCAGCACGTAGTCGGCCAGCCCGCAGCCGCCGGTGAAGGCCCGCAGGTTCGCCCACCCGTTGGAGTAGGTCGGGTACTGGCGTACCACCCCGATCGCCATCGAGGCGACGAACACCACCACCATGAAGCCGGCGGCCACCGGGATCGGCGCGGCGGTCAACGCGGTAGTGATCCGATCCTCGCCGCGGCCCCGCGGCGCGAAATGCAGCCAGGCCGCCCAGAGCGCGGCCAGCACGAACAGCGCGAAGATCGCGGCGCTGACGCTGATGCCACCGATGCGCGGCATCGCGTTGTTGAACGGCACCCCGTAACTGGAGACGTACCACCAGCCGTTGGTGGTGGCGAAACACAGCGCCAACACGAACAGCACCGCCGCCAGAAACGCCATCCGGTTGCGCGCCGAGCGCAGCACCTCCCGCGAGACCAGCACCGTGGTCAGCGCCGCCATCGCCGCGCCCACCGCGGCGAACAGCCCGAAGTGGTGCACCCACTTGGTGGGGGTGAACATCAGGAAGAACATGGTGCCGAAGATGACGCCCATCAGCCGCCACGCCGGCCCGCGCGCCACCCCGGCCACCCGGCCGCGGCGCAACATCATGAACATCGCCGAGAACAGGCACAGCGCGGTGATCAAAAAGCCGAACCGCCGCGACAGCGACCCGTCGACGGTCGGCAGGATCAGGTAGTAGTAGCGCAGGTTCTCGGTGTACCAGGCCTGGCTGGGGCCGATCGCGCTGCGAACCCGGGTGGCCTCCAGCACCGTCGACAGCGTCTGGTCGAAGAACACCACGGTCAAGATCACGAACCCGGCGGCCAGCAGCGGCATCACCAACGGCCAGGTGCCGACCAGGCGGTGGCGGCGCACCAGGATCCGCAGCAGCGGACGGCCACCGGCCACCAGCGCGGCCACCGCGATCAGCCCGGTCGGCTGGATGCCGAGGGTGAACGCGGCGGCGATGATCGCCAGCGCGGCCGGGGTGAGCCGCCCGGAGGTCACCGCCCGCTCGATGAGCACATAGGTGATCAGCGAGCCGACCGCGATGATCGGCTCGGGACGCAGCCCGTTGTTGAACGGGAACCAGGCGGCCATCAGCACCATCGCCGCCGCCCATAGCGCCGGACGGCTGGTGGCCACGGCCGGCCCCAGCCGCGGCAGCACCTCGCGGCTGAGCAGCAGCCAGCACACCAGCGCGGCCAGCAGGTCGGGCAGCCGCATGAAGATGCTGGCGTCGCTGATGTGGGTCATCCAGGCCAGCAGGTTGTAGTACCAGCCGAACGGGTCCTCGGGGCTGCCGAACCAGCGGAAGTAGTTGCTCATGTAGCCGGCGTGGTCGGCGACGCGGGCCATGCCCAGGATGTAGCCGTCGTCGGAGGAGTTGGCGCCGATCACATGCCAGAGCCCGAACCCGGCGACCACGACCCCGTCGACGACGCCGAGCGTGCGCCACCGGGTGGGGATGAGCCGGCGCATCCGGCGCCCGTCGAGGCGGTCGAGGCGCCACAGCGCCAGCAGCGCAACGACGGTGGCGGTGATCGCCGCCAGGATCGCGGCGAGCTTCACCGCGGTCGGCTTGGTGGAGAACCGGGTGTCGATGGTGGCGGAGAGCTCCAGGCCCGCCGGGGCGGGGCCGGTCAGATCGGAGAACACCCCGACGATCTGCGGGCGCAGGTTCGGGTCGGCGAACCCGGTGTGCCACTCCCGGCCGGTTTTGGGGTCGGTCACCCCGACGAACGTGGCGTAGGTGCCGGCCTCGCTGGAGGTGATCTCGATGCGCGAACAGCCGGCGGCCCCGGCGGTGCCGAGCACGCTGGACCGCGGCACGCTGGCCACCACGACGTTGCGCACGATCACGTCGACCCGCTTGGCGGTGACGGTGACCAGCATCGCGTTGAGCGCGGCCTGCTTGCCGTCGGCCGGGGCGGTGCCGACCAGCAGACCGCCGGTGGCGGGCAGCGCGGCGACCGCCTCGCACGGGATGCTCACCTCCATCGTCACCGGGACCTGGGAGATCAGCGGGGCGGTGACGTTGCCGACCTGCCCGTGCTGCGGCCAGTCGAGGGTGGCGGTGGTCTGCACCACCGGCAGCAGGGGGGTGGCCACCGACAGCACGAACCCGATGAGACCGGCGACGATCGCGGTCCAGCGGGTCAGCTGCACCTGCCGCGACAGGGGGCGGTCGGCGCGCTGCGCGACGGCGGTGGCGCTCACGGCAGGGCTCGAATCGGTCCGGGACGGCTCCATCCGGGCACGGTGGTCAGACCCTCCTCGATGGCGGCGGTCGGGGCCTGCGTCGCCGGCACCAGCCGGTGGTAGCGCTCCAGCGACCCCCAGTCGCGGTACCAGTCGTCGCGCAGATAGGTCGGCACGGTCGTGGTGTACAGCAGCGCCTGGGTGAACAGGAACGGTCCGCCGTCGTCGGCGTCTTGCCACAGGTTCGACGACGACGCGGTCTGCTTGTGGTCGGGCAGGATCCGGTACTCGGGCAGCTCGGCCACCCCGAGATACTCGGTGAACGGCCGCTGGCACGGGAAGCTCGCGGCGGTGGCGATGTCGGCCAGCACCGGGGTCGACGCGCCGATCAGCTGCTGGACGGTCTGCAACACCGGCACCCGCGGCGGGGTGAAGGCGAACCACTGGTCGGAGCTGAGGTTCGGGTCGTCGGCGACCAGGCGCACCACGTCGGCGTCCCGCGGCGCCCAGGCCAGCGGGAAACGCAGGTTACGCCAGGCCGGGGCCGGGCCGATGTCGATGGGCTCCACCCGGCCCAGCGCCGCCGGCTCGCCGTCGGGGCGGGTGGAGCCCCACTCCAGTTTCAGGGACTGCCCGTAGTTGAACGTGCCGTCCTCGTCGTAGGACCAGATCGCCCCGGCGGCGGCGACGGTGACCAGCGGCCGGTCGGCGCTGGGCTCGGGCAGCCCGTACCAGGCGGAGGTGGCCTCGGCCTTGACGGTGTTCTCCCCGTAGCTGCCCATCACCGGGGTGCGGGCCGGGTCGAGCCCGAACGGCAGCGCCACCCGCGAGCCGTTGATCCCGGCCGGGGCGTCCGGCGGCAGCCAGCCGCCGGCGGTGCCCGCCGAGTCGCTCACCGAGGAGCCGGGTTTGTTGGGGGAGGCGTCGGAGTTGACCACTCCCGGCTTGGAGATCACCGGCTCGGAGGACAGGTCGTCGCCGACCCCGTCGGGGGTGAACCCGACCGGGTCCAGCCCGCCGAGCGGGCCGTCGGCGCCGAACCGCTGGCCCGGTACCACCTCGAGCATCCCGGCGTTGGTGTCGGGTTCGGCGAGCACCGCGTCGGCCATCGCGCAGCTGTCGGCGGCCAGCCCCGAGGTGAGCGCCGCCAGGTTGGCCTTGGCGGTGGTGTAGGTCGGGTAGCGCGCCGCGAAGCCCTTGGCCATCGAGGCGACCTGCAGCACCACCATGATCGAGGCGACCACCAGCAGCGGGGTGGAGGCCAGCACCCGGTTGCGGCGGGTGTTGGCCACCTGGGTGTGCCCGGCGAAGTCCAACCGGAAATGCTGCCAGGTGGCCAGCAGCCCGGTGAGGATCGCCAGCACCAAAAACATCGTGGTGACCGGGTGGCTGGCCAGCACCGGCTGCTTGTCGAACCACGGCACCCCGTAGTTGCCGACGTAGAACCAGCCGTTGATGCCCGAGGTGGCCCAGGCCAGAAGGAACAGCAGCGCGGTGACATACAGCGACAAATTGCGGCGCGAGTGCAGCCCGACCCGGGCGAACGTGAACGCGGTGACCGCACCGAGCGCACCGGCCAGTCCGGCGAACGCGCCGAACTGCACCGCCCACTTGGTGGGGGTGAACGTCAGCAGCAGCAACCCGATCGCGGTGGTGCCCAGCAGCCGCCACACCGGCCCGCTGGCCAGCCCCGGCAGCCGCCCGCGGCGCAGCAGCACCGCGAGCATCCCGAACAGGCACAAGAACAGGATCAGCACCGCGAACCGGCGGGTCATCGAGCCGTCGACGGTCTCGACGGTCAGGAAGTAGTAGCGCAGGAACTCCTGGTACCAGGAGATGGTCGGGCCGACCTCGTATTTGATCCGGGCGGCCTCGGCGACGGTGGCCAACGTCTGGTTGCGGAAGACCACCACGACGATGAGCGCGCCCGCGGCGGCCAGCGCCGCCACCGGGGCGGCCAGCCCGTCGGTGCCGCGGCGCCGGCGGATGTGCCCGACGATGCCGCGCGCCCCGGTCAACAGGGCGGCCACCGCGATCAGGCCCTGGGGGGCCAGCGTGGCGGTGAGCGCCGCCACGACGAGCGCCCCCGCGGCCGGGGTGAGCCGGCGGGTGGCGATCGCGGTCTCCACCAGCAGCCAGGTGGCCACCGTGCCGAACGCGATCAGCGGCTCGGGGCGCAGCCCGTTGTTGAACGGCAGCCACGCCGCCAGGAACACCACCCCGGCGGTGAGCACCGCGACCCGGTTGGCGGCCAGGCCGCCGCCGGCGGGCCCGAGGCGCGGCAGCATCCGCCGGCTCACCAACAGCCAGCAGGCGACGCCGGCCAGGGTGGCCGGCGCCCGCAGCCACACCCCGGCGGTGCTCACCGAACTCAGCTGCGCCAGCAGCGCCGGATACCAGTCGAACGGGGCCTCGGCGGCGCCGAAGTAACGGTAGTAGTTGGCCAGATATCCGGCCTGGTGCGAGACCCGCGCGATCGTCAGGTTGTAGCCGTCGTCGGAGGAGATCGCGCCGATCACATGCCAGAGGCCCAGGGTGCCGATCACCCCGATGTCGGCCAGCCACATGACCGGCCCGCCGCGCCACAGCCGGCGGCGGCGCGGCACGCGCCGCCCCGAGCGCCGGTCGAGCACCGCCAGCGCCGCCAGGCTGGCCAGCACGCACAGCGCGCCGGCGGCGATGCCGGCGGTCTTGATCGCGGTGGGGGAGACGATGAAGCGGGTGTCGACGTCGATCCGCGCGGACAGCCCCGGTTCGGCGGGCACGGCCAGGTCGGTGAAGACCCCCGCCACCAGCGGCTTCTTGTCGGCGGGCAGCACCCGGGAGGTGGCCGGGATGCCGACGAACTCCGCGCCCGCGCCGGCGGCGTCGGCCCAGATGTGCAGGTGTCGGCAGTCCGGTCCGGCGACCGCGTCGCGCGCGGCGACCGCGGCCACCGAGTCGCGGAAGGCCACGACGACCGCGCTGCGGTTGGCCTGCACGAACAGGCCGCTCTTGGTGGCGTCGACCCCGCCGGTCGGGACGGTGGAGAACACCAGCCCGCCGGCGGCGGGCAGCGTGGCGATCACCGGGCACGGGATCGTGATGTCGAGGCTGCGGGGCGCGCCGGAGACCAGCGGCGCGGTGATCTCGCCGACGTGGCCGTCGGCGTCGGGCGCCTGCGGCCACGCGATCGTGGCGGTGCGCTGGTGCACCGGAAGCAGCGGCACCAGTCCGCAGAGCAGCACCCCGGCGACTCCGGCGACGACGGCGATCAGCCGGGCGATCCGGTAACGCGACCGGGCGGCGTCGCCGGCGGGATCGTCGAGGGGCACGAGGGTTGATCGTAGGGGACGGATCGGGTGGGTGGTTGGCGGCCAGCCGCAATCAGTGCCGCATCAGTGCCGCGTCAGTGCCGCAGGGGCGCCGGATTCCACCATCCGCTGCGGGTGGCGTGGCCGAGCTCGAGATCGGCGGGGGTCGCCCCGGGGTAGTACGGGGTCAGTTTCTGCAGCGCACCCCAGTCCCGCAACCAGTCGTCCTTGAGGTAACTGGGCACCGTCGAGGCATTGAACAGCAGTTCGCTGATGCCCAGCGGCCCGCCGCCGATGTTGTCCATCACCGGCGAGTTGGCCTCGGTGCCGAACCGGTCGGGCAGGATCCGCCAGCGGGGCGCCTCGATGACCCCGTTGCGGTGGCCGAACGGCCGCTGACACGGGAATGCCAGGCCCACCAGCCAGTCCAGCAGCACCGGGTCGTCGGAGCCGACCACCTGCTGCAGCGGGCGCAGCTGCGGGATCCGCGGCGGGGTCAGCGCGATCCAGTGGCCCGGGGCCAGATCGTCGTCGGAGGCGACCAGCCGGATGCGGGTGGCCTCGGCGGGGATCGCCGACAGCGGGGCCCGCAGGTTGCGCCAGGCCGGTTCGGCGCCGACGTCGGCCAACTCGATCGCGCCGTCGGCGGTGATCTCGGCGACCGCGGCCGTGTCGGTGGGATCGGCCGGTTCGGTGGAGGTCCACTCGACCTTGATCTCGTGGTTCTCGAAACGGCCGGCCGCCGAGACCGCCAGCACCGGCCCGGCCTGCGCGCGCGGCGGCAGCGCGTACCACGCCGAGCGCAGCCGGGCCGGTATCTGCACCCCGGAGCGCCAGCTGCCCAGCACCGGGGTGGTGGCCGGGTCGAGGTCGAACGGCAGCTTGGCGCGCGAGCCGTTGATGCCCGGGCGCGCGGTGGTGCCGCCCTCGGTGTCGCTGTGGGTGCTGGCGGTGATGCTGTTGTCCTCGTCGAGGTCGTTGCCGCCGCTGGGCGGTTCCATCACCGGGTCGGCGGAGACGTCGGCCGGGATGCCGTTGGGACGGAACCCGCTGGCCACCCCCGAGCCCAGCGCGGTGGCGGGGTCCACCCCGTCGGCGGGGCTCAACACCCCGGCGTTGGGGTTCTGCTCGACGAGCACGTCGTCGGCCAGCCCGCAGGTCTTGCCGGTCAGCGCCTCCAGGTTGGAGCGGCCCACCGTCCACGCCGGGTACTGGCCGATCATCGCCGCGGTCAGCGACACCACCTCGAAGACCACCAGCGCCCAGGCCGCGATCGCCAACGGCGAGCGGATGATCCGGGTCACCCGCGGGCCGGACCGGTCCGGCGGCGGCTCGTCGTGGCCGACGTAGTGGAACCACGCGGCCAGCAGCACCACCAGCGCGGTCAGCCCGATCAGGAAGGTGGCGAAGGCGAAATGCCAGGCCGGGAACTCATTCGACCAGGGCACCCCGAAGTTGGAGACGTACCACCAGCCGTTGACGCTGGCGAACGCCAACGCGGTGATGAACAGCACCACCGCGGCGAACACGGTGCGGTTGCGGCGCGAACGCAGCACCGCGGCGCTGACGGCCACCGCGGCCAGCGCCCCCAGGGAGCCGGCCAGCCCGGCGAACACCCCGAAGTGGTGGGTCCACTTGGTGGGCGTCGACATCATCGCGATGAACGAGATGATCGTGATCCCGACGATCCGGCGGCTCGGCCCGGCCGCGGTGCCCGGGATCCGGCCCTTGCGCAGCGACATCGCGATCGTGACCGCGAGCGCGAGCAGCAGTGCGAGCACGGCGAACCGCCGCGCGATCGAGCCGTCCGGGCTGGCCATGAACAGCCGTTCGTAGCGGATGTGCTCGTCGAACCAGCTCAGGCTCGGGCCGACCGCCGATTTCAGGGCGCTGGCCTGCAGTTCACCGACGAACGTCTGGTCGCGGAAGATCAGGATCGCCGGGACCGTCGCCGCGGCCAGGACCGGAGCCAGCAGTGCGGGCAACCCGAAACGGGCCGACCGCCGGCGCAGGATCGTCAGCAGCGGGCCGATCGCGACCAGCAGCGCCCCGATCGAGGCCACCCCGGTGGGCCCGGAGAACAGCGTCAACGCCCCGATGATGCAGGCGATCGCCACCGGCAGCAGCCGGCTGGTGGCCACCGCCCGCTCCACCGAACACCAGGTCAGCAGGATCCCCAACGCGATGATCGGCTCCGGGCGCAGCCCGTTGTTCAGCGGCAGCCAGAACACCAAGAACATGCCCGCGGCGGTCCAGGCGGCCGCCCGGCTGGTCTTCACCGCGTGGCCGAGCCGCGGCAGCACCTCGCGGCTGATCACCCACCAGCAGGCCAGCGCCATCAGCAGCGTCGGCAGCCGCATCCAGATGCTGGCGGTCGAGACGTGCGCCCAGGCGGCCAACAGGTCGTAGTACCACCCGAACGGCGCCTCCGGCGTGCCGAACCAGCGGTAGTAGTTGGCCATGTAGCCGGCGTGCTCGGAGACCCGGGCCATGGTGAGGATGTAGCCGTCGTCGGAGGTGTTGGCGCCGACGAAATGCCACCACACCAGCACCGCGGCGACCAGCGCGTCCAGCCCGGACATCGACCACCAGCGCGGCGGCAGGAACCGGCGGTGGCGCACGCCGTCGGTGGCGTCCAGCCGGTGCAGCGCGACCAGGGCGATCACGGTCACCAGCAGCCCGAGGATCATCACCGCCAGCTTCAGCGGGGTGGGGGCGCTGGAGTAGCGGGTGTCGATGGTCGCCGAGAAGTGCAGGTCGTCGGGGGCGGGCCCGGCCAGGTCGGTGAAGACCCCGACGATCTGCGGGCGGAAGTCGTAGCCGCTGCGTTCCCCGCGCAGCCGGGCGCCGGGATCGGTGGCGCCGGGGCCCTCGGTGAGCCCGACGAACTCCCCGGTCACCTTGTCGGCGTGCGCGGTGAACACCAGCTTCTCGCAGGCCGGGCTGAGCACCTCGTCCAGCGGGGCGACCACCACCGGGGTGTTGCGCACCACCACCACCAGGTCGTCGTTGGCGCGTTCGATCAACAACCCCCGGTCGACCGCCTTGGGGGCCTGTTTGGGCACGGTCGACAGCAGCACGGTGCGCCCGGTGTCGGCCCCGGTCAGCCCGGCCGCGGCGCGACAGGGGATGGAGATCTCCACGTCGGTGGCGACGTAGCCGATCAGCGGGGCCTCGACGCTGGCGAACACGTCGTTCTGCGGCCAGGTCAGCTGCGCGGTGGTCTGGGTGACCGGCAGGAACGGCACGGCCAACGACAGCGCGGCGCCGAGCAGTCCGGCGACCACGGCCACCAGCCGGGCGATCCGGGAGTTTTCGCGCAGGTCAGCCACGGGCTTAGATGGTAATTGGCGGTGGTGGTGGGGGTCGCAGCGCCATCACCGCGTCGCACCCCCGACCCGCACGGCCAGCACGAACGGCCCGATGCGGGAGACCTCGAACTGCGGGTCGTCGAAGAGGTCGGCGGACAAGTCGACGGTGTAGCGGCGCACGTTGGGGTGGTTGGGGTAGACGTCTTCGGCCAGCCGCAGGGTGTAGCGCTCCCCGGCCCCGGCGGCGCCGCGGCGCATCACGAACACCGTCGGCGGCGCCCACGGCAACCGGTCGAGCGCGGCGGTGAACGCCGCGGACGTCGTGAGGTCCTCCCAGCTCTCGATCTCGGCGGCGCGGGCGTCGAACTGCGCCAGCGGGTTGGCGTAGTGCGAGGTCAGGCCCTGAAACCCGAAGTAGGGGTACAGCGCCAGGAACCCGTAGTCGGCGGTGAGCACCACGGTCTGATCGCGCGGGACGCCGGTGGCCGCCATGATCGCGTCGTCGAGCCGGGCGTAGTAGCGCTCCGAGCCGGGCGGGCGCCGGTCGCCGCGCTGGCCGTCGCCGTCGGTGTCGGTGTAAGCGACGGTCAGGTCGGGGCGCAGCACGTTGGGGATGTCCTGGCTGAACGAGACCGCCCCGGCGCAACCGATCACGGTGGCCACGGCCACCAGGGCGTCGCGCCGGCCGTACCGGCGCCCCCAGGCCGCCGCCCGCTGGGTGACCTCGATGAACGCGAACACCCCGGCGGTGGTCAGCAGCACGGTCAAGGTGGACTGCAGCCGGAACGACAGCAGCGTGGTGCGCGCCAGCGTGGTCAGCATCGACAGCAGCGACCACAGATACACGCTGGCCACCCCGACGCCCAGGGCGGCGGCGCGCACCGACGTGCGGGCCTTGACCACCAGCCACAGCGTGCCCAGCAGGCACAGCGCACCCAGCAGGGTGAACTGCAGCATCGGGAAGGTCAGCTCGGCGCCGTCGGCGGGCAGGTAGTGCTGGGCGCTGCCGGTGTTCGAGATCGGGTCGCGGGCGGCGCGCAGCAGAAACGGCAGCCAGGTGGTGGCGGCCAGTGCCAGCGCGATCACGCCGATCACGCCCAGCCGCGCCAGCGGATCGGCCGCCGCGCGCAGGCCGTGGCCGCGGGCGCGCGCCACCGCCAGCCCGAGCGCCATCAGCGTCACGGTGAACGCGCTGTAGGCCACCAGCAGGGTGTAGAAGGTGGCGGCGAACCCCAAAAACACCCCGGTGGCGATCACCGCGGCCCAGCCGGCGTGCCCGCGGGTCCCGGCGCGCAGCCCCGACCAGGCCAGCACCAGTACCGGCGGGATCAGCACCGTGATCATCGCCGCGTACGGCTCCGGGGAGCTGTAGGCCAGCGTCACCGCGGCGGTCGCCGCGGTGACCGCCAGCGCGAACTCGAAGCGGATCAGCCGCTGCCACAGCACCCAGGCGACCGCCACCGCGATCGTGATCGACACGATCGCCCACGGTTTGAACATCGCCCAGCCGGGGGTGTCGGTCAGCGCCGCGGCGCGCCCGCCCAGCCAGAACCAGCCCGGCGGGTAGAACGGCGGCAGGCCCAGGTAGGTCATGTCGCGCAGCGCGGCGCTGTCGGTCAGCCGGGTCAGGTATTCGGTGCGGAACTGCTGGTCCACCGAGATGCCGAACAGGTACAGCTTGGTCGCGCCCAGCGGCATCCCCAGCGTCACCACCGAGAACGCCGAGATGAACACCGGTGCCGCCAGCCGCGCGGGCCACCGGTGTCCGCGGCGGTACACCCACCCGGTGGCCAGCAGCCCGGCGAGGCAGCCGACCTGACCGACGGTGGTCAGCGCGTGCAGCTGATTCGACGACGGGTAGGCCGGCCACTGCACCCGCGAGATCGCGATCAGGGCGACCACCGCCACCGCGGCGGCGACACCGGCGGCGAGCACCATCTCCCCGACGGTGCGGCCGGAGCTGGTCAGGGCGGCACGCATGCGCTAGATGGGCAGCCGGCGGAAGAGCGCCCGCGGGATGTGGCGCAGCACCATCATCACGTAGCGGAACGCCCCGGGCGCCCACACCAGTTGTTTGCCCTTCGCCGCGGCGGTGACCGCCAGCTCGGCGACGTCCTCTTTGTCGACGGTCAGCGGCGCCTCGTCGACGTGCGCGGAGAACCGAGTGCGCACCTGGCCGGGCCGGATCACCAGCACCCGCACCCCGTCCTCGCGCAGGGCTTCGCCCAGGCCGAGGTAGAAGCCGTCGAGGCCGGCCTTGGTCGAGCCGTAGACGAAGTTGGCCCGCCGCACGCGTTCGCCGGCCACCGAGCTCATCGCGATGATCTGCCCGAAGCCCTGAGCGCCCATCTTCTCGGCGAGCAGCACGCCGACCGACACCGCGGCGGTGTAGTTGATCTCGGCGACCCGCACCGCCTTGCGCTGATCGTGCCAGAGCTCCTCGGCGTCGGCGTCCATCCCGAACGCCACGATCGCCACGTCCACGTCACCGTCGGCGAAGGCGGTGTCGATCATCTGCGGGTGGTCGTCGGTGTCGAGGGCGTCGAAGTCGATCAGCTGCACCGATTTCGCTCCGGCGCTTCGCATCTGGGCCACCGCATCGTCGCGGCCCGGATCATCGGGCAGACACGCCAGGAGCACCCGGGCGGGGGCGTCGCGCAGATAGCGTGCGCAGATCGCCAATCCGATCTCGGAGGTCCCGCCGAGTAGCAGGATCGTCTGGGGGTTCCCCACGGCGTCGAACACCATTTACAGCAGCTCCAAACGTCGGGCCATGTCCGAGGCGAACACTCCATCGGGATCGACCTTGCGGCGCACCGCAATCCACTCATCGATCCGCGGATACATGGCATGGAAGGTCTCCGCGGTGGTGCGGGAATCCTTGGCGGTGTACAGCCGCCCGCCGAACTCCAGCACCCGCCGGTCGAGGCCGGCGAGGAAAGCGCCGAGGCCGGACTTGATCGGGAAGTCCACGCAGATGTTCCAGCCCGCCATCGGAAAGCTCAGCGGCGCTTGGTTGCCGGGTCCGAACAGTTTGAACACGTTGAGAAACGAGTAGTGGCCGCTGCCCTGGATGTCGTGGATGATCGCCTTGAACTCCTCGACGGCGTCGGTGGGCACCACGAACTGGTACTGGGCGAAGCCGGCCGGCCCGTAGGCGCGGTTCCACTCCCCGAACATGTCGAGCGGGTGGTAGAACTGCGTCAAGTTCTGGACCTTGCCGCGGTAGGTGCCCGACTTGCGGTACCACAGTTCCCCGATCGGTCCGAAGGTCAGTTTGTTGGCCAGACCATTGGGAAAGACGTCGGGAAGGGTGAGCAGTTGCGGCGCATCGAATTTCAGCGGGTTCTTCTGCAGCTTCGCCGGAAGCTGATCCACGGTCGCCAGCGAGCCGCGCGAGAGTGCCGCCCGGCCGACCTTCGGGGGCGCGCTGATCGCGTCGAACCACGCTGAGGAGTAGGTGTAGTCGGCCTCGCTGCCGTCGCTGTGCAGCGCGATGGTCTCCTCCAGGGTGGCGGTGACGTCGCCGTCGGCGATGAAGTACGCCGTCTCGGTGGGGGTCATCGCGATCACCGCACGCAGGATGATCCCGGTCAGGCCGTTGCCGCCGACGGTCGCCCAGAACAACTCCGAGCCCTCGCCGTCGGGAGTGAGGGTGCGCACCGACCCGTCGGCGGTGAGCAGGTCCAGCGAGGCGACGTGGTCGCCGAAGCTGCCCGCACTGTGGTGGTTCTTGCCGTGGATGTCGCAGCCGATCGCCCCGCCGACGGTGACCTGCCGGGTCCCGGGCAGCACCGGCACCCACAACCCGAACGGCAACGCCGCGCGCATCAGCTGATCGAGGCTGACCCCGCCGTCGACGTCGGCGAGACCGGTGTCGGCGTCGATCGCGTGGATGCGGTCCAGCGCGCTCATGTCGATGACCAGCCCACCGCCGTTCTGGGCGTTGTCGCCGTAGGAGCGGCCCAGCCCGCGCGCGATGACCCCGCGGGTGCCCTTGCGGCCGCCGTCGTCGGCGACCCGGGTCACCGCACGTGCGATGACCTCCGGATCGGGGGTGCGCAGCACCTGGGCGACCGAGGGCGCGGTACGGCCCCAGCCGCTCAGCGACCTGCTGGTGGTGGCGAACATCGTGAAGAAGGGTACCGCCTGGGTGACGGCGTGCCCGCCCGCCGCGCGGAACGCCCGGCCCGCGCCGCGTCGGGCTGCTAAATTCGGTCCGATGTCCGTCGGTGGTGGCCGTCAGGCTCGTCTCGCCCTGGTCGCGGTCGTTGTCGCCGTGGCGGGATCGATGGCGTGCGGGTCGCGCCCGAGTGCCGCCGGCGCGGACCCCGGCGTCGGAATCGACACGGTGATCGTCGATCTCGCCCAGGTCGGCGAGATCGTCGCCGACCCGTCGTTGCACTTCACCGAGCGGGAGCACCGCGACACCCCGGCCGACATCGATCCGGGCGCTCCGGGCGCGTGCTGGTCGGTCTCCAACGAGCGCGCCGTCTTCGGCGACCAGACGACGGTGTTCCGGGCGGTGCAGTACGGCGCCGAACTGAGCGCCGGTCCGCACGGCAAGGGGTTCCCCACCGTCACCCAGGCCGTCGGCGGCTACCGCGACGCCGGGGCGGCACGCGGCACCTTCGACCGGTTGCTGCGCGCGCTGCAGGAGTGCGCGCAGGCCCAGGCGCCGTCCTACGACTTCACCCTCGGCCAGGACGATCCCACCACCGCGGTGTTGACCTTCGCCGACCCCGCGCGGGCGACGGTGTTCTACCGGGTGCGCGACACCGACCTGATCCGGGTGTCGGCGCTGGCGCTGGAGCAGTCCGACCGGATCGCGCACCAGGTCGCCGAGGTGATCACCGGGCGACTCGGCTGACCGGTCAGCGGATCCGGAAGATCACCGCGCGCTGCACGATGAAGTTGATGACGGTGGCGGTGCCCTGGGCGATGACGAACGCGATCGGCACCCGCCACGGGTGGTCGGCGAGTTGGCGGTAGAACAGGTAGTTGATCCCGACCTGCACCGTGTAGGTCAGCGCGTAGAGCAGGCAGACCGCCAGGAACCGGCCGGTGCTGGGCGGGGCCTGAAACGTCCACCTGCGGTTGAGCAGATACGCGGTGGTGGTGCCGGCCACGAAGCTCACCGACTTGGCGATGTTGACGTGCAGGCCGGCCGCTAAAAGTGCCAGATACAAACCGAAGTCGACGATCGCGGAGAGCCCGCCGGTGACGACGAAACGCCACACCTGGGTCGCCAGACTCGGCTGCGTGCGGGTCGTCGTGACGATGGCGGGGCTCTCGGACATCGCCGGTACTTTACGCCCGGACACCCGAGCGTGACCGTCGCGTAGCCGGTGCGTGTTGCAAAATACGCGTTTGACCTGCGAGGAAAGCCATGACATGATGGGTCCTGCAAGCACCTCGCTAGGTGAGGCTTCTGCAAGGACACAGGCCACTGACCTTGAACGTCGAGAGACGCCCCGGGTCAGGACAGTGCTTCCCGGCTTAAGGGTTGCGCCCAAGTGGCTTCCGGGTATACCGGATACGCCGTGCAGTGCCGAAACTTCGACGAGAGGGGTGCCCGTCTCCCCGTCGGTGCCTGCACGTTCCGTAGCGACGCCCGCGTGTGTCACGGCCGAGAGGAGGTGAGGGCGTGAAGAGTTCTTGTGAGAGTCCGCATCCGTATTCGGTATCCGTTCTGCCCTTGTCCGGCCGCGGCCTCATCGCCGCCGCCTGATCCGTCGGATCCGGTGTCTGGCCGGCCTGGTTTTCGTCAGGAGAAGATCATGGCTTCGATTCGTACCCGCTGCGGTGCCCGGCTCCACGCGAGCCGACGTGCCGTCAGCCAGCTGTGGGCTCGGCGCACCATGAACCCACAGCAGCGCGCGAACGTGTATGCGCTGTCGACCGCCCCGGCGGTGATCACCGCCTCGCTCGGCGGTGGCGACTCGCGCCGCGCGTGGTGACCGCGCGTCCCACCGCGAAGTCAGGGCCGTGAATCCGATCGGATTCACGGCCCTGACTTCTCTGTGCGGGCGTTTCTGTGCGGACTTCTCTGTGCGGGCGGGCCGCCGGGGCGGCGCCAGCGCGTGTCGTCATCGCGCGCAGGGTTATCCACAGTGCCGCATTCATCCCCAGCCCGGCGTCCACCCCTCGTTGTCGCCTCGTTGTCGCTGATTATCTTGTCGGACGGCGTTTTTAGTGTGAAGGCATGGAATCAGAACCGCGGGCGCTCAGCGAGCAGGAGGCGCGCGAACGCATCGACACCGCCCTGTCGGCGATCGATGCCGCCCAGCAGGTTCTGCGTGAAACCTGCTCGGAGCTGACCGATCCGGACTTCCACATCGCGTTCGCCGAGCGGTTGGAGAACCAGGAGCGGATCAACCGCGGCCTGATGTACCGGGTCTTCGGCGAACTCTGCGACCCGCCCGACAGCAACCGCGTGGCCACGAAGGTGCGGGACGCGCTATGGTCGCGGCTGCACATCCCCCCCGCCGAGATCAAACGGCGCTGCCGGCTGGCCCACCGGATCCGGCCCCGCCGCTCCCTGAGCGGGGCACCGATCGCCCCGGAGTTCCCGGAGCTGGCCGCCGCGGTGGAAACCGGTGCCGTCGGCGAGGATCACATCCGCGTGGTCTGCGACGCCCTGGACCTGCTACCCGAAGCGGTGCCGGCCGACGAGATCGTCGAAGCCGAACGCACCCTGGTCGAGCACGCCGGCAAACTCGACTCCGCGCTGGTCAAAAAACTCGGGCAGCGCATCGCCGACTACCTCAACCCCGACGGCGAGTTCAGCGACGAGGATCGGCAACGTCGCCGCACCCTCCGGCTGGGTCCGCAAGGATCCGACGGCATGTCGAAGCTGAGCGGGCTGCTGGACCCGGAGACCCGCTCCTACCTGGAGGCTCTCACCGCGGCGGTGCGCCCGGGCCGCCACCAACCCGAGGATCCGACCGCCGACCCCGAGGCCCGCGACACCCGCACCCCCGGCCAGCGCCGCCACGACGGGCTCAAACTCGGGCTCTCGGCCGCGCTGGCCTCGGGCACGCTCGGCCAGCACCGCGGCTCCCCGGTGACCGTGGTCGTCACCACCACGTTGGCCGAACTCGACGCCGCCGCGCACGCGGTGGCCGAGCCGGGACTGCCGATGCCGGGTCCGGCCCGCACCGGCGGCGGATCCCGGCTGCCGATGCGGGATCTGATCACCATGGCCTCCGGCGCCGTTCACTACCTGGCGGTCTTCGATGACCACCTGAAACGTCCCCTGTACCTGGGGCGGCAGAAACGGGTCGCCAGCAGCGACCAGCGGCTGATCTGCCACGCGCGTGACCGCGGCTGCACCCGACCCAACTGCACCGAACCGGGCTATCACTGCGAGGTCCACCACGCCCCGGACTGGGCGGCCGGCGGCCGCACCGACGCCGATCAGCTCTTCTTCGCCTGCCCCGCCGACCACCGCAGCGTCACCCGCGGTGAGCAGCGCACCGTGGCGACCGGATCTGGACGTCTCGGTTGGACCGACGGCACCGGACCGCCGCAGGTCAACCGCGCCCACCACCCCGACGAACTGCTGCGCGGGGACCCCGATCCGCCCGCGGCGCGCTGAGGGCTACACCCAGGTTGAGGGCTACACCCAGTAGGCCACCCGAGCCCGATACTGACGCAGTGCGAACGCCGCCACCGTCCAGCCCAGTGCGGTGAGCACCAGCGCGATCGCCCAGTGCCGCAGCGGTTGGTCGGCGCCGAGTAGCGGGGCGCGCACCAACTCCATGTAGTGGAAGAGCGGATTGAACTCGATGACGCTTATCCAGCGGCTCGCCCCCTGGGCGCGCAGGGTGTCGTAGTTCCAGATGATCGGGGTCATCAAGAACAGCAGCTGCACGATCGAGAACAGCAGGGGCGCGATGTCGCGGTAGCGGGTGGACAAGATCCCGAAGCACAGCGACACCCACACGCAGTTGAGCGCGATCAGCGCCAACGCGGGGATCACCGAAAGATCCGCCCACGACCAGGGTTTGGGGAACAGCATCGCGATCGGGATGTAGATGACGATGTTGTGGGCGAACAGGATCATCTGCCGCCACACCAGCCGGTAGACGTGCACCGACAGCGGGGTCGGCAGCTGTTTGATCAGGCCCTCGTTGGCGACGAACACATCGGCGCCCTCCAGGATCGCCGCGTTGAGCAGATTCCAGACGATCAGGCCGAGCGTCACATACGGCAGGTGCACCGCCAGCTCGAGATGGAACAGCTTCGAGTACAGCCCGCCCATCGCCACCGCCGTGGTGGCCGTGCCGATCGTGATCCAGAACGGGCCGAGTATCGACCGGCGGTAGCGCTGCTTGATGTCCTGCCACCCCAGGTGCAGCCAGAGCTCGTGGCGGTGGAACCCTTCCACCAGGTCGCGCCAGGCGCGGGCGAAGGTCTTGGATTCCGATGCGCTGTCGGTGAACGTCATGGCTGCTCCGGGGGTCGGACGAACTGTTCACGACGGCCCAGCCGGCGCAGCCGGATCCACTCGCGCAGACCGGCGACGTCGCGGCGGGACACCAGAAAGAACCAGGCGAAGCGCACCCACTCCTGAGCCCACAGGCGCCGCAGGCCCGGCTGGGACAGCAGGTAGCCGCGGTTGCGGTAGGTGTAGAACCGTTTGATCGGGTTGTCGGGGTACTGGGTGTGCATGCGGCCGGCCAGGATCGGCTTGAACTCGTCGGTGCCGCACGGGTGCAGATACGCCGCCGTCAGGCAGGTCCCGAACCGCAGGCCCGAGCGCACGAGCCGGCGATGCAGCTCCACCTCGTCGCCGCGCACGAACAGCCGCAGATCCGGCACCCCCACCGCCTGACAGGTCGCCGCGGCGAACAGCGCCCCGTTGAACAACGACGCGATCCCCGGCAGCAGGTCGGTGTGGCCGTCGGTGGCCAGCTCCCCGACCCGACGGCGCCACACCAGGCCGCGCCGCAGCGGAAACGCCAACCGGTCCGGGTCGTCGCTGTTGCAGACCATCGGGGAGACCTCGGCGAGCCCGTGCCGGTGGGCGCAGTCCAGCAGGGTGCCCAGCACCGTGTTGTCGGCGGGGCGGCCGTCGTCGTCGGCGAGCCAGATCCAGTCCGCGCCGGCGGCCAGCGCGTGCAGCATGCCCAACGCGAACCCGCCGGCCCCACCGAGGTTGCGACGCGACCCCAGATAGGTGCTCGCGACCGGCTGGGCCGCCACCAGCTGCTCCACCCGGGTGTCGGCGTCGTTGTCGACGACGATCAGGTGATCCGGGCCGCGGGTCTGGGTGCACACCGACGTCAGCGACCGCGCCAACTGCTCGACGCGGCGGTGGGTGACCACCACCGCGTACACCGTCTCAGTCATCGACGGCGGTTCGCTTCGCCGACGTCGATCGGGTGGAGGCGGACTTCCCGGTGGTCTCCTCGAGCACCTCGCGGACAGTGCGGGCCGCCTCCTCGCCCTCGTAGGCGCGCACCACCTCTTCGATGCCGCCGGTCATCCGGATGCTGCCGTGGTCGATCCACATCGCGGTCTTGCACAAACGTGCCAGAAACTCGTTGGAGTGGCTGGCGAACACCAGGATCCCGGAGCGCTCGACCAGTTTCTGCAGCCGGGTCTGCGCCTTCTTCAAAAACTCGGCGTCGACGGCGCCGATCCCCTCGTCGAGCAGCAGGATCTCCGGGTCGATGCTGGTGACCACTCCCATCGCCAGCCGCACCCGCATCCCGGTGGAGTAGGTGCGCATCGGCATCGACAGGTAGTCGCCCAGCTCGGTGAACTCGGCGATCTCGTCGACCTTGGCGGCCATCTGCTTGCGGGTCTGACCCAAAAACAGCCCGCGGATGATGATGTTCTCGTAGCCGGAGATCTCCGGGTCCATCCCGACGCCGAGGTCGAACACCGGCGCCACCCGCCCGACCACCGTCGCCCGCCCCCGGGTGGGCTCATAGATTCCCGACAGCAGCCGCAGCAGGGTGGACTTGCCGGCGCCGTTGTGGCCGACCAGGCCCACCCGGTCACCCATCTGCAGCGACATCGTGATGTCGCGCAACGCCTCGATGACCACCACGTTGGACGCGTTGCGTCCGATCGCGCCGCCCGCCTTGCCGAGAAACGCCTTCTTCAACGACCGCGATTTGGCGTCGAAGATCGGGAACTCCACCCACGCGTCGCGGGTTTCGATCCGGGGTTCGTTCACAGGTACTGCCCGGTGCCGGTATGCCCGGGCATGCCCGGCTGCCCGGGGTGGACGCCCGGCGGCAGCGCACCCTGCCGCATCTTCTCCAGCTGGGCGCGTGCGGCCATCTGCTGGGCGAACAGCGCGGTCTGAATGCCGTGGAACAGCCCCTCCAGCCAGCCGACCAGCTGGGCCTGCGCGATCCGCAGCTCGGCGTCCGACGGCGTGGCGTTCTCGTCGAACGGCAGCGTGAGCCGATCGAGCTCCTCCCGCAGCTCCGGAGCCAGGCCCTCCTCGAGTTCGGCGATGCTGGTGGCGTGGATCTCGCGCAGCCGGGTGCGGCTGGCCTCGTCCAGAGGGGCCGCCCGCACCTCGTCGAGCAGCTGTTTGATCATGGTGCCGATCCGCATCACCTTGGCGGGCTGCTCCACCAGGTCGGTCAGCGACCGCTCGTCGGAGTCGGTCGCCGCCGCCGCCGACAGCTGCGGGTCGGCCTCGTCGATGATCTCGATGTCGTCGTCGCCGGTACTCACCGTGTGTGCGCCTCCCAGGTGTTGTTGGCCTCTCGCTGTCCGCGTACCCGACCGGGGTGCCGCTATGCGCCTGGTCACTGACCCTAGTCCGTCGGTCCGTCGACCCCGCTGAGTATCCGGGCGGCGGCGGTGGCCACCAGATCCGGGCACGGTGGCCGCCTGCATTAGTATTACGGGCACTGCGTCCGGGTGCGGGCGAGCGGGCAGGGGCACCGTCGCGGTTTTGCCGACTGCCAGAAATGCTTAAGGTGGCTCTCATGGCTTACGACGTCGCCCGGGTGCGTGGTTTACACCCGTCCTTCGGCGACGGCTGGGTCTATTTCGATGCTCCGGTCGGCATGGCGATCCCCGACTCGGTGGCCACCACCGTGTCCACCGCGTTCCGGGGGTCGGCGGCCACCGCGATCGGCCCGCACCCCTCGGCGCGGCGCAGCGCCGCGGTGCTGGAGGCCGCCCGCCAGGCGGTGGCCGACCTCGTCGGCGCCGACCCGCGCGGGGTGGTGTTGGGCGCCGACCGTGCGGTGCTGCTCGCCGCGCTGGCCGACGCGTCGTCGTCGCGCTCCGGGCTGGGCTACGAGGTGGTCGTCACCCGCCTGGACGAGGACGCCAACATCGCGCCGTGGCGGCGCGCCGCCAACCGCTACGGCGCCAACCTGCGCTGGGCCGAGGTCGACATCGAGACCGGCGAGCTGCCCGGCTACCAGTGGGACGACCTGCTCACACACGCCACCCGGCTGGTCGCGGTCACCTCCGCCTCGGCGGTGCTGGGCACCGTCACCGACCTGCGTTCGGTCACCAAAAAAGCGCACGACGTCGGGGCGCTGGTGGTGGTCGACCACGCCGCGGGCGCGCCGTATCGGCTGATCGACATCGCCGACGTCGACGCCGACGTGGTGGCGGTCAACGCCACCGCCTGGGGCGGCCCGCCGATCGGCGCACTGGCCTTCCGCGACCCGGGCGTGATCGACACGTTCACCCCGGTCTCGGCGGACCCGACCGCGGTCGGCGCGGCCCGCCTGGAGGTGGGCGCACACCAGTTCGGGCTGCTCGCCGGGGTGGTCACCAGCATCGAATACCTCGCCGCCCTCGACGAGACGGCGCGCGGGGACCGCCGGCAGCGGCTGGCCACGTCGATGCGGGCGGCCGGGGCCTACCTCGATCACCTGCTGGACTATCTGCTGGTCTCGCTGCGGTCGCTGCCGCGGGTGCTGGTGATCGGCGCCCCGGAGGAGCGGATCCCGGTGGTCAGCTTCGTGGTGCAGGAGGTGCCCGCCGAGCGGGTCATCCAGCGGCTCGCCGACAACGGTGTCCTGGCGGTGTCCAACCCGACGTCGCGGGTGATGGAGGCGATCGGCGTCAACGACATCGGCGGGGCGGTCACGATCGGGCTGGGCCACTACTCGACGACCGCCGAGGTCGACCAGCTGGTGCGCGCACTGGCCTCGCTCGGCTGACGAACCCCGCCGCACCGGCCCCGAACCCCGCCGCACCGGCCCCGAGCGGTCAGGGCACGGTCAGCACGACCTTGCCGGCGACCTGGCCGGAGGTGAGCAGCCGATGCGCCTCGCCGGCCCGCTCGACCGAAAGCTGCGCCCCGATCACCGGGCGCACCCGCTGCTCGGCGACCAGCGGCCAGACCCCCGCGGTGACCGCCGCGACGATGGCGGCCTTGCCGTGCGGGCCGTCGAGCGGACGGCCGCGCAGCGCGGTGCCGATGATGCGGGCGCGTTTGCCGATCAGCTTGCCCAGGTTCAGCTGACCCTTCGCCCCGCGCTGCATGCCGATGACCACCAGCTGGCCGTCGGGGGCCAGCGCGGTGAGGTTGCGGTCCAGGTAGTCCGCGCCGATGATGTCGAGGATCAGATCGGCGCCGCCCACCTCGGCCAGGCGCGCCACGAAGTCGTCGTAGCGGTAGTTGATCAGGATCTGCGCCCCCAGGTCGGCGCAGAGCTCCAGTTTCTCCGCCGACCCGGCGGTCACCGCCACCCGCGCCCCCAGCGCCCGCGCCACCTGGATGGCGTGGCTGCCGACCCCGCTGGCCCCGCCGTGGATCAGAAGCGTCTGCTCGGCGCGCAGCCCGGCGGTCATCACCAGGTTCGACCAGACCGTGCAGGCCACCTCCGGCAGGCCGGCGGCGGCGACCAGGTCGACGCCCGCGGGAACCGGCAGCAGCTGCCCGGCGGGCACGGCGACGTACTGCGCGTAGCCGCCGCCGGCCAGCAGCGCGCAGACCGGCTGGTCCACCGACCAGCCGCTGACCCGCTCGCCGACCGCGGCGATGGTCCCGGCGACCTCCATGCCGAGGATCTCACTGGCTCCCGGCGGGGGCGGGTAGCGCCCGGCGGCCTGCAGCAGATCCGCGCGGTTGACCCCGGCGGCCGCGACCCGGATCAGCACCTCGTCCGGGCCGGCGACCGGATCGGGAGTCTCCTGCCAGCGCAACTGGTCGGGGCTCTCGACGGTGATCGCATGCATGGGCTCGACGCTACCGATGTCGGCCACCGTTAGGCTGGTCGGCGGTGGCGTGGCAGAGCGGCCTAATGCACTCGCCTTGAAAGCGAGAGGTGGGTAAAACCATCCGGGGGTTCAAATCCCTCCGCCACCGCTGTTGTCGATCCGCCGATCAGCGCTCGTCAATCATCGTGTAGGTACCGGTGGAACAGCCGATCGAACGCCGCCTCGCTGACGATGGGGATGCCGTAAGAACGCGCTTTGGTCGCCTTCCTGCTCAGGGAATCGGGGTCCGCGGCCACCACCAGCCGGGTGGATTTGGTGACCCCGCCGGAGGTGAGTCCGGCGGCGACGACGGTGGCGATCCACTCACCGCGGTCGCGGTCGGTCTCCCCGGTGAACACCACCCGGTCCCCGGGGCGTAGCGCGAACTCCGAGGACCTCGGAACCGACTCGGTGTGGCCGGCAGCCCATGCCAGGGCTTCGTCAACCTGCTCGGGCGGCATGCCGAGAGATTCAGCCATGGCGTTCAAATCCCGCCGTTCGGTTTCGGTGACCACCCCGTCGTCGAGGGCTTCAACGGCAACAGACCGCAGATAATCCAGGTGCAGCCGGCGCACGGTAGCCGAACTGAGCCTGGCGGCCTCGGCCGTGTCAACCAGTTGCCGTCCCTCGGTGCGGGAGATCGAACGGTCCAGCAGCGCACTTTCCAGCATGAGAAGGTAGGCGGCCTCGTCTTCGGGGTTGCCGGGTACCCAGGCTGCCTGTAGCACGGTGGGCAGCCATTCATCGGCCACCGAGCTGACCTGGCCGCGCAGCACCGGAGCCCCATGCGAGGGGCATCCGTTGGGTGCCGGCCACCGGTAGGCTGCGGAACGCTGCACGTCGGACAGCCATTCCGCGGCCCCGCTGCAGGCGGTCAGCAGGTGGGGGAGCAGCTGGGCGGTGGCTCGGGCGTCACAGATCGCGGAATGCGCATCGTCTAAGGGGATTCCGAGGGCCTCACAACAGTGTTCAAGCTTGGCGGTGCCGATCATTCGGCCTGCCCACTTCATCGAGCACAGCGCGGCCGGACGATCAAAGATGGCGTAGTCGGCGCGAAGCAGTTCGTAGTACAGGAACCGCATGTCGAACGGCGCGTTGTGGGCGACAACGACCCGTCCGGTCAGCCTGTCGAGCACGTGGCCGCTGATGTCGGCGAAGTCAGGGGCGTCTAGCAAGTCCCCGGCGGTGATCCTGTGGATGCGCCCGGCGCTGACGTCGCGGTTGGGGTTGACCAGGGTGGTCCACTCGTCCTCGATGCGGCCGTTTCCGTCGGTGAGTACGATGCCGACCTCGACGACTCGATCGGAGCGTTCGGGAACGAAACCGGTCGTCTCGAAGTCGATCACAGCAAACGACATCGCCAACTCCCCTCAAACGGGCGCCGTCCCAATGACCGTAGCGGCGCTAGGTTCGGCGCAATAGTCGGCCCCGCCCCCTCGGCGATCGGCGGTGGGCCCCCAGCCGCGGGCGGTGGGGACGTGGCGGGCCGAGTCGACGAGCCCGGCGTTGACCGGTGCTCGCCCGTCAGGTCCAGTCCCAGACCGACATGTCGTCGGGCGGGTAGTCCATGCAGACCTCGGTGGTGTGGGCGGCCACGCCCTTGTTGTTGAAGAACAGTTTCGCCCAGTTGGGCCAGTTCCAGGACAGGCCCTCGTAGAAGGCGTCGGTGGCCACGTCGTGGGAGTACTGGCGCCGACCGGGGTAATCCATGGCGAAGAACCAGCGGATGCGCTGTTGTGCCCGCTGCTGCACGTCGGGGGTCTTGTTGTTGTAGTCGATCATGTAGCGCTCGAAATACACCGGATCGACATCGCGCGCGGCGGCCATGATCTGCTCAGCGGTGCACGGTGTCTTCAGAATCCGACTCGGGATCGGATACTCGTCGGTGGCATCGGCCGAGGCCGCCGGTGCCGCACCCAGCCCCACCGTCAGGGCCACCGCCACACCACACCGGATTGCGCCGTCAAACATGGTTGTCTCTCAGTCTTTCTCGGAGGCGCGTGCGGCGCTTTCCAGCACCACTCGTTGGTCCGGGCAGTAGTGGTTGACGGCCCCGCCGAGGAATTGCCAGGCCTGTTCGGTTGTGGATCCGTTCGGCAATTGGTCGGAGACGAACGTCGCCGAATCCTGCGCGCCGGCGTCGAGGCCGCTCCGCAGCCGCTTGCACGTCAGTTTGGCGATCCAGGCGTGGTAGTCCTTCTGCCCGTAGATCCCGTAGGTGTGCAGTTCGTCGGCGAAAGCGGTATCCACATCGGCGTGCGCGGGCGCCGGCACCGCCAGACCCGTTGTCGCCGCGGCGATGAGCGCGATCAGGGCCCGTGTCATCGGCTCAGCGCCTCCTGGGGTTCGCGCTGGATCGGCCTGGGCCAACGTGCCGGGCGCGGACGCGGACGCACCTGCAGGGGCCACCAGAACCACCGTCCGAGCAGGGTGGCGATCGACGGTGTCATCAACCCCCGGACCACAAACGTGTCGAAGAACAGACCCAGGGCGATCGTCGTGCCGACCTGACCGATGACGATCAGATCGCTCACCGCCATCGAGGCCATGGTGAGGGCGAAGACCAGACCTGCGGCGGTGACGACCGGGCCGCTTCCGGCCATGGCGCGGATGATCCCGGTGCGCACCCCGGCGTGGATCTCCTCCTTCATCCGCGACACCAGCAACAGGTTGTAGTCCGCTCCGACGGCCACCAGAACGATCACCGACATCGGCAGCACCATCCAGTGCAACGGGATGCCGACGAGGTGTTGCCAGATGATCACCGACGCCCCGAAGGCGGTGCCCAAACTCAGTGTGACCGTTCCGACGATGACCATCGCGGCCACCAGGGCCCGGGTGATGAGCATCATGATGACGAAGACCAACAACAGCGCAGCCGTCACCGCGATGAGCAGGTCGTAGTCGGCGCCTTTCTGCATGTCGGTGAACATCGCCGCGGCACCGCCGACGTAGATCGACGCGCCTTCCAGTGGTGTGCCCTTGATCGCCTCCGCCGCAGCGATCTTGAGCGGCTCGGTGCGTGATGTGCCCTCCTCGGTCAGCGGGTCGCCCTGGTGAATGATGGTGAACCGCACGGCCTGCCCGTCGGGGGACATCATCAACTTCATGCCGCGTTTGAAATCGGCGTTGTCGAATGCCTCCGGCGGCAGATAGAACGAGTCGTCGTTGAGTGCGGTGTCGAACGCCTCACCCATCGCCGTGCTGTCTTCCTGCTGGGCCATGGTGTGGTCCTGCTGCGCCTTTTGAACCTGATACTGGTTGAGCATCATCTGCTTCTGGTTCTTCATCGACTGGATCATCCCCGGCATCACGGTGTTCATCTGCGATGTCAGCGCGGCCATCCGGTCGAGGTCGGGAAGCATCTCCTCGAAGTCGTCGGACATGGCCGCGATGCCATCGAGACTGTCGAAGATCGAGCGCAGCGCCCAGCACCCCGGAATGTCGAAGCAGTGTGGCTCCCAATAGAAGTAGTTGCGCAGCGGCCGGAAGAAGTCGTCGAAATCGGCCAGGTGATCCCGCGTGTCCTGCAAGGTCGTCGAGGTGTTTCTCATCTTGTCGGCCATGCTGCGGGTCACATCCGACAGTTCTCGGGTGATCGATTGCATCGTCTCCATCGATTCGATGGTGCTCTGCATCTCCTCGGCCTGGCCCAAGATATTGTCGATGACGCCTTGTTGGTAGTCGTTCATCATGATCTGGCCGACGCTTTGCTGCCCGAGCGTGTACGGGATCGTCGAATGCTCGATCGGCTTGCCGTCGGGCCGGGTGATCGCCTGAACCTGGGCGATTCCGCGAACGCGGGACAGCGCCTTCGCGATCTTGTCGATGACGAGGAAGTCGGCGGGATTGCGCATGTCGTGGTCGGTCTCGATCATGACCAGATCCGGATTCATCCGGGCTTCGGAGAAGTGCCGGGTCGCGGCGGTGTATCCGACATTCGCCGGCACGTCGTCGGGCAGATAGATCCGGTCGTTGTAGGTGGTGTGGTAGCCGGGAAGCGCGAGCAGACCGACCAGGCAGGCCGCAACGGCCACGACCAGCAACGCACCCGGCCAGCGCACGGTCGCGGTACCGACCCGACGCCAACCCCGGCCCGACGATGTGGTCTTCGGTTCCAGTGCCGTGCCGAAACGGCCGACCACCGAGATGAGCGCAGGCCCGAGCGTCAAGGCCACCGCCACGACGAACACCATGCCGACGGCCATCGGATAGCTCATCGTCTGGAAGTAGGGAAGCCGGGTGAAGTGCAAGCAGAAGGTGGCTCCGGCGATGGTCAGCCCGGAACCCAGCACGACGTGCGCCGTACCGCTGAACATGGTGTAGTACGCCGATTCTCGGTCCTCACCGGACCGGCGCGCCTCCTGATATCGGCCGACCAGAAAGATTCCGTAGTCGACCGCGGTGGCGATCGCGAGTGTCACCACCATGTTGGTGGCGAACGTCGTCAGGCCGAAGACGTTGTGGTGGCCCAGAAACGCCACCACCCCGCGGGCGCCCAACAGCCCCATCATGAGCAGCCCGAGCAGAACGAGGGTTGTCGTGACCGACCGGTAGATCAATAACAGCAAAGCGATGATGATGGCGAACGTCAGCAGTTCGATGGTGCGCATGCTGTCGTCGCCGACGGCATTTTGATCGGTGGTCGTCGCCGCCGTGCCCGTCACATAGGCCTGGACCCCCGGTGGCGCCGGTTGGCTCTCGATGATGTCGCGCACGGCCTGCACGGACTCGTTGGCCAAGGTCTCGCCCTGGTCCCCGGAGATGTAGACCTGGGTGTAGGCGGCCTTGCCGTCGACGCTCTGGGCTCCGGCCATGGTGAAGGAGTCGCCCCACAGATCCTGCACATGCTGCACGTGTTCGGAGTCGGCGCGCAGGTCCCGGACCATCTGATCGTAGAACTCGTGCGCGGGTTCACCCAACTTCGTCTCGCCCTCGATCACGACCATCAGCGAACTGCTGGTGTCGTACTCGTCGAACGTCTTGCCGACACGTTTGGTCGCGATCATCGACGGCGCCTCGTTGGGGCTCATCGAAACCGAGCGCTGCTTGCCCACTTCCTCGAGCTGCGGCACGGCGGTGTTGAGCACCGCGATGAGCGCGATCCAGGCCACGATGATCGGCACGGCGAAGGCCCGGATGAACCGCGGGAGCCAGGGGCGCGCCCGATGGCCGGGGGCCGGGCCGGCGGCGGTCGGCGCGTGACCGGCGGGCGCGCTCATGCGGACTTCACCAAGCAGAAGGTTTGGGCGTTCACACCCGTGGCCGTCCTCTCGTCCTTGATCTCGTCGTCGACGGTGATCCGGCAGGAGATGCTCTGGCCATCGGTCTGGGCCATGATGCTCGGAGCGACCGAGGGCGCCGTGGTGGTCAAGGTCAAGGTCCACGGCAGGTCCACGGTGCCGGTGCGTTGCGGCTCGCCGTCAAGATCCTGGTAATTGATCACCGCGGTTGCGCCCGGGCCGACGATGTCGTAGGTCACGACCTTGAGCACGAACTTCTCGGCGGTGTCCGCACCGATCGGCGTGACGACGACGGGATTGGACCCGAACACCGTGCGCAGCTGCGACACCGTGAGGATCCCTACGGTCAGGGCGACCACGATCATGACGGGCAGCCAGAGACGCGAAAAGATCCGGGTCATCGCCGTCCCCCGAACGTCAGACGGGCGGTCCTCTCCGGCCGCCCGCAGGGCGGATCGATCGTGGTGGACGGTCGGCGTTGCGGCATGCGGGCAGCCCTGCCGGCGTGGAGCATGGTGTGGCCTTTCGGCGTCGTGACGGCCCCCAGGCCCCTGGGGAACGGTGCTGGGTAGGCACGCTAATGAAATAAGTGGATGAAGTCAATCCGCTTCGGTGTGGGCCGCGCCACGTATACTCGGCCGGGTGCGCGGACCTGAGACCACGGGTCGCCCGCTGCGCAGGGACGCCGAGCGCAACCGGAAGCGTGTTCTCGAGGCGGCCCGGGACCTGTTCGCAGCGAGAGGCCTGGAGCCCAACCTCAACGACATCGCCCACCACGCGGGCGTCGGGGTGGGAACGGTGTACCGGCGCTTCGCCACCAAAGACGAGCTGCTCGAGGAGCTCTTCGTCGACGGGTTGGACGAGCTCGCTGCACTGGCGCAGGCCGGCCTGCGCCATGACGACCCCTGGGACGGCTTCGTGTGGTTCGTGGAGCAGATGTGCGAGATCACCGCGACCGACCGGGGCCTGCGGGAGATGGCCTTCAGCAAAACCCACGGTGGTGAGCGAGTGGTGGCCGCTCAAGAGCGACTGAGCCCGGTGCTGACGAAACTCGTTGAGCGAGCGCAGAACGACGGCGGGCTGCGCCCGGGGATCTCGTTCACCGACATGCCGCTGATCAGCCTTTTGGCCGGAATGGTCAGTGAGTACGCCGGGCACGTCGACGTCGATCTGTGGCGTCGTTACGTGCAGATCCTGCTCGACGGGATGCGCCACCGCGACGGTCAAGGGCCGCTGAGCGTGGACGCCTTGGACGAAGAGGAACTCGACACGGCCATGACGACGTGGAACCCCTAAGCGATCGGGTGTCCCAGCGCGAAGGTGTCCCAGCGCGAAGGCGTCCCCGGTGTGGTGCGCGGGCCGGGCCGCCGGTTCATGCGTCGTTGCGGGGTGCGAGGACACGGACCGCGCCGATCGCCGGTTTCGGCGGGAAATCCCGTCGGCCCGGCCCAACGATGGAAGGATGGGGACATGTTGGTGCGAAAGATTGCCCGCCCGCTGCTGGCGTCGGTGTTCATCGGTCAAGGTCTCGAGGCGCTGCGCCGCCCGCAGCAGGCGGCGCAGACCGCGCGCCCGGCATGGGACGGGCTCAAGGAGATGCCCGAACCGATCGCCGCGAACGTGCCCTCCGATGCGGAGACCTTCGCCAAGGTCAACGCGGCGGTGCAGGTGGGGGCCGGTCTGCTGCTGGCCACCGGCCGGCTGCCCCGGATCGCCTCGACGGTGCTGGCGGGCACGGTGGTTCCGGGCCGGATGGGTGCGCACATGTTCTGGACCGAGACCGATCCGCAGCGCAAGGCCGAGCAGCGCCGCGACTTCTTCGTCGATCTGAGCCTGATCGGTGGGCTGATGATCGCGGCGGTGGACACCGGCGGCAAGCCGTCGTTGGGCTGGCGGGCCCGCCAGGCGCTGCCCGGCGGCAGCGACACCCTGGAGACGTTCGGCGACAAGGTCGGTGCGGGGCTGCACACCGGGGTGGAGCGCGGCCGTGAGCTGGCCGAGACGGCCAGCGAGAAAGCCGCGCCCTATCTGGAGGTGGCCCGCGACCGCGGGACCGAACTGGCCCACGTCGCCCGGGAGCGGGCGGCCGATCTCGCCGAGGTCGGCGGCGCTCGCGGCGCGGAGTTCGCCGAGGTCGCCGCCGAGCGGGGTGCGGAGTGGGCCGATGCGGCCCGTGAGGGCGCGACCGAACTCTCCGGTGCCGCCCGCCGCGGGCTGCGCCGCCGCTTCGCCGCCGCCCGCTGACCCGCGCGCCAGTCGCGGTCGGTGCCCGGCCGCGCGGTGATGCTGCCTACACTCCGGTATGCACATCTGGCTGGCACGCGCGCGGTCGGTCATCACCACCGAGATCGACGACATCCGCCATCAGCACCTCGATCTCGATCCGGCCGATCTGACCCGGTTCACGTTCCCGTTGCTGGTGCGCCTGATCGGGGTGTTGGCGGTCGGTGCGGTGCCGTTGGTGGTGATCCGCAGCAGCGACACCACCGACGAGGTGATCGTGCCGCTGCTGGGCTCGGTGGCGTTGACGATGATCTGTACGGCGGTGGTGGCGTGGCTGATCGCGATCGTGTTCTCCGGGCTGGTGTTGGTCGTCGTCTACCGCACCGCCCCGCACGCCGCGTCGCGACTGGTGATCCGCACCACCGTGGAGGCGTTTCACCGGATCAGCGACGCCACCGCGTATCTGGTCACGCTCGCGTTGGCCGCCGGGGTCGTCTCGTTGGCGATCGGGCTGCCGTCCCGACGGGACCGCGCCGCGGCCTACTCGATGATCGACGACCTGCTGAGCGCCCAGATCGGGGTGCTTCTGGCCGGCCTGGCGTTGGCGTTCGTGGCGGAGGCGGTGCGCTGCGCCGCCGAGCTGATCGACGAGAAATCCCTGCTGTTGGCCTGGCCGTGGGCGTTGGGGATCACCGCGACCGCCTGGGCGGTCGCCGCGGTGAGCGGGCCGTTCCAGACCACCCGGCTGCTGGGCCGGCTGCTGGCCGACTGGCTTCCGGGCACCGTCGACGGGGTGCCGCAAGCCCAGGTCATCGACGAGCTGCTGCCCGCCGGGGCGCATTGGTGGGCCGCCTTTGTCGGCTGGCCGATCATTCTGCTGATCTGGGTGATCGAAGCTCAGCGCCACAACGGGTTTCGGGAGATGCGGCAGATGGTCGCCAACGATGAACGCCGTGCCGCGCCGCCGACCGAGGACTAACCGTAGACCGGATCGGGCGCGGTGGTGCGCGGAATCTCGGCGGCGATGGCGTCGAGCAACGCGGTGTAGCGTTTGGCCTCCGGGTCGCGCCCGGGCTTGCCGCTGCTGATCACCCCGGCTGCCAGGTTGCGCTGCGGGTCGGCCCAGACCGCGATGTTGACCAACCCGGTGTGCCCGAACGCCGCCGGGGCGTGGCGGCCGAACGGCCCGAACCGCTGCGAACCCAGCATGTAGCCGGTGCCCCACCGCAGCGGCATCAACCCGGTCGCCATGTCCGGGCGCAGCCGGCGGCACTGGGTGACCGCCGCGCGCAACGTCTCCGGGCGCAGCACGCGCACCCCGTCGAGCTCGCCGCCGCGGCGCAGCAGCTCGGCGAAGCGCGACAGCTCGTCGGCGGTGGTGACGGTGTTCGACGACGGCACCACCGAGGTCAGGAAGAACTCGGTGTTGGTGACCGGGATGATCTCGTGCACGGTGCCGCCGATCGCCTTGCGGAACACCGCCGCGATCGGTGCGGGCAGCTGTTTGCCGGTGGCGTGGCTCGGCGCCACCGCGGCCACGTCGTCGCGGCCCACACCGTAGTTGGTCCACCGGAACCCCAGCGGGTCCAAGATCTCCTCGGCCAGCACCTCGCGGATGTTCTTGCCGGTGGCCGCCGAGACGATCTCGCGGGTCAACGGACCCCAGGTCAGCGCGTGGTAGATGTGGATCAAACCGGGCGGGTACAGCGGTTTGAGCAGCCCGAGCTGTTCGCGGGCGTACTCGCTGTCGTCGGCGCGGTCGAGGTCCGGCCGCGGGCCGGTCGGGAACGGCACCCCGGCGCTGTGGGTGAGCACATGACGGATGGTGGTGCGGTCCTTGCCGTGGCTGGTGTAGCCGGGCAGGTAGTCGCAGACCCGGTCGTCGAGGCTGAACACCCCCCGCTCGGCGAGCAGGTGCATCACGGTCACCGTGATCGCCTTGGCCGCCGAGTACGCGCAGAACGGGGTGTCGGTGCCCACCGGGACCGTCTCGGCGTCGACCGGATCGGTGGGGGCGTTGCCCCAGCCGTGCCCGATGGCGCGGTTGAGCACCACCGTGCCGTTGTGGCGCAGGCACAGCTGGATCGCCGGGTGCAGGCCGGCGGCGTACCAGTGGCGTGCGGCCGCCCAGATCCGGTCGATCGCCGCCGGGTCGACGTCGGTGTGATCCTCGGCGCCGATCGCGGTGACGGCGTCGAGGTCGGCGGGAACGCGGATTCTGCCCTCGGCGCGAGGGTCGCTCATCAGGTTGGCCACACCGGCCAGGTTACGGCGACGTCGGCCCGGTGCTGCCGAACTCGAGCAGGACGACTCCGGCACCGATCAACACCACGCCGAACGCCATCGGCACCGTGAACGGGTCATCGAAGAAAAACCGCGCCAGGATCGCGGTCGCCGCCACCCCGACACCGGACCAGATGCCGTAGGCGACCCCGACCGGGACGCCCCGCTTCAACACGAACGCCAACAGCACGAACGACGTCGCATAGCCGACCACGATCGGGACGGCCCACCCCCATCGGGTGAACCCTTCGGAGGCGCGCAGCGACATCGTCGCCGCCACCTCGAACGCGATGGCGCCGGCCAGCAGCAACCACGCCATCTATTCGCCGGTGAATTCGGGCGGGCGTTTGGCCATCGTCGCGCTGATGCCCTCCACCAGGTCCTTCGACGGCAGGAACGCGGAGTTCCAGGCGGCGACGTAGCGCAGGCTGGCCGACACCCGGTCGATGCGCTGCTGGTCGAGGACGTCTTTGATCCCGGCCACGGTCAGCGGCGGGTTGGCGGCGATCTCGGCGGCGGTGGCGTGCGCGGCGGCCAGGCAGGCCGCCGCGTCGTCGTAGACGTCGTTGACCAGGCCGATCTTCTCCGCCCGGGCGGCATCGATGTCCTTGCCGGTCAGCGCCAGCTCCCGCAGATGCCCCTCGGTGAGGATCAACGGCAGCCGGGCCAGGCTGCCCACGTCGGCGACCATCGCCAGCTTCACCTCGCGCACCGAGAATTTGGCGTCGGCGGCGGCGTAGCGGATGTCGACCGCGGAGATCAGATCCACTCCGCCGCCGATGCACCAGCCGTGCACCGCCGCGACCGTGGGGGTGCGCGCGTCGGCGACCGCGCTGATCGCCGCCTGCATGTCCTGCAACATCCGGTGGAACTCCATGCGCGCGGCGGCCGACCCGCCGGTGCCGCCCTCGCCGAGCACCCCCGAGAGCGATCCGCCCATCGCCGGCAGGTCCAGCCCGTAGCTGAAGTGGCGGCCCGAGCCGGTGAGCACGATCGCCCGCACCTGCGGGTCGGCATCCAACGCGGCGAACACCGTCGGCAGCTCCGCCCAGAACGCCGGTCCCATCGCGTTGCCCTTGCCCGGGCCGACCAGCGTGACCTGTGCGACGTGGCCGGTGGTCTCGACGGTGACCGATTCGTATGTCTGGCCTGTCTCACCCATGGCAAAGACCGTAGCGCCGCACGTGCGGCGGCGTGCCGTCAGCCCCGACACGCGGGCCCCGCGCGGGGCTGCGCGCGGCGAGCCGGGTAGCGGCGCCCGGTCCGGCGGTGCGCCCGCCACGGCCGGGAAACGTTATACAAACGTTATTCGGACTCCGGTTAATATCAGACAGTTCTCAGGTAATGTTCAGCTAATCGTTCGGTCGGCGCCTATGGTGAGGAGCACCGTGATGTCGAGCACCCGTCGTCCCGTTGCCAGCACCGGCGTTGCGCTGTTGAGCGCCGCGATGATCGCGGCCAGCCCGCTGGTGTCGCCGCCGGCGTCGTCGCTGATGGAGTTCCCGACGGAGTTGGTGGCACTCAGCGGTTTCGTCGGCTGGGACGACGTTCTCACCAATACCGCCGGAAGCCTGAGCTCACTTGCCAGCGGCATCGTCGACTTGGTGCAGGGAGATGCCATCCCGACTGCCGGCCCGCTCGAGTTGCTTATCTCCCCGGTGGGGACCCTGCTCGGCGTTGCGGACGCGATCGGCGACATCCCGGACATGTTCCCAGCCATCCTGCTTGCGGACACCCCCTTGGCCGCGCTGGAGGGGATCGTGAATCTGCCCGCCGGGCTCGTCGACGCCTTCCTCAACGGCACTACTGGCGACTTTCCGGGCATTTTGGGGTCGGAGGGCCTGATCGATGGGCTTGTCGTGGGCGTGCCCAACACCATCATCAACCTCGTCACCGGCGACTTCCCCGCGCTCGGGTTCGACTCTTTCGGTGACATGTTCTCCGGGCTGCTGGACCTGCCCGCGACTCTGCTCGACCTGCCCATGGGTCTTCTCGACGGGCTGCCAGGATTCGACTGGCTGAGCGGCATCGTCACCGCACTGCTCGAAGTGCTGACGTTCTAACCCGTGCGGGCGGCTACACCCGCTCCAGATAGAAGTAGAAGTAGCGGGCCACCCCGTCGCGGACGTCGAGGACGCCGCCCTTGCCGTTCATGATGCCCATCACGGTGTCGTCATCGATGCGTTTGAAATGGTCGTGGATCGGCTGGCCGTCGTAGACCATGGTGGCGACCATCTCGCCGCGGAACTCCTCGATCCAGAGGCTGGCCTCGCCCTTGCCCATCTCGACGTTGGAGAACTTGTTGCCCTGCTCATCGAGGCAGACCAGCGGCGCCACCTCGGTCGGTGAGGTGAACGTCTTGCCGAACCAGCGGGCCTTCTCCAGCTGGCCGTTCATCTTGTGCCCGGTGATGAACTCGCCGCCGGACCACTCGCCGAGCATCCCCTCGAGGGTGGCCGGCGTCAGGCTCGCCCAGAATGCGTCGAGCTCGGCGTCGGGAATCGGGTCGGTGCGCTCGCGGAACGCTTCGAACTTGCTGCGGGCGTCACTGCTCACCTCGGTGCTCATCGGGACTCCTTTTTGATCTGGCGCTTGAGCGCGAACAGCAGCCCGTGGGCCATCACCGACGCTACCGCGGGCAGATTGTTGTCGGCGCTGACGGTGTAGTCGATCGCGGTGCCGGCGCCGTCGGCGCGCAGCGTCACCTCGCCGACGTAGTTGCGGAACGGGATCCCGGCCACCGCGCGGTAGGCCAGCCGCTGTTGCGGCTCGAAGGCGGTCACCTCCTCGACGAAGGCCGGCAGCAGCGGGGCGGGTTGGATGCGGCGCTGCGCACCGACCCCGTTGCGGTCGGGACTGCCCGGCCGGATCACGCTGACCTGCAGGCCCGGTGCCCACGCGGCCATCGCCTCGTGGTCGGCCAGCAGCGCCCACACCCGGTCGACGGGGGCGGCCACGGTGGCCGACGCGGTTGCTCGCATAGCGGTGCTCCTTCATCTCCAGCCGCGGGCGAACGCCAGCAGCACGTCATTCTCCTGCGGTGACCCGATTGTCACCCGAACCCCGTCGGTGCCGTACGGGCGGACCACGATGCGCGCGTCGGCGGCCGCCGCGACGAACTCGGCGGTGCGCTCGGCCAGCGGCAGCCACACGAAGTTGGCCTGCGAGCACGGCACCGCGAACCCGGCGTCGCGCAGCCCGGCGGCGACCCGGGTGCGTTCGGCGACCAGCGCGTCGGTGCGCGCCAACAACTCGTCGGCCGCATCCAGGGAGGCGATCGCGGCGATCTGGGCCAGGCTGGACACCGTGAACGGCACGTACACCTGCCCGAGTGCGGCGACCACCTCCGGTGCGGCCACCGCGTAGCCGACCCGCAGCCCGGCCAGCCCGTAGGCCTTGGAGAACGTGCGCAGCACCACCACGTTGGGGTGCGCGCGCACCAGCGCCAGGCTGTCGGGGGCCGACCCGTCGCGGATGTATTCGACGTAGGCCTCGTCGAGGGCGATCACCACGTGCGGCGGCACCGCGGCGACGAACGCGGCCAGCGCGGCGGGGTCGACGACGGTGGAGGTGGGATTGTTGGGATTGCACACGAAGATCAGCCGGGTGCGCTCGGTGATCGCGGCGGCCATCGCGTCGAGGTCGAAGGTGTGCTCGGTCAGCGGCACCGCCACCGGGGTGGCGCCGGCGACCCGCACCTGCAGCGGGTACACCTCGAAGCTGCGCCAGCCGAACAGCACCTCGTCGCCGGGCCCGGCGGTGATCTGGATGAGCTGCTGGCACAGGCTCACCGACCCGGCGCCGACGCTGATCTGCTCCGGGGCGACACCGACGTGACACGCCAGCCGCGCCCGTAGCGCGGCGTAGCCGTTATCCGGGTAGCGGTTGAGCGAGCCCAGCGCCGCCTCGACGGCGGCCCGCACCGAGGGCAGCGGCGGCGCCACCGTCTCGTTGCTGGCCAATTTGATCGCCCCCGCGACGGTCTTGCCCTCCACATACACCGGCAGTTCGGCCAGTTCAGGGCGGAGGCGAGCGGTCACGTCGACAGCATAGGCAACCGGGCGTGTACGCTGACTCCTCGGCGGTTCGGGCACTCGAAAGAGGGTCCGGTACCCTCTAGGAGTTCAAGGAGGCGTGCCAGAGCGGCCGAATGGGACTCACTGCTAATGAGTTGTCCCTTCACGGGGACCGGAGGTTCAAATCCTCTCGCCTCCGCCACACAACTACATACCGGCGCCCGTAGCTCAACGGATAGAGCATCTGACTACGGATCAGAAGGTTGGGGGTTCGAATCCCTCCGGGCGTACTCAAGGAAAACCCGCTCGGCCCGTCCTCGGAGCGGGTTTCTTCGTTTCCGGCGATCACGTCGCGTCCGGTGGCCCCCCGCGCTACGCTGCCCGCATGGCCGCGTTCGCTCCGGGCCGGATACGCCTGACCCGCCTGGCGGCGGTGCTGGCCGTGTCGGTCGCCCTGATCGCGGCGCCGCAGGCCACCGCGGCGCCGACGGTGACCATCTCCGAACGCAGCGAGCAGATCCTGACGGACCTGCTGGCCGCGCGGAATCAGGCGGCGCCCGCCGAGCGGGCGCAGGTGGTCTCCGGTGAACTGCTGGGCACCCCCTACGCGGCGAACACGCTGATCGGTTCGGCCACCGAACCCGAACAGCTGGTCGTCGACCTCGATGCGGTCGACTGTTTCACCTTCATCGACTATGTCGAGGCGCTCAAACGCGGCGACGACCGGCAGAGCTTCCTGACGGCGCTGCGGGAGGTCCGCTACCGCGACGGCGTCGTCGACTTCGCCGGGCGCAAACATTTCTTCACCGACTGGGCCGCGGTGTCGCCGCCGATCGCCACCGACGTCACCGCCACGCTGGGTGCCGATGCGGTCCGGGTCACCAAGAACCTCAACGATAAAGGCTCCGGCGCGGTGTATCTGCCCGGGCTGCCCGTCGTCTCCCGCGACGTCGCCTACCTGCCGAGCGCGGCGGTCGACGACACCGTCCTGCGCGCACTGCACACCGGGGACTATCTGGGCGCCTACGCCCCCGACGACGGTCTGGACGTCACCCACGTCGGCATCGTCGTGAACACCCCCGACGGGCCGGTCTTTCGTAACGCGTCGTCACTGCCGGCCGACAACAAGGTCGTCGACACCGCGCTGGGCGACTACCTGGCCACCGTGCCCGGGATCGTCGTGCTGCGCCCGGTGCAGTAGCGCAGAAGTCGACTGTCTGCGTGCCGAGGCCGCCGGTGACCGCCGCGACATCCCAATGGTGGTGTGGTGGCTGAAGACCCATCGGCACCGACGAACAGCCGCAGCGCTCGTCGTGGTTCCACCGTTTTCGTCACCGCCCTGGTGGCGTGGCTGCTCGGCTTCCTCTGGTGTTGGTTCCGACCGGGGTCGCAGTGGATCTTCGATCTGGTGATCGTCCCGGCGATGCTGACGCTCTTCAGCGCAGGATTGCTCGTGGCCGTCGCTGTGGCGGCGCGGCGACGTACATGGCGACGCGTGGTGATCGCCGCAGCCATGGTGATCGCCAGCGTCGTCGTGAACCCGGGGTGGATGGTGGCCCCCCGCGCCTGCTTTCTGCTGCACCGGCCACTTTTCACCCGGGCCCTGCACGTTGACCCGGGGCAGGACTACTACGGGCGGCAACTGCCTACCCACCTGCGCATGCTCACCGTCGAGGGCAAGGTAGTCCAGCGCGACGGAACGCGGTTCTTCCCGCAGTGGATCGGGATTCCCGACGACGCCGGCGGATACCTCTATAGCCCGCAGCGATCCCCCCGAGGGGTCGATCTCTTCGGAATGATCTGTACACACCCGGTAGATCTGGGCGACGGATGGTGGATGTGCGGTTTGCGCGACAACGGACTGTAGTGCCGAGAAATAAATCGGTTGCCACCCCCGCGGCGTCGCCCTAGCCTGGTCGGCGTCGTTGTTCGTCGAGGACAGGAGAAGCCGTTGCTCCTGGTGAGGTGACCCGCGTTCCGCATCGCCACACCCTCCGGGAGAACCCATGTCTTCACCACGGCCCTCGATCGTGCTCTCCGACCTCACGTTCGCCTGGCCCGACGGGACACCGGCCCTCGACGGGGTCGACGCCGTCGTCGGCCCCGGGCGCACCGGCCTCGTCGGGCTCAACGGCTCGGGGAAGACCACGCTGCTCAACCTGATCGCCGGGCGGCTGCGGCCGACCCGCGGCTCGGTCGTCGCCTCCGGGCCCGTCGGCCACCTGCCGCAGGATCTGGCGCTGGACCCGACCGCCCGGGTCGACGCGCTGCTCGGCATCGATGGCATCCGGGATGCGCTGGGGCGCATCGAATCCGGGAACGGCACCGACGCCGACTTCGCGATCGTCGGCTCGGCGTGGGACATCGAGGAACGCGCGGTGTCCACCCTGCACCGGCTCGGACTGCAGCGCATCGTCGCCACCGGCGCGGATCTGGACCGCACGGTCGGGCGGCTCTCCGGAGGGCAGAGCACCCTGTGCGCCCTGACGGCCCAACTGCTGGCCGAACCCAGCGTTCTGCTGCTCGACGAGCCGACCAACAACCTCGACACCGACAGCCGCGCGCTGCTCGGTGCGGCGCTGCGCCGGTTTCGCGGCGCCGTGCTGGTCGTTAGCCACGACCGGGAACTGCTCGCGACGATGGACGCGATCGCCGAACTGCACGACGGCCGGCTGCGGCTGTTCGGCGGCGCCTACGGCGACTACCGGGCGGTCATCGACGCCGAGCAGCAGGCGGCGGCCGCGGCGGTTCGCGACACCCGCAACGATCTGCGCAAACAGCGTCGCGAACTGCGCGACACCCGCATCAAACTGGACCGCCGCAACCGCTACGGGCGCAAGATGTCGGCCACCAAGCGCGAACCCAAGATCATCATGGGCATGCGCAAACGGGCCGCACAGGAGTCGGCGGGCAAGCTGCACGCCACCCACCGCGACCGCGTCGAGGCCGCCGCCGAGGCGGTGAGCCGGGCCTGCGAGGCGGTGCGCGCCGACCCGCGGATCCGGGTGGACCTGCCGGACACGGCCGTGTTCGCCGGTCAGCAGGTGATCGTGGTGGCGCCGACCCGGCTGCGTACCGGCCAGTGGGTCGACCTCACGGTCACCGGTCCGGAGCGCATCGCGCTGTGCGGGCGCAACGGCATCGGCAAAACCACGCTGCTGCAGGAGATCACGCGCTGCGGTGCCCGCGTTCCGGTCGCGACGGTCCCGCAGCGTCTCGATATCTTCGACGAGGCGGCCTCGGTGGCCGACAACGTCGCCGCCGCGGCGCCGCAGGTGGGAAGCGAGCAGGTCCGCGCCGTGCTGGCCCGGTTCCTGTTCCGCGGGGCGCAGGCCGACGCGCCGGTGCGCACCCTCTCCGGCGGTGAGCGGCTGCGCGCGGCGCTGGCGATGCGCCTGGTCGTCGATCCGCCGCCGCGGCTGCTGCTGCTCGACGAGCCGACCAACAACCTCGATTTGCCCAGCCTGGCCACCCTGGCGGCGTCGCTGAACGGTTTCCGCGGCGCGCTGCTCGTCGTCAGCCACGACACCGCGTTCCTGCGCGACATCGGTGTCACCCGAATCCTGGAGTTGACCGAATCGGCGCTGGTGAGCACGGCCGAGAAATAACCCGTGCGCCGACGGGGTTGGCGCTGACCATGGGTGATGAGCCGTTACGGGTGGCGGTGGATCAGACGGTCTGCATCGGTGCGGCGATCTGTGTGCGGCGGGCCTGGGCGGTGTTCGCCCTCGACGACGACCTGGTGACCCTCATCGGTGAAAACGGGCCGACGGTGGGCCCCGTGGCGGTGCCCGAGGAGTACGCCGAGGCGGTGCAGAAGGCGGCCGACGAATGCCCCGCGCGGGCCATCAGGGTCACCCGCGACGCCGGAGCCGACCTGCAGGGGCGCTCCTGGGGCTAACCGAGCGGCGCCCCGGTGAGCAGCTCCAGCATGGCGTAGCTGGCCACCTTGGCGCCGAGCCCGATCGCCGCGAGATCCACTCGGTACTGCGGGGAGTGCGGGGCGTAGGGGAAGAGCTTGCCCGCCGCGGCGGCCGCCGCGAACACCTCCGGATCGGCCACCCCGACCAGCAGGTAGGCCACCGGCAGGTCGTGATGCGGCCCGGCCAGCAGATGACAGTCCTCCGAACCGGTCGCCGGGGGAAAGTCGGTGACGACGTTGTCCGCGCCCAGCGGGCCGGCCAGTGCGGCGGCGAGGCGGGCGGTGAGCTCCTCGTCGTTGACCAGCGGGCCGGAGTGGCCCTTCATCGTGATCGTCGGCAGCCGGTCCTCACCCATCCCGTAGGTGCGGGCGATCCCCTCGCTGACCGCGCGCACCCCGGCGATCAACTGTTCGCGCACCCCCGGGTTGAACCACCGCATGTTGGCGCGCAGCAGGGCGCGATCGGGGATGACGTTGTTGTCCGAGCCGGCCTGCACCGAGCCGACGGTGAGCACCGCGGTCTCCTGCGGGGCGACGGTGCGGCTGACCAACGCCTGAAACTCCACCACCGCCAGCGCCGCCATCAACACCGGGTCGGTGGCCAGCTGCGGCATCGAGCCGTGCCCGCCGACCCCGGCGAACTCGATGTCGAGTTGATCGGTGCCGGCCAGCCGGGTCCCGCCGGAGGCCAACACCATCCCGACCGGTCCGGGTGCGGTGTGCAGGGCCAACAGCACGTCGGGGGTGGGGATGAAGTCGTACAGCCCGTCGTCGACCATCGCCTGCGCGCCGGTGATCGGCTCCTCGGCGGGCTGGCCGATCAGCACCGCGGTGCCCGACCAGGCATCGGTGGTCGCCGCCAGCACCTTGGCCATCCCCAGCATCCAGGTCACGTGCGCGTCGTGCCCGCAGGTGTGGGCCACCGGCACCGTGGCGCCGTCGTCGCGGCGCACCCGCACCGTGCTGGCGTAGTCCAGGCCGGTGGCCTCCTCGACGGCCAGGGCGTCCATGTCGGCGCGGTACATCACGGTCGGGCCGGGCCCGTTCTCCAGCACCCCCGCCACGCCGGTGCCGGCGATCCCGCTGGTCACCTGGAAGCCCAGGTTGCCCAGACCCTGGGCGACGGTGCGCGCGGTGTGCACCTCGTTGAAGGCGAGTTCGGGTTCGCGGTGGATCACCTTGAACATCTCCACCAGCCGCGCGGTGTCCGCATCCACCAGCGCGTCGACCCGCTGCATCAACGTCTCGGTCACCGTGGTCCTCCTGTCGTCAGGTCGGGGGGCGGCCCGCCCTCGGTCGATCCCGCCCCGATCAGCCGGTGGGCGCGTTCGAACAGCCGCAACGTCGCCTGGTGCAGCTGCTCGCCGATCTCGACCGGCGCCTTGCCGGCGCAGGCGCGCGCCCACGTGCCCTCCAGCACGATGCCGAGTTTGAAGCACGCCAACACCGTGTACCAGCTCAGGTGCGACAGGTCGCGGATGCTGTGGGCGGCGTAGCGTTCGACGAGGTCCTCGCCGGTGGCCAGCCCGTCGTAGCCGGCCAACGCGTGGGCGAACAGCGGGGGACTGTTGGGATCCGGCCAGGTGGCCAGCAGCCAGCCCAGATCCAGCAGCGGATCGCCGATGGTGCACATCTCCCAGTCGACGATCGCCACCACCTCCGGGCCGGTGGGGGAGAACAGGACGTTGGCGGCGTGGAAGTCGCCGTGCATGATGCCCGGCGTCCACGACGACGGCCGGTGGTCCTGCAGCCAGGTGCCGACCCGCTGCACCCCGGGGATGTCCGGGCCGGGATAGCCGGGCAGCTCGCGGTAGGACTCCAGCTCGGCGAGCCAGCGCGGCACCTGGCGTTGCAAAAAGCCGTCGGGTTTGCCGAAGTCGGCCAGCCCGGCCGCCACGTGGTCGACCGCACCGAGCCGCGCCAGCGCCTCGGCCATCGACATCCCCATGGCGAACCGGATCGCCGCGTCGCCGGCGTGCAGCGCGGGCAGGCCCTGCCCGGCGTTGAACCCGTCGACCGGCTCCATCAGGTAGAACACCGCCTCGCCGAGCACCGCCGGGTCGTCGCAGACCGCGATCAACCGGGGATGCGGCACGTCGGTGTCGGCGAGGGCGCCCAGTACCCGGGTCTCCCGCAGGATCGAGGTGTTGCTGCGCGGACGCAGATGCGCCGGGCCGCGGCGCAGCACGTAGGCCCGCCCCGAGCGGGTGAACCGCAGCATGACGTTCTGGGTGCCGCCCGGGATCGGTGCGACGTCGTTCAGCGGGCCCTCACCGAGTCCTTGGGCCGACATCCAGGTCGCGACCGCATCGAGATCCACACTGCCCGAACCTAGTCGACCCGGTGCGTCGGTCCGGGTGTTTCGCCGCGCCCGCCCGGGGGTAGGCGAGTCGTGACGCATCGCAGCACCCGGCGAGAGGAGAGCCATGCGCGCCGAAGAGGGCGACGAATCGATCACCGAGTTCGCCGACGACGCCGCAGACGCCCGCGACCGGGTCGCGCCCGACGCCGCGCGCCCGCACTGGTGGCAGCGGCTGCTGGGCGCGCTGGGGCGTCGCCGCGACTAGAGGACGCGAAGATCACCGAGGTCACGGTGATGCTGCGGCCGGTCAAGGCGCTGCAGGCGGTCATGCCCCGGATGGCCGCGCTGCTGGCGTAGCCGGCGGGTGCCCGCCGGATTCGCACAGCCCGCGCATAGCCTCGCCATAGCCGGCGGCGAAGCGCCGTGGCGATACTGGAGCCCATGACTCCCATGCCGGTGGACCGCGAGGTGTTGCGCCGCGCCGACGGCGAACCGATCCACGTGCTGGTCGTCGACGACGAGGCGGTGCTCGCCGAGATGGTGTCGATGGCGCTTCGTTACGAAGGGTGGACCACCGCCACCGCCGGCGACGGCGCCTCGGCGATCACCGCCGCCCGCGCGTCCCGTCCCGACGTGGTGGTGCTCGACATCATGCTGCCCGACCGCAGCGGCCTGGAGGTCATCGCCGAGTTACGCCGCGTCCACCCGCGGCTTCCGGTGCTGTTTCTCACCGCCAAGGACGCCGTGGAGGACCGCATCGCCGGGCTGACCGCCGGCGGCGACGACTACGTCACCAAACCGTTCAGCCTCGAAGAGGTGGTGCTGCGGCTGCGGGGCCTGTTGCGGCGCACCGGGGTGAGCGCCGCCGACGCCGGCGCACAGATCGTCGTCGGCGACCTCGTTCTCGACGAGGACAGCCACGAGGTGACCCGCGCCGGCGATCCGATCACGTTGACCACCACCGAATTCGAGCTGCTGCGCTACCTCATGCAGAACGCCAAACGGGTGTTGAGCAAGGCGCAGATCCTCGACCGGGTGTGGAGCTACGACTTCGGGGGCCGCTCCAACATCGTCGAGCTCTACATCTCCTATCTGCGCAAGAAGATCGACAGCGGTCGGGACCCGATGATCCACACCCTGCGCGGGGCCGGTTATGTCCTCAAACCCGCGCCGTAGCCGGTCGGCCTTCTCGCTGCGCACCCGGCTGCTGGCCGGGCAGGTGCTGCTGTTGGCGGCGGTGTGCGTCGGCATCGGTGCGGCCACCGAGGTCGCGCTGTACCGGTATCTGGTGGGCCAGCTCGACACCCAGCTGCACGAGGTGGCCCACCGCTCGGCGGTCATCCACGGCGAACCCCCGCCCCCGCCGCCGCCGGGACGCCGCGATGTGCGCCCGTTCCCGCGGCCCGGCCCGGGACCGGACTTCCTGGACGCCCCGGGACAGCCGGTGGGGGTCGTCGCCGCGGTGCTCGACGACACACGGCACCTGCGCGACGCCGGTTTTCTCACCGGAACGGGGGAACGGGCGGCGGTCGATGACACCGCGGTCGAGCAGTTGAGCCGTGTGCCGGTCGGCACCGAGCCGACGACCCTCAGCCTCGACGGCATGGGCCGCTACCGGGTCCTGGCCGTGCCCGCCCGCCACGGCGGCGACACCGTGATCACCGGTCTGCCGCTGGCCGGGGTCGACGCCACCGCGATCCGGGTGCTGCTGATCTTCGCGGTGGTCACCGCCGCGGCGCTGGCGGTGGCCACCACCGCCGGGCTGCTGCTCATCCGCCGGGCGCTGGCGCCGTTGAACCGGGTGGCGCAGACCGCCGGGGAGGTGGTCAACCTGCCGCTGGACCGCGGGGAGGTGGCGCTGCCGGTCCGGGTCGGCGAACCCGACACCGATACCCGCACCGAGGTGGGCCGGCTCGGGTCGGCGGTCAATCGGATGCTCGATCACATCGCGGCCGCGCTGACCAGCCGGCAGGCCAGCGAGACCCGGGTGCGCCAGTTCGTCGCCGACGCCAGCCACGAACTGCGCACCCCGCTGACCGCGATCCGCGGCTACACCGAGCTGGCGCGGCGGCTGCAACCGGGCACCACCGCGGTGCCCGAGGTGAGCCACGCGCTGAGCCGGGTGTCCTCGGAGACCGAGCGGATGACCCGCCTGGTGGAGGATCTGCTGCTGCTGGCCCGGCTGGACTCCGGGCGCCCGCTGCAACGTGCACCGGTGGATCTGTCCCGGTTGGCCGTCGACGCGGTGCGCGACGCCCACATCGCCGGGCCCGACCACGAGTGGAAACTGGACCTGCCCGCCGAACCGGTCGTCGTTCCCGGCGACGAGGAGCGGCTGCGCCAAGTGCTGACCAACCTGCTGGGCAACGCGCGCATCCACACCGCCGCCGGCACCACCGTGACCACCCGGTTGGCCGCCGACGGCGAGTACACGGTGCTGCAGGTGGCCGACGACGGGCCCGGCATCCCCGCCGCGCTGGGAGCGGAGGTGTTCGAGCGCTTCGCCCGCGGCGACACCTCCCGCTCGCGGCGCGGCGGCAGCACCGGGCTGGGGTTGGCGATCGCGGCGGCGATCGTCAAGGCCCACGGCGGCACGATCACCGTCGACAGCGTCCCCGGGCAGACCCGGTTCAGCGTGCGGTTGGCCCGCCGGGGCGCCCCCAGCGACGGCGACCGGTGAGCGCCGGGCCCCGGTGGCACGGTGACCGGTCGACCGCGGCGCTGCTGGCGCTGCTGGCCGGCACCGCGCTGCTGTACCTGTGGGACCTGTCCGCCGTCGGCTGGGCGAACACCTTCTACGCCGCGGCGGCGCAGGCCGGGGCCGCCGATCCGACCGCGTTCCTGTTCGGGTCCAGCGATCCGGCCAACGCGATCACCGTCGACAAACCGCCGGCGGCGCTGTGGGTGATGAGCGCCTCGGTGGCGCTGTTCGGGCTGAACTCGTGGAGCCTGCTGGTGCCGCAGGCGCTGGCCGGGGTGGCCGCCGTCGGGGTGCTCTACGCCGCGGTGCGCCGGGTGGCCGGGTCGACCGCCGGTCTGCTCGCCGGGACGATCCTGGCGCTGACCCCGGTGGCGGCGGCCATCTTCCGCTACAACAACCCCGACGCGCTGCTGGTGCTGTTGCTGGTGGCGGCCGGCTACGCGGTGCAGCGCGCGCTGGCCGCCGACGCCGGCCGCGGCTGGCTGCCGCTGGCCGGGATGCTGCTGGGGCTGGGGTTTTTGACCAAGATGCTGCAGGCCCTGGTGGTGCTGCCGGTGTTCGCGGTGGTGTATCTGCTGGCCGCCGACACCCCGCTTCGCACCCGGATGTTGCGCGCCGGTGCCGCCCTGGCGGCCCTGATCGCCGCCGCGGGCTGGTACCTGCTGCTCGTCGAGGTCTGGCCGGCTCAGACGCGACCCTACATCGGGGGGTCGCAACACAATTCGATCGTCGAACTCACCCTCGGCTACAACGGGCTGGGCCGGCTCACCGGCGACGAGGTGGGCGGTCTGGGCAACACCAACCACGACCGGGGCGCCGGTCGGCTGTTCGCCGCGGCGATGGGCGACCAGATCTCCTGGCTGCTGCCCGCCGCCGTGGTCGCCCTGGCGGCCGGGGTGTGGATCACCCGGCACCGCCCGCGCACCGACCCGCAACGCGCCGCGCTGCTGCTCTGGGGCGGTTGGCTTTTGGTCACCGGGGTGATCTTCAGTGCCGCCAACGGAATCCTGCACCCGTACTACACCGTGGCGCTGGCACCGGCGGTGGGCGCCACCACCGCGATCGGGGTGTGGCTGCTGTGGCAGCGGCGCACCCAAAGGTGGGCGGCGGTGACCCTGGCGGTGCTGGTGGCGGTCACCGCCGGCTGGTCCTATCTGCTGCTCGCCCGCAACCCGGACTGGCTGCCGGGCCTGCGGATCGGGGTCGTCGGCCTGGGTGTGGCCGTGGCCCTGGCGATGCCGCAGGTGGCGCGGGTGCCGCGCACCGCGGCCCGCGCGCTGGCGCTCGCCGCGCTGCTGGTCGCCCTGGCCGGGCCCACCGCCTACGCGGTGGCCACCGTCGGCAACCCGGGGCGAGGGGCGCTGCCCAGCGCCGGGCCCGCCGGCCGGCACCGATTCCCGCCGCCCGCCGACGGCCCCCACCACGGCCCGCCCCCGCACCGCGGCGGACCGATGGCGCTGCTGTTCGCGCCGACCCCCGGTCCGCACCTCACCGCCCTGCTCGGCGCCGACGCCGGCCAGTACACCTGGGCGGCGGCCACCGTCGGATCCACTCCCGCCGCCGGCTACCAGCTGGCCACCGGCGCGGCGGTGATGGCCGTCGGCGGGTACAACGGCACCGACCCGGCGCCCACCCTCGCGCAGTTCCGCGACGACGTGGCGGCGCGGCGCATCCACTACTTCCTCGGCGGGGCGCCGGGCGCAGGCCGCGGCAGCGGCAGCCAGGAGGCCGCCCACATCGCCGACTGGGTGCACGCGCACTTCCCGGTGCGCCGCATCGACGGGGTCGACGTCTACGACCTGACGCACGGATTCAAAGCGGGCGCATAGCAGGCGCCCATCGGTGCCCCACAGCGCGACGCCACCCTGAAGAAATGAGCGTTATCCCAGCCGACTGCCCGCCGGCGCCCCCGCGCACCGATCGCCCCGACCCGGCGCGGTCGGCCCACCGGCATGCGGCACCGATCGTGGCCCGCCCCGGGCAGCCGGTGCTCGACGTGGTGGTCCCGGTGTTCAACGAGCAGGCCGCGCTCGCCGCGTCGGTGCGACGGCTGCACCGGCACCTGTGCGCGCAGTTCCCGTTCCCGTTCCAGATCACCATCGCCGACAACGCCAGCGTCGACCGCACCCCGCTGATCGCGGCCGAACTCGCCGACCAGATCCCGCAGGTGCGGCTGGTCCGGTTGGAGCAGAAAGGGCGGGGCCGCGCGCTGCACACCGTGTGGTCGGACTCCCCGGCGCCGGTTCTGGCCTACATGGACGTCGACCTGTCCACCGACCTGGCGGCGCTGGCTCCGCTGGTGGCGCCGCTGATCTCCGGGCACTCCGATCTGGCCATCGGCACCCGGCTGGGCCGCGGCTCGCGCGTGGTGCGCGGGGCAAAACGCGAGGTGATCTCGCGGTGCTACAACCTGCTGCTGCGCTCGACGCTGGCGGCGCGGTTCAGCGACGCGCAGTGCGGGTTCAAGGCGATCCGCGCCGACGCGGCCCGCCGGCTGCTGCCGCACGTGGCCGACACCGGCTGGTTCTTCGACACCGAACTGCTGGTCCTGGCCGAGCGGTCCGGGATGCGCATCCACGAGGTCCCCGTCGACTGGGTGGACGACCCCGACAGCCGCGTGGACCTGCTCGCCACCGCGGTCGCCGACCTGAAGGGGATCGTGCGGCTGGCGACCGGGCTCGCCCGCGGCGACATCCCGGTGCCGGCGATCACCGCCCAGTTCGGCCACCGGGCCGGGCCGCCGCGGTCCCTGCTGGGTCAAGCGGTGCGCTTCGCGGTGATCGGGGTGCTCAGCACGCTGGCCTACCTGGCGCTGTTCCTGCTGCTGCGGCCCCTGGGGGCGCAGCCGGCCAACCTGATCGCGCTGTTGGTCACCGCGGTCGCCAACACCGCGGCGAACCGCCGCCTCACCTTCGGGGTGCGCGGCCGGTCCCGGGTGCTGCGCCACCAGGGTCAGGGGCTGGTGGTCTTCGCGATCGGTCTCGGGCTCACCAGCGCAGCGCTGGCGGGACTCGCCCTGGCCGGCGAGGCGTCCCGGCCACTGGAATTGACCGTGCTGGTGGCGGCGAACCTGATCGCCACCGTGCTGCGCTTCGTGCTGCTGCGCGGCTGGGTGTTTCATCCCCGACGGGTGGAGGCGACCCGGTGACGGTGACCGCGGCAGTGCCGCACGTCGACTCCGACGCGCCGGCCGCGTCGGCGACACCGCGGTGGGCGCGCCCGGCGCTGCTGGTGTTGCTCGGCGCCACCGCCCTGCTCTACCTGTGGGGGCTCGGCGCGGCCGGATACGCCAACGAGTACTACGCCGCCGCGGTGCAGGCCGGCACCCAGAGTTGGAAGGCGCTGCTGTTCGGGTCGCTGGACTCCGGCAACGCCATCACGGTCGACAAGCCGCCGGCCGCGCTGTGGCTGATGGGCCTGTCGGGCTGGCTGTTCGGGTTCTCCTCCTGGTCGATGCTCCTCCCGCAAGCGTTGCTCGGGGTCGCTTCGGTGGCGCTGCTGGTCGCCGCGGTGCGCCGCACCGGCGGGGCGGCGGCCGGGCTACTGGCCGGAACGATGCTGGCGCTCACCCCGGTGGCGGCGCTGATGTTCCGGTTCAACAACCCCGACGCGCTGCTGGTCGCGTTGCTGGTCGCCGCGGCCTACGCGGTGGTGCGTGCCGTGGACGGCGCGCCGCGGCGCTGGGTGGCCCTCGCCGGGGTGGCGCTGGGCCTGGCGTTTCTCACCAAGCTGCTGCAGGCGCTGCTGGTGGCGCCGGCGCTGGCGTTGGCGGTGGTGATCGCCCTGCCCGTCGGTCTGGCGGAGCGGGTCCGGGTGCTGCTGATCGGGGCGGTGGCGACGATCGTCTCCGGCGGCTGGCTGATCGCCCTCGTCGAACTCTGGCCCGCCGATTCGCGGCCCTACATCGGTGGATCGACCGACAACAGTCTGCTGCAGCTGGCGCTGGGCTACAACGGGTTGGGCCGGGTGTTGGGGGGTTCGGGCAACCCGGTCGGCGGCGAGCATCCCGGTCCGCCCGGGTCCGGCGGCCCGCCGGGGGCGTCGCTGATGTTCGGCGGCGACGCCGGGGTGACCCGGCTGTTCGGCGCCGCCCTGGGCACCGAGATCTCCTGGCTGCTGCCGGCCGCGCTGATCGGGCTGGTCGCCGGGCTGTGGTTGACCCGCTCGGCGCCGCGCACCGACCGGGTGCGGGCCGGTCTGCTGCTGTGGGGCGGCTGGTTGGCGGTGACCGCGGTGGTGTTCAGTTTCATGCGCGGCATCATGCATCCCTACTACACCGTCGCCCTGGCCCCGGCGATCGCGGCGGTGAGCGCGATCGCGGTAGCAAAGCTGTGGCGCGCGCGGACCACACCGGCGGCGCGGCTCACGGTGGCGGCGATGGTGACGGTGACCGCCGTCTGGGATGCGGTGCTGCTCGCCCGGACCCCCGACTGGCTGCCGTGGCTGCGCTGGACGCTGCCGGCGGTGGCGGTGCTGGTGGCCGGCGCAGTGGTCCTGCGCGGCGGGCGCCCCGGCGGCGCTGCGACCGTCTGGGCGGTCGCCGCGCTGCTGGTCGCGCTGGCCGCGCCCGCGGCCTACACGGTGCAGACCGTGGCGGGCAGCCACGGCAACGGACCGATCCCCACCTCGGGACCGCCGCGCCCCGAGGCGCATCCGCCCCCCGGGCCCGGCCCCGGGGAGCCCGGCCCGCCACCCCAGGCGGCCGCCAACCCCGAGCTGGAGGCGTTGATCGCCGACACCGACACCCGGTGGGCCGCGGCGACCGTCGGATCCCGCGGCGCCGGCAACCTGGAGTTGGCCACCGGCAAGGCGGTCATGGCGATCGGCGGGTTCTCCGGCGGTGACGACTGGCCGAGCCTGCAACGCTTCCAGCGCTACGTCGCCGACCGTCAGGTGCGCTACTTCATCGACGGCGGCAACGGCCCGGGTCACCACCGCGACGCCACCGGCGCCCAGATCACCGCGTGGGTGCGCGCCGCCTTCCCCGCCGAGCAGGTCGGTCCCGCCACCGTCTACGACCTGACCGGCTGACCGGTTCGGCGACGCGCCCGCCCCGGCGCTGGCATCCTCGACACCGTGAGCCCCCAGCCCGTCCACGCGGCGATCGCCGCGGCGCACCGCCGTCACCACGCCACCCTGCCGCTGCACGACACCGCCGATTTCGCCGACGCCGACCGCGGTTTCCTCGCCGCCCTGGAACCGGGGGTGGTCACCGACGCCGACGGCCGGGTGGTCTGGGACAACGACGCCTACGCGTTCCTGGCCGGCCCGGCGCCGACCTCGGTGCATCCGAGCCTGTGGCGCCAGTGCCGGCTCACCGCCCGCCAGGGCCTCTACGAGGTGGTGCCCGGCATCTACCAGGTGCGGGGTCTGGATCTGTCCAACGTCACCTTCGTCGAGACCGACACCGGGGTGGTGGTGATCGACCCGCTGATCTGCACCGAGGTCGCCGCCGCCGCGCTCGGTCTGTACCGGGCCCACCGCGGGGACCGGCCGGTGCGCGCGGTGATCTACACCCACAGCCACGTCGACCACTTCGGCGGGGTGCACGGCGTCACCACCGCCGACGACGTCGACGCCGGGCGGGTGGCGGTGCTGGCCCCGGAGGGCTTCGTCGAGCACGCCGTCGCCGAAAACGTCTACGCCGGGACCGCGATGGCCCGCCGGGCCACCTACATGTACGGCACCGCGCTGACGCGCGGGCCGCACGGGCAGGTCGGCTGCGGGCTGGGGCAGGCCACCTCCACCGGGCACGTCGGCCTGATCGTGCCGACGGTCACCATCACCGCCACCGGGCAGACCCACACCGTCGACGGGGTCGACATCGAATTCCAGCTGGCGCCGGGCACCGAGGCGCCGGCGGAGATGCACTTCTACTTCCCCGGTTACCGGGCGCTGTGCATGGCCGAGAACGCCACCCACAACCTGCACAACCTGGTGACGCTGCGCGGCGCGCTGGTACGCGACCCGCACCGGTGGGCGCGATATCTCACCGAGGCGATCGAGCGCTTCGCCGACCGCACCGACGTGCTGTTCGCCTCCCACCACTGGCCCACCTGGGGCGGGCCGCGCATCACCGAATTCCTCGGGCTGCAACGTGATCTCTACGCCTATCTGCACGACCAGACCCTGCGGCTGATCAACCGCGGCTACACCGGGGCGGAGATCGCCGAGGACCTCACGTTGCCGCCCGCCCTGGAGCGCGCCTGGCACGCCCGCGGCTACTACGGGTCGGTCAGCCACAACGTCAAGGCCGTCTACCAGCGCTACATGGGCTGGTTCGACGGCAACCCGGCGCGGCTGTGGCCCCACCCGCCGCAGGCGCTGGCCACCCGCTACGTCGCGGCGATGGGCGGGCCGCAGCGGGTGGTCGAGCTGGCCCGCGCCGCCGTCGACGACGGTGATTTCCGTTGGGCGGCCACACTTCTCGACCATGTCGTGTTCACCGAGCCCGACCACGCCGAGGCGCGGTCCCTCTACGCCGACACCCTGGAGCAACTGGGCTACGGCGCGGAGAACGCGACCTGGCGCAATTTTTTCCTCTCCGGCGCCGCCGAACTGCGCGACGGCACCGCGGGCACCGCCACCGCGGCCGACTCGGCGGGGCTGCGCGCCCAGCTCACCGTCGACCAGATCTTCGACGCGGTGGCGATCCGGGTCAACGGCCCCCGGGCGTTCGACCTGGACCTCACCATCGACGTGACCCTGACCGATCCGCCGGTCACCCACCGGCTGCGGTTGCGCAACGCGGTGTTGACCCACCGGGTCGCCGCGGCGGACTCCACGCCCGCGCAGGCGACGATCGTCGCCGCCGACCGTGGCGCACTGCTGGCCGCGGTCACCGGAACCGCGACCGACGGGGTGCGCCTCGACGGCGACGCCGAGGCGGTGGCCCGGCTGCTCGGCGTGCTCGACGCCCCCGACCCCGATTTCGCCATCGTCACCCCGTAGCGGCCCGCTCAGACGTCGATGATGACCTTGCCGATCGCCTTGCGGTCGGCGACGTAGCGCAACGCGGTCGCGGTCTGCTCCAGCGGAAACCGCGCCCCGATGTAGGGGCTGACCCGGCCGTCGGCGAACAACTCCGCCAGCTCGGCCAGATCGCGGGCGTTCTCGGTGGGGAAGTCCTCGGCGAAGGTGCGGATCTCCATGCCGACCACGGTGATTCCCTTGAGCATCACCAGGTTCAGCGGGATCGACGGGATCGACCCCGACGCGTAGCCCAGGGTGACGAAGCGGCCGCCGCGGGCCAGGGAGCGCAGCGCCGGTTCGGCGTAGGATCCGCCGACCGGGTCGAGCACGGCCTGCGCACCGTCGCCGGTGATCTCCTTGATCCGGGTTTTGAGGTCCTCGCGGTCGTAGTCGATGACGGCGTGGGCCCCCCGCCGGGTACACACCGCCAGTTTGTCCGGGCTGGAGGCCGCCGCGATCACCCGCGCCCCCAGCGCCACGCCGAGGTCGACGGCGGCCAGCCCCACCCCGCCGGCCGCGCCGAGCACCACCACCGCGTCGTCGGGCGCCACCCGCGCGATCGAGCGCAGCGCGTGGTAGGCGGTGCGGTAGGTGACGCCGAATCCGGCGGCGGGTGCGTAGTCGATCCCGTCGGGGATCTTCGACACCCCGGCCGCCGGCAGCAGCGCCTGTTCGGCGAACGCCCCCACGAAGGAGGTGCCGACCACCCGGTCGCCCGGTTGAAGCGCCACCCCGTCGCCGACCGCGATCACGTCACCGGCCAGCTCGCTGCCGGGGGTGAACGGCGTCGGGATCTGCAGCTGGTACCTGCCGTCGATCAGCAGCACGTCGGGGAAGTTCACCGCCGCGGCCCGCACCCGCACCACCACCGTGCCCGGACCGGGCGTGGGGTCGGGAAGCTCCTGGAGGGTGAGGTCTTCCGGCGGACCGTACTGTTGGCAGACGATCGCTCGCATCAGCTCCCCAATCCGCGTAGGCAGAACGCCACCAGGTGATCGACGTCGGCCCGCGTGGGCTCGGCGGTGCCGCCCAGGTAGCGGCGCATGGTGGCCAGCGTGCAGGTGAACACCGTGTCGGCGTCGCGGCCCGGGTCCGGTCCCCCGAGTGCGGTCACCGGGCCGGTGAGCAGGTCGCGCAGCGGGCGCAGGATCTCGTCGTCGACGAACCGCGGCCCGGTCGCGGTCAGCTGAGTACTGGCCGCGCGGCTCATGCTCAGCAGGTGGGGATCGGACACCTGCGCCACCGTACCCCGGATCCACCTGGCCACCTGGGACCGCGGATCGGGTTCCTTGGCCAGATGATGGCGCAGGTAGGACACCACGATCGCGACGCCGCGCTCCATCACCGCGCGCAAAAGGTCGTCCTTGCCGGCGAAGTAGCGGTAGAACGCCTTCTTCGACGAGCCCGCCTCGGCGACGATGTCGCCGACCCGGGGTTCGTCGGGGGCGACCCGCTCGAGCACCGTCACCGCGGCGGCCAGGATGCGCTCCACCTCGTCGGTGGCCTGCCGGGTGCGCTCGTCGAGCGCGCGGTGCACGGCGGCGTCGACGCGGGTCACGTCGGCACCGCGGGGATCGGGTCGACCCGGTCGCCGTACTTGGCGCGTGCCGCCGCGATCCGGTTGTCCAAAAACTCGCTGGGCCACTCCGGGTCCTCCGCCTCGTAGCCCTTGAGCAGCAGCCGGGCAAGGTTCACCTTGTGGGCTTCGGTGGGCCCGTCGGCCAGACCGAGTGCCACCCCGCCCAGCAGCATATTGGTCAGCGGCAGCTGCTCGGTCAAGCCCATCGCGCCGTGAACCTGGATGGCGCGCAACCCGATCGACTTGAGCAGCTGAGGCAGCATGATCTTGCACGCCCCGATCTCGGCGCGGGCGGCGCGCTCCCCGGCGGTGTCGATCAGCCAAGCCGCGTGCAGCACCGTAAGCCGGAACGAGAGCAGCTCGGCGTAGGACTCGGCGATGAACGACTGCACCAGTTGCTTGTCCGCAAGCGCACTGCCCTGGGTGAAGCGGCTCTTCGCGCGGCGGGCCATCATGTCGATCGCACGCTGCGCCACCCCGATCGAGCGCATCGCGTGGTGGATCCGGCCGCCGGCCAGACGTGACTGGGCGACCAGGAAACCCTGTCCCGCCTCGCCCAGAATCGCCTCGGCGGGAACCCGCACGTCGTCGTAGCGCACCAGCGAGTGTCCGGGGTCGTGCTGATGCGCGCCGACGAGGTGGTGGGTGGCCTCGATGACCAGCCCCGGGGTGTCGGCCGGGACCAGGAACGTCGACGCACCGGCGTGCACCGGGACGTCCGGGTCGGTGATCGCCACCACGATGAAGAACGACGCCACCGAGGCGTTGGAGGAGAAGTACTTTCGCCCGTTGAGCACCCACTGGTCACCGTCGCGCACCGCCCGGGTGGTGAACACCCGCGGGTCCGAACCGCCCTGCGGCTCGGTCATCGAGAAGCAGGAGAAGATCTCCCCGGAGAGCAGCCCGGACAGATACCGCTCCTTTTGCTCCTCGGTGCCGAAGCGGGCGAGGATCTCGGCGTTGCCGGTGTCGGGCGCCTGGGTGCCGAACACGATCGACGCCCAGCTGCTGCGGCCCAGGATCTCGTTGATCAGCGTCAGTTTGACCGCGCCGAAGCCCTGTCCGCCGAGTTCGGGGCCCAGATGCGGTGCCCACAGGCCCTGTTCGCGGACACGCTGTTTGAGCGGGTCCACGATGCGGCGCCGCTGGTCGTTCAGCGGCAGGTACTCACACCCCGGGAAGAGCACCTCGAGGGGCTCCACTTCCTCGCGGACGAACGCGCGGATCCAGTCCAACTTCGCCTCGAATTCGGGCTCGGTGGAGAAATCCCATGCCATGCGCTGCTCCTCACTTCGGTTCCTCCGCGGCGATCCGCCGCGCTTGTGATCGGCCGCGTCAGGGGATGCCGCCGTCGGCCCGCAGAATCGATCCGGTGGTGTAGCTGGAGGCGTCCGACATCAAAAATAGCGCCGCACCGACGATCTCGTTCGGATTCCCGGCGCGTTGCAGGGCGAAGTGGCTGAACGGGTTCGCGTCACCGAGGTTCCAGGATTTGGCGATGTCGGTCAAAAACGGTCCGGGCATGAGCGTGTTCACCCGCACTGTCGGTCCGAACGCCTGGGCCAGCGCCTCGGTCATCGTGTTGAGCCCGGCCTTGGCCGCCGCGTACGGGATGAACGCCGGGTGCGGGCGCAGCGAGCCGTGGGTGCTGACGTTGATGATGGAGCCCCGCCCGGCGGCGGTCATGCGCTCACCGATCAGTGCCGAGAGCCGGAACGGGCCTTTGAGATTCAGGTTGACCACGGCGTCGAACATCTTCTCGGTGACGTCGGTCTGCTTGTCGTAGACCGGTGACATGCCGGCGTTGTTGACCAGCACGTCGATTCGGCCGAACCGGCCATGGACCGCGTCGACGAGGCCGTCGAGTTCATCCCAGCGCCCGACGTGCACCGCGTACGCCATGGCCGAGCGCCCGGTAGCGGCTTCGATCTCGGCCGCGGTGGCCCGGCATGCGTCGAGCTTGCGGCTGGCGATGACCACGTCGGCCCCGCACCGCGCGGCGGCGAAGGCCATCTGCCGGCCCAGCCCGCGGCTGCCGCCGGTGACCAGCACCACCCGGTCGGTCAAGTCGAACAATCCCTGGGCGTACCCCATCTCACGCCCCCGTCGAGCAGCGGGCCAACTCGGCGGCGGTCGCGATCAGCTGCACGACCATCGGTCCCATCGCGGCGGCGATCTGCGGGTCCACCCGGTCGCCGGTGACCGAGGCGGCATAGGTCTTCTCCAGCACGATCCCGAGCTTCCAGTTGGCCAGCACCAGGTAGTAGTCGATGTTCTCCGTCGACAGTCCGCTGAGGCGTTCATAGTGCTCCAGCAGTTCGGTGCGGGTCGGCATACCGGCCAGGTCGGCGTAGTAGCCTTCGGTGCGCGGGTACTCGCCGTCGTAGCCCAGTAACGCCCAGGCGAGATCCAACAGCGGATCGCCGATGGTCGTCATCTCCCAGTCGATGATCGCGACCAGTTTCGCCGGCGCCCCGTGGGCATACATCACGTTGGCGAACTGGTAGTCGCCGTGCATGATGCCCGGGGTGTAGTGGTCGGGACGGTTGCGCCGCAGCCACTCCGAGGCCTCGTCGAGTCCTGGAAGGTCGCGCACCCGGTAGTTGTCCAGGAAGGCCAGCCAGCGGTCCACCTGACGTTCGTGGAACCCCTCCGGGCGCCCGAACCCTTCCAGTCCGCGGGCACGCCAGTCGAGGCGACCGAGTTTGGCGGCGCCCTCGATCAATGCGAACGCCAGGCCGCGGCGGGCGCTCAGATCCTCATCGAACGGCGCGGGCCAGGCGGCCCCGGTGGAGTTCCAGCCGTCCACCTCGTCCATCACGTAGAACGGCGCGCCGAGCAGTCCGCCGTCTTCGTCGGCGGCGATCAACCGGGCGTGCGGGACGTCGGTGCCCGACAGGGCGCGCACCAGTCGGATCTCGCGCCGCAACCCGTCGATGCGGGCGGCGTCGGCGCGGGCGCCGGGCATCCGCAGCACCATCGCGGCGTCCCCGCGCCGCACCCGGTACAGGGTGTTCTGGGAACCGCCGGTGAGCGGCTCCAGGGTGGGCAGTTCGTGGTCACCGGGCGCACCGTGGGCATCGAGCCAGCGTCCGAGGACGCCGGTGTCGGGCGCCGCAACCGTCATATGCACCTGCAATTCTCGATTCGGAGAACGATGGTCTCCGTGCGTGACGGTACCACGCGATGCGTCCGGGCGCGGGTCATAGGGTGAGGCGATGCAGTTGCTTCTGGTGCGCCACGCCCTGCCGTTGCGCAGCGACCCCGGCCAGGGCGCGGACCCCGACCTGTCGGCGGCCGGGCGCGAGCAGGCCGAACGACTGCCGGCCGCGCTGGCGCGCTACCCGATCGCCCGCCTGGTCAGCAGCCCGCAGCGCCGCGCGGTGCAGACCGCCGAACCGGCCGCCGCCGCGCGGGGCGTGCCGATCGACATCGATGAACGGTTCGCCGAGTACGACCGCAACCTGCACGCCTACGTCCCGATCGAACAGATCCGCGACGAACAGCCCGAGGCGTGGGCGCGGATGTCGGCCGGGCACCTGCCGCCGGGGGTCGACGAGGCGGCGTTTTGCTCCCGGGTCGCCGACGCGGTCGCCGACGTGGTGGCCGCCGCGGCCGCCGACGACACCGTGGCGGTGTTCAGCCACGGCGGGGTCATCAACGTGGTGTTGCACCAGATCCTGGGCACCGCACGGCTACTGTCGTTCCCGATCGACTACGTGTCGGTGACCAGGTTGCTGTACTCCCGCTCCGGACGGGCCAGCGTGGTCGCGGTCAACGGCACCGAGCACGTGTGGGATCTGTTGCCCCGCAACCATCGACGAGAGTGGGTGAGGAAATGACCGTGTCCCCCGACGGGCTCGACCTGGACCGGCTCGACGGCTATCTGCGCGGTGTCGGGGTGGCCCGCAGCGGCGCACTGCGCGCCGAGCTGATCACGGGGGGCCGCTCCAACCTGACGTTTCTGGTCAGCGACGACGCCGGCCGCTGGGTGTTGCGCCGGCCCCCGCTGCACGGGTTGACTCCGTCGGCGCACGACATGGCCCGCGAATACCGGGTGGTGGCGGCGCTGGCCGACACGGCGGTTCCGGTGGCGCGCGCGATCGCCCACTGCGCCGACGAGAGCGTGCTGGGGGCGCCGTTTCAGATGGTCGACTTCGTCGCCGGGCGCACCGTGCGCACCCGCGCGGAGCTCGACGCCCTCGGTGGGCCCGACACGGTCGACGGCTGCGTCGACGCGTTGATCCGGGTGCTGGCCGACCTGCACGCGGTCGATCCGGGGGCGGTCGGGCTGGGCGATTTCGGCAAACCCGACGGCTATTTGGCCCGTCAGGTGCGCCGCTGGGGTTCGCAGTGGCAGCACGTGCGCCTCGACGACGATCCCCGCGACGCCGACGTGGCGCGGTTGCACGCCGCGCTGGCCGACGCGGTGCCCGCGGAGAGCGGGGCCGCGATCGTGCACGGCGACTACCGCATCGACAACACCATCCTCGACGCCACCGACCCCGCCCGGGTGGTCGCGGTGGTGGACTGGGAGATGTCCACGCTGGGCGATCCGCTCTCCGACGCCGCACTGATGTGCGTCTACCGCGATCCGTCGCTGGATCTGATCATCGACAGTCAGGCCGCCTGGACCTCCCCGACGCTGCCGTCGGCCGACGATCTGGCGCAGCGCTACGCGGTGGCCGCCGGCCGGCCGCTGGCGCATTGGGACTTCTACATGGGGTTGGGGTATTTCAAGCTGGCGATCATCGCCGCCGGCATCGACTACCGGCGCCGCCTCGGCTCCGGGGGCGACGACGACAGCCGGGTCGCCGAGACGGTCGCCCCGCTGATCGCCACCGGGCTCAGCGCGCTCTCCCGGTCGCACTGACCGTCTTCTTGGTCTGCCGGCGCAGCTGGTAGATCCGCACGGTGCCGACCAGCGCGGTGATCAGCCCGCCGGCGACCGCCGCGACCAGGATCGCCACCCCGGCGGCCATGCTCCAATGCCAGCCCAGAAACGTCAGCGGCACCGGGTCGGTGTTCTGCGCGATGAAGATCAACAGCACGATCAACACCAGGAACCCGGCGATGAGCGAGACCCACAGGGCACTGGCCCGGGTGATCTTCGGCTGCGGCGGGGTGGCCGGCTGCTTCGGCGCGGGCGGTGGGGTGGCAGGCGTGTTGCTCATGAGGTCATCCTGACCCAAACAGCGGCGTGACGCAGCCCAACCGGTGTGGTTGGCCACCTCGGGCTACGCGCCGCGCCGCGGTTGTCCTACGGTGGACGGGTGAGCACAGCCCCCACCGGCGCGGCCGCCCAGGCCTGGTCCGACGTCCTGACCTGGCGGGCTCCGGACGCCAGCCGGATGGAGTCGACCCGCATCCAGGTCTCCGGCGCCCGGATCAAGGCGGCGGGGCGCATCGTGGCGGCGGCCACCGCGAGCCGGCCGGCGTTCAGCGCCTACTACGATCTGCAGACCGACGACGTCGGTGCGGCCAAACGCGTCGGCCTGCGGGTCAGCGCCCCGGAGCGGGAACGGCAACTGTCGATCGCCCGCGACGAGGAGAACATGTGGCTGGTCTCCAGCAGCCAAGGCGAGACCCGGGCCGCGTTCGACGGGGCGCTCGACGTCGACATGGTGCTCAGCCCGTTCTTCAACGCGCTGCCGATCCGCCGGATCGGGCTGCACCGCGGGTCCGAGACGGTCACGGTGCCGGTCATCTACGTCAGCCTGCCGCAGATGGAGCTCACCGCCGAGACGATCAGCTACCGCAGCGTCGACGGCGGCTCCGCGATCGAGGTGCGCTCCCCGGTCGCGCAGACCACCGTCACCGTCGACGACACCGGTTTTCTGCTCACCTATCCCGGACTGGCAGAACGGATCTGATCACCCCGCCGGCACGCCCGGCGGCGGCCAGCTCGTCGCGCCAGTCCTCTTCGCCGACGACGATGGTGACGATCTCATGGCGGGGGAAGCTGTCGTAGCGGGTGCGGGCGGCATGGCCCTCCTCGACCAGGTCGGCCACCGACCCGTGCCGGACCAGCGCGCCGCGCGCCGCCGTGAGCCGGTCGAGCAGCTCGTCGAGTGTGGGCAGCAGCTGCTCGGCGTTGGCCTCGCACATCGCCCGCACCAAATCCGGTGCGGTGCCGGCCACCCGGGTGCCGTCCCGGAACGACCCGGCGGCCAGCGCGAACGCCAGCGGCACGTCCGCGGCGGTGACCGCCAGCGCCTCGGCCAGCAGGTGCGGCAGCTGCGAGATCGCGGCGGCCGCGGCGTCGTGCTCGTCGGAGCGCGCCGGCACCACCACGGCGCCGCACTGCAGGGCCAGCGTCAGCACCCGGATCCAGACCCGCTGGTCGACGCCGTCGTCGACGCTGATCACCCAGGGGGCGCCGGCGAAAAGCCGGGCGTCACCGGCCGACCACCCCGAGTGGGCGGTGCCGGCCATCGGGTGCCCGCCGACGAACCGGGAGCGCAGCCCGGCGGCGGTCACCAAATCGAGCACCTCGCCTTTGACGCTGGTGACGTCGGTCAGCGCACACCCCGGCGCGTAGCGGGCGATGTGGTCGAGCATCAGCGGCAGCGCCGGCACCGGCACCGCCAGCACGATCAGCGCATCGCTGTCGGCGGCGCGGGCCAGCACGTCGGGCAGTTCGGTGTCGGCGTCGAAGCCGTCCGCGCGGGCCTCGGCCACCCCCCGGATCGAGCGGTTGTAGCCGAACGCCGGGCGTCCCGCGGCGACCGCGGCGCGCAGCACCGAGCCGCCGATCAGCCCCAGGCCCAGCACGCACACCGGTGTTTCGCCCACCCACTCAGGTTGGCACATCGGGCCCTCGAGGCGTCAGAACCCCGTCAGAACCCCTGGTCGTCGGTGGTCAACGCAGTGGTCTGCGACTAGCGTAGGCGGCCATGGGAGCAGCACAGGCGGCGACGCCCGACGGTCGACCGGGTTTCGGCGTCGCGGTGGTGCGTGAGGACGGCACCTGGCGCTGTCAGGTGCTGCGCCGCGGTGTGCTGGCCAACCTGGGCGAGGCCGAGACGGAGCTGCGGGAACTGCGCAGCACCGGAGCGGTGTTCGGTCTGCTCAACGTCGACGACGAATTCTTCGTGGTGGTGCGCCCGGCGCCGGCCGGCGCCCGGTTGCTGCTCTCGGATGCGACCGCGGCGCTGGAGTACGACCTGGCCGCCGAGGTGCTCGACACCCTCGACGCCGACCTCGATGAGGAGGACCTCGACGACACCGACCCGTTCGCCGAGGGGGACCTCGAGGTGCTCGCCGACCTGGGGTTGTCGGCGGCGGTGCTGGGGGTGATCGTCGCCGACCCCGAGCTCTACGCCGACGAGCAGGTGAGCAGGATCGCCGCGGAGATGGGGTTCGAGGCCCCGTTGGCGGCGGCGCTGCGCCGGTGAACGACGAGGCGCTGATCGAGGCGGCGCTGGCGGTGGCCGCCACCGCCGGTCCCCGCGATGTGCCGATCGGCGCGGTGGTGGTCGCCGCCGACGGCACCGAGCTGGCCCGCGCCGTCAACGCCCGGGAGGCCCTCGGCGACCCCACCGCGCACGCCGAGATCCTGGCGCTGCGCGCGGCGGCCGCCGCCGGCGGGCACGGATGGCGGCTGACCGGGGCCACCCTGGCGGTCACCGTCGAACCCTGCACGATGTGTGCCGGGGCGCTGGTGATGGCCCGGGTCGCGCGGCTGGTGTTCGGGGCGTTCGAACCCAAGACCGGCGCGGTCGGCTCGCTGTGGGATGTGGTGCGCGACCGCCGGCTCAACCACCGTCCGCAGGTGCGCGGTGGGGTGCTGGCCGCCGCCTGTGCCGCGCCGCTGGAGGGGTTCTTCGCCCGCCAGCGATTGGGGTGAACGCCCGCCGGTTGTTACGCTGTGCGGCGGTGGCGTGTCCGAGCGGCCGAAGGAGCACGCCTCGAAAGCGTGTGACGGGTAACCCCCGTCCGTGGGTTCAAATCCCACCGCCACCGCCAACGTCACGCGGGGGGCGTGCGGCCGGACCGGCCGCACGCCGCCGGGGTGTCTACTCCCGCACGACGACCGGGTCCCCGACGCGCACGGTGTCGAAGTACCACTGCGCGTCGGTGGGGCTGAGGCTGATGCAGCCGTGGCTGACGTTCTCCACTCCCAGCGAGCGCAGTGCCCACGGCGCGGCGTGCACGTACAGCCCGCGGCTGCTGATCCGCACCGCGTGGTCGACCTCCAGCAGGTAGCCCTCCGGGTCGTCGACCGGGATGCCGACGCTGCTGGAATCCATCGTCACGGTGCGGTCCTTGGCCAGCACCGGATAGGTGCCCACCGGGGTGGGGAACTTCTCCTTGCCCATCGACGCCGGGAACACCCCCGGCTGGCCGTAGTGCGGCCGGTGGTGCGGAGCCGGCATCCTCGTCGCCGCCTGTGCGGCGGACACCCCGTCGATGCTGACGGTGAACGTGTGCTCGCTGAGGTCGGCCACCGCCAGCACCGCCGGGCCGGTCTCGAAGCTGAGCCGGCGACCGCCCACCGACAGCGCGACGGTGCTGTGGGCCGGCCAGAACCGCTCGGGGGTCCAGTGCACGGTGTGCGGGTCGACCCAGGCGAAGCGGCCCGACCGCGGCGGCGCCGACCGCAGCCGCAGCGCGCGCTGCGCGGCGCGTCGGTCGGCCACCGGCGCGGCGAACTCCACCACCACGGGGTGGGCCACCCCGACCACCTGGCCGGGCGCCGGCGCCACCGCGGCGACGACACCCGCCGCCGGCGGGGCGATCGCCGCCGCCGCCGCGGCCTCGCTCACCGCGACCACGGCGACCATGGTGACCATGGCGACAACGCCCAGCAGTGCACACCGCGCCCGACCGGCCACCCGCATTTTCCTTGCCTCACTATAAGCTTGGTAAAACCTGAATTCCCGAGCTGATCGTAGGCTATTCACGCGGGTAAATCACACCCGCGTAATTGCAATACGGTCAATTCTTCATCAAAAGTCCGTTGCGTTTGCCGGCAATGTCTCCGTTGTTGTGGTCGGGCGCGGACGGCCGGACCCGGGGCGCCGCCGCCGAGGCGGTTGACGAGGATTTTTAGCGGGTCAGGGGTGAGCGGCGCGCTTTCCGCAGGGCCCACGGCGGTGTCACGGTCGGGCCGCGTCATGGTCTCCGTTTCGCCGAGAAACGGTCACAGAAGCGTCCGGGCGGTCTCTTTTCGGCCACCATTGCGATCGCCCTCTGGATCTGAGAAATGACCGCGCGCTACGTTTCCGGGGCGTTCTATTTGCGCCCCGTTTTCGTCCCCCAACTCAGGAGCCCTGGTGATCGGTCGAGTCAACCTGGTGATGCTTGCCGGCGCCGGCTGTGCCCTGGCCCTCGCCGTCGCGCCCGGTGCGGCCGCGGCCCCGCTGCCCACCGGCGGTCCGGTCTGCGCCGAGACCGTCGAACTGGCGGGCGGGCCGTGCCCGCCGGCCGCCCCGGTGGTGCCGCACGCCGCCGCGGTCGCGATGGCCGGCGGGCTGCCCGGCCCGCCGCTGGCCCCGCCGCCGCCGGTGCCGTTGGCCCCGCCGCCGGTGGTTCCCCCGGTGCCGCCGCTGGCCCCGCCGGTTCCGGTGGTGCCGCTGGCGCCCCCGGTCGCCGCCGCCCCGGCGGCCCCGGCCCCCGGGGCGGTGCTGGCCGACGCAGCCGCGCCCGCCGGCAAGGGCGTGCCGACCGAGCCGTCCCCCGACGACCTGCCCGATCTGGTGGTTCTGCCCGGCCCGCCGCTGTCATAGTTGAGGGCCGATGGCCCCGCACCGGGGCGCGGCCCGGTGCAGCTGCAGCGCCGATCGAGGAGGACCGCCGTGGAGTTGATCTCGCCCACCGACGCGATCTTCCTGCTGGGGGAGTCCCGCGAGCACCCCATGCACGTCGGCGGGCTGCAGCTGTTCCGGCCCCCGCCCGGCGCGGGCCCGCAGTTCGCCCGCGAGAGCTATGAGGCGCTGATCGCCAACGACGAGTTCGAGCCGACCTTCCGCAAACGTCCCGCCACCCTGCTCGGGGGCATCAGCCCGATCGGGTGGATCTACGACGACGACGTCGACATCGACTACCACGTGCGGCGGGTGGCGCTGCCGTCGCCGGGGCGGGTGCGCGATCTGCTGGAGCTCAGCTCGCTTCTGCACGGCAGCCTGCTCGACCGGCACCGGCCCCTGTGGGAGACCCACTTCGTCGAGGGACTGCGCGACGGCCGGTTCGCCGTCTACGTCAAGGCCCACCACGCGTTGATCGACGGGGTCTCGGCGCTGAAGCTGATGCAGCGGGCGCTGGTGACCGACCCGGACGACCCGGCGATGCAGGCGTTGTGGAGCCTGCCGCGGCGCCGATCCGGCGGCCCGGGACGTTCGCGGCTGCAGGCGCTGACCGGTCTGCTCGGCGCGACGATGGCGCTGGGGCCGTCGACGGTGAGCCTGGCGCGTGCGGCGTTGGTCCAACAGCAGTTGACGCTGCCGTTCGCCGCGCCGCGCACCATGTTCAACGTCAAGATCGGCGGCGCGCGCCGGGTGGCCGCCCAGTCCTGGCCGCAGGACCGGCTCACCGCGATCAAACGGGTCACCGGGGCCACCCTCAACGATGTCGTGCTGGCCATGTGCGCCGGAGCGCTGCGCGGCTACCTGGCCGAACAGCAGGCGCTGCCCGACACCCCGCTGGTGGCGATGGTGCCGGTGAGCCTGCGCACCGAGGCCGAGGCCGACGCCGGGGGCAACATGGTCGGCACGATCCTGTGCAGCCTGGCCACCGACGAGGCGGATCCGGCGCGCCGGCTGACCGCGATCTGCGCCTCGATGCGCGACAACAAGAAGGTCTTCGCCGGGCTGCCCCGGGCGCAGGCGCTGGCGCTGTCGGCGATGAACGTCGCCCCGCTGGGGCTGGCCGGCGTGCCCGGCTTCGTCTCCTCGGCGCCGCCGCCGTTCAACCTGGTCATCTCCAACGTGCCCGGCCCCACCGCGCCGCTGTACTGGCGCGGGGCGCGCCTGGACGGCAACTATCCGCTCTCGATCGCCCTGGACGGTCAGGCGCTGAACATCACGCTGACCAACACCGCCGGCAACCTCGACTTCGGGCTGGTGGGCTGCCGGCGCAGCGTGCCGCACCTGCAGCGGCTGCTCAAACACCTCGAGACCGCGCTGACCGAGCTGGAGCGCGCCGTCGGGGCCTGAGCGGTGACCGTTGGCGGTCAGTAGGCCCAGCTGCCGGCCGGGCTGACCACGAAGCCGTGCTCGCCGTAGTGGCGATCCGGCGGGTCGGGGGTGTCCGGCGCCCAGTCGGCGGGTTTCTCCGCCCGGCAGACCAGCTCCGCCTCGGTGGGCACCGCGCACACCACCCCGTTGCCGGCGTCGATCTTGGTGCCGGCGGCCAGCAGCCGCGCCCCGGTCTCGGGGCCCGGCGCCTCGGCGGTGACGAAACGGCCCGGTTTGGTCAGCGAGACCGCCACCGTGTCGGCCGGCGGGTCGGTGCCCGCGACCGGCCCGGTGCAGTACACCCCCAGGTCGGGGATGAGGCTGTCGCGGCAGGTCAATCCGCCCGGGGTGGCGAACAGCCAGCCCGACCCGCTGGGGTGGGCACCGCGCACCTCGTAATCGTCGGGATCGACCGCCGCGAACGCGTCCACGTCGGGGAAGCCGTCGGGGGCCGCCGCGGCCGACGCCGACCACACCGTGGCGGCCGCGGCGGCCAGTCCCACAACCGTCAACGGTCCCCGGCGGTGGCGCATCCGCCCACGGTAGCCGCCGGCGGCGGGAAATGCCGGGGCTTGCCGTCGCGCCTCCCGGATCTGGCGGTGTCGCGGCCCTAAACTTTCTTGCCGATCGGGCAGGAGGACAACGGCGTATCGGCGAGAACCACAGCGCCGGTCAACGGACCGGCCGGACCGAGCCGGCCGGGGGGTACCCCCAGCCGGCGCGCTTCGCTGCGCGCATCGGCGCCGGCCGCCAGCGCTTCGCGCACCGCAGCGCGATCCCGGCCCTCGACGGCATCCGGGCGATCGCGGTGGCCCTGGTGCTGCTCGACCACGGCGGGATCCCGGGCCTGTCCGGCGGCTTCATCGGCGTCGACGTCTTCTTCGTGCTCAGCGGGTTTTTGATCACCGCGCTACTGCTCGATGAGATCGGCCGCACCGACCGCATCGACGTGCCCGGATTCTGGGTGCGCCGCGCCCGGCGGCTGCTGCCGGCCCTGGTGGTGATGGTGCTGGCGGTGGCGTTCGCCCGCGACCTGTTCCCCCCCGACGCGGTGCTGCGGTTGCGCGACGACGCGGTCGCGGCGTTCTTCTGGATGGCCAACTGGAACTTCGTCGCCCAACAGAGCGACTACTTCACCTCCGGCGGCAACGCCTCGCCGCTGCAGCACACCTGGTCGCTGGGGGTCGAAGAGCAGTACTACTTCCTGTGGCCGCTGCTGGTCATCGGGGTGGGTTCGCTGGTGGCCGCCCGGGCCCGCCGGCGCCGCTGGGTCACCCACGGCACGGTCCGGTTGGCGGTGCTGGTGGTCGCCGGCGCCGGAGTGATCGCCTCGGCTACCGCCGCGGTGCTGCTGGCCGGGCACACCTCGGTGGACCGGATCTATTTCGGCACCGACACCCGGGTGCAGGCGCTGCTGCTGGGGGCGGCCGCCGCCGCCCTGGTGGTCCAGGACTGGTCGGCGCTGCTGCGCCGCCCGGCGGTGCCCCGCTCACGCTGGGGCACCCGCACCGCCGCCGTGCTGCCGGTGCTCGGTCTGGCCGGGCTGGGAGCCGCGGCGCACCTCGCGGCCGGCACCGCCGAGCAGTTCCGCTGGGGGGCGCTGACCGCGGTGGCGGTGGCCGCGGTGGCGGTGGTCGCCCCGGTGGCGCTGCATCAGCGCAGCCCGGTGGCCCGGCTGCTGGCGCTGCGTCCGCTGGTGGCGCTCGGGGCGGTCTCCTACGGGGTCTACCTGTGGCACTGGCCGATCTTTCTGCTGCTCAACGGGGAGCGCACCGGTCAGACCGGCGGGTCGCTGTTCGCGCTGCGGTGTGCGGCGACCCTGGCGGTGGCGATCGCCTCGTGGTGGCTGATCGAACAGCCGATCCGGCGGTGGCGCCCGGCGGGCGTGCCGCTGCTGCGGCTGGCCGCGGCCACCGTGGGCACCGCGGTGGCGGTGACGCTGCTGGTGGTGCCCACGGTGCACCCACCGGGCGGGCCCGCCGAGGTGTCGGCGGTGGCGGCGATGACCCCGGCGTCGCCGGCCTCGTCGTCGCCCGCCCCGTCGCCGCTGCGGCACCGCGACCCGCACCGCCCGCACACCGTCTCGGTGTTCGGCGACTCCATCGGGGCCTCGCTGATGGAGTACCTGCCGGCCACCCCGGGGGTGCGGTTCATCGACCACACCGTGATCGGGTGCAGCATCGTGCGCGGCGGGCCGTACCGGTACTCGGGCAAGGTGCTCGACCAGAAGGCCGAGTGCGACCGGTGGCCGGCGCGTTGGGGCCGCCAGCTCGCCGCCGACCGGCCCGACGTGGCGTTGCTGGTCATCGGCCGGTGGGAGACTGTCAACCGGGTCATCGAGGGCAACTGGACCCACATCGGCGACCGCGCCTTCGACGCCTACCTGGAAGGGGAGCTGACCCGGGCGGTGCGCACCCTCACCGCGGACGGAACCCGGCTGGTGATCACCACCCTGCCGTACAGCAAATACGGCGAGAAACCCGACGGCAGCCTGTACCCGGAGGATCAACCCGAGCGGGTCAAACAGTGGAACGCGCTGCTGCACAAGGTGGTCGGCAAACGCCGCGATGTCCGCCTGCTGGATCTGAACAAGAAGCTCGGCCCCACCGGGCGCTACACGGTCACCGTCGACGGCGTCAAAGTCCGCAGCGACGGGGTGCACCTGTCGGCAAAGGGCGTGGCCTGGCTGACCCCGTGGCTGGTCGCCGGGGTGCGCTGACCGGCGCCGATCGTCGGGGTCAGCCGCGGCGGCGCCGCCACCCGGTCAGCCGGGCCCACACCCAGGTCGCCGGGACGTCGCGGCCGGTGGCCACGTACTCCACCGTGGCCGGGTACTCGCAGATCTGGTGCACCTGCGCGAGGCCCTCCGGTTTGCCGACCAGCAGCACCTGATCGGCCAGTGTCAAGGCGGTGTCCTCGGCGGGCAGCACCATCGGCTCGCCGTCGCGCAGCAACACCAGCGCCGCCAGCGGCAGCAGCGCGTCCCGGTCGTCGGGGCGGCGCAGCAGATCGCCCACGGTCAGGGTCTGCCCGCCGGAGAGCCACGCCACGATCGCCGGGGCGTGCGCCGGGGAGACCGTGACGATGTCGCGCTGCGGGGTGCGGCTCCCGCAGCGCTCCCGCAGATGGTCGCGGGCCTCCACGGCCCACTGCTCGTCACGGCCGAACACGTGGTCGACGAAGCGCAGGAACACCGGGGTGAGGATCCGGGCGAGCACCTCGCGGGCCACCATGTCGGTGGCGATGTAGACCGAGTCGATCTGCAGCGCCTCCAGCAGCGCCTTCTTCGTCGACGCCTGCTGACGGACCACCACGTACACCTCGGGGTTGGCCAGCCGGGCCTGTTCGGCGAGCGCGATGTTGGCGGTGTCGTCGCCGGTGGCGGCGATGAACCCGACGACGTCGGCGACGTCGGGGGCGCCGCCGCCGGGGTCGACCACATCGACCGAGAGCCCGCTGGCACCCAGGTCGCGCAGCACGTCGGCGGCGAAGTGCTCCTCGGCGCAGACCACCCACCGGCCGGTGTCCAGGCCGGTGCGCACCGGGGGCAGCTGCTCCTCGTCGTTGTCCATCAGCCAGCGCAGCAGCTGGTGGTTGACCGGGCGGTGGATCGACAACGCCAGGTAGTCGCCGAACCGGCCGTCGGGGTTGATCGCCGCGCCCGGGGCGAAATGCTCGATGCGGGCCTGGGTCAGCGCATCACCGCAGCGGGCGAAGACCGGCATCCCGGGGCGCAGCAGCGTCACGGTCATCACCACCGCCAGGTTGGTGGTGTCGTCCTCGGTCAACGCCAGGACCCCTTCGCAGTCGCGGTGGCCCAGCCCGGCCAGCCCCAGCACCGCCGGCACCGCACAGTCGCCCTCCACGGCCGGGACGTCGAAACTCAGCTGCGCCGCCAGCACCGACTCGACCCGCGACTCCCGGTTGTCCACGACGACGAACCGGTGGCCGAGGGCGTCGAGTTCGGCGCCGATCGCCCGCCCGGCCTGGCCGTAGCCGGCGACGATGACGAACGGCTCCACCAGCCGCCGGACCTGGCGGCGGAACCGCTGGGCGGCGATCGCGTCCTGAAACGCGGTGTCGTTCACCAGCGAGAAGAACACCCCGATGGCGTAGGCCCAGCTGATGACCACCAGATAGATCGACATCGACAGCCACATCCGTTGCGGATAGCTGAAGGCGTGCGGGATCTCGCTGTAGCCGACCGTGGTGACGGTGACCGTCATCTGGTAAAACGCGTCGAACACCGTCAGCCGGTAGGGGTTGCCGTCGGCGTCGACGCCGGGCATGAGCATCAGCCCGCCGGTGCAGAAACTGAAGTTGGCGATCAGCACGATCAGCGGTGCGCGCATGCGCCGCATCAGCAGGAAGATCACGTCGGTGGTGCCCACCGCCGTCGGGACCCGCACCGGCATCAGCCGGGGCCGGCGGCGTCGGCCCCAGAACGCCAGCAGATGCACCGGGTTGGGCATCGGCTAGCGGCGACGGCGGAACGAGGCGGTCTCCACCACCAGCAGCGTGACCGACACGATGTTGGCCAACAGCGCCCCACCGGACAGCGACACCACGCTGGCGGTCGCGTGACGGTCCAACCCGTAGCTGGAGACCTGGGTGGCGAACACCCACATCGCGGCCGCCGCCGCCAACTGCAGCAACGCCACCAGGCTGGTCGCCAGATGCACCGCGCCCAACTGGGTGCGGTCGCCGAACTTCAGCACCGTGGTGATCAGGGCGACGATGAGCGCGAGGAACAACTCCCACGGGTTGTGGATGGTGGCATCACCGATGTCGCCGACGAAGAACCCGAAGTTCAACGTCGCGGCCAGCAGCACGAAGAAGCCGAACACCACCTTCTCGAGATTCACACCGGCAGCCTAACCGGGCACCGCCGGTGCGGGCGGGGGTTCGCGCCCGGCGGGTGTCGCGCCGGTTCGGCGCCGCCGTCGGCGATCGTCGGCCACAATCGGTGGGGTGGACCTGCCCGTCGTGCCGCCGCTGGCGCCGATGCTGGCCACCGCGGCCGCCGCGGTGCCCACCGAGGCGGGCCGCTGGTGTTACCAGCCGAAATGGGACGGTTTCCGGGCGGTGGTGTTCCGCGACGGCGACGAGGTCGTCGTGCAGTCGCGCAGCGGCAAGGACCTGGGCCGGTATTTTCCCGAGCTGCTCGCCGCGCTGCGCACCCAGATGGCCGCGCGCGGGGTGCTCGACGGCGAGATCGTCGTGCCGCGTCGCCGCGACGGGCGCACCCGGCTGGACTGGGAGGCGCTGAGCCAACGCATCCACCCGGCGGCGAGCCGGGTGGCGCTGCTCGCCGAGCAGACCCCGGCGCACTTCATCGCCTTCGACGCGGTGGCCACCGGGCAGACCGCGCTGCTGGACGCGCCGCTGACCGTGCGCGCGCGGGCGCTGGCCGCGCTGCTCTGCCCGGTCCCGCCGGAAACGCGGCGCTGCCATCGCAGCACCGCCACCGACGATCCGGCGGTGGCGGCACACTGGCTGGCGACGTTCGAGGGGGCGGGCCTCGACGGGGTGATCGCCAAACGCCGCGACGGCCCGTATCGGCCGGGCAGACGCGACATGGTCAAGGTCAAACACCGCCGCGACGCCGACTGTGTGGCGATGGGGTACCGCCTGCACAAAAGCGGTGAGGGACTGGGGTCGCTGCTGCTGGGCCTCTACACCGACGACGGGCGGCTGCAGATGGTCGGCGGCGCCGCGGCGTTTCGCGCCTCGCAGCGCCGCGCGCTGCTCGACGAGCTGGCACCGCTGCGCCTCGGCGCCGACGTGGTGCGCGACGGCGAGGCGAGCCGGTGGAACTCCGCGGCCGACAAACGCTGGGTGCCGATCCGGCCCGAGCGGGTCGCCGAGGTGGCCTACGACCAGATGGAGGGCGCCCGGTTCCGGCACACGGTGCGGTTTGTGCGGTGGCGCCCGGACAAGGACCCGGCCGACTGCACCTTCGCGCAGCTCGACGTGCCGCTCGCCTACGACCTGGCCGACGTGTTGGAGCCCTGAGATGGCCGCGGCGGAAGAGCTCGACGTCGACGGGGTGACGGTGCGGCTGACCCACCCGCATAAGACGGTCTTCCCCCGGCTGGGGGCGGCCGGCAGCAAACGGCACCTGGTCGGCTACTACGCGGCGATGGCGCGCGGGCCGATGCTCGAGGCCCTTTCCGACCGCCCCACCCACCTGCAGCGGTTCCCCGACGGCGTCGACGGCGACGAGGTCTACCAGAAGCGGGTGCCGCGCGGGCACCCCGACCACATCGAGACCTGTCGGGTCACCTTCCCCAGCGGCCGCACCGCCGACGTCCTGCGGATCACCCATCCCGCCGCGATCGTGTGGGCCGCCCAGATGGGCACCGTCACCTTCCACCCGTGGCAGGTGCGCTGCGCCGACCCCGACCACCCCGATGAGCTGCGCATCGACCTGGACCCGCAACCCGGGACCGGCTTCGCCGAGGCCCGCGGGGTGGCCGTCGACGTGCTGGCCCCGCTGCTCGAGGAGATCGGGCTGGTCGGGTTCGCGAAAACCTCCGGCGGGCGCGGCGTGCACGTGTACCTGCCGATCGCGCCCGAGTGGGATTTCGTCACCGTGCGGCGCGCGGGGATCGCGTTGGCCCGCGAGGTGCAACGCCGCGCCCCCGACGCGGTGACCACCTCGTGGTGGAAGGAGCAGCGCGGCGCGCGGCTGTTCATCGACTTCAACCAGAACGCCCGCGATCGCACCATGGCCGCCGCCTACTCGGTGCGCGCCACTCCCATCGGGACCGTGTCGATGCCGTTGAGCTGGGCCGAGCTGGCCGACGCCGACCCCGACGACTACACCCTGGCCACGGTGCCCGACCTGGTGGCCGGCCGCGACGACCCGTGGGCGCCGGCGCGCGGGCTGCGCCAGTCGATCGCGGTGCTGCTGGACATGGCGGCCGCCGACGCCGACCGCGGGCTGGGGGATCTGCCGTATCCGCCGAACTACCCGAAGATGCCCGGCGAACCCAAACGGGTGCAGCCGAGCCGGGACGCCGAGCGCACGTAGCCCTCAGCGCCCTGAGCGCCCTGAGCGCCCTCAGCCGCGCCGGGTCAGCCCTCGGTGGTGTCGGTGTCGGCCTCGGCGGCCCGTCCGCCGCGGGTGCGGCGGCGCCGCCGAGCGCTCTTGCCCGAGGGCCGCCGGTTGCGCAGCCCCCCGGCCGGGGCGGGCTCGGTCGGCGCCGGGGTCTGCCCCTCGGTGTCCACCTCGCTCGGGGTCGCGGTGTCGGCCGCGGCGGTCTGCGCGTCGTCGGTGTCGTCGGGGGCGTCCTCGGTGACGGCGACGACGGCGGTGTCGTCGGGGTCCGCGGTCTCTGCGGTGTCCGCGGTGCTCTTGGCGCTCTCGGTGTCCTCGGTGCTCTTGGCGAGGTCGGCGTCGTCGCCGTCGGTGCCCGCGCTCTCGGTGTCCTCGGGAGTCGCCGTGGTGTCCACGGCGGCGGCCTTGCCCCTGCCGAACCAGCGGCGCTTGGTCTTCGGGGCCAGCGGCTTCTCCGGCGGTGGCGGCAGTTCGGCCACGAACGCCAGGTAGAACGCGGCGATGCCGAGCACGGCGATCGCGGCGGCCGCGCCGTAGACACCGAAGATCCACGGGCCGACATCGTCGAGGGACAACCAGATCTCGCTGATCGCGGCGGCGATGATCAACACCCCCGCCAGCACATGCGCGACGATCGCGCCCACCCGCAGCCGCAGCGCCAACCGGGGCAGGCCGTACTCCGGGCCGCGCACCCGGGCCAGATTCAACGCCACCGGAACCGCGGCCGCGACGATCACCAGCCCGGTGAGGACCCGCAGCACCGTGCCGGCCGTCGGGGGCAGCGAACCGGTCAGCTCCCACCGGCGGGGCAGCACGAAGACGACGTACAGCGCGGCGGCGACCAGCGAGCCCACCCCGTGGCTGACCACCGCCGGGACGCGTCCCATACCCCTCCTCAACTGGGATGTTCCTATTGAGTCCGAGGGCGGCCAAACCGCGTTCCCGCTGTCTGGCCGCCCTCGGACCGCTGCGGAGGATGCGGGATTTGAACCCGCGAGGGCTATTAACCCAACCCGCGTTCCAGGCGAGCGCCATAGGCCACTAGGCGAATCCTCCGCCGACGACTTTATCCCATTACCGCGCCGTGTCGTCGCCGACCGAAGACCCCCGAGGCCCGCCGGGGCCTGCCGCTGGCCGACGGCCCGGGTACTACACTCGCCGGTGGACCCCGCGCGGCGTCCATCCTGTGAACTCCCCCAGGGCCGGAAGGCAGCAAGGGTCAATGGGCTCTGGCGGGTGCGCGGGGTCCCCCAACGCCCGAAGCCGCAGGTCCCCGGCGAAAGGTCCACGGTGTCGCTCAGCTCGCTCAGCTCCGACGAACTCGCCGCACGGCACACCCGCTACCGCAGCGACTACGCCGCGCTGCAGGCCAAGAAGCTCAGCCTGGACCTCACCCGCGGCAAACCCGCGCCGGAGCAGCTCGACCTGGCCAACGCGCTGCTGGGTCTGCCCGGCCGCGACGACTACCGCGACGCCGACAACACCGACACCCGCAACTACGGCGGTCTGCACGGGCTTCCGGAGCTGCGGTCGATCTTCTCCGAGCTGTTGCACATCCCGGTGCCCAACCTCATCGCCGGCAACAACGCCAGCCTGGAGTTGATGCACGACGTGATGATGTTCTCGATGCTGCACGGCGGTGTGGACTCGTCGCGGCCGTGGGGCCGCGAACCCGACGGCATCAAGTTCCTCTGCCCGGTGCCCGGCTACGACCGCCATTTCGCGATCACCGAAACCCTCGGCATCGAGATGATCGCGGTGCCGATGCGCGACGACGGCCCCGACGTGGACCTGATCGAGGAACTGGTGGCCGTCGACCCGGCGATCAAGGGCATGTGGACGGTGCCGGTGTTCGCCAACCCGACCGGGGTGAGCTACGCGTGGGAGACGGTGCGTCGGCTGGTGCAGATGCGCACCGCGGCCAGCGATTTCCGGCTGTTCTGGGACAACGCCTATGCGGTGCACACCTTGACCACCGAGTTCCCGCGGCCGATCGACGTGCTGGGACTCGCCGAGGCGGCCGGCAACCCGCACCGGCCGTACGTGTTCGCCTCCACCTCCAAGATCACCTTCGCCGGCGCCGGGGTCAGTTTCTTCGGCGGCTCGCTGGGCAACATCGCCTGGTATCTGCAGTACGCCGGGAAGAAGACGATCGGGCCGGACAAGGTCAACCAGCTCCGCCACCTGCGGTTCTTCGGCGACGCCGACGGGGTGCGGCTGCACATGCGCCGTCACCAGCAGCTGTTGGCGCCGAAGTTCGCGGCAGTGGCCGAGATCCTGCAGCGCCGACTCGGCGAGGCCAAGATCGCCTCCTGGACCGACCCGGGCGGCGGTTACTTCGTCAGCCTCGACGTGCTGCCCGGCACGGCCCGGCGCACCGTGGCGCTGGCCAAGGACGCCGGGATCGCGGTGACCGAGGCCGGGGCGTCGTTCCCGTACCGCCACGACCCCGACGACACCAACATCCGGATCGCCCCGTCGTTTCCGTCGCTGCCGGACCTGCAGGAGGCGATCGACGGGCTGGCGACCTGCGCGCTGTTGGCGGCAGCCGAATCGCTGATGGGCTGAGCCCGCGGGGCCGCCGGTCGGCAGACTGCGGCAGACTGCGGCAGACCACGGCAGGGTTGTGCGCTCCGGGCGGTGTTGCCGCCCGCATCCGCACCGCCACCGCACAAGGCAGAGCCGTGAGCGCACAACCCCGCCACCGCGACCCCGCCACCGCGCAACCCTGCGGCTTCGCCTCGGTCGGACGGGCTGGGTAGCCTGCTGACGTGGCCCTCTACCGGAAATATCGACCGGCGACGTTCGCCGAGGTGGTGGGGCAGGAGCACGTCACCGAGCCGCTGTGCACCGCGCTGAGCGCCGGGCGGATCAACCACGCCTACCTGTTCTCCGGGCCGCGCGGCTGCGGCAAGACCTCCTCGGCGCGGATCCTGGCCCGCTCGCTCAACTGTGCGCAGGGCCCCACCGCCACCCCGTGCGGGACCTGCGACTCCTGTGTTGCGCTGGCCCCCAACGGCCCGGGCAGCATCGACGTGGTCGAACTCGACGCCGCCAGCCACGGCGGGGTCGACGACACCCGGGAGCTGCGCGACCGGGCCTTCTACGCGCCCGCCCAGTCGCGGTACCGCATCTTCATCGTCGACGAAGCGCACATGGTGACCACGGCGGGCTTCAACGCGCTGCTCAAGATCGTCGAGGAACCCCCCGAGCACCTGATCTTCGTGTTCGCCACCACCGAACCGGAGAAGGTGCTGCCGACGATCCGGTCGCGCACCCACCACTACCCGTTCCGGTTGCTGGCGCCGCGCACCATGCGGGCGTTGATCGACCGGATCTGTGCCCAGGAGCACGTCGCGATCGACGACGCGGTGTACCCGCTGGTGATCCGTGCCGGTGGCGGCTCACCGCGCGACACCCTCTCGGTGCTCGATCAACTGTTGGCCGGTTCGGAGTCCGACGGCGCCGGCAGCCGGGTCCGCTACCAGCGTGCCCTGGGCCTGCTGGGCGCCACCGACGCCGCCCTGATCGACGACGCCGTGGACGCGCTGGCGGCCACCGACGCCGCGGCGCTGTTCGGTGCGGTCGAGGCGGTGGTCGACGCCGGCCACGCCCCGCGCCGGTTCGCCACCGATCTACTGGAGCGCTTCCGCGACCTGATCGTGTTACACGCGGTGCCCGACGCCGCCGCCAAGGGGGTGGTCGACGCCCCCGACGACGTGTTGGAACGGATGCGCGATCAGGTGGCCCGGCTGGGGATGGGCACCCTGACCCGCTACGCCGAGGTGGTGCAGGCCGGCTTGGGGGAGATGCGCGGGGCCACCGCGCCGCGGCTGCTGCTGGAGGTCGTCTGCGCGCGGCTGTTGCTGCCGTCGGCGGCCGACACCGAGTCGGCACTGCTGCACCGCATCGAACGGATCGAGACCCGGTTGGAGATGTCGCTGCCCGCCGGCGCCGAGACCGCCCCACCGGCCGGCGGCCGACAGTTCGTGCGGCCCTCCCGCGCCGCCGAACCGCCACCGCCGCCCGCCGCGCCACCACCGGCCGCTGCGCCGCCACCGGCCCCGGCCGAGCCCGCCCCGGCGCCCCGGGACCCTCCGCCCACGCCCCCGGCGCCGGCGGAGGGCCGCGAGCCGACCCCCGGCGCGCCGGCGGCCCCGACACCGGCGGCCGGGCAACCCGATGCCGCCGCGGTGCGCAAAATGTGGTCGACGGTGCGCGAGAAGGTACGCCAACGCAGCCGCACCAGCGAGGTGATGCTGGCGGGGGCCACGGTGCGCGCGGTCGACGGCACCACCCTGGTGCTCAGCCACGAGTCGGAGCCGCTGGCCCGCCGGCTCAGTGAACAGCGCAACGCCGATGTCATCGCCGAGGCCCTCAAAGACGCTCTCGGCGTCAACTGGCGGGTCCGTTGCGAGTTCGGCCCGCCCGCCACCGGACCGGCCGCCGAGACCGCCGCGGCCACCGAGGCCGCCGGGGTGGCCCACGTCGATGCGCACGCCGCGCAACACGCCGCGGCGGCCGCCCGGCGCGCCGAAGAGGACAGCATGCTCGCCGAGGCCGGCGACGACGACCCGCGCGCACCCCGGCTGGATCCGGAGGAGGCCGCGCTGCAGCTGCTGCAGAACGAGTTGGGCGCGCGCCCCATCGACCGGAGTTGAGCGCGCCTCAGTCGACCTCGAGTTCGAGATCGCGGTGTTCGATGAGCTCGCGCACCCCGATGTTGCCCAGCCGTTCGCGAAACGCCTGCACCGTGTAGCCGGTCACGGTCGCCTCGGTGCGCGCCCGCGCGGTCGCCGAGCGCGGCATCGCGAGCGGCGAATCCAGTGCGACCGCCCGGGCCACCGCCACCCGCTGCTGCTGGCCACCGCTGAGGTCGCCGGGTCGGTGCTGCATGCGATCGGCCAGCCCGACGCGCTCCAGCAGCTCGGTGGCCCGCCGGCGCGCTGCCCGCCGGGACCGGCCGGCGCCGCGCAGCGGCACCACCACGTTCTCCAGCCCGGTGAGCACCAACGTCATTGCGAACACCATCGCGGTGCCGACGATCGCGATCACGAAGCGGCGCCGGCGCCATTGCAGGTCCCGCAACGCCGCGATCAGCACCGGCCGCTCCCGATCCGCATCAGGCCGACGTTACCGGGCGGGCCGGTCGGCGACGGTCGTTTCCGCCGACCCACCGCCACGTATGGTGGGCGACCATGGATCCGACACCACGACACACCACCTGCGCGATCGTCGGAGGCGGTCCCGCCGGAATGGTGTTGGGGCTGCTGCTGGCCCGCGCCGGCGTGACGGTCACGGTACTGGAGAAGCACGCCGATTTCCTCCGCGACTTCCGGGGCGACACCGTGCACCCGACCACGATGCGTCTGCTCGACGAGCTGGGCCTGTGGCGACGATTCGCCGCACTGCCGTTCAGCGAGATCCATCAGGCCGACCTCGAATCCGACGGGCGCACAGTGACTGTCATCGACTTCAACCGGCTGCGCCGCCAACCCCACCCGTTCATCGCGATGGTGCCGCAGTGGGATCTGTTGGCCCTGCTCGCCGATGCCGCCGCGGCCGAACCGACGTTCACGCTGTTGATGGAGACCGAGGTGACCGGAGTGCTCACCGACGGCGACCGGATCTGTGGGGTGCGTTACCAAACCCCCTCCGGCGGTGGGGAACTGCACGCCGATCTGACCGTCGCCTGCGATGGCCGCCGGTCGACCGTACGGCAGGCGTCGGGGCTGCGGGCCCGGGAGTACCCGGTCAACTTCGACGTGTGGTGGTTCCGGCTGCCGCGCACCGGGCCGTCGTCGCCGACGCTGGTTCCGCGGCTCGCACCCGGAAAAGCGGCACTGCTGATCCCGCGCCGCGAGTACTTCCAGGTCGCCTATCTGGGGCCGAAGGGCACCGACGCGGCGTTGCGCCGACGCGGCATCGAGGAGTTCCGGCGTGCGGTGGCCGACCTGATACCGGCCGACGTCGGTGACGCCGCGGGGCTGACCTCGATGGACGATGTCAAACATCTCGATGTGCGGGTCAACCGTCTCCGTCGTTGGCATCGCGCGGGTCTGCTGTGTATCGGCGACGCCGCCCACGCGATGTCACCGGTCGGCGGGATCGGGATCAACCTGGCCGTCCAGGACGCCGTCGGCGCGGCCACCGTGCTGGCCGAACCGCTGCGGCGGGGTCGGGTGCGCGGGCGCCACCTGGCCGCGGTGCATCGGCGCCGGGCGGCGGCCACCGCGCTCACCCAGGCGGTGCAGCGAACCATGCACCGGGTGCTCGACCGGGTGCTACGCGGCGATACCGTCAGCCCGCCGCCGTCGGTGCTGCGTCTGGTGTCCGCGGCGCCGTGGCTGGCCGGGATCCCGGCCTACGTCGTCGGGGTGGGGGTGCGCCCCGAGCGCGCCCCGGCGTTCGCGCGCCGCGCCGAGCGGTGATCGTCACGGTTGCCACCACGGCCGGGGCGGCAGACCGCCGTCACCGCCGTACTCGTCGAGTTTCGCGGCCAACACGTGGTGGAGCTGAATCGCGTTGTGTTCGAACCCTACCCGGGAGGCGGCCATGTACAGGCCCCAGACTTTGGCGGTGGGCAGCCCCACTTCGGCGACCGCATCCTCCCAGTGGGCGACCAGGTTTCGGCACCAGTCCCGCAGTGTCCAGGCGTAGTGCTGGCGCAGGTTCTCCGAGTGCAGCACCTCCATGCCGGTGTTCTCCACCTCGCTGATGATCTGCCCCGACCCGGTCAGCTCTCCGTCGGGGAACACGTAGCGGTCGATGAACCCGCCGGCGGTGTGCTCCGAGGTGTTGTCGTGGCGGGTGATGCAGTGGTTGAGCAGCAATCCGCCGGTGCGCAGCTTGGACTGCAGAAACGCGAAGTACGCCGGATAGTTGCTCACCCCGATGTGTTCGGTCAGCCCGATCGAGGAGACCGCGTCGAACCCCGTCTCGCGCACGTCGCGGTAGTCGCAGTGGCGCACCTCGGCCAGCTCATCGAGGCCCTGCTCGGTGATCTCCCGGCGTGCCCACTCGGCCTGCGCGCCGGAGAGGGTCGCACCGATCACGCGCACCCCGCGCCGCGCCGCGTAGCGCACCATGCCGCCCCAGCCGCAGCCGACGTCGAGCAACCGGTCCCCGGCCGTCAGGCGCAGTTTGTCGAAGATCAGCCGGTACTTGGCCTCCTGGGCCTGCTCCAGGCTCGCCCCCGGGTCCGGGTAGAGCGCACAGGTGTAGGTCATCGACGGACCGAGCACCCACCGGTAGAACGCGTTGGAGACGTCGTAGTGGTGATGGATGGCGTCGGCGTCGCGGGTCTTGGAATGCCGGTAGCCCTCCAGGATCCGGCGCCACCGCGGCAGCGCCTCCTGCGGTGGCGGGGCGATCGGGATGAAATGCTGCACCCCGACCGAGCGGACGATGCGGGCCATCACCCGCAGCGGCGGGCGGTGGAACTGCAGTTTGTCGGCCAGGGCGCGCAACAGCGGATAGGGGTCGCCGGGGTGCACCCCGTGGGTCTGCAGATCACCGGAGATGTAGGCGCGTGCCAACCCCAGATCATCCGGCGCGGTCGCCAGGTAGGTCAGTCCCCGCGGCGTCGCCAGATCCAGCCCCAACTCGGCGTCCGGCGGCCCGGCGGTGCTGCCGTCGTAGGCGGTGAACCGCAGCGGTAGCCGTCCCCCTTCGGCGAGGGTCTCCAGGATCTCGGCGAGGCTCAACCGGTCCGGTGTGCCGGACCCGACGAGCGCGGTGGGGAGCCGGTTCACCGCCGCTGCACCGCCTTGGCGAACAGATCGAGCAACCGGCCGTCGGGATCGTAGGCCTTCTTCACCGTGCGGTAGTTCTCGCCGCCGTAGAGATCCTCGAATTGCTCACGGGGATAGTAGGAATCGGAGTACAACGACTTGTGTCCACCCAACTCGCCCACCTTCTGCTCGATCCTGCGATTGGTCGCGCCGTCGGTGTCGCCCACCGGCACCGACGACCAGAAGCCGACGTTGACGTAGCTGCGCCCCGGCTGCAGCGGATACAGCGGCCACCCGCTGTGATCGCGCAACCGCAGCGGACACAGCCACAGCGGGGCGATGGGCACCGTGGACAGAAACCAGGACACAAACGCCGTGGTCTGCTCGATCGGCACCTCGATGTCTTGTACCACCCGCTCGCGGGCCGGGCGGCGGCGGAGTCTCTCGATCCGGTCGGCGATGTGGAACCGCTGGTCGTAGCCGATCAGTTTCCCGTAGACGCTGCTGCGCCGCCAGCGTTTCGGCCACCAGCGCCGCAGCCGCGGGTGCTGGGCGCCGAACGCCCGCGAACACCAGAACCAGTCGGTGTCCCAGCGCCACAGGTAGTCGTGGATCGTGAGCCGGTCGTCCAGGACGCCGTCGTCGTGCCGCATCGAGCGGTAATAGATCTGCTGGCCGGTGTAGTCGCTGACCGGTCCCGGAGTGGTGGTCTGCACCCCGACGCACAGATAGCTCTCCTCGGCGTCGAACACCACTCCGTCGAGATAATCGACCCGCTGCCCGTGGAACCCCCCGGTGTCCAGGATGCGGTCCAGCGTCGCGACCAGCTCGTCGAGTGTGTGAAAACGGAGGTGGTGCAACGCCACAAACGGGGCGACCGGTTCCAGTTCGATGCGCAGCCGGGTGGCGTAACCCAAGGTGCCGTAGGAGTTCGGGAAGGCGCGGAAGAGGTCGCGGTGACGATCGCGGCTGACGGTGAGCACCTCCCCGGCGCCGGTGAGGACGTCCATCTCCAGCACCGATTCATGCGGCAGGCCGTTGCGGAACGACGCCGACTCGATGCCCAGCCCGCTGACCGCGCCGCCGAGCGTGATCGTCTTCAGCTGCGGCACCACCAGGGGGGTCAGTCCGTAGGGCAGGGTGGCGGCCACCAGATCCTCGTAGGTGCACATCCCGGCCACGTCGGCGGTGCGGGTCTCGGGGTCCACCGCGAGCACCTCGGTCAACCCCGAGGTGTCCAACCCGGAGCCGCGGTGCGCGGTACGCGCCCGAAACAGGTTGGAGGTGGGTTTGGCCAGCCGCACCGGGGCGTCCGCCGGGATCGCCCGGTAGCTGTCCAGCAGACGCTGCACACCGTCCGCGTGCCGGTCTGCGCGCTTTGCCGCCGAATGCCCCACCACATATACGCTAGCGGCGGACCGCGGCCGGCGCACGGCGGTCGCGGCGCAGTGCGATCGCGACAGTGTTTCCCCGACAGCGAGGAGTGCCACCCGATGGGACAGGTCAGGGCCGCCAACACCGAGTTGATCAACGCCGAGGTGGCGCCGGTGCTCGCGGCGATCGGTGACTATGACACGGTGCGCCCGGCGATTCTGCCGTCCGCCTACAGCGACTACCGGGTGCTGGAGGGCGGCCAGGGGCAGGGCACGGTGGCGGCCTGGCGGTTGCAGGCCACCAAATCGCGGGTGCGTGACGTGCAGGTGGCCGTCGACGTCGCCGGTCACGCCGTGATCGAGAAGGACGCCCACTCCTCGATGGTGACCAACTGGACCGTCGCCCCGGCCGGGCCGGGCTGCAGCGTGACCGTCACCACCACGTGGACCGGCGCCGGTGGGGTCAAGGGGGTCTTCGAGCGGATCTTCGCCCCGCTGGGGCTCAAACGCATCCAGGGCGAGGTGCTGGCCAACCTGAAACGCCACGCCGAGGCCGGCGGGTAACCGGGCGCACCGGGTCGCGCTCAGCGCTGGCTGCCGAGGAAGGCCAGGATGCCGCGGGTGACCGCCTGAGCGTACTTCTGCCGGCCGGTGTCGGACTTCATCAACGCCACGTCGGCCGGGTTTTTCATGTTGCCCAACTCGACGAGCACCGACGGGTACTGCGCCAGGTTCAGCCCGGCGATGTCGTCGCGGCCCTTGAGCCCGTCCTGGCCGATGTAGTTGGCCGGCGGGATCCCGGAGCTGGCCAGGCTGTCGCGCATGACCTTGGCGAACTGGACCGACGGGCCCGACTGCGCCTGGTTGAGCGGCGGAGCGGAGTAGTTGACGTGGAAGCCGCGCCCGGTGGCCGGGCCGCCGTCGGCGTGGATCGACACGATCGCGTTGGGGCGCAGGTTGTTGGCCATCGCGGCGCGGGCGTCCACACAGGGACCGAGCGCGTTGTCGTTTCCGCGCGACATCGCGGTGCGCACCCCCTGCTGGGTGAGCAGCTGGCGGATCAGCAGGGTGGTCTCCCAGGTGAACGTGTGCTCGGGGTAGCCGTCGTCGGTGGTGGTGCCGCTGGCCTGGCAGTCCTTGGTGCCGCCGCGGCCGGTGGGCACCTGCTTGCTGATCGAGTCGTCGTTGGCGCCGTTGTGGCCCGGGTCGAGGAAGACGATCTTGCCGGCGACGTTGCTGCCCGGGGCCGCCGGCGCCGGGGACGGCGACAGCAGGGCGGCCACGACGACCCATCCGGCGGTGATCGCCATCCCGACACGCGAGCACTTTGGTAGAGGCACGCCGCCACGGTAGCCCGCCGGCGACTAGGCTGGGCATCTCGAAACGGCCGAGATTCCAAGGCGAAACCAAGTCGAGACCACAACGCAAGGGGACTGTCATGCAACCCGAAAGCCAACCCGATATGTCGGCGTTGCTCGCCCAGGCGCAGCAGATGCAGCAGCAGCTGATGGCCGCGCAGCAGCAGCTGGCCAACACCGAGCTCCGCGGTCAGGCCGGCGGTGGGCTGGTGCAGGTCACGGTCAAGGGCAGCGGCGAGGTCACCGGGGTCCAGATCGACCCCAAGGTGGTCGACCCCGACGACATCGACACCCTGCAGGATCTGATCGTCGGTGCGTTGGCCGACGCGTCGGCGCAGGTGACGACGATGGCGCAGGAGCGTCTGGGCCCGCTGGCCGGCGGGATGGGCGACGCACTGGGCATGCCGCCGGCCTGACGCTGACCCGAAGCTGACACGCCATGTTTGAGGGGCCGGTTCAGGACCTGATCGACGAGCTCGGCAAGCTGCCCGGAATCGGACCCAAAGGTGCGCAGCGCATTGCCTTCCACCTGCTCGGTGTCGAGCCGCCGGAGATCGACCGGCTCACCGCGGCGCTGACCAGGGTGCGCGACGGGGTGCAGTTCTGTGAGGTCTGCGGCAACGTCGCCGAACACGAGCGGTGCCGCATCTGCGCGGATCCGCGCCGCGACGGCACCCAGGTCTGTGTGGTCGAAGAGTCCAGGGACGTGCAGGCCATCGAACGCACCCGCGAGTTCCGGGGCCGCTACCACGTGCTCGGCGGGGCGTTGGACCCGCTCTCCGGGGTCGGCCCGGAGCAGTTGCGCATCCGGGAGCTGCTCAACCGGATCGGGGAGCGGGTCGACGGCGTCGACGTCACCGAGGTGATCATCGCCACCGACCCCAACACCGAGGGCGAGGCCACCGCCACCTATCTGGTGCGCATCCTGCGCGACATCCCCGGGCTGACCGTCACCCGGATCGCCTCGGGGTTGCCGATGGGCGGGGACCTGGAGTTCGCCGACGAGCTCACGCTGGGCCGGGCGTTCGCCGGGCGCCGCGCCATGGTCTAGCCGCCGCTCACGGTGCGGCGCGGGGCCGGGCGGTGGCGGCGTGGGCCACCGCCGCGGTGCACAGCTCGGCGGTGGCCGCGGCCACCTCGGCCACCGGCTCCCGCGGATCGGCCAGCCAGTCCTCGATGACGCGGTTGGCCCCGCCGACCACGAACAGCGCGCCGCGGTGCAGCTCGGCCGGTGCGGGCAGCGCGCCGTCGAGCACGTCGGGGGCGTGGTCGACCACCAGGGCGGTGAGCAGGTCGAGGATGTGGGTGCGGTGCTCGCTGAGCCCGGGGACACTGGACAGGTCGCTGGTGGTGATGCGGTGGATCTGCGGGTCGGCGGCCAGCAGGTCCAAAAACGCCGTCAGCGCGGAGCGCAGTTTGTCGGTCAGCGTCCCGGGGTCGCCGACCCCGGCGGCGACCAGCGCGGCGAGCAACTCGTCGCGCACGTCGTCGGAGATCGCGAACAGCAGCGCGTCGCGGTTGGGGAACTGTTCGTAGAAGTACCGCGGGATCAGCCCGGCCGCGCTGCACACCCCGCGGACGGTGACCTCGGTGATCCCCGCGCTGCCCCAGATCCGGCGGCCGGCGGCCAACAGCCGACGGCGCCGGTCGGCGCGGCGGTCGGCCGCGCTGACCCCGCCGTAGTCGCGACCGCCGGATGTGCGCGTCATTGACAGCAGCCTAACCGGACCCTAAATTCAGAGCACAGCTGTTATCTGATTACCGTGTCAAGGAGCACCGGCGATGCCCGCGATCCCCACCCGCCACCCCGACCGGCCGGGACCGGTGCCCGCACCGGTGCGGCTGCTCGCCGGTGCCCTCGGGGTGGGAGCGCCCACCGCGGCGCAGTGGCAGCGCCTCGGGGCGCGACTGACCGCCGGCGATGACCCGATGGCCGCCCTGGTGGAGTCGATGACGGCCGCCGGCGCCGAAACCACCCGGCCGCTGTTCGACCGGATCCTCGTCGACGGGATCGACGCCGTGCCCGAGGCGCCCGAGCCGTTGCGCCGGTTCTTCGCCGAGTTCGAACCGATCCCGGAGTGGGTGGATCCGGCGAGGATCCGGCGCGGGCAGCGGGCGCTGCGCCGCTGCGGCGCCGACGGGATGTACATCGCCCGCGACGTGTCGCTGATGGGCGGCTACCAGTTCTCGTCGTTCAACAGGACCCTGATCCGCACCGGAACCCTGGAGAAGGGCTCCAACAAGCGCTTCGCCGAGACCATGCAGTGGGCGATGGACGTCATCGCCGACGACGGGCTGACCCTGCGCGGCTCCGGCTACCGCGCCACCCTGCGGGTGCGGCTGATCCACGAATACGTCCGCCGCTATGTCGCCGGGCTGCCGGACTGGCGTGCCGCGGACTGGGGGCTGCCGGTCAACCAGACCGATATGGCAGCCACCCTGGTCGGGGCGCTGGTCGCCCCGCCGGTGGGGGCGCTGGGCCTGGGCGTGGTGCTCAGCCCCCGCGAACTGGACGCGATCGCGCACCTGACCCGCTATGTGGGGTGGCTGATGGGGGTCGACGACGAGTGGCTGCCGCGCAGTTTCCGGGAGGCGATCCGGATCCTCTACCACACCCTGGGGGCGCTGTCGGCGCCCGACGAGTCCTCGCGGCAGTTGGCCGTGCCGATGGCCGACGACCCGCTGGCCTGGCACTACCGCGCGCTGGCCGGGCTGCGCCGCCGGATGGCGCGCTCCCAGCACCTCTCGATCGCCAGCGGATTCCTCGGGCCGCGGGCGATGCGGGCGCTGGGGTTGCCGGCGTTCGTGCTGCCCTGGTATCCGCTGGTGCGCGTCCCGGTCAACCTGGTGCGCAGCGCCGCCGCGTTGGCGCTGCCCGGCGGGATCGAGCGCGCCGCCGCCCGCGGCGGACGCGAACACGACGCGTTGATGCGCACCATGATGGGCACGCAGGACACCACGATCGGGGCGTCGGCGAAAGTGCTCACCGTCGCCTGAGTAGTTCGGGTGGCTGCCCTGCCGGCTCGCACGTCAGGGCAGGGTCGGTGCCGTCCCCGCCGGTGACGACAGATCCGGTGTCGGCATCTCGACCGGCGACGGGAGCGGCTCGGGGGTGTCGACCGGCCCCAGCGCCGGCAGGGTCAGCAGCGCCGCCACCGCCGCTGCCTGCGTGAGTCGACGCCGGTAAGGGGCTCGCCACCCGGTCCGGTTCATCTGTGCCCTCCCTCATCGACGCCGGTTGTCCATCCGGTTATCGGCGGGGATGCAGTCGCGTTACCTACCGCGAGGCTACGCCCGGAGCCTGTGACGGGCCCTACTCACGACGACGGTGGCGGGCTCAGGGCCGGGACGACGGCGCGACTCCACCCCTCCCGCAGCGCGATACCGAGCCCGATCAGCGCCGCCGCCCCCAGCCAGCCGGGCATGGAGGTGATACCCGGGTTGGAGGCGGCGGTTCGCAGCGCCACCAGCACCAGCGCCGCGCCCAGGATCGGCGCGGCCACCGTCGCCGCGCCCAGCCACCGGCGATCGAGGGTCACCGCGTCGACGATCGCGGCGACCACCGTGACCCCCAGGGCGAGCAGGCCCGCGCCCGCCAGCAGCGTGGCCGCACTGAGCGGGGGATCGGCGGGCAGGGCGTCGGCGTAGCGGCGGGGCAGCCCCGAGCCGGCGGCCACCTCGGCGAGGAGTCGGCCCACGACGAACACCCACCAGCCGACGTGGCCGAGGACTCGCGAGATGTGCACGGGCCGAATGGTAGCCGTGGTCGCGTCGGCGCGGATCTGGCTCGACGAGATCGACCAGCGAGGTCCCCGGGGTGCAGGGCACGGGCTAGACGGTATGGAGTGACGCCCGGCTTCCGTCGGGGGTGCGGGCCGGGGCCTCACTCACAAAAACTCGTGGGTTGCCGAGCAGAAGTCCCTGCCCGGCCTATCCGACATGTGTGCGGGCCCCGGTGTTTACAGAGCGTATGAGTGTAGGGCTTGATGTGCACGCACGATCGGTCGCCGCAGCGGCGATCGATAGCGTCACAGGAGAGGTGGTTCAGGCGACGTGGACCCCTGACTGCGGGGATGTCCGTGGCTGGCTGGACCTGTTGCGGTGGCCTTTGAGGCCGGCCCGACGGGGTTCGGGTTGTAAAGGATGCGATCCATCTCGCTCGGCGCTTGCGGCTCGACGAGATCACCTCGGTGGCGATCCCGACGATGGAACAGGAAGCCGCACGGGATCTGGTCAGAGCCAGGGAAGATTGCCGCGGTGATCTGATGCGGGCCCGTCATCGGCTCTCGAAACTGCTTTTGCGCCATGGCATCGTTTACTACGGCGGCAAGGCGTGGACCGGTAAGCACGATATCTGGCTGCGGAACGACGCGCTGCGGCGGCTTCGCGCTGGGGCTACGCGGCTGGCCTTCGACGCCGATTGCGACGCCGACCTGGCCGTCGCCCGTGAACTGGCCGGATGGTGCTGGTCGCTGGCGGTACTGGACACCAGCCCCTGAGGGTATAAAAGCGGCTTCGCCAGGACCCGGGCGTCGGTGGCGGCGCGTGGAGTCGCGTCGCCAACGACACGCTCGCCGACACCCCTGACCAAGGCGAAGCAGAGGCGCCCGCCCGCAACCCGGGGACGGGCGCCTCACCATGCCTCTTGACACGAGCGACCTATATATCAGAACGCGGCTGCGAGGTCCCACACCGGGGCGAGCTCGGCCCATTCGGTCTGCAAGGGCATCAACGCCACGTCGGTCGCACCGGCGTCCAGGTAGGTCTTGAGCCGGCGGGTCAGCGACGGCGCGGTCCCGACCAGGGCGAGTTCAGCGGCCCCGGACACGCCTTCGCGCGCGAGAACCTTCTGATAGGAAGGGATCTGGTCGTAGAACGCGAGCCGGTCGGCGACGGCAGCGTGAACGGCGGCGGCGTCGTCGGTGACCGCCACCGGCACTATCGCGATGATCCGCGGGTCGGGTCGGCCGGCGTCGGCCGCAGCCCCGGTGATCGTCGGGACGATGAATTCCTCGATCGTGCGCGGTCCGGCGAGCAGCGGCAGCGTGCCGTCGGCCAGTTCGCCGGTGACCCGAAGGGCGCGGGGCCCCATCGCCGCAACGTAGACCGGGAAGGCGGTCGTGCCGGGTGGGGCGACCGGCATGACCGGCGAGTCCACGGCGGTGATCTGCGTGCCGTGGAAGTCCACGGTGCGCTCATCGTTGATCGCCCGTAACACGGTGAGGTGCTCGCGCAGCCGCTGCACGCTGTTGGTCGGTGTGATGCCGAACGCCTGCTGTTCGATGGCGTGCCCGCCCAAGCCCAATCCGAGGCTGAAGTTGCCGTTGGCGGCGGCCTGGGCCGTGTGGGCGGCCGAGGCGATCAGCAAGGGGTGGCGCGGATTGATCGGCACGACCGACGTCCCCACACCCAAACCCGGAACGGCCGCGCCGATCACCGCCGCCAGGGCGATCGCGTCACCGTCCAACTGCTGCGCCACCCACACCTGTCCGACCCCGGCGTCATGGGCGCCACGCGCCTTGGTGATCGCGTCGTCGACGCGGTTGGCGGGGCTTCGGTCCGCAGGGATCACCACGCTGGCAGCCATGGCGCGCACAACCTGATCGTCGGGCGATCCTATTCCCGGCGCGGTGCAGCACGGTCCGGCGGCGAGGCTGTTCGGCTCCGCTACCGCATCCTCGGGTCAGCGACACTGCGGTGCGGCCACGTCGTCGCGCTAGATGCGCCACCGACGAGCAGCGACGCCCGAGTTCTGCCCCGACACCCGACCGCACCGCGGCCGACACAACGAAACCCGCCCTCACCTGGTTGACCAGGTGAGGGCGGGTTTCTCTGTCGGGGTGGCGGGATTCGAACCCACGACCTCTTCGTCCCGAACGAAGCACGCTACCAAGCTGCGCCACACCCCGTGTGAAGCCACGACAGCCTATCGCACCGCCACCGGCCGCGACCAAACCGTGACCCCTTCGACCGCGACGCGCCGCACAGATCACACCGGCGCGGCGGGTGGAGGTAACTCACACTGGGAACAGATGCGGTTCCCCGCCCGGTTATGCAGACTAAGTAATTGAGCCGGAAGGAGTGAGACGATCATGACCCTGTTGGGTGGTGCCCTCTACGCCGGATTCTTCGGGCTGGCGGCGGTGTGGCTGGCCTGGACCGGTGAGCGCGACGAGCCGACCACGCAGGACGGTGTCGCTCAGCCCCAGGCGGCGGAGCGTTCGAATTCCGCGAGGGCGGCGGTCGCCGCCCGCGGATCGATCCGCTGCTGAGCCAGCCAGTCGTCGCTGAAGTAGGTGTCGGCGTAGCGTTCGCCGCCGTCGGCGAGCAGCGTGACCACCGAGCCGCCCCGCCCCTGCGCGACCATCTCGGCCAGCAGGCCGAACGCACCCCACAGATTGGTCCCGGTCGAGGCGCCCACACGGCGGCCCAGCACCGTGCTGGCGTGCCGGGCCGCGGCCACCGACGCGCCGTCGGGCACTTGCACCATCCGGTCGACGACCCCGGGCAGAAACGACGGCTCCACCCGCGGGCGCCCGATGCCCTCGATGCGGGAGGAGGCGTCGACCACCAGGTCGTAGCGGCCCTGGGTGTAGGCGGGGAAGAACGCCGAGTTCTCCGGGTCGACCACGCACAGCCGGGTGGCGTGGCGCCGGTAGCGGATGTAGCGCCCGATGGTGGCGCTGGTGCCGCCGGTGCCGGCGCCGACCACGATCCACTCCGGCACCGGGTGGCGCTCCTCGTGCATCTGCTGGAAGATCGACTCGGCGATGTTGTTGTTGCCCCGCCAGTCGGTGGCCCGCTCGGCGTTGGTGAACTGATCCAGATAGTGCCCGCCGGTCTCGGCGGCGATGCGTTCGGCCTCCGCGTAGACCTCGCCGGACTCCTGCACGAAATGGCAGCGCCCGCCCTGCGCCTCGATCAGCGCCACCTTGGCGGCGCTGGTCGACTCCGGCATCACCGCCACGAACGGCAGGCCCAGCAGGTCGGCGAAGTACGCCTCGGAGACCGCCGTGGACCCCGACGACGCCTCCACCACGGTGGTGTGCTCGCCGATCCAGCCGTTGCACAGCCCGTAGAGGAACAACGACCGCGCCAGCCGGTGTTTGAGGCTGCCGGTGATGTGGGTGGTCTCGTCCTTCAGATACAGCGCCACATGCGGATCCGAGTCGTCGCCGGCCCAGGACGGCAGCGGATAGCGCAGCAGGTGGGTGTCGGCCGAGCGGCGCGTGTCGGCCTCGATGAGCCGGATCGCGTTGTCGACCCACCGGCGGGGGTGGCTGTGGGCGGCGGCGCCCGACCCCGCCGCGCTCACCGCGCGGAGACGGTGGGCTGCGACCGTCCCCGGGTGGCGACCGCGTCGGCGTCGCCGGTCGGCGCGGCGGTCAGCGTCAGCAGCGTCGCCTCCGGAGGGCAGCAGAACCGCACCGGCGCGAACGGGGAGGTGCCCAGTCCGGCGGAGACGTGCAGCCGCATGGTCGAACCCCACTGCGAGGGCCCCTTGGCCCGCGAGCGGTCCAGCCCGCAATTGGTCACGATCGCGCCGTAGAACGGCAGGCAGAGTTGCCCGCCGTGGGTGTGTCCGGCCAGCACCAGCTGGTAGCCGTCGGCGGCGAACCGGTCGAGCACCCGCGGCTCGGGGGAGTGGGTCAGCCCCAGCCGCAGATCGGCGGCCGCGCTCGCCGGCGCGGCGATGGTCTCGTAGCGGTCCCGCCCGATGTGCGGGTCATCCACGCCGGCCGCGGCGATCCGCAGCCCCGCGACGTCGAGTTCACCACGGGTGTGGGTCAGATCCAGCCAGCCGCGCTCGGTGAAGGCGGCCCGCAGATCCTGCCACGGCAGCGGCTCGCCGTAGATGCGATGGCTCGGCTTGACCAGGTAGTGGGCCGGGTTTTTCATCCGCGGCCCGAAGTAGTCGTTGCTGCCGAAGACGAACACCCCGGACACCCCCAGCAGGTCACCGAGGGCCTGTACCACCGCGGGCACCGCCTTGGGATGGGCGAGGTTGTCCCCGGTGTTGACCACCAGATCCGGGTTGAGCCCGGCCAATTCGCGCAGCCACGCCTGCTTGCGCCGCTGACCGGGGCGCATGTGCAGGTCGCTCAGATGCAGCACCCGCAGCGGCGAGGAGCCCGGCGCCAACACCGGCATGGTCAGATCCCGCAGCGTGAACGCGTTGCGTTCGATCAGCGCGGCGTAGCCGATCCCGGCGGCCGCGGCGCCGAGCCCGGCAGCGGTCGCGTGTTTCAAAACGGTCAGTGGCTGGGCGGCAGGCATGTACGTAGCCTACTGCCCGCCGGGGCCGGTGGCCCGACCGCAGTCGGTGGCAGCCGGCGGGTTACGGGGGTGGGGCCACCGGGATCGTGATCGGGGGCAGCCCGGGGATCTCCACCACCGTCATCTCCGGCTCGGCACCCGGCGGCGGCGGCTCCCCCGGCGGGGCTGCCGGCGGGGGCGGGGGCGGAGGCGGCGAGCCGTTGCTGATCAGGATCGTGATGACCGATCCGGGCAGGGTCTGGCCGTCCGGGGAGGTGCCCACCACGGTGCCGTACTTGGAGCTGCTGTACACCGAGTTGGTCCCGTCGGCCACCTGGAAACCGGCCTCGCGGATGCGTTTGCGGGCGTCGTTGACCTCCAGGCCCGACACGTTGGGCACCTTCGAGCCGGGTGCGCCCTCCACGAAACGCGGATCGGTCGGCGGCAGGTGGATCTCGCCGAAGTCGTCGGCGATCGGCTGCAGCGCCGTGAACCAGGTGCGCGCCGGCTCGTTGCCGCCGTAGAGGTCGCCCTTACCGCAGTGCCGCAGCGGGAAGGAGCACAGGTCGGTGGGGGTGGCGGAGTCGTCGAAAATGTAGTTCGCCGCGGCGTACTGGTTGGTGAACCCCACAAACCCGGCGGAGCGGTGCGCCTCGGTGGTCCCGGTCTTGCCCGACATCGGCAGATCCCACCCGGCGGCTCCCGCCGCCCCGGCCGCGGTCCCGCCCCCGGCGGCGTCCTGGCTCATCGCGTTGGCCAAGGTGTTGGCCAAGCCCTCGGGGACGGCCTGCTCGCAGGGGGCGACCGAGACCGCCACCTCGTTGCCGTCCCGGTCGACGAGCCTGTCGATCGGGTTGGGCGGACACCAGGTGCCGCCGGAGGCCAGGGTGGCCGCCACGTTGGACAACTCCAGTGCGTTGACCTCGATCGGCCCCAGGGTGAACGACCCCAGGTTCTGACGCTTGACGAAATCGGCGAGGCTTTCGTTGCTGGCCGGGTCGTAGGCGCGCGCGGTGCCCGGGTCGGCGTAGGAGCGCAGCCCCAGCCGGACGGCCATGTCGACGGTGCGGCCGACCCCGACCTGGGAGATCAGTTTCGCGAACGCGGTGTTCGGGGACGTGGCCAGCGCCTCGGTGACCGTCATCGGGGAGCGGTACGGGGCGACGTTCTCCACACACCAGGTGTCCTTCGGGCAGCCCTTGGCGCCCCCGCTGCCCAGCCCCTTGGCGTCGAAACGGTTGGGGACGTCGAGTTCGGCGTCGATGCCCAGGCCCATGTCCAGCGCGGCGGCGGCGGTGAAGATCTTGAACACCGACCCCGCGCCGTCGCCGACCAGCGAGAACGGTTGCGGCCGCATGGTCTCGCCGGCGTCGGTGTTGAGCCCGTAGGTGCGGTTGGAGGCCATCGCCAGCACCGGGTGGGTGTCCTCGCCGGGGCGCACCACGCTCATCACGCTGGCCACCCCGGGCAGATCCGGGCTGGCGAACTCGGTGATCGCCGACTTGACGTGCTCCTGGGTCTTGGGGTCCAGCGTGGTGTGGATCTGGTAGCCGCCGCGGGCCAGCTTCTCGGGGCTGATGCCCGCCTTGGTCAGGTACTCCTGCACGTAGTCGCAGAAGAACGCCCGGTCGCCGGCCGCGATGCAGCCACGCGGCAGCTCGTTGGGCTGCGGCAACACCCCCAGCGGTTCGGCCTTGGCGGCACGCAGCACCTCCCGGTCGGCGGCGCCGTTTTCGATCATGGTGTCGAGCACGACGTTGCGGCGCGCCAGCGCCCCATCGGGGTTGGTGTAGGGGTTCAGCGAACTGGTCGACTGCACCAGCCCGGCCAGCAGCGCCGCCTGCTGCCAGTTCAGGTCGGCGGCGTTGACCCCGAAGTACGTCTGAGCGGCGTCTTGCACCCCGAACGCGTTGTTGCCGAACGACACCAGGTTCAGATACCGGGTCAGGATCTCCGATTTGGAGAACGTCTTGTCCAGCGTCAGCGCCATCCGGATCTCACGCAGCTTGCGGGCGGGGGTGGTCTCCACCGCCGCCCGCTTCTCCGCGTCGGTCTGGGCGAGCACCAGCAGCTGATAGTTCTTCACATACTGCTGCTCGATCGTGGACCCGCCGCGGGTGTCCAGGTCGCCGGAGGCGTAGCCGGCCAACCCGGTCAGCGTCCCCTTCCAGTCCACACCATTGTGCTCGGCAAACCTTCGGTCCTCGATCGAGACGATTGCCAACTTCATCGTGTTGGCGATCTGATCGCTGGGCACCTCGAACCGGCGCTGCGAGTACAGCCAGGCGATCGGGGTGCCCTCGGCGTCGAGCATCGTCGTCACCTCGGGCACGTCGCCCTCCAGCACCTGCGCCGAGCCGTTGGCGACCACGTCGGAGGCCCGGTTGGACAGCAGGCCGAACCCCCCCACGACCGGGAAGAGCAGGGCGGCGACGATCGCACTGGCCAGCAAGCAGCACCCGGCGAGTTTGGCGACGGTGACACCGACGGAGGGGCGCTCGGACATGGGTACTACACTAGCGGCGTCGCGGTGCGCGACTGCAGGGCCGGGCTCTCCCCGCCGCCCGCAGGCCCCTTCAGAGGGGGATGCGCCCGCCCGACCGGCCGAGGTCGCGGCTGCCGGAAATCCCCGGGCCGGCCGTCCCCGAATGCAAGGACGGCACGGCCGTGCCAAAAAACCGGAATCCAACTGTTGCGTAAATGCGACCTGACCACCTAACTTATATCCAGAGTGCGATTCAGGTAACACTGAACGACGCAATGTGGCGTGGGTCTCAGCGTCGGCAGTGGGGGTCTGCACCGGAGGGCAGTGCCGCCGTCCCGGCGGCCGGAACGAAGGGAACGCAGGTGTCAGGTATTCGGCCAGGACCGCGCAGAACGAACACTCCACCGACCTACAGCGCGGTGCAGGGGGCCGCCGCCGAGGACCGGCTGGCGTGGGTGGCCCGGGCCGCCTGCCGCACCGTGGACCCCGATGAACTGTTCGTGCGCGGCGCCGCCCAGCGCAAGGCCGCCGTGATCTGCCGGCACTGTCCGGTCGTGCTCGAGTGCGCCGCCGACGCGTTGGACAACCGGGTCGAATTCGGCGTGTGGGGTGGGATGACCGAACGCCAGCGCCGGGCCCTGCTCAAACAGCACCCCGAGGTCACCTCGTGGGCCGATTTCTTCGCTGCGCAGCGTAAGCGGCGCAGCGCTGGCTAACTTTTTTCGGTAGCCGAGTCGGTCAGCTGGTCGGCGATCGCCCGCAGCGCGTCGAGGTCGGAGACATCGAACGGCAGCGAGGGCACCCCGACGATCGGCACCGTCGGGTTGGCCCCGGTGAACCGGGAGAGCAGCCGCAGCTCCCGCTGCGAGGTGCGCGCCCTGTTGGCGTGGATCTGCAGCACCGCGATCGCCAGCGCGTCCCCGGGCTGCGGGTCGGTGTGCTCGCTGAGCGTGGTGACCGCGTCGGTGGTCCGGTCGACCGGCAGCGAGCACAGCATCGGGTTGGTGCGGTTGAGGATCAGCCCGGCCAGCGGCATGTTCTCGGTGGAGAGCCGGTCGACGAAGAACGAGGCCTCCCGCAGCGCGTCCGGTTCGGCCGCCGAGACCACCACGAACTGGGTGCCGCGCCGCTTGAGCAGTTCATAGGTGCGATCGGCCTTTTCGCGGAACCCCCCGAACGTGGAGTCCAGCGACTGGACGAAACTGGCGGCGTCGGAGAGCATCTGCGAGCCCAGGATCGTCGACATCGCCTTCATCGCCAGCCCGACCACCCCGGTGACCAGCCGGCCGATGCCGCGCCCGGGGCCCAGCAGCAGTTTCCACAGCCGGCTGTCCATGAAGGTGCCGAGCCGTTTGGGCGCGTCGAGGAAGTCCAGCGCGTTGCGCGACGGCGGGGTGTCGACGACCACCAGATCCCAGCGGTCCTCGGCCAGCAACTGGCCGAGCTTCTCCATCGCCATGTACTCCTGCGTGCCGGCCAGGGAGGTGGCGACGGTCTGGTAGAAGGTGTTGTCCAGGATCGCCTGGGCCCGGTCGGGCCCGGAGTACTGGATGACCATCTCGTCGAACGTGCGCCGCATGTCGAGCATCATCGCGTGCAGCTCACCGGGGACCTCCGCCGGCAGCGGCACCCGCTGCGGGGTGTTGCCCAGATCATCGATGCCCAGGGCCTGGGCGAGGCGTTTGGCCGGGTCGATGGTCAACACCACCACGGTGCGGCCGTACTCGGCGGCGCGCACCGCCATGGCCGCGGCGGTGGTGGTCTTGCCGACACCGCCGGCGCCGCAACAGACCACCACCCGGTTACTGGTGTCGGAGAGCACCGTGGCCGTGTCCAACCGGGGCGGCTTTTTCGACGGGTTGGGACTCATCGGACCCCCTGCTCGGCGAGAATTTCGGAGAGTTCGTACAGGCTGCCCAGATCGATGCCGTCCCCGACGGTCGGCAGCTCCAGGCGCGGCACCTGGAGTTCGGTGAGCCGCTCGGCGGTCTCGGCGCGGGCGGTGATCCGGGTGGCGTGCTGGATGGTCTCGGTGAGCAGCCCGGCCAGGTCGTCGTCCTCCAGGGTGATGCCGGCCTTGGCCAGCCCCGCGCGCACCGCGTCGACGTCGACGACGCCGTCGGCGGCCTTGGCGAGGTCGTCGGGGTCCAGATACGGCGGGATCGTGCGGTTGACGATCACACTGCCGATCGGCAGATCCATCTGCTGCAGCTCGTCGATCGCCTCGACGGTCTCCTGCATCGGCAGCGACTCCAGCAGGGTGACCAGGTGGATCGCGGTCTGGTCGGAGTGCAGCAGCTTGACCACGCCGTCGGCTTGGGAGTGCACCGGCCCGCCCTTGGCCAGATCCGACACCGCCTTGGTGACGTCGAGGAACCGGGCGATGCGCCCGGTCGGCGGGGCGTCGATGACCAGCGCGTCGTAGTGCGGGCGGTTGTCCTTGCCCTCCCCACCGACGGTGTATTTGATCTTGCCGGTGAGGATGACGTCGCGCAGCCCCGGCGCGATCGTGGTGACGAAGTCGACCGCGCCGACCCGGCGCATCGCCCGACCGGCCAGCCCGAGGTTGTAGAACAGATCGAGGTATTCCAGAAACGCTTCTTCGATGTCGATCGCCAGCGCGTTGACCTGCCCCCCGCCTTCGGCGGTGGCGATCTTGACCTCCTCGTAGGGCAACGGGGGCACATCGAAGAGCTGCGCGATGCCTTGGCGGCCTTCGACCTCCACCAACAAGACGTTGCGTCCGCCGGCGGCCAGCGTCAGCGCCAATGCCGCAGCGACCGTGGTTTTTCCGGTTCCGCCCTTGCCGGTAACGAAGTGCAGACGGGCTTTTGACAGTCGGGAGGGCCAACCGAGTGATGGTGTCGACACCAGTGCATGCTAACCAACGCGTCGGCCCGCCCGGCCGGTGGCGTCGCGGCCGCACCCCGATAAGCTCGGCACTATGAGTGAGCCGACCAAATGGGAGTACGTGACCGTTCCGCTGATCACCCACGCCACCAAACAGATCCTCGACCAGTGGGGCGAGGACGGCTGGGAGCTGGTGGCGGTGCTGCCCGGGCCGACCGGGGAGCAACTCGTCGCGTACATGAAACGCCCGAAATGACCGCTCCGTGGGCGGCTCGCCTTGCCGAGCTCGGGATCGATCTGCCCGCGGTGAGCGCCCCGCTGGCCGCCTACGTGCCGGCGGTGCGCACGGGCAACCTGGTCTACACCTCCGGTCAGCTGCCGATGCAGGACGGCACGCTGGCCGGGACCGGCAAGGTGGGCGGCCAGGTCAGCCCGGAAGACGGCTCCCGGCTCGCCCGCCTCTGCGCGCTCAACGCGCTCGCCGCGATCGACGCGCTCGTCGGCGTCGACACGATCACCCGGGTGGTGAAGGTGGTCGGCTTCGTGGCCTCCGCGCCGGGTTTCTCCGGACAGCCCGGTGTGGTCAACGGGGCTTCGGAGGTGCTCGCGGAGATCTTCGGCGAGCGCGGCGCGCACGCCCGCTCCGCGGTGGGGGTCGCTGAACTGCCGCTGGACGCCCCCGTCGAAGTCGAAGTGATCGTCGAGGTCGGGTGACCCGGTGCGCACCGTGACCGCCCCGCAGCACCCCGCCTACGGGCGGCTGCGGCCGGTCACCGAGACCGCCTCGGTGCTGTTGGCGGACAACCCGGGGATGATGACCCTGGAGGGCACCAACACCTGGCTGCTGCGCGCGCCGCGCAGCGACGAGATCGTCGTCGTCGATCCCGGCCCCGACGACGCCGAGCACATCGACCGCATCGCCGCGGTCGGCCGGATCGCGCTGGTGTTGATCAGCCACCGCCACGGCGACCACCACGACGGCATCGACGCCCTGGTCGAGCGCACCGGCGCGGTGGTGCGCTCGGTGGGCAGCGGATACCTGCGTGGGCTGGGCGGTCCGCTCACCGACGGCGAGGTCATCGAGGCGGCCGGGCTCTCGATCACGGTGCTGGCCACCCCCGGACACACCGGTGACTCGCTGTCGTTCGTGGTCGACGACGCGGTGCTCACCGCCGACACCGTGCTCGGGCGCGGCACCACGGTGATCGATCCCGAGGACGGCGATCTCGGCGCCTATCTGGAGTCGCTGCGGCGGCTGCGCGGGCTCGGCGGGCGCCGGGTGCTGCCCGGGCACGGCCCGGACCTGCCCCGCGTGGACACCGTCGCCGGGCAGTACCTGGCCCACCGCGAGGAACGGCTCGACCAGATCCGGGGCGCGCTGCGCACCCTCGGCGAGGACGCCACCACCCGCCAGGTCGTCGAACACGTCTATGTCGACGTCGACGAGAAACTCTGGGATGTCGCCGAATGGTCGGTGCAGGCCCAGTTGGACTACCTGCGCCGCTGAGCCGCGCCGGCGGGCCTCTACCGCGCTCGGCGCGCCAGGCGTTCGGAGTCGCAGATCAGCACGCTCTTGCCCTCCAGCCGGATCCACCCGCGGTGGGCGAAATCGGCCAGCGCCTTGTTCACCGTCTCCCGCGAGGCGCCCACCAACTGGGCGATCTCCTCCTGGGTCAGATCGTGGGTGACGCGCAGCGCGCCGCCCTCCTGGGTGCCGAACCGCTGGGCCAGCTGCAGCAACTGTTTGGCCACCCGGCCGGGCACGTCGGTGAAGATCAAATCGGCGAGGTTGTTGTTGGTGCGTCGCAGCCGACGGGCCAGCACCCGCAGCAGCTGTTCGGCGATCTCGGGACGGTCGGCGATCCAGGCCTTCAACGCGTCGCGGTCCATCGAGACCGCGCGCACCTCGGTGATCGTGGTCGCGCTGGAGGTGCGCGGACCCGGGTCGAAGATCGACAGCTCCCCGAACATGTCCGACGGCCCCATGATCGTCAGCAGGTTCTCCCGGCCATCCGGTGAGCGACGCCCGATCTTCACCTTGCCGGACAGGATGATGTACAGCCGGTCGCCGGGCTCCCCCTCGGCGAACACGGTGTGTCCGCGCGGGAAGTCCACCGGCTGCAGCTGCTTAGTCAGTGCGGCGACGGCGCTGGGTTGCACGCCCTGGAAGATTCCGGCCCGCGCCAGGATCTCGTCCACGTTGCCCCTTCGAAACTCGGATGATCGACACGCGCAGACCATCATGTATTCAGCTGGTGTGATGAGTCTAGAACTACGTCAGTATTCGACTTGCCAACGCTACACACGATCGCCGTGTCGAGGTGGCCGAACTTGCGAATCCGGCGCGGCGCGGGGCGCGCGCAGCCGCGACTCCAGGCGGTCGAGACCGAACGTCGCCGCGATCAGCAGCCCGGGCACCAGGGCCGGCAGCATCCAGGACATGGACAGCAAGTAAACACCGGCAACGTCCGGGGGAGGTCTCGTCGCGATCACGAATCAGTACCCTGTGGGGGTGAGCGTGGCCAACCGTGACCGGTCGGCGCCGACGGCGAAACGCTGGACCGACGAGACGCGACTGGGGCTGGTGCGCCGGGCCCGGCGGATGAACCGGACGTTGGCCGAGGCGTTCCCCGAGGCGCATTGCGAACTGGACTTCACCACCCCGCTGGAGCTGGCGGTGGCCACCATCTTGTCCGCGCAGAGCACCGACAAGCGGGTCAACCTGACCACCCCGGCGCTGTTCGCCCGCTACCGCACCGCCTGGGACTACGCGCAGGCCGACCGCGCCGAGCTGGAGCAGATCGTGCGCCCGACCGGCTTCTACCGCAACAAGACCGATTCGCTGATCAGGCTGGGGCAGGCCCTGGTGGAACGGTTCGACGGCGCGGTGCCGGACACGATCGAGGATCTGGTGACCCTGCCGGGGGTGGGCCGCAAAACGGCGAACGTGATCCTGGGCAACGCCTTCGCGGTGCCCGGCATCACCGTCGACACCCACTTCGGACGGCTGGTGCGGCGCTGGAACTGGACCACCGAACGAGACCCGGTGAAGGTCGAGCACGCCATCGGTGCGCTGTTCGACCGCGCCGATTGGACGCTGCTCAGCCACCGCGTCATCTTCCACGGCCGGCGGGTCTGCCACGCCCGCAAGCCGGCCTGCGGCGCCTGCCTGCTGGCCCGGGACTGCCCCTCCTACGGGACCGGGCCCGTCGATCCGCAGGCGGCGTCGGCCCTGGTCAAAGGGCCGGAGGCCGAGCACCTTCTGGCGCTGGTCGGCCTCTGACCCGGCGGTGGGCACAGCGATGCGGTGGACGGTGGCGGTGCTGGCGGTGGTGGCGGCGCTGATCGTCGCGTTGGCGCTGGAGCTGCGCGACGACGCCCCGGTGGGCCCGCCGCGCCCGGCAACCCCGGGCGCCGCGCGCGACCACCGCGACGCCGACACCCCCGCGGCGCTGGCCGAACCGCGGCGCCGCGCCGATTTGGCCCCGTGCCCGAGCGCCGCCTCGGCGCCCGGGCCGGCGTCCGCCGACTCGGCGCTGCACGGGGTGGTGGTGGAGTGCGCCGCCGACGGGCGGCCGGTGGCGGTCGCCGAGGCGCTGGCCGGCCGGCCGGCCGTGCTCAACCTGTGGGCCTACTGGTGTGGGCCGTGCCGCGCGGAGCTGCCGGCGATGGCCGAGTACCAACGCCGCGTCGGCCCCGGCGTGCAGGTGGTCACCGTGCACCAGGACGAGAACGAGACCGCGGGGTTGCGCCAGCTCGCCGAGCTCGGGGTGCAGCTGCCGACCCTGCAGGACGGTGCCCGCCGGATCGCCGCGGCGTTGCAGGTGCCCAACGTGATGCCCGCGACGGTGGTGATGACCGCGGACGGTAGCGTGGCACAGATCCTGCCGCGGCCGTTCGCCAGCGCCGAGGAGATCGCGGCCGCGGTCGGGGAGTTGGTGTGACAAGCCGACGGACCGAGGGTCCCGGCGGTGAGGGAATCGGGGTGTGTCGGTGAGTGCCGGGGATGGCGCCGATGCGCGGGGTGCCGTGGCGATCAGCCCCGAGGCGAGCCCGCCGTGGCTGCGTCCGCTCGTCGACAACCTGCACCGGGTGCCCGCGGCGTTCCGCAGCCGGTTGCCCGCCGACGCCCTGGCGTGGATGGCCGCCGCCGGCGCCCGGGCCCGGGTCAGCGGCGCGAGCCGCGACGCGGCGGTGCTGATGTTGTTCTCCGGTCCGCACACCGGCACCGCCGGCGCCCCGCCCGCCGACGTCGACCTGTTGGTGACCGTGCGCGCCGACAGCCTGCGCCACCACGCCGGGCAGGCGGCGTTCCCCGGGGGCGCCACCGACGCCGAGGATTCCGGCCCGGTGGCGACCGCGCTGCGCGAGGCGCGCGAGGAGACCGGCGTCGACCCGCAACGGCTGCGCCCGCTGGCCACCGTGGAGCGTCTCTACATCGCGCCGTCGGGATTCCACGTCGTGCCGGTGCTGGCGTACTCCCCGGACCCCGGGCCGGTCAGCGTCGTCGACACCGCCGAGACCGCGATCGTGTCGCGGGTGCCGCTGAGCGCGTTCCTCAACCCGCAGAACCGCCTGATGGTCTACCGTGATGCGCGCACCCGCCGCTGGGCCGGGCCGGCGTTCCTGCTCAACGAGATGCTGGTCTGGGGCTTCACCGGGCAGGTGATCTCGGCGATGCTCGACGTCGCCGGGTGGGCGCGACCGTGGGACACCACCGATGTGCGCGCCCTGGACGAGGCGATGACGTTGGTGGGCGAGGGGCGAGGAAGACGGTGACCCGATGAGTTCGTCGCAGTGGCTCGATATCGCGATCGTGGCGATCGCGTTCATCGCCGCGATCTCCGGGTGGCGCTCCGGGGCGCTGGGATCGCTGCTGTCGTTCGTCGGGGTGCTGCTCGGCGGGGTGGCCGGGGTGTTGATGGCGCCGCACATCGTCAGCCACATCAGCGGGTCGCGGCCGAAGTTGTTCGCGGCGCTGTTTTTGATCCTGTCGCTGGTGGTGATCGGCGAGGTCGCCGGGGTGGTGCTGGGCCGGGCGGTGCGCGGCGCGATCCGCAACCCGCTGATCCGCGGGGTCGACTCGATCATCGGGGTCGGGGTGCAGCTGATGGTGGTGTTGGTGGCCGCCTGGCTGCTGGCGACCCCGCTGACCTCGTCGGACCAGCCGAACCTGGCGGCCGCGATCAACGGTTCGCGGGTGCTCGGTCACGTCAACGACGTCGCCCCGAATTGGCTTCGGGCGGTGCCCAAACGGCTCTCCGCCCTGTTGGACACCTCCGGGTTGCCCACCGTGCTCGAACCGTTCAGCCGCACCCCGATCGCCAACGTGGCCGCCCCCGATTCGGCGTTGGCCGTCAGCCCGGTGGTGGCCGCGGCCCAGCCGAGCGTGTTGAAGATCCGCGCCGTGGCCACCAGCTGCCAGAAGGTGCTCGAGGGCACCGGTTTCGTCGTCGCCCCGCAGCGGGTGATGACCAACGCGCACGTGGTGGCCGGGTCCACCGGGGTCACCGTCGAGGTCGACGGCACCCCCTACGACGCCACCGTGGTGTCCTTCGACCCCAACCACGACATCTCGCTTTTGGCGGTGCCCAATCTGCCGTCGGAGCCGTTGACGTTCGTCGACGACCCGGCACCCTCGGGCACCGACGCCATCGTGTTGGGCTATCCCGGAGGCGGGGTGTTCACCGCCACCCCGGCGCGTGTGCGGGAGATCATCGAACTGTCCGGCCCCGACATCTACCAGACCACCACCGTCAACCGTGAGGTGTACACCATCCGAGGCACTGTGCGCCAAGGAAATTCGGGCGGTCCGCTGATCGACCAGAGCGGCCGGGTGCTCGGTGTGGTCTTCGGTGCCGCCGTCGACGACGACGACACCGGGTTCGTGTTGACCGCCAACGAGGTGTCGCGTCAGCTGGCCAAGATCGGTGACAGTTCGCCGGTCAACACCGAGACCTGCGTCGGCTGAGCGCCGACACCGCTATCGGCGCCGTTCGGCGATGAACCGCTGCAGGTGGCCGCTGACCGCGTCGGGGGCCTCCTCGTGCGCGAAATGCCCGGCGTCGGCGATCGAGACGTACCGCCCGTGCGGGGCGTGGCGGCGGGTGCGGTCGACCGGGTCGGCCAGCACGTAGGGATCGCACTCGCCGCGCAGGTGCAGTATCGGCACCGGGATCGGACCGTTCATCGCGGTCATGAACCGCCGGCCCTCGTCGCGCAACTGGGTGCGCACCGCCCAGCGCTGATACTCCAGCGCCGAGTGGGCCGCGGCCGGGATCCGGATGGCCTGGCGCAGATGCGCCAGGGTCTGTGCGGCGTCGGCGGTGGCCAGCCAGCGCGCCCCGGCGCGCGAGCGCACCAGTCGTTCGATCTCCGCACCGTGGTGGCGGGTGAGCCGGCGTTCCGGCCACAGCGGCAGCTGGTAGCCCAGCAGCGTGGGCAGCAGGGCGCGGCGCTGGGCGGCGTCGCGGCGCAGCGAGCGGCGCAGCGCCGCCGGGTGCGGGGAGCTGATCATCGCGATCGCGGCGACCAGACGCCGGTGCAGCGCCGCGGTCGCCCAGCAGATCAGCCCGCCGTCGGCATGCCCGACCAGGATCGCCGAGGAGTGCCCGAGCGCGCGGATCAGCCCGGTCACGTCACCGGCCAGCGTCCAGCCGTCGTAGCCGCGCGGCGGTTTGTCGCTGCCGCCGTAGCCGCGCAGGTCGACCGCGACGACCCGCGCCCCGGTCAGCGCGCGCAGCTGATGGCGCCACGACCACCAGAACGAGCCGAACCCGTGCAGAAGCAGCACCAGCGGCGCCGCGTCGTCGGCGCCGGCCTCCACGACATGGAACCGGATTCCGTTGGCGTGCACATCCCGATGGCGCCACGGCCCGTCGATCCGGGTGATCGACGGATCCGGGGGCGCCATCTACCAGCCCGACGGGTCTGTCGGTGCGCTCGACGGTGCGGGGGTGCGCGGCTGGCCGGGGGTGAGCGCGGTGCGGGTCTCGCGCACCGTCTCCAGGGTCTGCTGCGGTCCCCGGATGCGCCGCACCTTCAGATAGCCGATCACGGCCAGCACCGTGGCGGTCCCGACCATGATCGCGAACACGATGAGATAGGCCGCCCAGCGGTACAGCCAGATGTCGAGCAGCGTGGCGATGAAGAAGAAGAAAAAGAACGTGGAGTAGAACAGCACCACCAGCGCGGCGATGAACGCCACGCTGCCGGTCAGACCCTTTTTGACGTCGCGGGTGATCTCCGCGCGGGCCAACTCGACCTCGGCACGCACCAGCGTGGACATGTGCGAGGTCGCGTCTTTGACGAGGGCGCCGATCGAGGGATCGGCGGGCAGGGCGTGCGGATCGGTCAGCGGGATCTCGGTCAAGGTGGAGGGCACCGGGGCCTTGCGGCCCGGTTTCGGTGTGGTGGTGCGGTCGGTCTTGCTCACAGACGGTCCTCCCGGTTCGCTGTCGTCGCGGTTCATGTTGCCATGAGTGGTGTGCGCGGATGCACCCAACTGGCCAGCGCGGACCCGGTTATCGGCGGCGGCCACGTTAGACTTACTGCGCACTTTGAGGCCCGGGTCGGGCGGACAGGAGTATCCCTTGCGGACCATCCATGGCGGGTTCGGTGGCCGAGTGGGGCGTATCGCGGTGGTCACCGCGGTCCTGGCCGCGCTGGTCGTCCCGGTCCTGCGTGCCCCGGCGGCGGCCGCCGCCGACCCGGTGCCGATGGGCGGGGGCGCCGGCATCGTCGTCGACGGCGACACCCTGTGCACGCTGACCACGATCGGGCACGACAACACCGGCGCGTTGATCGGGTTCACCTCCGCGCACTGCGGCGGGCCGGGCGCGCAGGTCGCCAGCGAAGCCGCCGAGGCCGCGGGCACCATCGGGGAGATGGTCGCCGGCAACGACGCCCTCGACTACGCGGTGATCCGATTCGACCCCGAGCGGGTCGCGCCGGTCGCCAACGTCGACGGGTTCGTCATCGCCGGGATCGCCCCCGACCCGGCGTTCGGGGCGGTGGCCTGCAAGCAGGGCCGCACCACCGGCAACTCGTGCGGGGTCACCTGGGGCCAGGGGCAGGATCCGGGCACCATCGTCATGCAGGTCTGCGGCCAGCCCGGCGACTCCGGTGGCCCGGTCACGGTGGACAACATGCTGGTCGGGATGATTCACGGCGCGTTCTCCAACGCGCTGCCCGACTGCATCATCAAATACATCCCGCTGCACACCCCGGCGGTGGTGGTGTCGATGACCGCGGTGCTCGACGACATCAACGCCAAGAACCGCGCCGGGTCGGGCTTCGTGCCGATCCCGGTCTGAGGCGCCGGGGGCTAGTCGGCGGCGCGGATCGCCTCGAAGACCCCCGGGTCGACCAGCGTGGAGGTGTCGCCGAGTTCGCGGCCGTCGGCGACGTTGCGCAGCAGCCGGCGCATGATCTTGCCGCTGCGGGTCTTGGGCAGCTCGGGCACGAAGTGGATGTCGCGGGGCCGGGCGATCGGGGAGATCTCCACCGCGACCTGTTCGCGCAGCGCGGCGACCATCCGGTCGTCGGCGCCGGTGTGGCCGCCGGTGCGCACCACGAACGCGCAGATCGCCTGGCCGGTGTCGGTGTCGGTGGCCCCGACGACGGCGGCCTCGGCCACCCCGGTGTGCGCGACCAGCGCGGACTCCACCTCCGCGGTGGAGATCCGGTGGCCTGAGACGTTCATGACGTCGTCGATGCGGCCCAGCACCCAGATGTCGCCGTCGGCGTCGTAGCGGGCGCCGTCCCCGGCGAAGTACCAGCCCTGCTCGGCGAAGCGGGACCAGTAGGCCTCCACGAAACGCTCCGGGTCGCCCCAGATGCCGCGCAGCATCGCCGGCCACGGCTCATCGAGCACCAGATACCCGCTGGGCTGCTCACCGTGGTCGGTGCCCGGCGCCAGTCGCGCGCCGTCGTCGTCGACGATGCGGGCGGAGATGCCGGGCAGCGGACGCATCGCCGCGCCCGGTTTGGCGGCGGCCACCCCGGGCAGCGGGCAGATCATGGTGGCCCCGGTCTCGGTCTGCCACCAGGTGTCGATGATCGGGGTGGTGTCGGCGCCGATGACGTCGCGGAACCAGCGCCAGGCCTGCGGGTTGATCGGTTCGCCGACCGACCCGAGCAGCCGCAGGCTGGACAGGTCGTGGGCGTCGGGCACCTCGCGGCCCCACTTCATGAACGTCCGGATCAACGTCGGCGCGGTGTAGTAGATGGTGACGCCGTATTTGTCGATGATGTCGAAGTGGCGGTGCCGGTCCGGGCAGTCCGGGGTGCCCTCGTAGAGCACCTCGGTGACCCCGTTGGCCAGCGGGCCGTACACCCCGTAGGTGTGCCCGGTGACCCAGCCGATGTCGGCGGTGCACCAGAACACGTCGGTCTGCGCCTTGATGTCGAAGGTGTAGTAGTGCGTGTAGGCGGTCTGCACCAGATAGCCCCCGCTGGTGTGCACGATGCCCTTCGGGGTGCCGGTGGTGCCCGAGGTGTACAGCAGAAACAGCGGGTGCTCGGCGTCGAACGCGGCCGCGGTGTGCTCGGGGGAGGCCTGCTCGACGGTGTCGTGCCACCACAGGTCGCGTTCGGGGGTCCACGCCACGTCACCGCCGGTGCGCCGCACCACCAGCACGTGCTCGACGGTGGGGCAGTCGGCGACCGCCTCGTCGGCGGCGGCCTTGAGCGCGGCGGGCTTGCCGCGGCGGAACTGCCCGTCGGCGGTGATCACCAGGGTCGCCTGCGCGTCCTGGATGCGCGCGCGCAGGGCGTGAGCGGAGTACCCGGCGAACACCACGGTGTGCAGCACCCCCAGCCGGGCGCACGCCAGCATCGCGATCACCGCCTCGGGGATCATCGGCAGGTAGATGGCGACCCGATCGCCGGCGCCCAGACCCAGCCCGGCCAGGGTGTTGGCCGCCCGGCAGACCTCGTCCTGCAACTCGGCGTAGGTCAGGCTGCGCTGCTGCCCGACCGGCTCGCCCTCCCAGTGGATGGCCACCCGATCGCCGTGACCGGCCTCGACGTGACGGTCCACGCAGTTGTAGGCGACGTTGAGGGTGCCGCCGACGAACCATTTGGCGAACGGTGCGTCGGACCAGTCGAGCACCTCGGTGAACGGGGAGGCCCACGACACCCGCTCGGCCTGGCGCGCCCAGAACGCCAGCCGGTCGGCGTCGGCCTCGCGGTACAACTGCGGGCCCGCGTTGGCCGCGGCGGCGAACTGCGGTGACGGCGGATACGACGAAGGAGCGGTCACGTGTTCTCAGGGTAGTCACCGACACCGCCGCGGCAGGCGCGCACCGCCGGGCGCGTCCCCGCGGCCGGTATCGTGAGCGGATGTGACCGACGATCCGTTGGCCCCGCTGCTCGGCCTGCCCGGGGTGCCCGAGGCTTCCGACCTGGCGCGCCAGGCACTGAGCAAGGCCCACCAGCACAAGACCAACCGGCGCGGCTGGCCGGTGACCGCCGCCGAGGCGGCGCTGCGCTCCGCGCGGGCGTCCTCGGTGCTCGACGGCGGCCCGGTCCAGGTCGACGAGTCGGCGACCACCAACCCGGTCTTCGCCGGGGCGCTGCGGGTCGCCCAGGCGCTGGAGGGCGGGGAGACCACGCTGGTCGAGGTGTGGCGGCGCGCCCCGCTGCAGGCGATCGCGAAACTGCACATGCTGGCCGCGGCCGACCTCGTCGACGACGACGACCGGTTGGGCCGCCCGCGGCACGGCGGGCCGGATGAGCAGATCGGGCGCCGGTTGGCGCTGCTGGCCGACCTGGTCACCGGCGGCACCGCGGCGCCGGCGCCGGTGCTGGCCGCGGTCGCCCACGGGGAGCTGCTGGCGTTGGCGCCGTTCGGCACCGCCGACGGGGTGGTGGCGCGCGCGGTGTCGCGGCTGATCGCGATCTCCAGCGGACTCGACCCGCGGGGCCTGGGCGTGCCGGAGCTGACCTGGATGCGCGGATCGGGCAACTACCGGGCGGGCGCGCAGGGATTCGCCGCGGGCACCGCCGACGGCGTGGCGACGTGGGTGGTGCTGTGCTGCAAGGCGCTGCAGGCCGGTGCCGGGGAGGCCGTGTCGATTGCTGAGGCCGCCGGCAAGACCGCCGACGGCTCGGCGGCGGGGGTGCTGGACCAAATGAAGCGGGCGGCGCCCCGCTAACCGCGTTGCGTCGCCCGCTAGCACGGAACTCGGTTACCAGGCGTGCGACACGTGGGTTGCGTGGGTGGCCTCGGCGGTCTTGCGATGCGCCTCGGTTGCAACCCCACCCAAAGGGTCGTCGAGACCGTCCGCTCTTCGCAATAGCGCAGGCCCGCAACACTTCTGCCATTATCGCGGCTGTAGCTCCCCGTGGGTACCGCAGGTCCGTGCTGGGTCGCCCGGCTCGGGAGGGCGATCCTTCTCTTCCGAATCGACCTTGGCCTCACCGGACTTCCGTGCCTCATTTCTACTACGTGGCCCCGGTCACAGCAAGGGCTAACCGTGGGTAACTTGGCGCCGTCACCGGATCGGCCGCGGCGCGGTTTGCTGACGCGCCGGGGCGCGGCTTAGACCACGGCCCGGCACACGGCCCGGCACACGGCTCAGAACACGAAGCGCCGCAGCAGCGTGTAGCTCAAGGCGCCGGCCGCCAGGGCGCTGACCGCCACGGCGGCCGAGGTCGCCACCGCCGCACCCGACGGGGCGGGCAGCCGGTCGCGCAGCGCCACCGGGCGCGAGAACGTCAGCACCGGCCAGTCGCGGGCGCTGGCCTCCTTGCGCAGCGCCCGGTCGGGGTTGACCGCGGTCGGATGGCCGACGCCCTGCAGCATCGGCAGATCGGTGATCGAATCGGAGTAGGCGTAGCAGTGCTCGAGCGCGTAGCCCTCGCGGACGGCCAACTCGCGGATCGCCTGGGCCTTGCCCTCCCCGAAGCAGTAGAACTCGATCTCACCGGTGTACTTGCCGTCCTCGACGACCATCTGGGTGGCCATCGCGTGGGTGGCGCCCAGTGCCCGCGCGATCGGGGCGACGATTTCGGCGCCGGAGGCCGAGACCACCACCACGTCGCGGCCGCACAGTTTGTGCCCGGCGATCAGATCCGCCGCCTCGGCGAACACCAGCGGGGTGACGATTTCGTGCAACGTCTCGGCGACGATCGCCTTGACCTGCTCCACATCCCAGCCCGCGCACATGTCGGTCAAATGGGAGCGCAGCCGATCGACCTGATCGTGATCGGCACCGGAGACCAGGAACAGAAACTGCGCATAACTGGACTTCAACACCGCGCGACGGCCGAGTAGCCCCTGGGCGGCGAACGGCTTGTTGAACGCCAAGGCGCTGGATTTGGCGATGACGGTTTTGTCCAGGTCGAAGAAGGCGGCCGAGCGGACCCCTCGCTGCGCCGGGGTGAGATCCGGCGTCGGCTGCGGCCTGGTGGCCGGGTCGGAGGCGGTCACGGCTCCAGCATAAGGGGGCTCACAACCGCCCCCGGAGGCATCCTCGCCGGGGCCCGACGGGTGCTTGGCAACGGCCTCACCGGCCGGCCGACACACCGGTTTGAAACGCCGTAATACTTGTGTCCACCTGCGCCGCCGTGTGTATAGTGGCCATTACTCGGCTTATGTCCGAGGGTGTATCAGCCCGACCCCCCGGGGTTGATGCACGACGACCCTCGCCTCCTCCCCCCCTGGCGGGGGTCGTCCCCTTTCTGATCCCTCCACAGTCGGTGATCGTTCCCCCGTGCGGTCGGGGTTGACTGGCGCCGGCGGTCGCCCCGACCGCAGGGTGGGCCCATGGCGCGATCGCCCGGGGTGTTGACGGTGTTGGCCGATCCGGTGCTGCGTAACGAGATCGAGCGCATCGGAGCCGCGATCGGTGTGCGCGTCGTGCACGCCGAGGCGGTCCCGGACCGCCGGGCGTGGTCGGCGGCCGCGGCGGTGATCCTCGATGAGACCGCCGTGGTCGGTTGTGCCCACGTGACGTCGGTCCCGTTCCCGCGCCGCGCCCATGTGCTCGTGGTCGCCGGCGCCGAGGTGCCGAACACCACCTGGTCGGCGGCGATCAGCCTTGGCGCCCAACAGGTATTGACCGCACCACTCGATGAGGCGGTGCTGGCCGGTGCGTTGGCCGAGGCGGCGGAGACCGTCGGTGACGATCGCCGTGACGGCCGGGTGGCGGCGGTGATCGGCGGGTGTGGCGGGGCGGGTGCCTCGCTGTTCAGCGCGGCGCTGGCGCAGACGGCGTCGACGGCGATGCTGGTCGACCTCGATCCCTGGAGCGGTGGGCTCGATCTGCTGATGGCCGACGATCTTCATGACCAGATATGTTGGCCCGAGCTGCATCTGGAAGGTGGACGACTGGCGTGGTCGACGGTGCGCGAGGCCCTGCCGACCCGGTGCGGGGCCGTGGTGCTCTCCTCGGCGCGGTACAGCCATGAGCTGAACGCCGGCGCGGTCGAGGCGGTGCTCGACGCCGGTCGACGCGGGGGTGCCACGGTCATCTGCGACCTGCCGAGGCGGCTCACCGACGCGGCCGAGACCGCCCTGGGCGCAGCTGATCTGGTTACGGTGATCACCCGTTGCGACGTGCGGGCCGCGGCCGCCACCGCCGCCCTTCTCCCGGTGTTGGCCGCCCGCAACCCCAATGTCGGTCTGGTGGTGCGCGGCCCGGCCCCCGGGGGACTGCGCGCCACCCAGATCGCCGAGATCACAGCCGTGCCCGTGCTCGCCGCGATGCGCGCCGAGCCCCGGCTGGTCGGACGCGTCGAGTACGGGCGGCTGCGGCTGCGCCGCAACGCCCGCATCGCGGCCGCGGCGCGTCGGGTGCTGGCGATGCTCGAGACCGCAGGACCCGGGGGGCGGGTGGAGTGACCGACAGCCTGCTCGATCGGGTTCGCGAGCGCCTGGCCGCCCAGCGTGCACCGCTGCGCCCGGCCGCGGTGGCCGCGGCACTACGCGCCGAATCCGGTGGAGTGCTGGGCGATACCGAGGCGCTGGCGGGGATGCGGGCGCTGCAGACCGAACTGTGCGGGGCCGGCGTCTTGGATCCGTTGCTGCGGGCCGCGGGGGTCACCGATGTGTTGGTCACCGCCCCGGACGAGGTCTGGGTCGACGACGGCGAGGGGCTGCGGCGCACCGCGGTGCGGTTCTGCGACGAGGCGGCGGTGCGCCGGTTGGCCCAGCGGCTGGCCCTGGCCGCCGGCCGCCGTCTCGATGACGCGCAGCCCTGGGTCGATGGTCAGCTCACGGGTCTGGCCGGGCCCGGCGTCACGGTGCGGGTGCACGCGATCCTGCCGCCGGTGGTGGCCGGGGGGACGTGCCTGTCGCTGCGGGTACTGCGGGCGGCCGACCAGGATCTGGCCGCGCTCATCGCCGCCGGGGCCATCGGGGGCGCGGCGGTGCCGCTGATCGAGGCGATCCTGGCCGCCCGGGCCGCGTTTTTGATCTCCGGCGGCACCGGCGCGGGCAAAACCACCCTGCTGGCGGCGCTTTTGGGCTCGGTCGCCCCGACCGAACGCATCGTCTGCGTCGAGGACGCCCCCGAGCTGGCTCCGGCGCACCCGCATCTGGTCAGGCTGGTGGCGCGCTGTCCCAACGTCGAGGGGGTCGGCGAGGTGAGCGTGCGTCAGCTGGTCCGTCAGGCGCTGCGGATGCGCCCGGACCGGATCGTGGTCGGCGAGGTGCGCGGGGCCGAGGTCGTCGATCTGCTCACCGCGCTGAACACCGGCCACGACGGCGGCGCGGGCACGGTGCACGCCAACAGCGCGACCGAGGTGCCGGCCCGGCTGGAGGCGCTCGGGGCGCTCGGCGGGTTGGGCCGCGGCGCCCTGCACAGCCAGCTCGCCGCGGCGGTGCGGGTGCTGTTTCACGTGGGCCGCGACCGGTCCGGCCGGCGCCGCCTGGAGGAGGTCGCGGTACTGCACCGCGGCGCCGGCGAGCGGGTCGGGGTGCGCACCGTGTGGCATGCCGACCGCCCGGTGCCCGCCGCGACCACCGCGCTGCCCCCGCAGCTGGGGGCGGTGCTCAACGGGGGCGGGCCGTGAGCGCCGGGGCGCTCGCCGCGCTCGCCCTCGCCGGCGCCACGGTGCTCGCCCCGGCGCGCCCCGGCCGAGGCCTCGGCGCCAGCGCACCGCGGCGGCGGGTGTCGCCCGGCTCGGCGGTGGCCGCCGGCGGGGGGATCGCCGTCGCCGGTGCGGCGCTGCTGGTTCCGGCCACGGTGCTGGTCGCGCTGGCGGTGCTGGCCGGGGCCGGTGCACTGCGGTGGCGCGCCGCCCGCCGGGCGCACCGCGACGGCGCGGCGCGCCGCGCCCTGGAGGCGGCGCTGGAGGCGCTGGTCGCCGAGTTGCGCATCGGCGCCGAACCCGTCGCCGCGCTGGCGGTGGCCGCCGCCGACGCCGAGCCCGGCGCGGTGCGGCAGGGCCTGCGGTCGGTGGCCGCCGGCGCGCGGCTCGGCACCGATGTGGGCGCCGCGCTGCGGCGCCTGCCGAGTCCACCGGTGCTGGCGCCCTACTGGCAGCGCATGGCCACCTGCTGGCGGGTGGCCCACGAGCACGGGGTGGCGATCGCGCCGCTGCTGCGCGCCACCCAACGTGACCTCGCCGCGCGGCAACGCCACGCCGATCAGGTGCGGGCGGCGCTGGCCGGGACCCGGGCCACCGCCGCGATCCTGGCGCTGCTGCCGGCGCTCGGCGTGGCGCTCGGTGAGCTCATCGGGGCCCAGCCGCTGCGGTTCCTGCTCGGCGGCGGGTCCGGCGGCGTGGTGCTGGTGGTCGGGGTGGGCCTGGTCTTGCTCGGTGTGGCGTGGTCGGACCGCCTCGTCGCCGGAGTGCTGGCGTGACCGCCGCGGTGCTGGTGGCGCTCGCGGTGCTGATCACCGGCCCGCGGCCCGCGCGGCGGGTCCGCCCGCGCACCGCGGCGGGTGCGGCCGGTGCCCGGCCGTTGCGCCGCCGCACCGACCCGCACGCCGTGGCGGCCGCCCTCGACCTGCTGGCGGTGTGCCTGTCGGCCGGTCTGCCGGTGTCGGCGGCGGCGACCGCGGCGGCCGGCGGCGCCCCCGAGAAGCTGGCCCGCCCGCTGCGCCGGGCCGCCGACCTGCTGGCCCTCGGCGCCGACCCGGGGAGCGCGTGGACCCGGCAGGCCGCCGATCCCGCCGATGCCCACCTCGATGCGCTGCTGCGGATGGCGCGACGGTCGGCCGAGTCGGGCACCGCACTGGCTTCCGGGGTCGCCGAACTGGCCGCGCAGTGCCGCCGCGACGCGTTGCACGCCGCGACCGCCGCGGCCGAGCGGGCCGGCGTGCTCATCGCCGCACCGCTGGGCCTGTGTTTCCTGCCGGCGTTTGTCTGCCTGGGCATCGTGCCGGTGATCGCGGGGCTGGCCGGCACCGTGTTGGGGCCGGGGCTGTTATGACCCCCGTCGGGGGGAGCGTTGTCGAAGAAAGGGAGAACCATGACCATCATCGAGACCCTGCGGACGCGGCTGCTGATGGCCGCCGCCGACGAGACCGGAATGTCGACGGTCGAATACGCCATCGGCACCGTCGCCGCGGCCGCCTTCGGGGCCATCCTCTACACCGTGGTCACCGGCGACTCGGTGGTCGCGGCGTTGACCCGGGTCATCGGGCGCGCGTTGAACACTCGGGTCTAACGAGGCTGCTCGGTGACGCCGACGGCTCCAGCACCGTCGAGGCGGCGTTGGCGATCGCCGCCCTGGTCTCGGTGCTGCTGGTCTGTCTGGCCGGTCTGGCCGCGGTGGGGCTGCAACTGCGCTGCATCGACGCCGCTCGGGAGGCGGCGCGGTTGGCCGCGCGAGGTGACCGGACGACGGCGGTGGCGGTGGCCGGGCGGATCGCCCCGCAGGGGGCGAGCGTGCACCTGCGCCGCGACGGGTCCCTGTACATCGCCACCGTCACCGTTCATCCGACCATGCTTGCGGCGCTGCCGGTTTCGGCGACCGGTGTTGCGGCGGCGGAGTCGTGAGAGTGATCGGGGCTCGGCCACCGTGTTGGGGGCGCTGCTGGTGGCGTTGCTGCTGGCGGTGACCGTCGGTGGCGCCGAGTTGGGCGCGGTGCTGGTGGCGCGTCACCGGGCACAGTCGGCGGCCGATCTGGCCGCGCTGGCCGCAGCGGCGCGACTGCCGGCCGGACCGGACCGGGCCTGTGCCCGAGCCCGCGATCTCGCACACCGGATGGGTCTGACCGAGATCGACTGTGTGGTCGAAAAACTCGACGTGGTGGTGACGGTGTCGGTGGCCCTGCCGGCGGGAGCGGTCGGCCTGCGCGCCCCGGTGCGGGCGGCCGCGCGCGCCGGGCCGGTGACGGGGTGGCCCCGGTGAGTGCCCGGCGCGCCGTCAGCGCAGACCCGCGTCGGCGAGCTCGGCGTCGGTGGGCAACCGCAGCGCCACCAGTCCCATCGGCTCGTCGTCCTCCAACTCGATGCGGTTGACCGTGACGTGCAACGGAACCCAGTCGTCGTCGACGCGGCGCAGCCGCAGCACCCGCGAGGTCGGACCGTGTTCGAACTCGGCGCGCATCGCCTCCATCAGCGGTGCGTCGTCGGGGTGCACCCGCTGCTCGCCGAGATCCCCGGAGCGCCAGTCGTAAAACGGGCACGGCTCGTCGAGCCAGCGCAGCAGCGTCCAGGTGTCCAGGTCGACCAGTGCGCGATGCACCCCCGGCTGAGCCAGGGCGTCGAGCACCCGCTGGGCCAGCTGATCGGGCGCCAGGATCTCCTCCTCGAGCTGTCCGCGCCAGTTCATGCCCCGGGCCACCAGGTGGTCGGCGCCCTCGGGGGTGGGCTCCAGGCTGATGCGCGCCACGAACGCCACCCGGATCGGGGCGTCCTGCCAGTCGGTGACGTCCCAGCTGCTGCACAGCGCCTGGCCGGGCTCGGCCTTGATCGCCAACGCCACCACCTGCGCCTCGTTGTGGGTCAGTTCACGTGCGGGCAGCTCGTCGGCGAACGCGCGTTCGTGGATGCCCTCGGCGTGGAGGTTCCTGCCGGCGTTGACCAGCGACTCGCGGGTGTCGATCGCGGTGTGGGAGGTCAGATCCCATTTCAGCGCCCCGGGGTACTGCCGCTCGGGAGGTTCGGCCGAGGCCGGTCCCACCCACACCTGGACCCCGTGCACCCGTCCGTCGGGCATCTTCACCGGTTCGGTGCGGATGACCCGACCGTGTTTGGGGGTGATGGAGGCCAGCGATTCACCGCTTTGCACCGTCTCGGTGATCGCGGTCTGGAGGGCCGCACGATACGGGCTGCGCCGCAGAAACGTGGCCAGCGGAACCAGATCCTGCAGCTTCGCCCCCTGGGCGACCACGGTGGGTTCCTCGCTCAGTGTCTCCACGAGCAACCAGTCGTGGCCCATGGCGCTACTGTACCGACCGATGTCGCGCCGGGCGGGGCGCCGGGCCCGCCGCGGCGCCCAATTCGGCCAGGACCCGCCGCAGCACCGTCACCGCCCCCGCCTTGTCGAGGGGATCGTTGCCGTTGCCGCATTTGGGCGACTGCACGCACGAGGGGCACCCGCGCGGGCACTCGCACGCCGCGATCGCGTCGGCGGTCGCCGACAACCAGGTGTGGGCCTGCCGGAAGCCCTGCTCGGCGAAGCCGGCGCCGCCGGGATGGCCGTCGTAGACGAAGACGGTGGGCAGCCCGGTGTCCGGTCCGACGGCGGTCGACAGCCCGCCGATGTCGCCGCGGTCACAGCTGGCCACCAGCGGCAGCAACCCGATCGCGGCGTGCTCGGCGGCGTGCAACGCCCCCGGCACCGCCCGCGCGTCCAGGCCGGCCTCGGCCAGGGCGGCCTCGGTGACCGTGTACATCACCGCGACGGTGTCGAGGGTCTGCGCCGGCATGTCCAGGTCGGTGAAATCGATCACCTCCCCGCCGGGCCGGCGCCGCAGATACCCGGTCACCTGCTCGGTGACGTCGACGGGGACCAGCCCGACGGTGACCGGCCCGAACTCGCGGCGATCGCCGGGACCGGTCACGGTGATCTCGGTGATCTGGCGGGCGTGGGTGCTGTAGTCGGGGTCCTCGGCGTGGACGAACGCCATCCCCGGCGGCTCGCCGTGCGGACCGGGATGCTGCAGGCTGTCGACGACGTAGCTCTGCCCCTGATGCAGGTAGACCGCGCCGGGATGCACGCTCAGTGCGGCCTGGCCGGCGCCGACACCGCCGAGTAGGCGGCCGGTGTCGGCCTCCACGATCAGCACCTCCCCGCCGGTGTCGCCGCGGATGTTCACCGCCGGATGCGGGTCTTGGCCCGGCGCCGGGAAATACCGGTCGCCCCGTCGGCGCAGCACCCCGTCGGCGACCAGCCGTTCGGCGGTCTGCTGCGCCCCCCAGGCGTGCACCTCGGCGGTCTTTAACGGCAGTTCGGTTGCCGCGCAGTGCAGCTGGGGAGCCAGAACATACGGGTTGGCGTGGTCGACGACGACCCGTTCGATGGCTTTGTCCAGCAACGCCTCCGGATGGTGCACCAGGTAGGTGTCCAAGGGGTCGTCGCGGGCGACCAACACGATCAGCGCCCCCTGGCCGCGCCGGCCCGACCGGCCGGCCTGCTGCCAGAACGAGGTGATGGTGCCGGGAAAACCGGCCAACACCACCGCGTCCAGTCCGGCGATGTCGATGCCCAACTCCAGCGCGTTGGTGGCCGCCAGCCCGCGCAACCGGCCGTCGGCCAGGGCCCGCTCCAACCCTCGGCGGTCCTCGGCGAGGTACCCGGCCCGATACGACGCGACCGCCGCGGCCAGCGCGGGGGCGATCTCGGCCAACCGGGTCCGCGCCCCGAGCGCGGTGAGTTCCGCGCCGCGCCGGGAGCGCACGAACGTCAGCGTCGAGGCCCCCTCGACGATCAGATCGGCCATCACCCGGGCGGCCTCGGCGCCGGCGGACCGGCGCACGGGGGCGCCGTTCTCCCCGGCCGGCGCGGCGCCGAGGGCCGGCTCCCACAGCGCGACCGTGCGCGCCCCCTGCGGGGAGCCGTCGGTGGTGACCTCGGTGACCGGCACGCCGATCAAATCGGTGGCGGTGCGGCCGGGTTCGGCGGTGGTGGCGCTGGCGAAGATCACCGTCGGCGCCCCCCGGGCGGCCCCGGCGCCGGCGTAGCGGGCGCACAGCCGCAGCAGCCGCCGCAGCACCAGCGCCACGTGGGACCCGAAAATTCCGCGGTAGTAGTGGCATTCGTCGACGATGACGAACCGCAGATGCCGCAGGAACACCGCCCAGCGGGCATGGTTGCGCAGCAGCGTCAGATGCACCATGTCCGGGTTGGAGAACAGCCACCGGGAGTGCTCCCGGGCGAACCGGCGTACCTGCTGCGGGCTGTCGCCGTCGTAGCCGGTCGGGGCCACCGTGTCGGCCAGACCCGGCACCGCGGCGCACAGCCGTTGGGCGGCCCGCAGCTGGTCGTGGCCGAGTGCCTTGGTCGGGGACAGATACAGCACCCGGGCCCGCGGGTCGGCGGCGACCGCGTTGAGCGCGGGCAGCTGGTAGGCCAGCGACTTGCCCGACGCGGTCCCGGTCGCGAGCACCACGTGGCGGCCGCGGTGGGCCAGCTCGGCGGTGGTGACCTGGTGCGACCACGGCAGGGCGATCCCGTGGTCGGTGAACGCGCGGCGCACCGCGGGGCGCACCCAGTCGGGCCAGGCGCCGACGCTGCCCGCCCGGGCGGGCAGCTCGGCGACGTGACGCAGCGGGTCCTCCCCGGCGGGGACCCCGGCCAGGGCGGCGCCGAGCAGCGCCGCGCCGAAACTCGTCATCGTCTGCCCTTCTGCCCGCCGGTCGGGCCCGCGGGGCCCGTCCGGCACCGGCCTGGACCGGGCCCAGCCGGGCGGGCCACTACCATCGATACCGACCAATTGTGCGCATTTGTCCTCCCACGGCTGTCGCCGACGTGCCGAACGTGGTTGACTGATGGGCGGTCGTAGCTTCTGTGTTCGTGTCAAAACTTCGCAGGACTTTCGTTACGGCTGCGTTCCTGCGAGGTCAACCGGTCGGAGACTCCTCCGGCACACCTGCAGGCGGCGTGGTCGCAGCCGACCCGGGGCACCGAAACATCGGTGCACCGAACGACGGTGCACCGGCACCCGGTTAGTAGAGAAGGAAAGATCGACAAATGCCACAGGGAACTGTGAAGTGGTTCAACGCGGAGAAGGGGTTCGGTTTCATCGCCCCCGAGGATGGTTCCGCCGATGTCTTTGTCCACTACACGGAGATCCAGGGATCAGGCTTCCGCACCCTTGAGGAGAACCAGCGGGTCGAATTCGAGGTCGGCCAGAGCCCGAAGGGGCCGCAGGCCACAGGCGTGCGTTCCATCTAACACAGCCAAGTCTGACGACGATCCCCCCGTCCGGATCCGTAGGGATTCCGGGCGGGGGGATTGCGTTGGCGACGGTCATCGGCGCCGGACGCGGTTCGCTGGCTTACTGTCGGTGACGTGAGCCAGCTGTCGTTCTTCTCGGCCGAGTCGGTGCCCGCCGCGGTCACCGATCTCACCGGGCTGCTGGCCGCCCCCGGGCAGATCGTCGTCGCCGGTGCGGGCGCCCGGATCTCGGTGGTGGTCGACCGGCCGTGGCGCGCCGCGGCGCTGGCCGAGATGATCGCCGCGGCCGGGTTGACCCCCGAAATCGGCCGCACCGACGAGGACACCCCGTTGGTGCGCACCGCCGTCGACGCCCGGCTGCGCCCCATCGCGGCGGACTGGACCCGCGGGGCGGTCAAGACGGTGCCGCCCGGGTGGGCGCCGGGCGGACGTGAACTGCGGGCCTGGGCGTTGGCCGCCGGCACCCGCGAGGACGGCCGCTACCTGCTGGGGCTGGACCCGCACGCCCCCGACACCCACGCCCCGCTGGCCTCGGCGCTGATGCGGGTGGGCATCGCGCCCACCCTGATCGGCACCCGCGGGGCGCATCCGGCGTTGCGGATCAGCGGTCGGCGGCGGCTCGCGCGGCTGGTGGAGAATGTCGGGGAACATCCCGACGACCAGGAGGCGTTGTCGCAGTGGCCGCAGGTGTAGCGGCCGATCCCGGCGGCCGGATTCCGGGGTCCGGCGGCGACCCCGGTTTGCGCAGTCCGACCCGGGGGTGCGAAATTGTCTCTGGTCGGCGGGCGGCAGCGGTGCTCACCCTGCATCGGCACCGAAGAGAAGTGGAGCGTGGAGGCGTTGGCTGACGGCGGCAACGGCGCACAAGCCGGGATGCGGCGACTCGTCATTGTCGAGTCGCCCACCAAGGCACGCAAAATCGCCGGGTACCTCGGCGGCGGATACGTCGTGGAATCCTCGCGCGGGCACATCCGGGATCTGCCGCGCACCGCCGCCGACATCCCCGCCAGGTACAAGACCGAGCCGTGGGCGCGGCTCGGGGTGAACGTCGACGGCGGATTCGAGCCGCTCTACATCGTCAGCCCCGACAAAAAAAGCACCGTGCGCGAGTTGAAGGACCTGCTCAAAAGCGTCGATGAGCTCTATCTGGCCACCGACGGTGACCGGGAGGGCGAGGCGATCGCCTGGCATCTGCTCGAGACGTTGAAACCGAAGATCCCGGTCAAACGGATGGTGTTCCACGAGATCACCGAGCCGGCGATCCGGGCGGCCGCCGAGCACCCCCGTGATTTGGACACCGACCTCGTCGACGCCCAGGAGACCCGGCGCATCCTCGACCGGCTCTACGGCTACGAGGTCAGCCCGGTGCTGTGGAAGAAGGTCGCCCCGAAGCTCTCCGCCGGGCGGGTGCAGTCGGTGGCCACCCGCATCATCGTGGCCCGGGAACGCGACCGGATGGCGTTCCGCAGCGCGTCCTACTGGGACGTGGTGGCCGGCCTCGACGCCAGCGTCTCCGACCCGGCGGCCAGCCCGCCGCAGTTCACCGCCCGGCTGGTCAGCGTCGACGGCCGGCGGGTGGCGACCGGGCGCGACTTCGACTCGTTGGGCGCGGTGAAAAAACCCGACGAGGTGGTGGTGCTCGACGAGGCCGCGGCCACCGCGGTCGCCGACCGGCTGCAGGGGGCGGCGCTCTCGGTCGCCTCGGTGGAGGAGAAGCCCTACACCCGCCGGCCCTACGCCCCGTTTATGACCTCCACGCTGCAGCAGGAGGCCGGCCGCAAGCTGCGGTTCTCCGCCGAGCGCACCATGGGGGTCGCCCAGCGGCTCTACGAGAACGGCTACATCACCTACATGCGCACCGACTCGACGACGCTGTCGGCGTCGGCGATCGAGGCGGCGCGCACCCAGGCCCGCCAGCTCTACGGCGACGAGTTCGTGGCGGCCTCGCCGCGCCAGTACACCCGGAAGGTGAAGAACGCCCAGGAGGCGCACGAGGCCATCCGCCCGGCCGGCGACACGTTCGCCACCCCCGACGCGGTGCGCGGTGAACTCGACAGCGACGACTTCCGGCTCTACGAGTTGATCTGGCAGCGCACCGTCGCCTCCCAGATGGCCGACGCCCGCGGCACCACGCTGAGCCTGCGCATCGGCGGCGCCGCCGGCGATGCGCAGGTGGTGTTCGCCGCCAGCGGTCGCACCATCACCTTCGCCGGGTTCCTCAAGGCCTACGTGGAGACCGTCGACGAGCTCGCCGGCGGGGAGGCCGACGACGCCGAGCGGCGCCTGCCCAACCTCACCGAGGGCCAGCAGGTCAACGCCGTCGAGGCGACCCCCGACGGCCACGCCACCAATCCGCCCGCCCGCTTCACCGAGGCGTCGCTGGTCAAGGCCCTCGAAGAGCTCGGGATCGGGCGCCCGTCGACCTACTCCTCGATCATCAAAACCATCCAGGACCGCGGCTACGTGCACAAAAAGGGCAGCGCGCTGGTGCCGTCGTGGGTGGCGTTCGCGGTGACCGGTCTGCTGGAGCAGCACTTCTCCCGGCTCGTCGACTACGACTTCACCGCGGCGATGGAGGACGAACTCGACGAGATCGCCGCCGGCCACGAGCGGCGCACCGACTGGTTGAGCAAGTTCTACTTCGGCGGCGAGCACGGGTCGCACCAGTCGGTGGCCCGCGCCGGCGGGTTGAAGACGCTGGTCGGGGTGAACCTGGAGGAGATCGACGCCCGCAAGATCAACTCGATCAAGCTGTTCACCGACGACCAGGGCCGCGACATCTACGTGCGGGTCGGCAAGAACGGGCCGTATCTGGAGCGGATGGTCACCGGCGACGACGGGGAACCGACCCCGCAGCGGGCCAACCTCAACGTCGCGCTCACCCCCGACGAGCTGACCTTGGAGTTGGCCGAGAAACTCTTCGCCACCCCGCAGGAGGGGCGGGTCCTCGGGGTCGACCCCGACACCGGCCACGAGATCGTCGTCAAGGACGGCCGCTACGGGCCCTACGTCAGCGAGCTGCTGCCCAAACCCGACGAGTCCGCCGCCGAGTCCGCCGGCGCCAAGGCCCCGGCCAAGAAGGGCCGGGGCAAAAAGGCCGCCGGCCCCAAGCCGCGCACCGGCTCGCTGCTGCGCAGCATGTCGGTGGAGACGGTCACCCTCGCCGACGCGTTGAAGCTGCTGTCGCTGCCGCGGGTGGTCGGGGTCGATCCCGACTCCGGCGAGGAGATCACCGCGCAGAACGGGCGCTACGGGCCGTATCTGAAGCGGGGCACCGATTCGCGCTCGCTGGCCACCGAGGAGCAGCTGTTCACGATCACCGTCGAGGAGGCGTTGAAGCTCTACGCCGAACCGAAGCGGCGCGGCCGGCAGGGCGCGGCCGCCCCGCCGCTGCGGGAGTTGGGCACCGATCCGGGCTCGGGCAAGCCGATGGTGGTCAAGGACGGCCGGTTCGGCCCCTACGTCACCGACGGGGAGACCAACGCCAGCCTGCGCAAGGGCGACGACGCGACGACGATCACCGACGAGCGGGCGGCGGAGCTGCTCGCCGAACGCCGCGCCCGCGGACCGGCGAAACGGACCCGCAAGGCCCCGGCGAAGAAGACGGCCGCCAAAAAGACCGCCGCGAAGAAGACCGCCGCGAAATCCACCCGGGCGACCAAACGCTCCTGACCGGACCGCAGCGGGCTGACCGCGGTGTTCACCTTCCTCTCAGTGCCACGCTGGGATTCTGCGCACCATCGCCGAGAGTGTCTCCCCCGGTTGTGTTGTTGCTTAGTCGTCTCTCAGGTATGCTGAGGGCTGCTGCCAGACGGCTGCCGTGCACCGGAGCGGAAGGAGGCGCCATGCGACGTGGTGTCTATTTCGGTGTCTCCGCGGGCGTCGTGCTGGCCGGTGCGGTCGCGGTGGCTGCCGCGCCGGTGACCCGGCCGCTGCCGAACGTGCAGGTGCCGGTCGTGGAGCTGTCCTCGGATTCGACGCCGAAGATCGGCGAGCAGTATCAGCAGTGGTGGCAGATCGTCTCCGGGGACACCGCCCCGCCGCCGAGCCTCAACGAGCTCACCGACCTCGATCTGAGCGGCATGCTGGATCACCCCGCCGCCGCCCCGTCGCCGTCGGTGACCTTGACGATCGATGATGCGCTGCTGCCGGCTCCGCCGGCCTGAGCGCGCCCGGTCCTACTTCCTCGAATCCCTCGGTAGCCCCGGGGTCTAGCCGGGCTGCTGGGCCGGTTCGGCCGGTTCGGCCGCCGGCGCGAGCGGGCGGGCCAGCCGGGTCGGCGCCAGGCGCCCGCGCAGCTCGACCACCTCCCCGATGGCCCACCGCCGCGCCTCGTCCTCGGGGGCCTCGCTGACCGCGGTCTCCGAGGCCAGCACGTGGCCTTCCTCCAGCTTCGCCAGCTCGGTGAGCCGGGCCGCCTCGTTGACCGGATCGCCGATCACGGTGTATTCGAACCGGGCCTGCGCCCCGATGTGACCGGCCAGGGCGCGGCCCGCCGACACCCCGATCCCGAATTCGGTGCTGCCCAGCACCGAGAGCAGCCGGTCGTGCAGCTCCCGGGCCGCCGCCAGGGCCGCCCCGGGCGCATTGGGGTGCTCCAGCGGGGCGCCGAACACCGCCAGCGCCGCGTCACCCTGGAACTTGTTGACGAACCCGCCGTGCCGGTCGATGGTGTGGACCACCACCCGGAAGAATTCGTTGAGCAAGGCGACCACCTCGGCGGGTTCGCGGGTGGCCGCCAGGTGGGTGGAGCCGACCATGTCGATGAACAGCACCGCCACCTCGCGTTCCTGCCCGCCGAGTTCGGTGCCGCGTTCCAGGGCGCGGCGCGCCACGTCCTCCCCGACGTAGCGGCCGAACAGGTCGCGCAACCGTTGCCGTTCGGCCAGGTCGCGCACCATGTCGTTGAAGCCGGCCTGCAGCAGGCCCAACTCGCTGGCGTCGTAGATCTGCATGTGGGCGTTGTAGTTTCCGCGTTGCACCTCCCCGAGCGCCCAGCGCAACTGGCGCAGCGGGTCGGCGATCGACATCGCCACCAGCACGGTGCCGGCCAACCCGATGACCAGCGCCGAGACGCCCATCAACAGCAGTGGGTCGGAGAGCTGGTCGGCCGGGGAGTGCATGAACGAGAATTTGCTGGCCATCACCGACAACACGATCGCCAGCAGCGGCACCCCGGTGGACAGCATCCAGGTCAACAGCTGCCGCAGGAGCACCCCGGGCGCGCGCAGGTTCTCCGGGACCCCGGCACGCAGCGCGGCCACCGCCACCGGTCGCAGCACCCGCTCGGACTGCAGGTACCCGATGATCGCGGTGGCCGCCGCACCCAACGCGATCGCGATCGCCACCACCGGGGCGGTCCGGCTGGCCACCGGCCAGCTGGTCACGATGAACACGATCCCGCCGATCGTCCAGTTGGCCAGGCTGATCAGCGCCCGGTAGAACGGCATCCGCAGGGCCCGCGCGCGGGCCAGCTCGGTGATCGTCGGGTCGGCGTCGGTGAGCAGCCCGTCGCGGCGCTGCCAGCGGAACACCGGCAGCAGCATCCGCATGCTCAACGCCAGCTCCAGCACGAACAGCGTCGCCAGTGCGGCGGCCAGGATCACCAGATTGGACCGCGGTGCGTCCTGCAGCTGCAGCCGGTCCTCCAGCGGCAGCCCGAACCGCAGGAACCCCAGGACGAACAGCCCGCCGATGATGTCGGCCTGCAGCATCGTCAGGGCGAACAGCGGCCACGGGGTGCGCACCACCCACCGAATGAAGGCACCCACCCGGTCGGTGAGCCTCGGTGCGCTGTTCACCAGCCCACCGTAGCGTTCGCACACCGGCGGCGACCGGCTGTGCGCCGCGACAGCGCGGTGGTGTCGGCGTGGTGTCGGCGTGGTGTCGAGGGGTCACCGTCGCGCAGTACTGTTGCGGTGATGTCCGGGGTGTTTGCGCGGCTGGTCGGCCAGCAGGCGGTGGAGGCCGAGTTGGTCGCGGCGGCGCGCGCCGCCCGCGGGGACAGCGAGCAGGCCGCCGCGATGACCCACGCCTGGCTGATCACCGGTCCGCCCGGGTCGGGACGGTCGGTGGCGGCGGTGTGCTTCGCCGCGGCGCTGCAGTGCACCGACCCCGAGGTGCCCGGCTGCGGGGCCTGCCGGGCCTGCGCGACCACCCTGGCCGGCACCCACGCCGACGTGCGCCGGATCGTGCCCGAGGGCCTGTCGATCGGGGTCGAGGCGATGCGGGCGATCGTGCAGGTCGCCTCCCGGCGGCCCAGCACCGGACGCTGGCAGATCGTGGTGGTCGAAGACGCCGACCGGCTCACCGAGGGGGCGGCCAACGTGCTGCTCAAGGTGGTCGAGGAGCCGCCCCCGTCGACGGTGTTCCTGCTGTGCGCGCCGTCGATCGACCCCCAGGACATCGCGATCACGCTGCGCTCACGGTGCCGCCATGTGGCGCTGGTCACCCCCTCGGTGGCCGCGATCGCCCAGGTGCTCATCGACACCGACGGGTTGGCCGCCGACCAGGCCGCGCAGGCCGCGGCGATCAGCGGCGGGCACGTCGGTCGGGCCCGCCGATTGGCGACCGACCCGCAGGCCCAGCAGCGGCGCCGCCGCGCCCTGGGGCTGGCCCGCGACGCCGCCACCCCGTCGCGGGCGTACGGGGCGGCCGAGGAACTGGTCGCCGCCGCCGAGGCCGAGGCGGTGACGCTCACCGCCGAGCGCGCCGAGGCCGAGACCGACGAACTGCGCACCGCCCTCGGTGCCGGGGGCACCGGCAAGGGGGCCGCCGGGGCGCTGCGCGGGTCCGCCGGGGCGCTCAAAGAACTGGAGAAACGCCAGAAATCCCGGCAGACCCGCGCGTCCCGCGACGCGCTGGACCGGGCCCTGATCGACCTGGCCACCTACTTCCGGGACGCGCTGCTGGTCGCCGCCGACGCCGGCGCGGTCGCGCCCCATCATCCCGACATGACCGAGTCGGTGGCCGCGCTGGCCGCACACGCCGCGCCGGATGCGCTGCTGCGCTGCATCGAGGCGGTGCTGGGGTGTCGGGAGGCGCTGGCGAGCAACGTCAAACCCAAGTTCGCCGTCGATGCCATGGTCGCCACCGTCGGGCAGGCGCTGCGCTCCAAGCGCTGAACCCGACCTGTAAACTCAACCCCGCCCAGCGGGCAGGCCGCCTTAGCTCAGTCGGCAGAGCGATTCACTCGTAATGAATAGGTCGGGGGTTCGATTCCCCCAGGCGGCTCTCAGTGTCGCGGGGCGCGGGTCCGAAGACCGGGCCCGGCCCCTGCGGCGGCCAACCCCATGCCAACCCCATGCAGACCCCGGCCGGATCGTCGGCACCGACACGGGCGAACGCGGTGGTTGACAGCGGCGCCATTAATATTCATCCTGTCATTTATGAGTGACGTTGCGGCGGTCCGGTCATGACCACCATGCTGCTGCGCCAGCCGGTCGCGGCGGCGCCGGCGGTGGTGTGGGAATCGCTGACCGACCCGGGCCAAATGAACGCGTGGTCGACGGCGCGCATCGAACTCGTCGGCTTCGGCGACCGTCAGCGCGCCGACGGCGTCGGGGCGATGCGCCGCGTCTACCTTCCCTACAGCGGTCTTCCGCTCACCGAGGTGATCCACGCCTCCGAGCCGCCGTATCACCTGGGCTACACGGTGGTCGGTGGCGTTCCCCTGCTGCGCGAACACACCGGTCGCATCACCGTGACCCCCGCCGGCGGCGACGCGGCGGAGATCCGGTGGGAGGTGGTGATGCGGTTCGAGGCGCCGGGTCTGGCGACCGTGGCGGCGCGCCTCATCGAGGGCGAGCTGCGACGTTCGCTGCGCCGGCTCGCCGAGCTGGCCCCGCGACCGGCCGGCGCCGTGCCGACACCCCGCCGGCTGGCGCAGGGCGATCTGAGCGCCCTGCGCGACACCGCGGAGCGCGTCCTGGTCGAACAGCGGGCGGTGGCCGACCGGTTGGCGCACGCCGACGACCCGAAGCAGTGGTTCGCTCGGGTGTATCAGTACGTGACCGAGGAGCAGTTGGCCCATCTGCACTCCGGCCTCGCGGACAATCCGGAGTGGATCCTGCGATTGATTCCGTGCTTCCACGAGCTGTATCTGTCCAATCTGGTGGCCTTCGAACGCGGCGAGGCGGTCGAAAAGCCGTGGCACCGGGCGTGGGGGCAGGCCGAACGCGCCGCGGCGGCCGGCTCGCCCAAGGGCATCGTCGAGGCGTTGCTGCTCGGTGTCGCCGCGCACATCGAGGCCGACCTGCCCCGCGCGTTGTCGACCACCTACCTCGACCACTTCCGGCACCGCTGCGACTACACCTATTTCCGTGCCGACTACCTGCGGATGTCGGCGATCTTCCGCCTGGCGTCCGAACGGTTGATCAGCACACTGCCGCGCCGGTGCAAACCGGTGTGGGCACCCCTGGCGCAGGCGGTGTTGCCCGCCGAGTTGCGGTATCAGCTGATGTGCGAGTTCTACTACGACATCCCACGGAAACGGTTGGACGCCTTCGAACGTGGCCGTCGTCTGGCCCAACGGCACACCGAGGCCCGGGCGCCGGTGTCGGCTTAGCCGTGGCTTAGCCGCGGGCCCGCCGATCGTCGGGATCGGTCTCGAGCGGCATCGTCAACGCGGCGCCGCCGGCGCCGGCGAAGCCCGACCAGATCAGCGCCGTCAGGTGGTCGACGAGTTCAGCACGGCTCATCGCCCGATCGGTGGCCCACCAGAACACCGCGGCCGAGACCGCGCCGACCAGTGCGCGCGCCCACGGCCCGGCGGCGGCGCCATCGGCGCCGAGTTGGCGAAACCCCGCGGTGAGAACCGATTCCAGCCACCGGGCCAGCTCTTCGGAGACCGACGTCGAGCGAATCCGGCTGGTCAGTGCCGCGGAGATGCTCGGCTCCTCATCGACCCACCGGCACAGGCAGTCGACGGCGGCGCGGGTCTGGCCGCGCGGATCGCCCACCGATCGCACGACCACGCCGATCTCGGCGATGATGCGGTGCGCCTGACGCTGGGCGAGGGCCAGCACCAGGCTGTCCTTGTCCGGGAAGGCCGCATAGATGGCCGGTCGGGTCAGACCCGCTTCACGGGCGACGTCGACCAGAGACAAATCCGGGCCGCCCTTGCGCAGGCTGCGTTCGGCGGCGTCGAGCAGTTCGTCGCGTCGCAGGTCCCGCTGGACGTGTGAGCCCGGCGGCCGTCCCCGGCCGCGCCGGGGTGTACCGGGTGCCACACCCGCATCCTGCCATTCGGCGACGACGAGCACCGGGCGCCGTGTCGTCGCCGTCGCGGCGACTGGACTCAGCGCGGCGCCAAATACCCCACCGGTCCGGCCGCGATGCACAGCGACAGCGCCGCGGTGTCGGCGTGCACCTCCACGGCGTCCCCGGCGCCGGGCAGCCGCACGAACACCCGGTTGAGCCCCGGTCGCACCGGCACCTTCACCGCCGGGCCGTCCGACAGCGCCAGCGTCATCGCCCCATCGGCGTTGGCCAGGTAGTTCAGTTCGGCGGTCCACTGCGCCGGCAGCAGCGGGCCGTCGAGCTCGACCCGGGCCGGCAGGTCGGGCTGAACGAAATACCCGCAGCCGTCCACCGGTCCGGGGATGATCGAGCGCACCCAGGTCACCTGCGCGTCGACCAGGGTCCCCGTGCGGTCGAACATCCGCGGTTCGGTGGTGGCCGAGGCGAACTCGGGTCGTTCGCGCAGCAACGCGAACAGGTGGCTGGCCCGGTTGCTCGGCGCCATGATCGGCTGCAGCACCATCGGGTCGACCTCCTGATCGAGCAGCGGGGCCCCGGAGTCGGTGTGCGCGAGCGCCAGACTGCGCACCGCGTTGCGCAGATACGGCTCGGTGGGGTTGTCGCGCCACACCGCGCAGAAGGTCGCGGTGGAGTACAGGCTGCTGGCCACGAACGCCGCCGCCAGCGCGGTGACGGCCAGGGTGCGCCGGCGCCCGGCGTCCAGCCAGCCCGAACCCGCCCGGTTGGGCGCGCAGAACGCGACGGCGGCCAACAGCGCCGCCACCACCACCAAGTCGGGCAGGTAGCGCAACGCCTGGGCCAACTCCAAGGCGGTGAACCGTGACGAGCGCATCAGATAGATCGGGATCTGGCAGGCGACCGCATACCCCGCCGCCGCGGCCCAGACCGGCGCCAGCCGCCGCTTGCGGGCCACCGACACCGCCAGCAGAGCCACCAGCGCCAGCCAGCCCAGCGTCATCACCACCGGACCGGGCACCGCCCACGGTGAGGCCGGCGCCCAGCGTTGCCACCGCCACGGACCACCCACCAGCCCCGGCACGATCCCGTGGGTGATGGAGCGCCACAACAGCTCCCCGGTCATGGCCCAGTCGGTGCTCCACCGCCGCTGGTTGACCACCGCCAGATACAGCACCACCCACGCGGCGGTGAGCGCGCCGGTGCAGTACCACAGCGCGCGGCCGCGGCGCCACACCGCGGCGAACGACTCCCCGCGGACGTGCGCCAGTGTGCCGGTGAGCACGAGTGCCACCACCGGGATCACCGCCGCCTTCTCGAAGAACACCAGCCCGCCCAGGTAGGCGAGGGTGCCGGTGACCGCGTAGCGTCGGGCGCCGGTGCGCACCAACAGGATCGCGTCGCCGCACACCCAGGCCAGTGCGGCCAGCATCGGCAGCGAGTTCAACGCCGCCGCCCACCAGGCGAAACCGGGCACCGCCAGCGGGGTGAACAACGCGAACGTCCACGGCACCAGCAGCACCGGGCGCCACCCCACGATGAGGTGCAGGGTGCGCAGCAGCGACGCCGACGCCACCGCCTGCAACGCCACCAGGCTCAGCGCCGGGCCGAGCCAGTTCAGCGGCGCCGCTTTGATGATCGCCCCGCCGAGCAGAAACGCCGCCGGCATCAGATGCCCGTCGTGGTCGTCGAAGAGGAACGCCGGGGCCAGCAGCGCCTCGCTGCCCGCCCGGCTGACCAGGATCAAATCGTCCCAGTAGAAATACCCGCCGAAGGCCACCACCGAGCGGACCGCCAACTGCGCGGCCAGCAACGCCACGGCCGCCACCGCGACCCACGGCAGACGCGACGTGCGGGCGATCATGGGTCTCCTTCTTACCCGCCGGTATGGTGGGCCGGTGCACGCACTGGTCACCGGCGCCGCCGGTTTCATCGGGTCCACGCTGGTCGACCGCCTGCTCGACGACGGGCACCCGGTGGTGGGCCTGGACAACTTCGCGACCGGACGCGCCACCAACCTCGAGCACCTCGCCGACAACCCGGACTTCGCCTTCGTCGAGGCCGACATCGTCACCGCCGATTTGGCGGCGATCCTCGCCGCACACCGCCCCGAGGTGGTGTTCCACCTCGCCGCCCAGATCGATGTGCGCCACTCGGTGGCCGATCCGGTGTTCGACGCCGGGGTCAATGTCACCGGCACCGTCCGGCTGGCGGAGGCCGCCCGACGCGCGGGGGTGCGCAAGATCGTGCACACCTCGTCCGGCGGCTCCATCTACGGCACCCCGCCGGCCTACCCGACCGGCGAGGACACCCCCACCGATCCGGCCTCGCCGTACGCGGCGGGCAAGGTCGCCGGCGAGATCTACCTGAACACCTTCCGCCACCTCTACGGCATGGAGTGCTCCCACATCGCCCCGGCCAACGTCTACGGCCCGCGCCAGGACCCGCACGGCGAGGCCGGGGTGGTGGCGATCTTCGCCCAGGCGCTGCTGGCCGGGACACCCACGAAGGTGTTCGGCGACGGCACCAACACCCGCGACTACGTGTTCGTCGACGACGTCGTCGACGCGTTCGTCAAGGCCGCCGGCCCGGCCGGCGGCGGGCAGCGGTTCAACATCGGCACCGGGGTGGAGACCTCCGACCGGGCGCTGCACACCGCGGTCGCCGCCGCGGTCGGCGCCCCCGACGACCCGCAGTTCCACCCGCCGCGCCTCGGTGATCTGCGGCGCTCCTGTCTGGACACCGGTCGGGCGGAGTCGGTGCTCGGCTGGCGTCCGCAGGTGTCGCTGGCCGACGGGTTGGCGCGCACCGTGGCGTTCTTCCGCGCCCAGCATTAGCGCCGCGGTCAGCGGTCGGCGCGGCTCAACGCCACCAGATGCACCGCGATGCCGACCGCGGCGCCGCAGAGCAGACCGGCCACCGTGCGGGTCTGCAGATCCAGCGGCAGAAGCAGCACCCCGGTCGCGGCCACGGTGGCGCTGACCCACCCCAACGCGTAGGCGCGGTGCAGCGCGGCGGCGACCGCGGCGTTGCCGGTCAGCGTCAACGTCGCGATCCCGATCGCCGCGACGGTCAGCCACGCCAACGCCGCCCCGCCGGCGTGATAGTCGGCGCCGAACGCGGTGACCAGCAGCCACGGCCCCACCGCGGCGGCGGCCGCCACCCCGGCGGCGCCGATCACCGCGACCACCGCCACCGCGGTCGCCAGCGCGCGCAGCCGGCGGGCCCGCTCGTCGACGAAGTGGGCGATCAGGTTGCCCTGCAGCGCGGTGAGCGGCACCAGCAGCGGGGCACGGGTCAACGTCACCGCCAAGATGATCACCCCGCCCTGCGCGCCGAGGTCGCCCGCGGTGGTCTTCAGCAGCACCGGAAACCCCATCACCAGCACCGCACTGGCGCCGGCGGCGGTGATCGAGTGGGCGGCGCCGCGCAGAAACGACGCCGTGGTGCCCGCCGTGGCCTGCCGGGCGGCCGCGCGGCTGCCCGGCGAGACCGCCAGCAGCACCAGCCAGGCGGCCGACCCGGCGACGGTGGCCCACAGGTATCCGGCCAGCCCCCACCCGATCACGAACGCGCCGACGGCGACCAGAACCCGGGTGGCGGCGTCGGTCACCATCAGCGCGCCGTAGGCGCCCCAGCGGTTGCGGCCGGCCAACATCCCCAGCACGGTCGCGTGCAGACAAAACCCCGCCAGTCCCGCCGCGAGCAGCCCGACCGACAGCGCCCGCTGCTCGGCGAAGACCCGCCCGGACCACAGCGGCGCGGTCAGCAGCGTTCCGGCCGCCGCGACGACCGCCAGGCCCGCCGCCACCCGCAGCGGGCGGGTCTGCGCCCCGGAGCCGCGGCGGCCCGCCGGCGCCGCGCGCACCTCCCGGGTGGCCTCCTGCAGCAGCCCGTTGGCGGCGCCGTTGATCAGACCGAACGCCCCCCAGAACACCGCGAACACCGAGAACCCGGCCGGGTCGAGGCCGCCGGCGGCCAACGCCAACACCGCGTAGCCGCAGAACGCGGAGAGCGCGGTCGCCGCACCCACCCGCGCCACGCTGCCCGCCGCGACCGGCCCGGAGCCCGCGGTGTCAGCCACGATCGCGGGTCCGGCAAGACGGCGGTGGGCGGGGGACACGTCTGTAGAAGCTACCCAGCGCGCCCCCGGGCGCGGCCCTCGGCAGGCCCGCCGAGGCCGATCGGGCCCCGGCCGGCTCTGGTAGACTCCAGCCCCTGGAGGGGAGTATTCCTTCGCGGCGGTGTCGTCATCACGTCGCCCACCGTTGGGTGACCGGCACCGCGGGCCGCTTTCGGCGGGAGAGACCTCCGGCAGTGTCACGACGGCCGGAGATTCCCATGCGTGTTCTGACGGGCGAACCCTCAGTCCGTAGCGGGCTGCGGCGCGTCGTGGCAGTCATCGTGCCCACACGCAAGGAGTCATCATGAGTTTCGTCGGCGACGCAGCACGCACCACAGCCCACACGGTCGGGCGGGCGGCCTCGGCCACCCTGGCGGGCGCCGGGGCGGTCAGCGGGGCCGCGCTCACCGGCGCGGTCGGCGCCACCACCGGCGCGGTCGCGGGAATCCGCCGCGGCGCCGGCGCCGGAAGCCACTCCACCCCGGCGGCGGCGCTGACCCTCGGTGCGCTCGGCCTCAGCGGCCTGGTGGAGTGGCCGTTGCTCGCCGCGGTCGGCGGCGGCGCATTGGTGTTGCGCACCTTCGACCGTCCGGCGGGCTCACTGCCCGCCCCGGCCACGGCGTCCCCGGCGCGCCCGAGGGCCGCCGGGCCCCGCAAGACCGGGCCCCGCAAGGTCGCCACGCGGAAATAGCCGGCGACAGCCGGCGCCGCGCCAACGGTGTACCGCCACACCGGTTTCGACGTCACATCCGACTATTCGAGTAAGGCCCGTTAACGTGCAGATCCTGTCCCCCCGGCGTGCCATCACCCTGGGTATGGCCGCGACAGCGGCGGTCATCGACACCACCCGACACACCGCGACGACGACCGCCGAGGCGGTGCAGACCGCGGTGTCGGCCAGCCTGGACGTCGCCGCCGTCCCGCTGCGTGAAGGCGCCCGGATCCTGTCCGGGCAGGCCTCGGCGGCCACCGTGGGTCGGCGCTGCTGGGCCGGTGCGGGCCGGGCCTGGATCGAGGTGCGCGGGCTCGACGGCCCCGACGGCGCCGACCGCGGCGCCGCGGTCGTCGAGGCGCTCACCGGCCACGCCGCGGTCCGCTCGGTGCGGCTCCACCGGCCGTGGTCGCGGGTGGTGGTCGAGACCGACGACGCGCCGGTGCCGCTGAGCGAGCTGTGCCAGGTGGTCGCCGACGCCGAGCGGCGCCCCGCCCCGCAGCCCGGTGACGCCCCGGCCGGGCCGCGCCCCCGCGGCGCCAGCCTGCCCGGTGACGGCCTGGTGTCGGTGGTGCGCGGCGCGCTGGTCGCCGCCAACGCCGCCGGGCTGGCGGTCGCGGTCACCGGCCGGGCGCTGCGCTGGCCGCAGGCGCCGGTCGCCGTGGACGCCGCCGCCGCCCTGGCCAACTACCAGCCGTGGGTGCGACGCCTGCTGGCCGACCGCATCGGCGCGGAGGCGACCGACACGGTGCTCGCGCTGACCGAGACCGTGGCCCACGTGGCCACGCTCTCGCCGGCCACCCTCACCGTCGATCTGATGGTGCAGGCCCTGCGGGCCACCGAGACCCGGTCCGGGGCCCGGGCGTGGGCGCGCAGCGAACCGATGCTGGCCCGCCACGCCGACGACGCCGCCGTCGTGCATGCCGCGTCCCGGCCCATCCCGGCGCCGCCCGGGGCGGTCGAGCGCCACACCGGCCGGGTCGCCTGGGTGCAGGCGTTGAGCACCGGTGTGCTCGCCGCGCTGAGCCGCACCACCACCACCGCGGCCAACGCGGCGGTGGTCAGCGCCCCCAAGGCGATGCGCACCAGCACCGAGGCGTTCGCCGCGACGCTGGGCGCCGGGCTCGCCGACCAGCAGGTGCTCACGTTGCACCCGCAGACGCTGCGCCGCCTCGGCGACATCGACGCCCTGCTCATCGACCCGCGGGTGCTCTGCGAACCCCAGCTGCGGGTCGCGCAGGTGCGCGGCGCCGACGGGCCGCGGCTGTCGGCGGCGTGGACCGCCGCCCAACGGCTCCTCGACGAGCCCGGCCTGGCCCCCGGCTGGCACCCGATCACCGGGGTGGCGGGCGGTCGCGGCGCGATCGAGGCGCTGATCCTGCCCGCCCACCACCGGCTGGCCACCGCGCTGATCACCGAGGCGCGCACCGCCGAGCTGGTGCTGGCCACCGTCGACGTCGACCTGCTCGGCGAGGTGCGCCCCGCCTTCGACGAGCTCGAAGCGCCCGACACCGACCTCGACGCCGCGCTGGGCGCGGCGTTGACCCGTCTGCAGCAGGCCGGGCACACCGTGGCGGTGCTGTCGACGGGCGCGGCCGCGGCGTTGTCCTCGGCCGACCTGGGCCTGGGGGTGCTGCCGGGCGACGACGCCGCAGCGGGCCGCGGCCCCGGCGCGCCGCCGCCGTGGAGCGCCGACGTGCTGCTGCCGGATCTGGCCGCCGCCTGGCGGGTGCTGCACGCGTTGCCGGCGGCGCAGGAGGCCACCCGCCGCGGCATCACGATCTCGATCGGCGCGTCGTCGCTGGGGGCGCTGTTCATGGTGCCCGGTGTGCGCCGCCCCCGCGGCCGCGGACCCGGACCGGTCACCGCCGGCGCCGCCGCCGGGCTGCTCTCCGGGGCGCTGCTGGCCCGCCGCTGCCTGCGCGCCCGCACGCCGCGGCCCGCCCCGCGCTACGAGTGGCACGCGATGTCGGTGCAGCAGGTGGCCGAGGTGCTCGGCGGCGACGGGCACCGCGATGGCGCGCGGGCCGACGGCGGCGGGGCCGCACCGGCGCCCCCGATGGTCCTGCAGTTCGCGCATGCGGTCCGCGAGGAGCTGGCCGATCCGCTGACCCCGGTGTTGGCGCTGTGCTCGGCGGCCACCGCCGTGCTCGGCTCCCCGATCGACGCGGTGATGGTCGGCACGGTGCTCACCGGCAACGCGATGCTCGCCGCCGGCCAGCGGCTGCAGGCCGAGAAGCGCCTCACCGCACTGCTGGCCCAGCAGACCCCGCCGGCGCGGCTGGTGGGCGGCGCCGACGGCGCCGACGGCCACCGCGAGATCGACGCCGACCGGCTGCAGCCCGGCGACATCATCGAGGTGCACAGCAACGAGGTGGTGCCCGCCGACGCCCGGGTTCTCACCCAGACCGACCTGGAGGTCGACGAGTCGGCACTGACCGGGGAGTCGCTGTCGGTGACCAAGCAGGTCGAGGCCACCCCGGGCGTCGAGCTCGCCGAACGGCGCTGCATGCTCTACGGCGGCACCACGGTGACCACCGGCACCGTGCAGGCGATGGTGACCGCGGTGGGCCCGGAGACCCAGGCGCGGCGCGCCACCGAACTGGCCGGCGGAAAGCTGCCCGAGGTCGGCCTGCAACACCAGCTCAGCCGGCTGATGACCCGCGCCTTCCCGGTCAGCGCCGGCGGCGGCGTGCTGGTCGGCGCGCTCGGGCTGCTGCGCGGCGGCGGGCTGCGCCAGGCGCTGGGCAACACCATCGCGGTGGCGATCGCCGCGGTCCCCGAGGGCATGCCGCTGATGGCGACGCTGGCCCAGCACGCCTCGTCGCGGCGGCTCGCCCGATCCGGGGCCCTGGTGCGGGTGCCGCGCTCGGTGGAGGCGCTCGGCCGGCTCAACGTGGTCTGCTTCGACAAGACCGGCACGCTCAGCGAGAACCGGTTGCGGGTCACCCGGGTGCAGCCGGTCACCGGCCGCCACCCCGACGAGGTGGTCAGCTGGGCCGCGCAGGCCGCGCCGGACCCGCAGAGCGCCGCGCACGCCCACGCCACCGATCAGGCGATCATCGACGCGGCCGCCGACCTCGCGACCGCCCCGACCTGGTCGCCGCCGGATGCGCACCTGCCGTTCCGGTCCGGCCGGGCGTTCTCGGCGTCGCTGGTGGGCCGCCGGCTCACCGTCAAGGGCGCCCCCGAAGTGGTGCTCGCCGCCTGCGGCGACGTCGACGCCGCCGCCCACGACACCGTGCTGGGCATGGCCGGGCAGGGCCTGCGGGTGATCGCGGTGGCGCGCCGCGAGCTCACCGCCGCGCAGGCCCGCAGCGTGCGCGAGGACCCCGACGCGATCGGCGAGGCCAGCGCCACCGGTCTGCGGCTGGCCGGATTCCTCGGCCTGGCCGACACCCCGCGGCCGCAGTCGCCGCGGTTGCTGGCCGAGTTGGCCGACCGCGGCGTGGCGGTCCGGATGATCACCGGCGACCACCCGGTGACCGCCACCGCCATCGCCGCCGAACTGGGCGTGACCGTCGACCCGCGGCAGGTGATCACCGGCTCGGAATGGGCGGGTCTGACCCGCAAGCAGCAGGAGCAGGCGGTGACCGAACGGGTGATCTTCGCCCGGATGTCGCCGGAGAACAAGGTGCAGATCGTGCAGACCCTGGAACGGGCCGGCAAGGTCTGCGCGATGGTCGGCGACGGCGCCAACGACGCCGCCGCGATCCGGGCGGCCACCGTCGGCATCGGGGTGGTGGCCCGGGGCAGCGACGCCGCGCACACCACCGCCGACGTGGTGTTGACCGACGGGCGGATCGAGGCCCTCGTCGACGCCGTCGACGAGGGCCGCCGGCTGTGGCGCGGGGTGCAGGCCGCCGTCGGCGGGCTGCTCGGCGGCAACGCCGGGGAGGTGCTGTTCTCGATCATCGGCACCGCGGTGACCGGCAACTCCCCGCTGAACACCCGTCAGCTGCTGCTGATGAACACCCTCACCGACGCCCTGCCGGCGACCGCGGTCGCCGTCAGCACCCCCAGCGGGCCGGTGCAACGGGTCGCGTTCGGCGTCGACGAACGCCGGCTGTGGCGCACCGTGGCGTTCCGCGGCGGGGTCACCGCCGCCGCCGGCACCGCCGCCTGGGTGATGGCGTCGCTGACCGGCCGGCCGCAGCGCGCGTCGACGGTGGCGCTGATCGCGCTGGTCAGCGTCGAGCTGGGCCAGACCGTGGTGGACTCGCGGGCCCCGCTGGTGGTGGCGACCGCGGCGGGGTCGCTGGCGGCGTTCACGCTGCTGGTCAGCACTCCGGGGCTCAGCCAGCTGCTCGGCTGCACCCCGGTCGGTCCGCTCGGGTGGGCCCAGGCGCTGGGCTCGGCGGCCGCGGCCACCGCGGTCGTCGCCGTCGCCGCGCGCCCGGGGGCCGGGCGCGCGGCGCCCGACCCCGACCCGCCGGCCTCGGCGCCGGCGACCCCGCCGCGGCGGCGCACCCGGTCGCGCCGGGCACCGGCCGCGCCCCGCCCGCTCACCCCGGCGCCGGCGCTGCACCTGGTGCGGTAGCCGGCGTGTGACGGTCGGGCGAACGGTGACCGAACCGCGCGGCGCTGACTCGCCGATGCCCGGGCTCACCTGCCACACTGAACCGCGACGCGGTGCGGTCCGCGCACCGCCGGCACCGCCGCTTCCCGTGGTGTTCGCCCGATGACCGGAGGCCCGGCCGTTGCACGTCTCGCTGCTGGAGTGGTGCGTCACCGTGGCGGTGACGCTCACCGTGCTGCTGGTCGACATCGTGATCCTCGGCCGCCGGCCCCGGGTGCCGCAGCCGCGCAACTGTGCGCTGGCGCTGGCGGCCTACATCGGGTTGGCGGTGCTGTTCGGGATCGGGGTCTGGGCGCACCACGGCGCGCGGTACGGCATGCAGTTCTTCGCCGGCTGGCTCACCGAGTACAGCCTGTCGGTGGACAACCTGTTCGTCTTCCTGCTGATCATGACCAGCTTCAAGGTGCCCAGGCGCTACCAGCAGGAGGCGCTGCTGGTCGGGATCACCCTGGCGCTGTGCCTGCGCGGGATCTTCATCGGCCTCGGCGCGCTCGCCATCCAGCAGCTGAGCTGGGTGTTCTACCTGTTCGGGGTGTTTTTGCTCTACACCGGGCTCCGGATGGCGCGCGGGGGCGCCCACGTCGGGGGCCCCGCCGACCCCGATGACCTCGACGGCAGCGCGGACGGCGCCGACGGCGCCGACGGTGCGGCCAACGCGGTGGTGCGGTTCGCGCGCACCCACCTGAGGGCGACCGACCGGTGGGCCGGGTTGAAGCTGGTCGTCACCGAGGGCGGCAGACGGGTGATCACCCCGATGTTCCTGGTGGTCGTCGCGCTGGGCACCACCGACGTGATCTTCGCGATGGATTCGATCCCGGCGGTCTACGGGCTGACCCGGGAGCCGTATCTGGTGTTCACCGCCAACGTGTTCGCGCTGATGGGGCTGCGCCAGCTGTTCTTTTTGCTCGGCCACCTGCTGGGGCGGCTGGTCTACCTGTCCCGGGGCCTGGCGTTCATCCTGGCGTTCATCGCGGTGAAGATGCTGCTGCACGCGCTGCGCAGCAACGACCTGCCGTTCGTGCACGGCGGGCGGCCCATCCCGGTGCCCGAGATCCCCACCTGGGTGAGCCTGGTCGTCATCGTCGTCACCATCGTGGTCACCACCGTGGCCAGCATCGTGCGCACCCGGGTGCTCGCCCGCACCTGAGCGCACCTGAGGCCGCCGGGCGGCGCCGGGTCCGGCTCAGTGCCCGGCGGCCCGGAACCGCTCGAACGAGCGCTGCACCTCGGCCTCGGCGGCGGCGCGGTCCACCCAGTCGGCGGCGTCGACGAACTTGCCCGGCTCCAGATCCTTGTAGTGCAGGAAGAAGTGTTTGATCGCGTCCAGTTCGTGGGCCGGCACGTCGGTGATGTCGCCGATGTGGTCCCAGCGGTGATCGCCGGCCGGCACGCACAGCACCTTGTCGTCGCCGCCGGCCTCGTCGGTCATCCGGAACATCCCGACCGGACGCACCTCGATCACCACCCCGGGAAACACCGACTGCGGCAACAACACCAGCACGTCGAGCGGGTCGCCGTCCTCGCCGAGGCTGTCCTCGATGAACCCGTAGTCGGCCGGGTAGGCCATCGGCGTGTACAGGTAACGGTCCAACCGGACCCGACCGGTCTCGTGGTCCACCTCGTACTTGTTGCGCTGGCCCTTCGGGATCTCGATCGTTACGTCGAATTGCACGGTGCGGGCTCCTTGCCTGCGGTAAGTCTTGGGTTGATCGGGCCGAGTCTAAGACCCGCCCGGGGCGGGTCGGCCACCGCACCCGCGGAGGCGACCGGCCGATCCGGCAGAATTGCCCAGGGTGCCGCCGCCGGCACCCGAGGGCAGCACCGATGCGAACGCGATAAGGACCAGGAGGACCATGCGTCCCAGGCAGTGGCGTCGATCGACCCACGTGACCATCGGTGTGGCCGTGCTGCTGCTGGTGGTGGCCGTGCTGACGGTGGCGGTGGTGGTCACCGGCGCCCGGCACCCGAGCCGGCAGGCCGCGCCCCCGCCGCCGGTGGTGGCCGTCGCCCCCGGCGTCGTGCCGGTCTCCGACACCGCGCCGATCCCCACCCGCGCCGGGGTGGCCGCGGCGTTGGCCGCCGCCCTCGCCGAGCCGGACCTCGGCTTTCTGGGGGGACGGGTCACCGACGCGGCCAGCGCCACCGCACTGTGGGCCCAGCACGACGACATGCCGATGCTGCCGGCGTCGACCAACAAGGTGCTCACCACCGCCGCGGCGCTGCTCACCCTCGACCGCGACGCCACCCTGACCACCCGGGTGGTGGCCGACGACACCCGGCCCGGCGCGCTGGTGCTCGTCGGCGGCGGCGACCCGGTGCTGTCGGCGGCCGCCCCCGACGAGGACACCTGGTACGCCGGGGCGGCGCGGATCAGTGACCTGGCCGCCCAGGTGCGCGCCAGCGGCGTCCCGGCGAGCTCCCTGCAGGTGGACCTCTCGGCGTTCTCCGGTGCGACGATGGCGCCGGGCTGGGACCCGGGCGACATCGACGGCGGCGACATCGCCCCGATCGAGGCGGTGATGCTCGACGCCGGCCGCCTGCAGCCGACCACGGTGGAGTCCAAACGCTCCACCACCCCCGGCCTGGACGCCGGCCGCGCCCTGGCCGCGGCGCTGGGCCTGGACCCCGCGGCGGTGACGCTGACGCGCACCCCGGTGCCGGGCCGGGAGGTGGCGGCGGTGCGCTCGGCGCCGCTGGTGCTGCGGCTGCGCCAGATGATGTACGCCTCGGACAACGTGATGGCCGAGAGCATCGGCCGGGAGATCGCCGCGGCGAGCGGGCGGCCGCGCTCGTTCGCCGGGGCGGTCGAGGCGGTGCTGCGCCGGCTGGCCGCCGCCGGCATCGACACCACCGACGCCACCCTGGTCGACTCCAGCGGGCTGTCGCTCGATGACCGGTTGACCGCGACCACCCTCGACGAGGTGGTGCAGGCCGCCGCCGGCCCCGACCACCTCACGCTGCGACCGCTGCTGGATCTGCTGCCGATCGCCGGGGGCAGCGGCACCCTCTCCGAGCGGTTTCTCGACCCGGACCGCGACGGCGACGCGGCCGGCTGGCTGCGGGCCAAAACCGGCTCGCTGACCGCGACCAACGCGCTGGCCGGGGTCGTCACCGACCGCAGCGGACGGGTGCTGACGTTCACCTTGATCTCCAACGACGCCGGCCCGACCGGGCGCACCGCGATCGACACCGTCGCCGCCACGTTGCGCTCGTGTGGTTGCCGAACGTGAGCGCCCCGGCCGAGCTCAGCGTCGGACGCGCCGTCGACTGGCGCTTCGCGGTCACCGTCGGGACCCGGCTCGCCCGCCCCGGCCCGCCGTGCACCGGCTACACCCGCCGGCAGGTCATCGCCGAGCTCGACACCGCCGCACAGACCGCCGCCCCGCTGGTCACCGAGGTGACCGGACTGACCCCGGTCACCGCCACCCCCGACACCGAGGTGGTCGACCGGCCCGGCTGGATCGCCTCGGCGGCCGACTCGATGCGGGTGATGACCGGCGGGGCCGACACCGCCCGCGGGTATGTCTCCGGCCATCTGGCCGGGGCGCAGACCGGGGCGGTGCTGGCGTTCGTGGCCTCCGGCATCCTCGGCCAGTACGATCCGCTGGCCGCCGACGGCGCGGGCCGGCTGCTGCTGGTCTACCCCAACGTGATCGCGGTGGAACGCCAGCTGCGCGTCGACCCCCACGATTTCCGGCTCTGGGTCTGCCTGCATGAGGTCACCCACCGGGTGCAGTTCACCGCCCATCCGTGGCTGGTCGACCACATGGCGGCCGCGCTGGCGGTGCTCACCACCGACGGCGGCGACCAGTTGACCGCGGTGCTCGGCCGCCTCGCCGAGTTCACCCGGGCCCGGCGGGCCGGGACCGACCCGAACACCGCCGGCGTCCTGGGGCTGGTGCGGGCGCTGCAATCGGAGCCGCAGCGCCGCGCCCTCGATGAGCTGCTGGTGCTGGGCACCCTGCTGGAGGGCCACGCCGACCACGTGATGGACGCGGTCGGGCCGCGGGCGGTGGGGTCGGTGGCCACCATCCGCCGGCGCTTCGACCAGCGCCGCCACCGCCGCCAGCCGCCGCTGGCGCGGCTGGTGCGCGCGCTGCTGGGCATCGACGCCAAACTCACCCAGTACACCCGCGGCAAGGCGTTCGTCGACGCGGTGGTCGAGCGGGTGGGCATGGCGCGGTTCAACACCGTCTGGACCTCGCCGCAGACGCTGCCGCGGCCCGACGAGATCGACACCCCGGCGCGATGGATCGATCGGGTGCTCTAGCGGCGCCGCTGGCGACGCTGCGGACGACGGTGCGCCGGTTCGCCGCCGCCTGGCTGGCGCCGGCCGAGCACTGGTGCGTGGCGCTCTCCGGCGGACCGGACTCGCTGGCGTTGACCGCGGTGGCCGCCCGGCTGCGCCCCACCACCGCGCTCATCGTCGACCACCGGCTGCAGCCCGGCTCGGCGCAGGTCGCGGCCACCGCCCGGGCGCAGGCCCTGGCGCTGGGCTGCGTCGACGCCCGGGTGCTCACGGTCACCGTCGGCACCGGCGGCGGCCCCGAGGCGGCCGCCCGCCGCGCCCGCTACACCGCGCTGCAGACCGCCCGCGACGGCGCGCCGGTGCTGCTGGGCCACACCCTCGACGACCAGGCCGAGACGGTGCTTTTGGGGCTGGGCCGCGGCTCGGGGCCCCGCTCGCTGGCCGGGATGCGCCCGTGCGACCCGCCGTGGCACCGGCCGCTGCTGGCGGTGCGCCGCGCGCTCACCCACGCCGCCTGCGCCGAGCTGGGGGTGGCCCCCTGGAGCGATCCGCACAACACCGACCGGCGGTTCACCCGCGCCCGGCTGCGCGCCGAGGTGCTGCCGCTGCTCGAGGAGGTGCTCGGCGGCGGGGTGGCCGAGGCCCTGGCGCGCACCGCGACCGCGCTGCGCGAGGACACCGCGGTGCTCGACGCGCTCGCCGAGGCGGCCCGCCCGGCCGCCGACGTCGACGGCGGGGCGCTGGCGGTGGCGGCGCTGGCCGCGCTGGCCGGCCCGGTGCGCCGACGGGTGATCCGGCGGTGGCTGCTCGACGGCGGCGCCGGCGGGCCCAGCGACCACCAGATCCGCCGCATCGACGCGCTGGTCACCGACTGGCGCGGACAGGGCGGGGTGGCGATCGGGTCGGCGTTGACCCGCCGGCGGCTGGTCGCCGCGCGCCGCGACGCGCTGCTGGTGCTGCGCAGCGAACCGGTTGGTCGTTGACTGTGGGGCATGGCACGCTGTGGTCGTGCCAGTGCAGCCGTACAACGGGGACATCAAATCGGTGCTGCTGTCCCAGGAGCGGATCCAAGCCCGGGTCGCCGAGCTCGGCGCCCAGATCGGCGCCGATTACGCCCACCTCGCCGCCGACCCCGACGCCGACCCCGGCGCGGCCCCGGGCGCCGGGAGCCGGGATCTGCTGCTGGTCACCGTGCTCAAAGGGGCGGTGCTGTTCGTCACCGACCTGGCCCGGGCGATCCCGCTGCCGACCCAGTTCGAGTTCATGGCGGTGAGCTCCTACGGGTCGTCGACGTCGTCGTCGGGGGTGGTGCGCATCCTCAAAGACCTCGACCGCGACATCAGCGACCGCGACGTGCTGATCGTCGAGGACGTCGTCGACTCCGGGCTGACCCTGTCGTGGCTGCTGCGCAACCTCGCCACCCGCGGGCCGCGCTCGCTGCGGGTCTGCACGCTGCTGCGCAAACTCGACGCGATGCGCACCGGCGTGGACATCTCCTACGTGGGTTTCGACATCCCCACCGGCTTCGTCGTCGGCTACGGGCTGGACTACCTGGAGCGCTACCGCGACCTGCCCTACATCGGGACCCTGGACCCGCGGATCTACCGGTAGCCGCCGGTTCGCCGTGCCCGGCGGGTTTGTGCCGCCACGGCGGTTTGTGCCGCCACGGCGCCGCAGGGGGCCCCCTCACCGCCGTGGCGGCACAAACCGCCCGGCGTGATCGTCCTCGGCGTCGGCTACTTCAGCTCCCACACCGCTTCCACCGAGAAACTCACCGTCTGCTCCCCGGGCTCGACCGGCACGTCGGACAGGGCGCGCTGCGCCGGGCGCGGGCTCGGCCGCTCGGTCTGCGGACCGCCCGGGCGCTCCGACACCGAGATCACCGTGCCCAGCGTCAGCCCCGACAGCTGCGCGTACTGTTCGGCGCGATCCCGGGCGTCGGTGAACGCCCGCGCGCGGGCGTCGCGCACCAGCTGCGAATCGTTCTCGATCGAGTAGTTCACCGAGTTGAGCCGGGTGGCGTCGCCGCCGGTGCTCACGATCAGCGCCAGCGCCTCCGACGCCGAATCCAGCTCCCGGATCTTGACCCGGATCGCGTTGGTGGCGCGGTAGCCGGTGATCGTGCGCGCCTCGCCCGGTTCGCTGGTGTACTGCGGCTGCAGGCTCACCGAGGTGGTGTTGATGTCGCTCTCGTCGACACCGGCGTCGAGCAGCGCGTCGATGAGCGCGCCCTGGCGCTCGTTGGTCTGGTTCATCGCCGCGGTCACATCGGGGGCGCTGAACTCGATGCCGACGTCGACGGTGAGCAGATCCGGGCTGCCCTGCACCTGGCCCTCGCCGATCACCGTGACCTCGCGGACGCCGTCGTCGGCGGGGGAGGCGGTGTCGCAGCCGGCCACCCCGGCGAGGGTCAATACGGCCGCCACGGGGGCGAGCAACCGGCGGGTCAGTCTGCGGGGGTGCGGTGCGATCGGCATGGTTGGCACCCTAACGTGCGGGCCGGCCGGCTCAGCGCAGCTCGGCGAGGAACTCCAGCAGCGCCGCGTTGACCTGCTCGGGGCGTTCCTGCTGCAGCCAGTGCCCGGCCCCGTCCAACACCAGTTCGCGATACGGGCCGGTCACCACCTCGGTGGCCCGGTCCGGCCGGGTGAACCCGAGCACCGGGTCGGCGGAGCCGGCCAGAAACAGCGCCGGCACGGCGGTGGTCGCCCCGGCCAGCGCCGCGGTGGTCTCCCAGTTGCGGTCGAAGTTGCGGTACCAGTTCAGCGCGCCGGTGAACCCGGTGCGGGTGAACTCGGCGACGTAGTGATCCAGGTCGGCCGGGCGCAGCCAGTCCGGCAGCCCGTCGGGCTCGGGCAGCCGGTCGATGAACCCGGCCGGCCCGGGATCGGTCATCACCGCCGCGGCGGCCCGGTCGGCGGGCGGGCGCAGCCCGCCGAACATGCGCCGCAGGGTGCGCGCCGGATCCGCGCCCAGCTCGGCGTCGGCGACACCGGGCCGCTGGAAATACAGGATGTAGAAGAAGTTGTCGCCGACGAGCCGGCGCCACACCGCGGTCGGCTTCTCCCGCGGCCGCGGCGTCGGCGGCACGCTGAGCCCCGCCGCGGCGGCCACCCGGTCGGAATGCAGCAACGCCGCGTTCCACACCACCGGGGCGCCCCAGTCGTGGCCGACCCAGACCGCGCGCTCGGCGCCGACATCGTCGAGCAGGCCCACCAGGTCGGCGGTGAGGTGGTGGATGTCGTAGGCGTCGACCGGGTCCGGGGCCGAGGACCGCCCGTAGCCGCGCTGATCGGGGGCGAGCACGTGATAGCCCGCGTCGGCCAGCGCCGGAATCTGGTGGCGCCACGAATAGGCCAGCTCCGGGAAGCCGTGGGCGAGCAGCACCACCGGCGCGCCCGGCTCGCCGGCCTCGGTGACCTGCAGTCGCACGCCGTTGGTGTCGATGAACCGCTGCCTGCCCGCCGTCGCGCCTGTCGTCATCGTCACACCCAAGCACAGCCGGTGGCGCCGCGAAACCAGGTGAGCGGCTCGGGGGCCCGCCATCGCGTCGGGCCCCCGACGGCGGCGCGGTAGCCTGGGCTGTTGCAACTGTCTGTACGGGAAGGACGTGGCCGAGCCCGGTCGTAAGTTGATGAAACGCAAAAACGTGATCCGCACCCTCACCGTGATCGGTGTGCTGGTGGTGTTGGGCTGGTCGATCTTTTATCTCAGCGACGACACCCGCAAGTTCAAACCGGTCGACACCTCGGTGGCGGTCACCCAGATCGCCGACGACAACGTCGAGAGCGCCCAGATCGACGACCGTGAACAGCAGCTGCGGTTGACGTTGAAGGACGGCAACGACGCCACCGAGGACGCCGACCAGGTCATCACCAAGTTCCCGACCGGCTACGCGGTGCCGCTGTATGACGCCCTGGCCGCCAAACACGTCAAGATCAACACCACCGTCAACCAGGGCAGCATCTGGGGCACGCTGCTGATCTACATGCTGCCGCTGCTGCTGCTGGTGGCGTTCTTCGTGGTGTTCTCCCGCATGCAGGGCGGGGCCCGGATGGGTTTCGGGTTCGGCAAATCCCGGGCCAAACAGCTCACCAAGGACATGCCGAAGACCACGTTCGCCGACGTGGCCGGCGTCGACGAGGCCGTCGAAGAGCTCTACGAGATCAAGGACTTCCTGCAGAACCCGTCGCGCTACCAGGCGTTGGGCGCCAAGATCCCCAAGGGGGTGCTGCTGTTCGGTCCGCCCGGCACCGGCAAGACCCTGCTGGCCCGCGCGGTGGCCGGCGAGGCCGAGGTGCCGTTCTTCACCATCTCCGGCTCGGATTTCGTGGAGATGTTCGTCGGGGTGGGGGCCTCGCGGGTGCGCGACCTGTTCGAGCAGGCCAAACAGAACGCGCCGTGCATCATCTTCGTCGACGAGATCGACGCGGTCGGGCGCCAGCGCGGCGCCGGGCTCGGCGGCGGGCACGACGAGCGCGAACAGACCCTCAACCAGCTGCTGGTGGAGATGGACGGCTTCGGCGACCGCCAGGGCGTGATCCTGATCGCGGCGACCAACCGGCCCGACATCTTGGACCCGGCGCTGCTGCGGCCCGGGCGGTTCGACCGGCAGATCCCGGTGTCCAACCCCGACATCGCCGGGCGGCGCGCGGTGCTGCGGGTGCACGCCAGCGGCAAGCCGATGGCCCCGGACGCCGACCTCGACGGGCTGGCCAAACGCACCGTCGGGATGTCGGGGGCGGACCTGGAGAACGTGATCAACGAGGCCGCGCTGTTGACCGCGCGGGAGAACGGCACGATCATCACCGGCGCGGCGATGGAGGAGGCGGTCGACCGGGTCATCGGCGGGCCGCGGCGCAAGAGCCGGATCATCAGCGAGCAGGAGAAGAAGATCACCGCCTACCACGAAGGCGGACACACCCTGGCCGCCTGGGCGATGCCGGACATCGACCCCATCTACAAGGTGACGATCCTGGCGCGCGGACGCACCGGCGGGCACGCCGTGGCCGTGCCCGAGGAGGACAAGAGCCTGCGCACCCGCTCGGAGATGATCTCGCAGCTGGTGTTCGCGATGGGCGGGCGCGCCGCCGAGGAGCTGGTGTTCCACGAGCCGACCACCGGCGCGGTCTCCGACATCGAGCAGGCCACCAAGATCGCCCGCGCCATGGTCACCGAGTACGGGATGAGCTCCAAGCTCGGTGCGGTGCGCTACGGCACCGAGCACGGCGACCCGTTTCTGGGCCGCACCATGGGCACCGCCCCGGATTACTCCCACGAGGTGGCCCGCGAGATCGACGAAGAGGTCCGCAAACTCATCGAGGCCGCCCACACCGAGGCCTGGGAGATCCTCACCGAGTACCGCGATGTGCTCGACCGGCTGGCCGGGGAGCTGCTGGAGAAGGAGACCCTGCACCGCGCCGATTTGGAGGCGCTCTTCGTCGCGGTGGGCAAACGGCAGCGGCTGACGCTCTTCGACGACTTCGGCGGCCGCACCCCCTCGACCAAGCCGCCGATCAAAACCCCCGGGGAACTGGCGATCGAGCGCGGCGAGCAGTGGCCCAAACCGGTGCCGGAGCCGGCGTTTAAGGCCGCGATCGCCCGGGCCAGCGCCGAGGCGGCCCGCGCCGACGGCGGCGCGGAGCCCGGCGCCAACGGCGCCCCGCCCGGCGCCACCCAGCCCGACTACGGCGCCCCGGCCGGCTGGCACGCGCCGGGCTGGCCACCGCCCCAGCAGCAGGGCGGCCACTGGTATCCGCCCCAGCAACCGGCCGCGCCGTACCCGGGCTACCCGCCGGGGCCCGGCGCCCCCGACGAGTCCGGCGCCGGGCCAGGATCGGGGGACCCCGGTGGGGCCGGTGAGGAGAGCCGGACCAATCCGCCGGCCCGCAGCTGAACGCGATGGAGGTGTCATGGCCCACCCCGATTCGATGACGAATTCGGAGACGGTCGAAGCCGAGTTGGGCGCCCGCCCGGTCCCGCTCGGCGGTGCGGTGTTCGATCAGGCGCGCGCCGAGGCGGCGGTGCGCGAACTGCTCCACGCGGTCGGGGAGGACCCGGAACGCTGCGGGCTCAGGGACACCCCGGCGCGGGTGGCACGGGCCTACCGGGAGATGTTCGCCGGGCTCTACACCGACCCCGACGACGTGCTCGACACCACCTTCGACGAGCAGCACGACGAGTTGGTGATGGTCAAGGAGATCCCGATGTACTCGATGTGCGAACACCACCTGGTGTCGTTCCACGGGGTCGCCAACGTCGGCTACATCCCCGGCGCCGACGGTCGGGTCACCGGGTTGTCGAAGATCGCCCGGGTGGTCGACCTCTACGCCCGCCGCCCGCAGGTCCAGGAACGGCTGACCGGCCAGATCGCCGACGCGATGATGAACCGGCTGCAGCCGCGCGGGGTGATCGTCGTGGTGGAGGCCGAACACATGTGCATGTCGATGCGCGGCATCCGCAAACCGGGCGCGATCACCACCACCTCGGCGGTGCGCGGCCAGTTCAAGACCGACACCGCGGCGCGGGCGGAAGCGTTGGATCTGATGCTGCGCAAGTGAACTCCGCACCGGTGCAGGTCATGGGCGTGGTGAACGTGACCGACGATTCGTTCTCCGACGGCGGCCGCTACCTGGCGTGCGACCGCGCCGTCGAGCACGGCCTGGCGCTGGCCGCCGACGGCGCGGCGGTCATCGACGTCGGTGGGGAGTCCACCCGTCCCGGCGCCCGCCGAATCGACCCGCGGGTGGAGGCCGCCCGGGTGCTGCCGGTGATCACCGCCCTGGCGCAGCACGGGCTCACCGTCAGCATCGACACCATGCACGCCGCGGTGGCGCGGGCCGCGCTGGGCGCCGGCGCCACCTGGGTCAACGACGTCTCCGGCGGCCAGGCCGACCCGGCGATGACCCCGCTGCTGGTGGAGACCGGCGCGCGGTGGGTGCTGATGCACTGGCGGGCGGTCGCCGCGGCCCACCCGCACCGGGTGCCGCACTACCGGGATGTGGTCGCCGAGGTGCGTGCCGAACTGCTCGCCGGGGTGGACCGGGCGGTGGCCGCCGGGGTCGACCCGGCGAAGCTGATGATCGACCCCGGGCTGGGGTTCGCCAAGACCGCGCGACACAACTGGGCGCTGCTGCACGCGCTGCCGCGCCTGGTGGCCGACGGGGTGCCGGTGCTGGTGGGGGCCTCACGCAAACGGTTCCTCGGCACGCTGCTCGCCGACGCGGCCGGGGTGGCGCGCGCCCCGGACGGCCGCGAGACCGCCACCGCGGTGATCTCGGCGCTGGCCGGCCTGCACGGCGCCTGGGGGGTGCGGGTCCACGATGTGCGCGCCTCGGTCGACGCCCTCAAGGTGGCGGCCGCCTGGAGCCGCGGAACAGCGAAGGACGATGATGGCTGACCGAATCGAGTTGCGCGGCTTGACCGTCCGCGGACACCACGGCGTGTTCGACCACGAACGCGTCGACGGGCAGGACTTCGTCGTCGACATCACCGTCTGGCTGGATCAGTCCGCCGCGGCCGCCGGCGACTCCCTGGCCGAGACCTACGACTACGGGGTGCTCGCCGACCGGGCGGCGGCGATCGTCGCCGGGCCGGCGCGCAACCTGATCGAGACCGTCGCCGCCGAGATCGCCGAGGAGGTCATCGTCGACGCCCGCGTGGACGCGGTGGAGGTCACCGTGCACAAGCCGCAGGCCCCGATCCCGCACACGTTCGCCGACGTCGCGGTGGTGGCCCGTCGGTCCCGCCGCCGACGCGGCCCGGTGGTGCCGGCCGGCGGGGCCCTGTGAGCACCCCCGCCAACCGGAAGGAGCGCAACCGATGACCCGTGTGGTGCTGTCCATCGGATCGAACCTGGGCGACCGGATGGCCCGGCTGCGGTCGGTCCTCGACGGGTTGGGCCCGGCGGTCCGGGCGGTCTCGGGGGTCTATGAGACCGATCCGTGGGGTGGCCTGGATCAAGGGCAGTTCCTCAACGCGGTGCTCGTCGCCGAGGACCCCGCCCGCGACGGGCAGGCCTGGCTGCGCCGCGCCCACGAACTCGAAGACGCCGCCCACCGGGTGCGCGGGGAACGGTGGGGTCCGCGCACCCTCGACGTCGACCTGGTCACCTGCCACGAGACCGCCCCGGACGGCGACACCCTGGTGATCTCGCGCGACGACGGGCTGACGTTGCCCCACCCGCTGGCGCACCTGCGGGCGTTCGTGCTGGTGCCGTGGCTGGCGATCGAGCCGGACGCCGAGCTGATGGTCGCCGGCCGGAACCGGCCGGTGAGCGCCCTGGTCGCCGAACTCGATCCGGCCGAGCGCGCCGCGGTGCGCCGGACCGACCTGTCGCTCGGCGCGCCGCCGGGCGCGGATACGGCGCGGTGATGGGCCCCACCCGCAAACGTGACCTGCTGGCGCTCACCGTCGCCACCGCCGTCGGCGGCTATGTGCTGGTGACCGCGGCCTACCGGTGGTTTCCCCCGATCACGGTCTGGACCGGGGTGTCGCTGGGGGCGGTCGCGGCGGTCGAGGCGGGCTGGGGCCAGTACCTGCGCGGCAAGATCGGCGCCGGCGAGATCGGCCCCGGACCCGGCCGGGTGCATCCGCTGGCGGTGGCCCGCAGCCTGGTGGTCGCCAAGGCCTCGGCGTGGGTGGGGGCGCTGGTGGCGGGCTGGTGGCTGGCGGTGCTGGCGTATCTGCTGCCGCGCCGCAGCTGGCTGCACGTCGCCGCCCAGGACACCGTCGGCACGGCGGTGGCCGTCGTCAGCGCGGTGGCGCTGGTGGTTGCTGCGCTGTGGTTGCAGTATTGCTGCCGTTCGCCGGGGTTGCCGCCCGACCCGGGAGAGGAAGCCGAAAACCAGGCCTGCTGAACGTCGAATGAGAATCGCCCAAGCGTGGCAACACGCTGATTGACCTCGCCCGGGTACAGTCAGGCCATGACCGTTCTGTCCCGCGGCGCTCGGGTCCGGCGCGGCGGCCGCAGGCCGGGCTGGACGTTGCTGACCGCGTTGCTCGTCCTCGCGTTGGGGGCGAGTTCGGCGCTGGTGTTCACCAACCGGGTCGAGTTGCTCAAGCTGGCGGTCGTGCTCGCGTTGTGGGCCGCGGTGGTGGCGGCGTTCGTGTCGGTGATCTACCGGCGGCAAAGCGATGTCGCCCAGGCGCGGGCGCGGGACATGAAACTGGTCTACGACCTCCAACTGGACCGCGAGATCGCGGCGCGCCGCGAATACGAATTGGGCATCGAATCGCAGCTGCGCGCCGAACTCACCGCCGAACTGCGCGCCGAGTCCGCCGACGAGATCGCCGCGCTGCGCGGCGAATTGGCGGCGCTGCGCACCAATTTGGAGATCCTGTTCGATGCCGATCTGGCCCACCGGCCGGCTCTGGAGACCGACCGCGCCACCGTGCACGCCTTCAGCGACCGCGGCGCCGAGACCGGGGGGCCCGCCGAGTGGGGCGCGGCCACCGCCACCCGCGTCGACTCCGACCGGGCCGACGCCAGCCCCACCGCGGAGAACCCGATCATCGACGTCCCCGAGGTGGCCGTGCCCACTGGCGCCGAACCCGCCGCCGAGCCGCCGCCCGCCGCGGCGCCGCGCCACACCGGGGCCCCCGCGGGCGGCAGCCACCGCCGTCGCGCCGAGAGCGCCGAACCGCCCCCGCCCCCGCCGCGGCCCGAGCCGGCCGCGTGGCCGACACCGCCGCCGGCAGCCGAACCGCCGCCGGCGCACCGCCCGTGGGACACCGGCCCGCTGCGCGCGGCGCCGCCGGCGCCCGCCGCGGGCGCCGGTGCCTGGTACCCGCCGCCGGCCGGCCCGGACTGGCAGCCGGTCCCGGCCGAGGGGCAGTGGATACCGCCGGGCGCCCCGGGCAGCCACTGGGCGCCCACCGAGGAGCCGCCGGCCCCCGAGCCGCGCACCGGTCGCCACTACGCGCCGTCGGCCCCCGCCGGCGCGCCGGGGCGGCCCCCGCCGGCGCCCCCGGCCCCCGAGGGCCCGCCGGCGCACGCGCGCCCCGCGCCGGAGCCGGGCTGGCGTTTCGAGGACCACCACGGCGGTGAGGGTCCGGCCCACCGGGGCGCGCCGCCGTATGTGCCGCCGATGCCGACGCGGCCCGAACCGGCCGCCCGCCACCGCGGCGACGAGGAACCCGCCGAACCGGCGAGCCGGCGCAGCGAAGGGCAGTCGGTCGCCGATCTGCTGGCCCGATTCCAGGTCAGCCCCACCGGCGGCGGGGGCCGGCGGCGGCGCAAGGAGGACTGAGCGCAGACCCGGTTCGACGGCCGCGCTAAAATCTGCGGTGACCGTCCGGTACCCGCAGTGCGGGACTGGAACGAACCGACAGGACTTGTGAGGGTCGTCTGCGATGATGCAGTTCGACGGTCTGCGCCCGGCGCGGCTCCAAGTGGGTGTCATCTCCGCTGGTCGGGTGGGGACCGCCCTGGGGGCCGCCCTCGAGGGCGCCGACCATGTGGTGGTGGCGGTGGCCGCGATCTCCGCGGAGTCGCGGCGTCGGGCCCGCACCCGGCTGCCCGACACCCCGGTGCGGCCGGTGCCGGAGGTGGCCGCGGCGGCCGAGCTGCTGATCCTCGCCGTGCCCGACAGCGAACTGACCGCGCTGGTCGCCGGGCTGGCGGCCACCGCGGCGGTGCGCGCCGGCACGATCGTGGCGCACACCTCCGGGGCGCACGGCGTGGGGGTGCTGGCGCCGTTGACCGCCCTCGGCTGCACCCCGCTGGCCGTGCACCCGGCGATGACGTTCACCGGTGCCGACGAGGATCTCGTCCGGCTGCCCGACACCTGTTTCGGGATCACCGCCGGCGACGAGATCGGCTACGCGATCGCGCAGGCGCTGGTGATCGAGATCGGCGGGGAGCCGGTGCGGGTCCCCGAGCACGCCCGCACCCTGTACCACGCGGCGCTGGCGCATGCGGGAAACCACCTGGTCACCGTCGTCGCCGACGCGGTGGCGATGCTGCGCACCGCGCTGGCCGGCACCGAGTTGCTCGGCCAGCACCTCGTCGACGACGCCCCCGGCGGGCTCGCCGAACGGGTGGTCGGGCCGCTGGCGCGCGCCGCGCTGGAGAACACCCTGCAGCGCGGCCAGGCCGCCCTGACCGGCCCGGTCGCCCGCGGCGACGCCGACGCGGTCGCCGCCCACCGTGCCGCGATCGCCGAGAGCGACGCCGCGCTGGCCGAGGCGTACCGGGCCGCGGCGTTGCGCACCGCGCAGCGCGCCGGCGCCGACGAGGCGATGTTTGCGGTGCTCGCCCCGTGAGCACGGCGCCCGCCCCGGCCTTCACCGCCGGTGAGCTCGACGTCTACACCGAGGTCGCCGAGGTCGCCGCGGTCTGCCGGGCGCTGCGGGCCACCGGCCGGCGGGTGATGCTGGTGCCCACCATGGGCGCGTTGCACGACGGGCACCTGGCGCTGGTGCGGGCCGCCGCCCGGGTGCCCGGCGCGGTGGTCGTGGTGTCGATCTTCGTCAACCCGCTGCAGTTCGGGCCCGGCGAAGACCTCGACGGTTATCCGCGCACCCTCGACCACGACCTGGCGGTGCTGCGCGGCGCCGGGGTCGACGCCGCGTTCGCCCCGACCGCCGCCGCGATGTACCCGCACGGCCTGCGCACCACGGTGCATCCGGGCGCCCTGGGCGCGCAGCTGGAGGGCGCGGCGCGCCCGGGGCACTTCGCCGGGATGCTGACCGTGGTGCTCAAGCTGATCCAGATCGTCGGCCCGGACCGGGTGTTCTTCGGGGAGAAGGACTATCAGCAGCTGGTGCTGGTGCGCCAGATGGTCACCGACCTCAACGTCGCCACCGAGATCGTCGGGGTGCCGACCGTGCGGGAGGCCGACGGGCTGGCGATGTCGTCGCGCAACCGTTACCTCGACGCCGAACAGCGTGAGCTGGCGGTCACGCTGTCGGCGGCGCTGGCCGCCGGCCGTGCCGCCGGCGGCGACGGCGGCACGGCGGTCGAGGCCGCCGCGGCCGCGGTGCTGGCCGCACGTCCGGTGATCGACGTCGACTACCTGGTGGTGCGCGACCGGATGCTGGGGCCACCGCCGCGGCACGGCCCGGCCCGGCTGTTGGTGGCCGCACGGTTGGGTCCCACCCGACTCCTGGACAACGTCGCCGTCGAACTCGGCGCCGGATCTGTCGAGTAACCGCAGAAACGTTGGAGGAAAACATGTTACGCACGATGCTGAAATCGAAGATTCACCGCGCCACCGTCACCCAGGCCGACCTGCACTACGTCGGGTCGGTGACGATCGACGCCGATCTCATGGACGCCGCCGACCTGCTCGAAGGTGAGCAGGTCACGATCGTCGACATCGACAACGGCGCGCGGCTGGTCACCTACGCCATCACCGGCGAGCGCGGCAGCGGGGTGATCGGCATCAACGGTGCCGCCGCGCACCTGGTGCACCCGGGGGACCTGGTCATCCTGATCGCCTACGCCACCATGGACGACGCCGAGGCCCGCAGCTACCGACCGCGGGTGGTGTTCGTCGATGCGACCAACACGCCGGCCGACCTCGGCGCGGATCCGGCCTTCGTGCCCGAGTTGGACCTGCCGGGGGCCGCCGAGTTGCTCTCCCCGCGGATGAGCGCGCACTAGCCGTGCTGCTCGCGATCGACGTGCGCAACACCCACACCGTGGTGGGGTTGGTGACCGGCGCCGGCGACCACGCCCGGGTGGTGCAGCGCTGGCGGATCCGCACCGAGGCCGAGATCACCGCCGACGAACTGGCGTTGACCCTCGACGGTCTCATCGGCGACGACGCCGAGCGGCTGACCGGGGCCGCGGCGCTGTCGACGGTGCCGTCGGTGCTGCACGAGGTGCGGATCATGCTCGACCAGTACTGGGCGTCGGTGCCGCAGGTGCTCATCGAACCCGGGGTGCGCACCGGGATCCCGCTGCTGGTGGACAACCCCAAGGAGGTCGGGGCCGACCGGATCGTCAACTGTCTGGCCGCCTACCGGCGGTTCGGCACCGCGGCGATCGTCGTCGACTTCGGCTCGGCGATCTGCGTCGACGCCGTCTCCGCCAAGGGCGAGTTTCTCGGCGGGGCGATCGCCCCGGGTGTGCAGGTGTCCTCCGACGCCGCGGCCGCGCGCTCGGCCGGGCTGCGGCGGGTGGAGCTGACCCGGCCCCGTTCGGTGATCGGCAAGAACACCGTCGAATGCATGCAGTCCGGGGCGGTGTTCGGGTTCGCCGGCCTCGTCGACGGCCTGGTGGGCCAAATCCGCACCGACATCGACGGGTTCGCCGGCGGCGAGGTCGCGGTCGTGGCCACCGGGCACACCGCGCCGCTGCTGCTGCCGGAGTTGCACACCGTCGACCACTGTGAACCCGATCTGACGTTGCACGGGCTGCATCTGGTGTTCGACCGCAACCGCGACGGCCAGCGCCGCGGGCTGAACACCGCCCGCTGAGCGCGCTACTCGCGGAGCGCGCTATTCGCGGATCGCGCGCACCCACTGGATGGTGCCGTTGCTGCTCACCCGCACACCGGTGAAACCGAGACCCTCGACGGTGTCGCCGAGCTCGTCCTCGTCGAAGCCGTGCGCCCCGAACGCCGGCAGCAGCCGCCACAGCCGCACCGCACGTCCGGCGGTGGGCACCATCACCGCGGCCCGCCCGCCCGGGCGCAGCACCCGGTGCATCTCGGCGAGCGCGGCCGCCGGCACGGGCACCAGCTGCAACGCCGCGATCGAGACGACCGCGTCGACGGTGGCCTCGCGCAGCGGCAGCCGCTGGGCGTCGGCGCGCACATACGCGGTCTGCGCCCCGGTGCTGGCCGCGGCGGCGCGGGCGAGCATCGGGGCGGAGACATCCACGCCCAGCGCCAGCCCGTCGGGCCAGACCGCCCGGCCCAGCGCCGGGGTGATCGACCCGGGCCCGCAGCCGACGTCGAGCACGACCTGGCCGGGCTGGAGATCCAGCCAGGCGCTGGGCTGCTGCCACGACGCGAGCAGCCGGCGCGCCGCGGCCTGGGCGACGTCGTAGAGCGCCGAGCCGACCGTCGAGGCCCACACCGCCTGAATCGCTCCGGCGTTGCGCGCCGGGGTGGGCCGGTCGTCGGCGCCGACCGCCTCGAGTGTGGGCCGGAGCAGATCCAGATAGCCGTCGGTGAGCGTCGGGCTGCTCGGCGGGTCGGCGAGCAGCCCCAGGGTTCGGCGCACCGCGGGCGGCAGCGCCGCGCCCGCACCCGGTGTGGACGGCGATGACGGTGGTGCCATGGTGTCTCCTCGGTGGCTGCGATCCCCGCCGGCGGGGCTTGTCCGCAGGTTACGCGCGCCGCGGCGAGCGGGCACCGACGCGGCGGGACGCCCTGAGTAAGCTGGCGGGCCGTGACCTCCGACGATGCCCCCGCCGACCTTGCCCCCGCCGACCCCGCCGCGGTTCCCGAGCAGTTCCGGATCCGGCGGGCCAAACGGGAACGTCTGCTCGCCGACGGCCGCGACCCCTACCCGGTCGAGGTGGGGCGCACCCACACGCTGGCCGAGGTCCGCGCCGCCCATCCCGACCTGCCGGTCGACACCGCCACCGGCGAGCACGTCGGGGTGGCCGGGCGGGTGGTGTTCTCCCGCAACGCGGGCAAACTCTGCTTCGCCACCCTGCAGGAGGGCGACGGCACCCAGTTGCAGGCGATGATCAGCCTGGCCGGGGTCGGCCGGACCGAGCTCGACCGCTGGAAGTCCGACGTCGACCTCGGCGACATCGTGTTCGTCTCCGGCGAGGTGATCAGCTCCCGGCGCGGCGAGCTGTCGGTGCTCGCCGACTCCTGGCAGATGGCGTCGAAGGCGCTGCGGCCGCTGCCGGTCACCCACAAGGACATGAGCGAGGAGCTGCGGGTCCGGCAGCGCTACGTCGACCTGATCGTGCGGCCGCAGGCCCGTAGCGTCGCCCGCCAGCGCATCGCGGTGGTGCGCGCGCTGCGCCACGCGCTGGAACGCCGCGGCTTCGACGAGGTCGAGACCCCGATGCTGCAGGTGCTCGCCGGCGGTGCGGCGGCGCGGCCGTTCGTCACCCACTCCAACGCCCTGGACACCGAGCTGTATCTGCGGATCGCGCCGGAGCTGTTCTTGAAACGCTGCGTCGTCGGCGGATTCGACAAAGTCTTCGAACTGAATCGGGTGTTCCGAAATGAAGGAGTCGATTCCACTCATTCACCGGAATTTTCGATGCTGGAAACGTATCAGGCCTACGGCACCTACGACGATTCGGCGCGCACCACCCGAGAACTCGTTCAAGAGGTCGCCGACGAGGCGATCGGGACCCGCCAAGTGCCCCTTCCCGACGGCAGCACCTATGACATCGACGGCGAATGGGCGTCGATCGAAATGTATCCGTCGCTGTCGGAGGCCCTCGGCGAGGAGATCACACCGGAGACCCCGGCGGCAACACTGTGGGAAATCGCCGATCGCCTCGGGGTCGAAATTCCCACCGACCGGGGTTTCGGGCACGGAAAGCTCATCGAGGAACTCTGGGAACACACCGTGGGCTCCACGTTGAGCGCCCCGACCTTTGTGCGCGACTTCCCGGTGGAGACCACGCCGCTGACCCGCCAGCACCGCAGCAAGCCCGGCGTGACCGAGAAATGGGACCTGTACCTGCGCGGATTCGAGCTCGCCACCGGGTATTCGGAGTTGATCGACCCGGTCGTGCAGCGCGAGCGGTTCGTCGCGCAGGCCCGGGCGGCCGCCGCCGGCGACGACGAGGCGATGGCGCTCGACGAGGATTTCCTCGCCGCCATCGAGTATGCGATGCCGCCGTGTACCGGCACCGGAATGGGTATTGACCGACTGCTGATGGTATTAACGGGATTGTCAATTCGAGAGACGGTATTGTTTCCGATTGTTCGCCGCCACGGGAATTGAATGCGCCCCGCGATCGAGCATTTCTCAATGCGCTATCCTTTCGGGACAACACCATGACGGTGTTTAAACGCCCGGGGGTATGACGAAGGGATTGTGTGCGCTGATGGCGAAAAAGGTTACGGTGACCCTGGTCGACGATTTAGACGGCGCGGCCACCGCCGACGAGACGGTCGAATTCGGTTTGGACGGGGTCTCGTATGAGATCGATCTGTCGACCAAGAATGCCGAGAAGCTGCGCGGTGATCTGCAGAAATGGATCGAATCGGCCCGCCGGGTCGGCGGACGCCGCCGCGGTCGGTCGGCCAGCGGTCGCCGCGGCGCGATCGATCGCGAGCAGAGTGCGGCGATCCGGGAATGGGCGCGCCGCAACGGCCACAACGTCTCGACGCGCGGGCGCATCCCCGCCGAGGTGATCGAGGCGTTTCACGCGGCGAGTTGAGTCCCGCCCGCCGCGGGCGGGTTTTCGCTGGTGGCGAACCGATCGGTGGGCGGAGTCGGGAAGGGTCGGCCCGCCCGCCGCGTTGCTTGCGGGTGGCTGGGCACGTCAGGGGCAGGTCACCGGCGCACGTGACCGGGGCCGCACTGGGGCCCCGCCGGTCGGCGCCGACGGTGCGCGTGCCCTCGCCGGGCACCGTGCGGTAGGAAGCCGGGCCCGCCGCCACTACAGTGGACGGCAGGTGCGCATGCCGACCGTCGTACCTAAATGTAGGGAGAGCAGGTAACCACCGATGTTCGAGAGATTCACCGACCGGGCACGTCGGGTTGTGGTCTTGGCCCAAGAAGAGGCCCGGATGCTCAACCACAATTACATCGGCACCGAGCACATCCTGTTGGGTCTGATCCACGAGGGTGAAGGGGTCGCCGCCAAGTCGCTGGAGTCGCTGGGGATCTCCCTGGAGGGGGTGCGCAGCCAGGTCGAGGAGATCATCGGCCAGGGCCAGCAGGCACCGTCCGGGCACATCCCGTTCACCCCGCGCGCCAAGAAGGTGCTGGAGCTGAGCCTGCGCGAGGCGCTGCAACTCGGCCACAACTACATCGGCACCGAGCACATCCTGCTGGGTCTGATCCGCGAGGGCGAGGGGGTGGCCGCCCAGGTGCTGGTCAAGCTCGGCGCCGAGCTGACCCGGGTGCGCCAGCAGGTCATCCAGCTGCTCTCGGGCTATCAGGGCAAGGAGACCGCCGAGGCCGGCACCGGCGGGCGCGGCGGGGAGTCCGGCTCCCCGTCCACCTCGCTGGTGCTCGACCAGTTCGGCCGCAACCTGACCGCCGCCGCCGCCGACGGCAAGCTCGACCCGGTCATCGGCCGGGAGAAGGAGATCGAGCGGGTCATGCAGGTGCTCTCCCGGCGCACCAAGAACAACCCGGTGCTCATCGGCGAGCCCGGGGTCGGCAAGACCGCCGTGGTCGAGGGCCTCGCGCAGGCCATCGTCAACGGCGAGGTGCCCGAGACGCTCAAGGACAAGCAGCTCTACACCCTGGACCTGGGATCGTTGGTGGCCGGCAGCCGCTACCGCGGTGACTTCGAGGAACGCCTGAAGAAGGTGCTCAAGGAGATCAACACCCGCGGCGACATCATCTTGTTCATCGATGAGCTGCACACGCTGGTCGGCGCCGGCGCCGCCGAGGGGGCGATCGACGCCGCCAGCATCCTCAAACCCAAGCTGGCCCGCGGGGAGCTGCAGACGATCGGTGCGACGACCCTCGATGAGTACCGCAAGTACATCGAGAAGGACGCCGCGCTGGAGCGCCGGTTCCAGCCGGTGCAGGTCGGCGAGCCGTCGGTGGAGCACACCATCGAGATTCTCAAGGGCCTGCGGGACCGCTACGAGGCCCATCACCGGGTGTCGATCACCGACCCGGCGCTGGTGGCCGCGGCGACGTTGGCCGACCGCTACATCAACGATCGGTTCCTGCCGGACAAGGCGATCGACCTGATCGACGAGGCGGGCGCGCGGATGCGGATCCGCCGGATGACCGCGCCGCCGGACCTGCGGGAGTTCGACGAGAAGATCGCCGACGTGCGCCGGGAGAAGGAATCGGCGATCGACGCCCAGGACTTCGAGAAGGCCGCCAGCCTGCGTGACCAGGAGAAGCAACTGGTCGCCCAGCGCGGTGAGCGCGAGAAACAGTGGCGCTCCGGGGATCTCGACGTGGTCGCCGAGGTCGACGACGAACAGATCGCCGAGGTGCTGGGCAACTGGACCGGGATCCCGGTGTTCAAGCTCACCGAGGCCGAGACCACCCGGCTGTTGCGGATGGAAGACGAACTGCACAAGCGGATCATCGGCCAGGACGACGCGGTCAATGCCGTGTCCAAGGCGATCCGGCGCACCCGCGCCGGGCTCAAGGACCCGAAACGGCCGTCCGGCTCGTTCATCTTCGCCGGCCCGTCCGGCGTCGGCAAGACCGAGCTGTCCAAGGCGCTGGCGGAGTTCCTGTTCGGCGACGACGACGCGCTCATCCAGATCGACATGGGCGAGTTCCACGACCGGTTCACCGCCTCGCGGCTGTTCGGCGCCCCTCCCGGCTACGTCGGCTACGAGGAGGGCGGCCAGCTCACCGAGAAGGTGCGGCGCAAGCCGTTCTCGGTGGTGCTGTTCGACGAGATCGAGAAGGCGCACCAGGAGATCTACAACAGCCTGCTGCAGGTGCTCGAGGACGGTCGGCTCACCGACGGGCAGGGCCGCACCGTGGACTTCAAGAACACCGTGTTGATCTTCACCTCCAACCTGGGGACCTCCGACATCTCCAAGGCGGTCGGCCTGGGCTTCGCCCAGGGCGGCGGGGAGAACAACTACGAGCGGATGAAGCTGAAGGTCAACGACGAACTCAAGAAGCACTTCCGCCCGGAGTTCCTCAACCGGATCGACGACATCATCGTGTTCCACCAGTTGACCCGCGAGGAGATCATCCAGATGGTGGACCTGCTGATCGGCCGGGTCGCCACCCAGCTCAAGGCCAAGGACATGGCCGTGGAGCTCACCGACCGGGCCCGCTCGCTGCTGGCCAAGCGCGGCTTCGACCCGGTGCTCGGGGCCCGGCCGCTGCGGCGCACCATCCAGCGTGAGATCGAAGACCAGCTCTCGGAGAAGATCCTGTTCGAAGAGATCGGGCCCGGGCAATTGGTCACCGTCGACGTGGACAACTGGGACGGCGAGAGCTCCGGGGAGGACGCGGTGTTCACCTTCACCGGGACCGCCAAACCGTCCGAGCCCACCGACGCCGACCTGGCGAAGGCCACCTCGGAGTAGACCCGGCCCGGGGCCCGGGTCGGTCAGCGCTGCCGCGGCAGCATCCCGAAGACCTGTCGGGCGATCTGGATGACCCAGCCAGCCACCAGCGGCCCGTGGTCGCGCGGCCAGTTCAGCTGGAAGCTGACCACCCAGGGCTGTCCGGCGCTGTCGACGGCGTACCAGCTGAACGTCAGATCCCCGGGCAGCCCACCGGCTTTCGCGCCGATGTACGGCCAGTCGTTGCGGTTGAGTTTGATCCCGGCGACCGCGGACATGATCTTGGTGACCGGCGCGGCCGCGCCGACCGCGCCCTGCTGCAGGGCGACGTGCACCCGGCAGATGTCTTCGGCGCTGCCGTACCATTCGGCGCCGAATTTCGACGCCGGGGTGTGCGCGCGCACCGGATCGGGTTGGTAGGGGCGCGAATTCGCCTGCTGGAGCAGTTCGGCACGACGCGCCGCGTTGGCGTTGCGCCACTGCTCACGCAGATCCGGTTGCCCCCAGCCGACCGAGAACAGTTCGTACATGGTCGGAAACGGCGTCATGCTGGCCGGGTCGTGGTGGCCGGTGTCGACCAGGGCCTGCTCCACCGCGCCGGTGCCGACCCGGTCGATGAGCAGGTCGGTGGCCATGTTGTCGCTGGTGGCGATCATCTTCTCTGCGGCGGTGCGCACCGTCACCTGCGCACCGGTCGGCAACTCCTGGAACCCCGAGGAGCCGACCGCCTTGGACCGGTGGGTGATCGTCAACGGGTCATCCCAGGACACGCTGCCCGCCTTGACCGCGGAGGCGACCGCGTAGAGGACGTACAGCTTGAAAATCGAAGCCAGCGGCAGGGATTCGCCCGTGTTGGCGCCGGCGACCGGTTCGCAGCGGCCGTCGACGACCTTGGCGGCCTGATAGGAGTAGCGCGCACCGGTGTCGGCGAGCACCGCGTCGACGTCGGCGAACGAGTCGACCCGCGGCTTGTGGGTGGTGATCTCGAACTGGCGCACCAGTCCGTCGTCGCCGACCCGCAACTCGACGTCCTGGCGGGCGCCGTAGGAGGCGCGCAGATGCAACGTGGCGCTGCTGGCGCGCACCTCGACGTCGTCGACGGTGTAGGGCCGGTCCCACCACAGCGAGTCCAGCCGCTCGACCACCTCGTCGACCTTCTCGCCGGTGGCCAGCGTGGCCACCGACTCCGGCCCGATCGGCCAGTCGGAGTTGAGCATGTCCAGGGTCTGCTGCGCGCGCAGCCCCGGCGGGGTGTGGGTGTTGACCTGCGCGTCGGGCCGGCCCACGCCCGGCGACGGGGTGGCCGGCGAGGTGCAGCCGCCGAGCAGGGCGGCGCTCACCGCGACGGCCAGTGCCGCCGCGCCCGGGCGCCCGGCCCCCAGGCGCCTAACCCTGGGCACCGGCTGGGGCGACGTCGAGGACCACCTCGAACTCCAGCAGGGAGGCGCCGGTCGCCACCGCGGACCGGTCGCTGTTGTGGGCCTCGGCGGCCCGGCCGCTCGCCCAGGCCTGGAACGCCTCATCGGACTCCCAGTGGGTGACCACGAAATAGCGGTCCTCCCCGCGGGTGGGGCGCAGCAGTTGAAAACCCAGGAAGCCGGGTGAGGTCTCCACCGTGTGGGCGCGCTGGGCGAACCGCTTCTCCAACTCGGGCCCCGCGCCGGGGGGAACATCGATAGCGTTGATTTTCACCACTGGCATGCCGCAAGGCTACCGTGCCCGCACGGGCGCTCCGGTGGGCACGCGAGACTGGCCACATGGGTATCGGGACCGAGTTGTTGACCTACCGCGGCGGGAGCGGCGCCCCGCTGGTGCTGGTGCACGGGCTGATGGGCCGCGGTGCCACCTGGTCGCGCCAGTGGCCGTGGCTGTCGGCCTTCGGCGCGGTCTACACCTATGACGCCCCCTGGCACCGCGGCCGCGACGTCGCCGACCCGCACCCGATCGACACCGACCGGTTCGTCGCCGACCTGGCCGCCGCGCTCACCCCGCTGGGCAGGCCGGCCACCCTGGTCGGTCACTCCATGGGCGCGTTGCACTCCTGGTGTCTGGCCGCCGCGCGGCCCGAGCTGGTCACCGCGCTGGTCGTCGAGGACATGGCGCCGGATTTCCGGGGCCGCACCACCGGGCCGTGGGAGCCGTGGCTGCGCAACCTCCCGGTGGAATTCGATGCCGCCGAGCAGGTCTACGCCGAGTTCGGGCCGGTCGCCGGAGAGTATTTCCTGGCGGCCTTCGACCGCACCGAAACCGGGTGGCGGCTGCACGGCCACCCGCAGCGCTGGATCGAGATCGCCGCGCAGTGGAGTCGGCGCGACTACTGGGCGCAGTGGCGGGCCGTCGGCGTACCGGCGCTGCTGCTGGAGGCCGGCAACTCGGTCACCCCGCCGGGGCAGATGCGCGCCATGGCCGACATCGGGCAGCAGCGCCGCTATCTCTCGGTTCCCGAGGTCGGTCACCTGATTCACGACGAGGCGCCGCGGTGCTACGCCGAGGCGGTCGAGGGGTTTCTGCGCGCCCACCATGGACGTCGCTGACGGCTCTAGCCCTCCCCGGGCAGTGCGAACCGGCCGTCGCCGGTGCGCTGCACCAACCCGTCTCTCAGAAGCGAGGACAACGCCCGGTTGCGCTGCACCTCGTCGTCCGGCCAGGCCAGGTCCAGATCGTGTTGGCGGACCGGGGACGCGCTGGCGCGCAACACATCCAGCAGGCGCCCGCGGACCTGTCGGTCGGTGCCGGCGTAGCGCTGGGCGCGCCGCGGCGGTGTCGCCGCGGCCGGATAGCCGCGTTCACGCCAGGCGCAGCGCGACAACGGGCACACCGCGCAGCGCGGCCCGCGGGCGGTGCACACGGTGGCGCCGAGCTCCATCAACGCCGCGGAGAACCGCGGTGCCCGCGCGTCGTCGGGCAGCAGCGCGGCGACCTCGGCGTGGTCGCGCACGGCGGCCGGCGACCCGGCCTCGGCGACCCCGCGCACCGCCCGGGCGACGACCCGGCGCACATTGGTGTCGACCACCGGAACGGGTTGGCCGTAGGCGAAACACGCCACCGCCCGCGCGGTGTAGGCACCCACCCCCGGCAGGGTGAGCAGCGTGTCCACGTCGCGGGGCACCACGTCGGCGTGCTCGTCGGCGATGACCCGCGCGCACGCGTGCAACCGGGTGGCGCGGCGCGGATAACCCAGCTTGCCCCAGGCCCGCACCGCGTCGGCGGCACTGGCCGCCGCGGTCGCCGACGGGGTCGGCCACCGGGCCACCCACGACGTCCAGACCGGCAGCACCCGCGCCACCGGGGTCTGTTGCAGCATGAACTCGCTGACCAGGATCTGCCAGGCGCTCAGCGCCGGATCCCGCCACGGCAGGTCGCGGCCCGAGCGTGCGTACCAGTCGAGCAGTTCGGCGGCCGGGATCGTCATACCGCGGCACCGGTGTGGCGGCAGCGCGCGGGGGCAGGGCAGAATATCGGCCATGCCGCATTCGAACCCGCAGTCCGCGTGGAAGGCACTCACCGAGGGTAACCAGCGGTTCGTCGCCGGCACCCCCGACCACCCCAGCCAGAGCATCGAGCGGCGGGCCAGCCTCGCCGACGGGCAGGCCCCGATCGCGGTGGTGTTCGGCTGCGGAGACAGCCGGGTCGCCGCGGAGATCATCTTCGACCAGGGGCTCGGCGACATGTTCGTGGTGCGCACCGCGGGCCACGTCATCGACGCCGCCGTGCTCGGATCGATCGAGTTCGCGGTGACCGTGCTCGACGTGCCGCTGATCGTCGTGCTCGGTCACGACAGCTGCGGCGCGGTCAAGGCGGCCCGTTCCGCGCTCGACGACGGGGTCATCCCCGGCGGCTATCTGCGCGACGTGGTCGAGCCCGTGACCAGTTCGATCCTGCTGGGCCGCCGCGAGGGGCTCAACAGCATCGACGAATTGGAGGCCCGCCACGTCAACGAGACCGTGGTGCAGTTGCGGGAGCGCTGCCCGGTCATCGCCGACCGGCTCGACGAGGGCGTGCTGGCGATCGTCGGCGCCACCTATCACCTCGCCGACGGGGCGGTGGAACTGCGCGATCACCTCGGCGACATCGGTGTCTAGGGGTGTCTAGGTGCGTTTAGGGGCCTCTGGCGGCGTCTGGCGGGGTGCGGCGGGCCGCCGTCGGCCCCGGGTCGGCACCGACGGCGGTCCTCGCGCTAGCGCTTCGAGGTCACGGTGAGGTTGCGACACGCCGAGAGCGATCGGACGTGTTGTGCTGACCTGGGCTTACCGTGATGAGGTGTTGGATTTGGAACCGCAGGGCCCGCTACCACCGAAGATTTACTGGCGGCGCCGGGGGCTGGCGCTCGGTATCGCGGCGGCGGTTCTCGCCGTGGTGGTCGCGATCGTGTTCGCGATCATGCACGGCGGCTCGGATTCGTCGGACCACCCCGAGGGCGCGGCCGGCACCGAGCAGCCCGATACCGAGCCGGAGGGCAAGACCCCGGTGGTGCCGCCCGCCTCGGAGAGCGCCCCGCCGGCGCCCACCCCGACCGCGTCGGTGCAGCCACCGCCGGTGCTCAAGGACGGCGACGACTGCCCGGATTCGGCGCTGGCGGTCAAGGGGCTGAGCAGCCAACCGCGCTACACCGTCGGGGAGCAACCGAAGTTCACCATGGTGGTCACCAACATCGGCCTGGTCACCTGTAAACGTGACGTGGGTGCGGCGGTGTTGGCCGCCTACGTGTACTCGCTGGACAACCAGCGGCTCTGGTCCAACCTCGACTGCGCGCCGTCCAACGAGACCCTGGTGAAGGATTTCTCCCCCGGTGAGCAGGTGGTCACCAACGTGACCTGGACCGGAACCGGCTCGCAGCCGCAGTGCCCGCTGCCGCGCGAGCCGATCGGACCGGGCACCTACAACCTGGTGGTGCAGTTGGGCAATCTGCGGTCGGCGGCGGTGCCGTTCGTGTTGGCCGAGGCGGGTGCGGAGAACCCGGCCCCGCAGCAGGAGCAGCCGCAACAGCCCGCTCCGCAGGAGCCGTCCGAACAGCAGCCCGGCGAGCAGCCGACCGGGCCGCCGCCCGGGCCGGCCCCGGAGGTGCCCCACCTGCCCGGCGGTTAACCGGGCCGGTCGGTGATCGTCGACTCGGCCAACTGGGAGAGCCCCTCGCGCACGTGGCGGGCCCACATCGCCCCGATGCCCTCCACCGACTGCAGATCGGTGGCGCTGGCCGCCAGCAGGCCCTGCAGTGAGCCGAAAGCGCGCACCAGCAGGTCGGCGTGGGCGAACTGCAGCCGGGGGATCCCGGCCATCGCCCGGTAGCCGCGCGGGCTCACCGCCGAATCCTGGGCCGCGTCGGTGGACGGGTAGCCGAACACCCGGGCGAGCACCGTGAAGTCCAGCAGCTCACTGTCGCTGAGCGCGTCGAGTTCGTCGAGCACGGTGGCCACCTGCGCCCGGCTCAGCGGCTCCGGGTTGGCGTGGTAGTCGCGCACGATCAACTCCCGCGCCGACTCGTTGTCGCCCATCAGCTCCTCGAGCTGCAGGCGCAGCTGCCGGCCGTCGGTGCCCAGCTCCACCACGTCGTAGTCGATCTCCAGACCGATCCGTCGGACCAGCTCCAGGCGCTGCACCACGGTCATCGCGTCCCGCAGGGTCGCGAAATCCTCGATCTCGGCCCCGGAGAGCTGCCGGCTGACCTCGTCGAGCCGGGACCGGAACCGCTCCAGGGTCGCGATCGCCTGGTTGGCGCGCGACAGGATCGTCGCCGAATCGGTGAGCACGTGGCGCTCGCCGCCGGCGTAGACGGTGACGATGTTCATCGAATGGCTCACCGACACCACCGGCAACCCGGTCTGCACCGCGGTGCGCTCCGCCGACCGGTGCCGGGTTCCGGACTCGTCGGTGGGGATCGACGGATCGGGCACCAGCTGCACATTGGCGCGCAGGATGCGGGCGCCGTCGGTGGACAACACCACCGCGCCGTCCATCTTCGCCAGCTCCCGCAGCCGGGTGGGCGCGTAGCGGACGTCGAGGGAGAACCCGCCGTCGCAGACCGCCTCGACCCCGTCGTCGTGGCCGAGCACGATGATCGCCCCGGTGCGCCCGCGCAGGATGCGTTCCAGCCCGTCGCGCAGGGCGGTGCCCGGCGCCAGCCGGGCCACCACCTCGCGCAGCGGCGATGACGTCTCGGCGCTCATGAGGGATCATTCTCCTCGGCGCCGCCGGCCGGTGGCGGCCGATCCACCAGGCGCAGCGGGGCAGGCCGGGGGCGGCGCTGCGCGAGGTCGCTCAGATGGCGCAGCGCGGTGACGATGTCGGCGGCCTCGCGGACCCGCAGGCCGGCCGGGACCTTGCCGGCCCCGCGCCCCGGCGGGGCCAACGCGGTGTCGAACCCGAGCCGGGCGGCCTCGGCGAGGCGCCGCGCCATCCCGGCGACCGGCCGCAGGTCACCGGCGAGCCCGACCTCGCCGATCATCACCACGCTGGGCGGCAGGGGCAGCTCGGCGAGCGCGGAGGCCAACGCCATCGCGACCGCCAGATCGGCCGACGGGTCGGTCAGGCGCATCCCCCCGACCGTGGACAGGTAGATGTCGTTGGCGGCGATCGGCAGGCCGGCATGCTTGTCGAGCACCGCGGTGATCATCGCGGTGCGGGCCGGATCGATGCCGCTGACCGCCCGTCGCGGCGGCCCGCCGCACGGCCGGGCCAACAGCGCCTGCACCTCGCCGACCAGCGGGCGCTTGCCGTCGAGCGTCACCGTGATCGCGGTCCCGGGCACGGGGCTGCCGCGCTGGTCGAGGAAGAGACCCGACGGGTCGGCCACGCCCTCGATGCCGTCCTCGTGCAGCAGGAAACAGCCCACCTCCTCGGCGGCGCCGAACCGGTTTTTGATCCCGCGCACCATCCGCAGCGCCCCGTTGCGGTCACCCTCGAAATGCAGCACCACGTCGACGAGGTGCTCCAGCGAGCGCGGACCGGCGATCGCGCCGTCCTTGGTGACGTGGCCGACCAGGATCAGCGCGGTGCCCGAGGATTTCGCCGCGGCGGTCAGCGCCGCGGTGACCGCCCGCACCTGGGTGACCCCGCCGGCCACGCCGTCGGTGGTGGCGTCGGCGACCGTCTGCACCGAGTCGACGATCGCCAGGCCGGGCTGCACCGCGTCGAGGTGGCCCAGGATGGTCTGCAGATCGCAGTCGGCGGCCAGATACACCTCGGGGTGGGTGCAGCCGGTGCGTTCGGCGCGCATCCGGATCTGCCCGCCGGTCTCCTCCCCGGAGACATACAGCGCCCGCCGGCCCCCGGCCGCCCACCGGTGGGCGGCCTGCAACAGCAGCGTCGACTTGCCCACACCCGGGTCGCCGGCGAGCAGGATCACCGAGCCGGGCACCGCACCCCCGCCGAGCACCCGGTCCAGTTCGTCGACGCCGGTCGGGTGATGCCAGGTCGGGTCGGGCTCGATGGCGCTGATCGAGACCGCCGGGCGGCGCGGCGCCGCGGCGGCGCGGGCGCCGGTGGCGGCGAGCACCGTCACCTCCTCGACGCTGCCCCAGCTGCCGCAGTCCGGGCAGCGGCCCACCCACTTGGCGGTGCCATGCTGACAGCGCGAACAGCGGAATTGCGAGCGTGCCTTGGCCACCCGATGACCGTATCGGCCCGCCCCGACAGTGCCGCCGCGGGCGTGCGCGCCGCGCTAGTCGGCCGGGATCGGCTGCGGTTCCAGGCCGGCGGAGACCGGCACCGCCAGCTTGACCGTGCCCACGTTGTCGAACTCGAAGCTGAAGTCGTAGTTGAGGCCGTTGGTGATCGGCTCGCTCAACTCGATCGTGGCCTTGGCGTTGGTGACGTCGTCCTGCTTGGGCGTGTTGGTCTGGCCCGCCGGGGTGCCGATCAGCAGCCGGCCGCCCACGGGAACCTCCGGCTTCTTCGGCGAGAGCGTCACCTTGCCGATCGGGGTGGTGATGTCGACGAGGTGCTCGGCGGTCTCCAGCGAGTTGTTGGCGATGACCAGCACCAACTCCACGCTCGTGCCCGGCTCCAGGAAGTCGCCGCTCTGCTGGGCCTGGATGCGCACGTCGCGCAGCGCGACATCCTTCGTGGTCGCCTCCGAACCGTCCACCGCCGGCGCCTGCTCGGCGGTCTGGGAGTGCTGCCCGGTCCCGCAGCCGGTCAGCAGGGCGGCCAGGGCGGCCAGCGTGGCCAACGCCAGTGTGCAGGCGCCCGGCCGGGCACACACGGCCGACGGGCTGGGGGTGGTCGGTTTCACGGGATGGCCTCCTGCTCGGCGCTGCAGATCGCCCGGTGGCGTTCTGGATTCTCTCGACCCTGCAGCGTAGTTGGTGCGCGCCGGTCCGCGGAAGCGGAGGTCGCCAACGGGCCGCTGCGGTGCGCCGCCGACCCGCGCCCCGACGGGGCGCGCGCGCCCGCGGCGGGCCCGGTGTGAACCCCGACTGTGCATGGATTGGCCGAGTTGTCAACCCCCCGCCGCCGGGTGATGTGCCCCTGACCTGCACCGTTGTTCAACGTGTGTCAGAACACCGTGTTAGCATGGAGGAGCGAAAGGGGCTCAATTCAGATGATTTTTAAGGTCGGAGACACGGTTGTCTATCCACACCACGGTGCCGCGCTGATCGAGGCGATTGAAACCCGGACCATCAAGGGCGAGCAGAAAGAGTACCTCGTGCTCAAGGTGGCCCAGGGTGACCTCACCGTCCGCGTGCCCGCGGAGAACGCCGAATACGTCGGTGTTCGCGATGTGGTCGGCCAGGAAGGCCTCGACAAGGTCTTCCAGGTGCTGCGGGCCCCCCACACCGAGGAGCCGACCAACTGGTCGCGCCGGTACAAGGCGAACCTGGAGAAGTTGGCCTCCGGCGATGTGAACAAGGTCGCCGAGGTGGTGCGTGACCTGTGGCGCCGTGACCAGGAGCGCGGCCTGTCCGCGGGCGAGAAGCGGATGCTGGCCAAGGCGCGCCAGATCCTCGTCGGTGAGCTGGCGTTGGCGGAGAACACCGACGACGCCAAGGCCGCGACCATCCTCGACGAGGTGCTTGCCGCCGCATCCTGAATCGATGAGCACGGTTGCGGTGGTTCCGGCCGCCGGGGCGGGTAAACGCCTCAAGGCCGGTGTTCCCAAGGCGTTCTTCCAGCTCGCCGGCCACACCCTGGTCGAGCGCGCGGTGGTGGGGATGCAGAAGTCCGGGGTGATCGACCGGGTGGTGATCGCGGTGCCCGCCGGGCGCACCGACGAGGCGAAACTCATCCTCGGCGGTGCCGATGTGCCGGTGGAGGTCGTCGCCGGCGGCGCCACCCGCACCGAATCGGTGCGGGTGGCGCTGGCCGCCGCCGGTGACCCGCAGTTCGTGCTGGTGCACGACGCCGCCCGCCCGCTGACCCCGCCGGAGCTGATCGTGCGGGTGGTCGAGGCCCTGCGGGCCGGGCACGAGGCGGTGATCCCGGGACTGGCGGTCGTCGACACGATCAAGGCCGTCGACGCCAACGGCGTGGTGTTGGGCACCCCGGAACGGGCCGGGCTGCGGTCGGTGCAGACCCCGCAGGGGTTCACCGCCGACCTGCTGGCCCGCGCCAACGAGCGGGCCGGGGACACCGTGTTCACCGACGACGCCGCGATGGTGGAGAACATCGGCGGCCAGGTGCAGGTCGTCGACGGCGATCCGCTGGCGTTCAAGATCACCAACCCGTGGGATCTCAAGCTGGCCCGCGCCCTGCTGGAGCGGTGAGCCCGGTGTCGAAGCTGCCGCGCGTCGGCCTGGCCAGCGACGTGCACCCGATCGCACCGGGGCGCCCGTGCTGGCTTTTGGGCCTGCTGTTTGCCGACGTCGACGGCTGCTCCGGGCACTCCGACGGCGACGTCGCCGCCCACGCGCTCTGCGACGCGCTGCTGTCGGCGGCCGGGCTCGGCGACCTCGGCGCGGTGTTCGGCGTCGACGACCCCCGCTGGCGGGGGGTCTCCGGGGCCGCCATGCTGCGCCACGTGCGCGGCCGACTCGACGAGGCCGGGTTCGCGATCGGCAACGCCGCGGTCCAGGTGATCGGCAACCGCCCCAGGATCGGGCCGCGCCGCGACGAGGCCCAGCGGGTGCTGACCGGCCTGCTGGGCGCCCCGGTCGCGGTCTCGGCGACCACCACCGACGGGCTGGGGCTCACCGGTCGCGGCGAGGGCAGGGCCGCGATCGCCACCGCGTTGGTGGTGGGCGGCCGATAGCGCATGCCAGCCCGGTAAGCTGGCACGTCGTGACCGATCCCGCCCGTCTCCGGCTTCATGACACGGCGACCGGTGCCGTGCGCGACTTCCAGCCGCTGCGGCCCGGGCACGTCTCGATCTACCTGTGCGGGGCCACCGTGCAGGGCGTGCCGCACATCGGCCACGTCCGCAGCGGGGTGGCCTTCGACATCCTGCGCCGCTGGCTCACCGCGCGCGGCCACGACGTGGCGTTCATCCGCAACGTCACCGACATCGACGACAAGATCTTGACCAAGGCCGCCGCCGCCGGACGGCCCTGGTGGGAGTGGGCGGCCACCCACGAGCGGGCGTTCACCGCCGCCTACGACGCCCTGGGGGTCGCACCGCCGTCGGCCGAGCCGCGCGCCACCGGGCACATCACCGAGATGGTCGAGCTCATCGAGCGCCTCCTCGCCGGCGGGCACGCCTACACCGGCTCCGGCGACGTCTACTTCGACGTGGCGAGCTACCCCGACTACGGGCAGCTGTCCGGGCACCGCATCGACGACGTGCACCAGGGCGAAGGGGTGGCCACCGGCAAACGCGACCAGCGCGACTTCACCCTGTGGAAGGGCGCCAAACCCGGGGAGCCGTCCTGGCCGACGCCGTGGGGGCGCGGCCGGCCCGGCTGGCATCTGGAGTGCTCGGCGATGGCCCGTGCCTATCTCGGGCCGCAGTTCGACATCCATTGCGGCGGCATGGATCTGATCTTCCCGCACCACGAGAACGAGATCGCCCAGAGCCGCGCCGCCGGCGACGGCTTCGCCCGGTACTGGCTGCACAACGGCTGGGTCACGATGGGCGGGGAGAAGATGAGCAAGTCGCTGGGCAACGTGCTGGCGATGCCGGCGGTGCTCTCCCGGGTGCGCGCCGCCGAACTGCGCTACTACCTGGGCAGCGCCCACTACCGGTCGATGCTGGAGTTCTCCGAGACCGCGCTCACCGACGCCGCCAAGGCCTACAGCGGCCTCGAGGACTTCCTGCACCGGGTGCACCGCCGGGCCGGGGCGGTCGCGGTCGGGCAGTGGACCCCGCGGTTCGCCGCCGCCCTCGACGACGACCTGTCGGTGCCGGCCGCGTTGGCCGAGATCCACCACGTCCGCGCCGAGGGCAACCGGGCCCTCGACGCCGGCGAGACCGACACCGCGCTGGCCCACGCGGGCGCGATCCGGGCGATGCTGGGCATCCTCGGCTGCGACCCGCTCGACGAGCGCTGGGAGTCCCGCAGTGAATCGGCGGCGGCGCTGGCCGCCGTCGACGTGCTGGCCCGCGCCGAACTGCAACGCCGCGAGACCGCCCGCGCCGACCGCGACTGGGCGCTGGCCGACGAGATCCGCGACCGGCTCAACGCGGCCGGCATCGACGTCACCGACACCGGCGACGGCCCGCAGTGGTCGCTGGCCGGGCAGGGCGGGTAGCGGCATGGCCGGCAACTCGCGGCGCCGCGGCGCGGTCCGCAAACCCGGCACCAAGAAGGGGCCCACGGTCGGCTCCGGCGGGGTGCGCCGACGCGGGCTGGAGGGCCGCGGACCGACCCCGCCGGCCCGGGAGCGGGCCTACCATCCGGCCGCCAAGAAGGCCAAGAAGGCCGCCGCGGCCCGGGCGTCCCGCGCCGGGCGCCGCGACGACACCGAGACGGTGCTGGGCCGCAACCCGGTGCTGGAATGCCTGCGCGCCGGGGTGCCGGCGACCGCGCTGTATGTCGCGCTGGGCACCGAGGCTGACGAGCGGCTCACCGAGACCGTGCGCCGCGCCGCCGACTCGGGCATCGCGATCCTGGAGGTGCCGCGCACCGACTTGGACAAGATCACCGTCAACGGGGTGCACCAGGGGGTGGCGCTGCAGGTGCCGCCGTACGACTACGCCCACCCCGACGATCTGCTCGCCGGCGCCGACGAGGCCGGCACCGCGCCGCTGATCGTGGCGCTGGACAACATCTCCGATCCGCGCAACCTGGGGGCGATCGTGCGCTCGACGGCCGCGTTCGGCGGCGACGGGGTGGTGATCCCGCAGCGGCGGTCGGCCTCGGTGACCGCGGTGGCGTGGCGCACCAGCGCCGGGGCGGCCGCCCGGCTCCCGGTGGCGCGGGCCACCAACCTCACCCGCACCCTGGTGGGCTACGCGCGGGCCGGCCTGCAGGTGGTGGGCCTCGACGCCGGCGGGGACATCCCCGTCGACGACCTGGACGCCACCGGGCCGCTGGTGGTGGTCGTCGGCGCCGAGGGCAAGGGGCTCTCCCGGCTGGTGCGGCAGACCTGCGACCAGGTGGTGTCGATCCCGATGGTCGGCGCCGCCGAGTCGCTCAACGCCTCGGTGGCCGCCGGGGTGGTGCTCGCCGAGGTGGCCCGGCAGCGCCGCCGGTGAGCGCCGCGCCGACGCGGCGCGCGGTGGCCGCGGTGGCCGCCGCGCTGGCGTTGTGGGCCCCCGCGCCGGCCGGTGCGGCCGGTGCCGACTTCGATCTGCAGGCCCACCGCGGCGGCCGCGGCGAGACCACCGAGGAGTCGCTGGCGGCGTTCGCCCACGCCGTCGAACTCGGTGTCGACACCCTGGAACTGGACGTGGTGCTCACCGCCGACCGGGCGCCGCTGGTCTGGCACGACCCGGTCATCGAGGCGACGAAATGCCGCGACACCGCACCGGTGCGCCCCGGCGACCCGGACTACCCGTACGTGGGTCGGGCGGTGGCGCAGTTGTCCCTGGCGCAGCTGCGCACCCTCGACTGCGGCCTGCCGCAGGCGCAGTTCCCGCGCGCGCAGGTGGTGACGCCCAACCGGCTGGCCACCCTGCCGGAGGTGTTCGCGCTGGTCGATCGGTACCGGGCCGCGGTGCGTTTCAACATCGAGACCAAGGTGGCCCCCGACGACCCGGCCGGCGCCCCGGCCGAGTCCGTGGCGGTGATCCTGGCGGCGGTGCGCGCCGCCGGGGTGACCGATCGGGTGAGCGTCCAAAGCTTCGACTGGCGGACCCTGCCGCTGGTGCGTGCGGCAGAACCGGCGATCCCGTTGGTGGCGCTCTTCGAGCCGCGGACCTTCCGGCCCGGCTCGCCGTGGCTGGCCGGCATCGACCCCGCCGCGGTGCCCGACGCCCTGGCCGCGGCGCACCGGATCGGTGCCGACGTCGCCGCACCGCCCCACGAGCAGGTCGACGCCGAGTTCGTGGCCCGCGCCCACCGCCTGGGGCTGGCCGTGCTGCCGTGGACGGTCAACGACCCCGCCGCGCTGCGGGCGCTGCTCGACGCCGGGGTCGACGGGGTCATCACCGACTACCCGACGATGGCCCGGGGCGTGCTGGCCGAGCGCGGCATGCCGCTGCCGCGGCCCTACCGACGGTGAGCACCGGCCGGCCCCACGGGGTGTCGCGCCCGCCGCAGCGCCCGGGCGGCCGTCGCGGGCCCGGGCGCGCCGCTTAGACCTTGGGCACCTCGCCGTCGCCGACCAGCAGCCGCACCGCCAGATCCAGCCGTTTGGCCACGTCGGCGGCCGAGGCGCGCCGGGTCAGCCAGGCCAGCAGGTTCGACAGCCACACATCGGAGATCACCCGGGCGATGTGGTACTGGTCCTCGGTGGGGGCGCCGTCGGCCATGGCGCGGGCGAACATCGAGTCGATGATCTTCTCGACGTGGTCGACTTCGGCGGCCGCCGACGCGTCGGCGAACGCATAGGCGCGGGTCATCGCCTCGGTCAGCAGCGGGTTGCGCTGGGTGGCGCGGTTGAGGCTGTTGATCAGCGAGCTCAGCCGCAGAAACGGGGTGTCGCCGCCGAGGGCGGCGCGGTCGGTGCGGGCGTCGATGCGTTCGAACTCCCGGCCGAGCGCGGAGACCAGCAGATGCACCTTCGACGGGAAGTAGCGGTAGAGCGTGCCGACGGCCACGTCGGCGCGGTCGGCGACCGCACGCATCTGCACCGCCTCGTACCCGCCCTTGGAGGCGATCGCCAGGGTGGCGTCGAGGATGCGTTTGCGGCGTTCGCGCTGCGCCTCGGAGCCCAGCGCCGATTCGGAGGGGGCGGCCACGGTCAGCGCCCGTCCCGGTCGTCGGCCGGTCGGTGCCGACGGTTCCGACCGATGGGCATCGGGCACCTCCTCGTCTGTGATGGCCGGCGCTGCCCGCCACACCGACCGCCGATTTGACGGTCGACTCTGCATGCTATTAGAACACGTTCTAGTCTGGAGGCGATCCGGGTTGCGCGCAACCCGCCGACGCACCGGAGAATACAACCGGGTGGGCGGCTCCGGCCGCCCGCCACCGGCCCAGCCGATCCAGAGGAGCCCGCCGTGACAGCAACCATCCCCGACGAGCAGTCCGCGGCCCGGGAGCTGGTGCGCGACTGGGCGGCCGGCTCGACACCGGGCGACGTCATCCGGGCGGTCGAGGCCGGCCAGCCGGACGCGGGGCGCCCGCTGTTCACCGGGCTGAGTGAGCTGGGGCTGTTCGGGGTGGCGGTCGCCGAGAAGCACGGCGGCGCCGACGGCACCGTCGCCGACCTGTGCGCGATGGTCGACGAGGCGGCCGCGGCGCTGGTGCCCGGCCCGGTGGCCACCACCGCGCTGGCCACCCTGGTCGTCGCCGAGCAGACGACGCTGGCCGCGCTCGCCGCCGGGGACCGCACCGCGGGGGTGGCGCTCGCCGCTGACCTGCACGTCGCCGACGGGGTGGTCTCCGGTACCGCGGGGTATGTGCTCGGCGCCGAGGCCGGGCAGCTGCTGGTGTTGCCGGCCGGGTCGCGGTGGGTGCTCGTCGACGCCGCCGCCGACGGCGTCGAGGTCGAGGCCCTGACCGCCACCGACTTCTCCCGGCCGCTGGCGCGGGTGACGCTGCGGCAGGCCGCGGCCGTCGAGCTCGCGGTCGCGCCGCAGCGGCTGGTCGACCTGGCGGCGACGGTCGCGGCCGCCGAGGCCGCCGGGGTGGCCCGGTGGGCCCTGCGTACCGCGGTGGACTACGCCAAGGTGCGCGAACAGTTCGGCCGACCGATCGGCAGTTTCCAGGCGGTCAAACATCTCTGCGCGGAGATGCTGCTGCGCACCGAGCAGGCGGCGGTGACCGCGGCCGACGCGGCCACCGCGGCCGACGCCGGTGACGACCGGCAGCTGTCGATCGCCGCGGCGGTGGCCGCGGCCACCGGGATCGAGGCGGCCGAGGCCAACGTCAAGGCGTGCATCCAGGTGCTCGGCGGCATCGGCATCACCTGGGAACACGACGCTCACCTGTATCTGCGCCGCGCCTACGGAATCGCGCAGTTCCTCGGCGGCCGGCGGCGCTGGCTGCGCCGGATCGCCGCGCTCACCGGCGAGGGGGTGCGTCGGCGGCTGCGCATCGATTTGGAGTCGGTGGAAGATTTGCGCCCGCAGATCGCCGAGGCGGTCGCCGCGGTGGCCGCGCTGCCGGCCGACCGGCGCCAGGGTGCCCTGGCCGACGCCGGGCTGCAGGCGCCGCACTGGCCCGCCCCCTACGGGCGCAACGCCTCGGCGGCCGAGCAGCTGCTCATCGACGAGGAGCTGGCCGCGGCCGGGGTGGAACGCCCCGATCTGGTGATCGGCTGGTGGGCGGCGCCGACCATCCTCGAGCACGGCACACCCGAGCAGATCGAGCGGTTCATCCCGGCCACCCTGCGCGGGGAGATCTTCTGGTGCCAGATGTTCTCCGAGCCGGGGGCGGGCTCGGATCTGGCCGCGCTGCGCACCAAGGCCGTCAAGGTCGACGGCGGATGGCGGCTGACCGGACAGAAGGTGTGGACCTCGGCGGCGCATCGCGCCCAGTGGGGGGTGTGCCTGGCGCGCACCGACCCGGACGCGCCGAAACACAAGGGCATCAGCTACTTCCTGATCGACATGGCCTCACCGGGCATCGAGATCCGGCCGCTGCGCGAGATCACCGGCGACGACCTGTTCAACGAGGTCTTCCTCGACGACGTGTTCGTCCCCGACGACATGGTGGTCGGCGCGGTCAACGACGGCTGGTCGCTGGCGCGCACCACGCTGGCCAACGAGCGGGTCGCGATGGCCGGCGGCACCGCGCTGGACAACCCCATGGAGGAAGTGCTGGCCACGGTGGCCGAGCGCGACCTCGACGGCGCCGACGCCGACCGGCTCGGCATGCTGATCGTGTCGGCCCAGGTGGGGGCGCTGCTCGACCAGCGCATCGCCCAGCTGGCGGTCGGCGGGGCCGACCCCGGGGCGGTGTCGTCGGCCCGCAAACTCATCGGGGTGCGCTACCGCCAGGAGCTCGCGGAGTTCCGCATGGAACTCTCCGACGGCGCCGGTGTGGCGGTCGACAAGACCGTGTTCGACTTCCTCAACACCCGCTGTCTGACCATCGCCGGCGGCACCGAGCAGATCCTTTTGACCGTCGCCGCCGAGCGGCTGCTGGGCCTGCCCCGCGGGTAGCTACTCGTAGGTGGTCTGCGCGCAGGTGGCCGGGCCGGTGACGTTGACCGCGGTGTAGACCACCTGGATGTGGGTGCACACGATCACGCTGGCGCCGATCTTGGGCTGGCCGGTGGCCAGGTCGCTGACCACGATGGTGCCGTGGGTCTGGTACTTCTCCGGCGGGCCGGCGCCGTCGTAGATGCTGGTGATCTCCGAGGGGCCCCCCTCCTTGAACACCTTGGTGCCCGGCCCGCCGCGATCCCCCCACGGGCCCTGCCCACCGGCGGTGTGCACATCCATGTAGGCGGTGCGCTGCAGGGAGCGGACGGTCGTGCTCTGCCGCGCCCACAGGTCGGCGGGGAACCCGGCCACCCCGTCGGGGGTCTGCAGCTGCGCGCCGACGGTGAAGTCGCACTGCCCGGCCGAGGCCTGGCAGTCCACCCAGGCGTGGGTCTCCAACTGGGTGGCCGGATCGATCGGGAACAGCTTGCTGGCGTCGGCGGTGCCGGCGGCGGCCACCGCCGGTGACCAGCCGGCCGCCGCGACGCCCAGCGCCGCCAGAACCGACCCCCATGACCAGGCCCGCCGTGTCATCGCGCTCCCTTACCCGTGCCGAACCGCTCTTCGACGAACCTAGCCGTCGGGCTAGTCGTCGTAGGTGACTTCCACCGAATCGGTCTCCGGGTGCGACTGGCAGGCCAGGATCAGCCCCTCGGCCAGGTCCTGCTCGTCGAGCACGTCGTTGACCTCCATCGACACCTCGCCGCTTCGCTTCGTGCAGGCGCACGCCGCGCAGTGGCCCTCCCGGCAGGAGAACGGCGCGTCCAGGCCGGCGTCGAGCAGCAGATCGAGCAGCTTGACGTGCCGCGGCCACGGCAAGGTGGTGGTCTCGCCGTCGAGTTCGACGGTCACACTGGCCGGCGGGGCGGCGTCGTCGGGGGCCTCCTCGATGGTCACCGCCGCGAACGGGTCGCTCTCCAGCGACTTGAACACCTCGATGTGGATCTGGTTCTCCGGCACCGCCAGCGAGGCCAGCGCATCGCTGGCGGCCTGCATGAACGGTCCCGGCCCGCAGATGAACACCTGCCGGTCGGTGTACGCGGCGGCCAGCGCGGCCAGGGCGGGCGCGGTGGGCCGGCCCTGCACCGACTCCAGCCAGTGCACGACGGTGAACCGGTCGGGGTGCGCGGCGCCCAACTCCCGCAGCGCCTCGGCGAAGATCACCGAGTTCTCGTTGCGGTTGGCGTAGAGCAACGTCACCTGCCCGGCGCCCTGCGACAGCGCCGACTTGGCGATCGCCATCATCGGGGTGATGCCGCTGCCGGCGGCGATGAGCAGGAAATCGTCGTCGAGGGTCTTGGGCACGAACGTGCCCGACGGCGCGAGCACATGCACCCGCATGCCGGGGTGGGCATGATCACACAGCCAGTTCGACGCATAGCCCTGCCCGTCGCGTTTGACGGTGACGGTGAGGCGCTCCTCGGTGAACGGCGAGCTGCACAGCGAGTAGCAGCGGGCCACCGAGCCGGTCTGCTCGCTGGGCACCCGCAGGGTCAGAAACTGCCCCGGCGCGTAGCGCAGCCGCTCGGCGGGGATCGGCGGGTCGTCGGGGCCGTCGGGGGCGGTGAACACCAACGATCGCGCGTCATCGGTCTCGTCGATGACGTCGGCGATCTGCAACTCCAGTACGTGGCTGCCCAGCGGTTCGTCCGGCGCAGATTCGGTTACGGAGTCCGACACGACGCGATCCTCTTTCCGGTCATAACTAGAACAGGTTACAGAAACCCGGCCACCCACCGCCACCAGCCGCAGGGATAGGCCACTCGACACGAATCAGAACGTGTTCTAGTCTCTGTTCTGTATCCGAGTGCCCGACTCCCGGGAGGCAATAGCAGTGACGTCCATTCAACAGCGCGACGCGCAGTCGGTTCTGGCCGGTGTCGACGAGCTGCTGCCGCAGCTGCGGGAGCGCGCCCAGGAGACCGAGGATCTGCGCCACGTTCACGACGACAACATCAAGGCGCTGCAGGACGTCGGGTTCTTCACGCTGCTGCAGCCCGAACAGTGGGGTGGGCTGCAGTGCGATCCGGCGCTCTTCTTCGAGGCGGTGCGCCGGCTGGCGTCGGCCTGCGGCTCCACCGGGTGGGTCGCCTCGATCATCGGGGTGCACAACTGGCACCTGGCGCTGTTCGACCAGAAGGCCCAGGAGGAGGTGTGGGGCGCCGATCCGCACACCCGGGTGTCCTCGTCGTACGCCCCGATGGGGGCGGGCACCGTGGTCGAGGGCAAGGACGGCTACCTGGTCAGCGGCGCGTGGAACTGGTCGTCGGGCTGTGACCACGCCACCTGGGCGTTTCTGGGCGGGCCGGTCATCAAGGACGGCCGCCCGGTCGACTTCGGCAGCTTTTTGATCCCGATCGACGAGTACGAGATCGAGGACGTCTGGCACGTGGTCGGACTGCGCGGCACCGGCTCCAACACCATCCACGTCAAGGACGTGTTCGTCCCCAAGCACCGGTTCTTGTCCTACAAGGCGATGAACGACCACACCGCCGGCGGGTATGCGACCAACACCGCGCCGCTGTACAAGATGCCCTGGGGCACGGTGCACCCCACCACGATCTCCGCGCCGATCGTCGGGATGGCCTACGGCGCCTACGACGCCCACGTCGAGCACCAGGGCAAGCGGGTCCGGGCGGCCTACGCCGGCGAGAAGACCAAAGACGACCCGTTCGCCAAGGTCCGCATCGCCGAGGCGGCCAGCGACATCGACGCCGCGTGGCGCCAGCTGATCGGCAACGTCGCCGAGGAGTACGCGCTGCTCGTCGACGGTGAGGAGATCCCGTTCGCGCTGCGGGCGCGGGCCCGACGCGACCAGGTGCGCGCCACCGGCCGGGCGATCGCCTCGATCGACCGGCTCTTCGAGGCGTCCGGGGCGACCGCGCTGGCCAACGACGCACCGGTGCAGCGGTTCTGGCGCGACGCACACGCCGGCCGGGTGCACGCCGCCAACGACCCCGAGCGCGCCTACGTGATCTTCGGCAACGACGAGTTCGGGCTGCCGCCCGGCGACACCATGGTCTAGACGGTCTAGACGCTTCCGCGGGCACGGCGGGACGTTTTCGGGCAGGCTGGACACGAGGCCAGCCGACGACGGTTTTCTACCGGGGATTTCTACAGGAGGCGCGTGATGAGCATCCGGTCGCTGGGGTACATGCGCATTGAGGCCACCGACATGGCGGCCTGGCGCGAGTACGGGCTCAAGGTGCTCGGCATGGTCGAGGGCACCGGCACCACCGAGGGAGCGCTGTACCTGCGCATGGACGAGTTCCCGGCCCGGCTGGTGATCGTGCCCGGCGAACACGACCGGCTGCTGGTCTCCGGGTGGGAGTGCGCCAACGCCGCGGAGCTGCAGGATGTGCGCGACCGGCTCGACGGTGCCGGCACCCCCTACAAGGAAGCCACCGCCGCCCAGCTCGCCGAGCGGCGCGTCGACGAGATGATCGTCTTCGAGGACCCGTCGGGCAACTGCCTGGAGGCCTTCCACGGGGTGGCCCTAGAACACCGCCGGCTGGTCAGCCCGTACGGGCACCGGTTCGTCACCGAGGAGCAGGGCCTGGGCCACGTGGTGTTGTCCACCCGCGACGACGCCGAGGCGCTGCGCTTCTACCGCGACGTGCTCGGCTTCCGGCTGCGCGACTCGATGCGGCTGCCCCCGCAGTTCGTCGGGCGCCCCGCCGACGGCGACCCCGCCTGGCTGCGGTTCTTCGGCTGCAACCCGCGCCACCACAGCCTGGCGTTTTTGCCGATGCCCACCCCCACCGGCATCGTGCACCTGATGGTCGAGGTGGAGAACGCCGACGACGTGGGGTTGTGCCTGGACCGCGCGCTGCGCCGCAAGGTGCCGATGTCGGCGACGCTGGGACGGCACGTCAACGACAAGATGCTGTCGTTCTACATGAAGACCCCCAGCGGGTTCGATGTCGAATTCGGCTGTGAGGGACTCGAAGTCGACGACGCCGACTGGATCGCCCGCGAATCCACCGCGGTGAGCCTGTGGGGTCATGACTTCACCGTCGGTGCGCGGAACCCGTGAGCGCCGCCGCGATCGATCCCCGCGCGTTCCGCAACGTGCTGGGCCAGTTCTGCACCGGGATCACGATCATCACCACCAGCCACGACGGTGCGCCGATCGGGTTCGCCTGCCAGTCGTTCGCGGCGCTGTCGCTGGACCCGCCGCTGGTGTTGTTCTGCCCCACCAAGGTGTCGCGGTCCTGGCAGGCGATCGAGGCCAGCGGCCGGTTCTGCGTGAACATCCTCACCGAGTCGCAGAAGCACGTCTCGGCGCGGTTCGGCTCGCGCGAACCGGACAAGTTCGCCGGCATCGACTGGACGCCGTCGCCGCTGGGATCGCCGATCATCGACGGGTCGCTGGCCCACATCGACTGCACGGTCGACTCGGTGCACGACGGCGGCGACCACTTCGTGGTGTTCGGCGCGGTGGCCTCGCTGTCGGAGGCCCCGGCGATCAAACCACGCCCGCTGCTGTTCTACCGCGGCGACTACACCGGCATCGAGCCGGAGAAGACCACCCCGGCGCAGTGGCGCGACGACCTCGAGGCGTTCCTCACCACCACCACCGACGACACCTGGCTGTAGAGCCCGGCGGCGGTTGTCGCCCGGGGACGAAACGGCCCGGGTTTGTCGGCCTTTGGCGACATGGCCGGGGCGCGCCGGCCTTCCTACCGTGGGCGACATCGGAAGAAATCCGTGCTCACCGGGGAGGTTTTGTCGGACAATGGTCACCAGGCAACCGACCGCTGCGGCGGTCTGGCGCGACAAGAAGCGGCACCTGTGGCTGCTCGGGCTGGTCGTGCCCACGATGTTGTTCACCGTCCTGCCGCTGGTGTGGGGGCTCAACCAGCTCGGCTGGCACACCGCCGCACAGATCCCGCTGTGGATCGGCCCGATGCTGATCTACGCCCTGCTGCCGGCCCTGGACCTGCTGGTCGGCGCCGACGGGCAGAACCCGCCCGACGAGGTGATGGAGCAGCTGGAAAACGACCGCTACTACCGCTACGCCACCTACGCCTACATCCCGTTCCAGTACGCCAGCGCGATCTTCGGCGCCTACCTGTTCACCGCCGCGGATCTGTCTTGGCTGGGCTACCCCGACGGGCTGGGCTGGCTCGGCAAGATCGGCGTGGCGATGACCACCGCCACCGTCGCCGGGGTGGGCATCAACACCGCCCACGAACTCGGCCACAAGCGCGACACGCTGGAGCGCTGGCTGTCGAAGATCACGTTGGCGCAGGTCTGCTACGGCCACTTCTACGTCGAACACAACCGCGGTCACCACGTGCGGGTGGCCACCCCGGAGGACCCCGCCTCGGCACGGTTCGGTGAATCGTTCTGGGAGTTCCTGCCGCGCAGCACCTTCGGCGGTATCCGGTCGGCGTGGCAGCTGGAAGCCGCGCGCATCCGGCGCACCGGCAAGAACCCGTGGAACCCGACGACCTGGCCGGGCAACGATACGGCGAACGCGCTGGCGATGTCGGTGGTGTTCTGGGCCGCGATGATCGCGGTCTTCGGCCTCGGGCTCCTGCCGTATCTGGTGATCAACGCCGTCTACGGGTCGTCGCTGCTGGAGTCGGTGAACTACCTCGAGCACTACGGGCTGGTGCGCCGGAAACTGGACAACGGCCGCTACGAGCGCTGCACCCCGCAGCACAGCTGGAACTCCGACCACATGGTCACCAACCTGTTCCTCTACCACCTGCAGCGCCACTCCGATCACCACGCCAACCCGACCCGGCGCTACCAGACGCTGCGCAGCTTCGACGATTCGCCGAACCTGCCGGCCGGTTACGGCGCGCTGATAGGGCTGACCTACCTCACCCCGCTGTGGCGCCGGCTGATGGACCACCGGGTGCTGGCCCACTACGACGGCGACATCAGCCGGGCCAACATCGCCCCGCGCCGGCGCGAGAAGATCCTGGCCCGCTACCCGGTGGCGGCGCCGTGACCGCCGCCTACCGGTGCCCCGGCTGCGGCCACGTCTACGACGAGGCCACCGGCGCACCGCGGGAAGGATTCCCGGCCGGCACCGCCTGGGAGCAGATCCCCGAGGACTGGGCCTGCCCCGACTGCGCGGTCCGCGAGAAGGTCGACTTCGAACCGGCCACCGGCCACTAGCAACCCCGAGGAGCACCGATGAACGACTACAAACTGTTCCGCTGCCTGCAGTGCGGCTTCGAGTACGACGAGGCGCAGGGCTGGCCCGAGGACGGCATCGAGCCGGGTACCCGCTGGGCCGACATCCCCGAGGACTGGAGCTGCCCGGACTGTGGGGCGGCCAAGGCCGACTTCGAGATGGTCGAAGTCGCCCGCCCGTGACCGCCACGGTGATCGTCGGCGCCGAACCGCACCCGCCCTACGACCGGCCCCCGCTGCCCACGCCGCTGCTGCGCGGGCAGTTGGCGGGCACCCACCCCGATCGCCGAGGCGCTCGGCGTAAACGTCGCGGTCTGAATCGGTTGGTGTAGTCAGCCGCCGTGCCAGCGTCGCTGGTGCTCGGCGTGGCTGCGCAGATAACCTCCGGCGGCGAAGAACGCGTCGTAGAAGTCGGTGTCGAGATGCTGGGCCTGCAGATACATCAGCACCTGCACGGTCGGCACCGTGCCGGGCAGCTTGCCGAACTCCTCGACGATGTAGGTGCCCTGGTGGGTGACCAGTTCGGCGATCCCGTCCGGCGGTAGCGCGCTGGCGCGCACCGCCGCAGTGTCGGCCCAGGGCCCGGCGGTGTCGCGGTGAAACGGGCCACCGGGTCCGAACTTGCGTTCCACCAGCGTGTCCACGGCGGCGGCCACCGAGCCGGTGTGCGCCGGGCACAACGTCTCGAAATAGCCCGGCAGGCCAGTGGGATTGGCCATCGCCCACCGGTCGTCGTGCTCGGCGTGAAACCCCAAGCCGGGTGCGCGCGGGTCCCCGGACCCGCCGAGCACCGACACCCGGTCGAGCCCGTCGAAGATCCACCCGCCCAGCCCGATCGCCTGCAGGGCCAGCATCCCGTTGTGCGCGGCGATCGCCAGCTCCGCGCTGGCCTCGCTGAGCGTGTACTGCTCGACGAACGACAGCGGAACCGGATCGTCGGCGTGCGCCAGCGAGGCGAACCGCGCCATCCCGGGCAGCGCACGCCCGTGGACGTCGTCGACGATGGGGTAGCCGTTGGCGGCGAAGAACCACAGGTTCTCCAACAGATGCTCGGCCAGATCGGCCACCGGGAACGCCAGCAGGCTGCCCGGATGGTTGGCGACCCAGGTGTTGTGGCCCTCCATGTAGGGCTCCTCGCGGGGCAGCTCCAACCGGCGCGGCGAGATCTGCACAAACCGCTCGGCGGTGGTGCTGATCCAGTCGGCGAGATCGGTGATCGGTGCCGGCGCCCGGTCGCGGGTGTCGAGCAGATAGGTCCCGCTGTCGTCGGTGAAGAACACCCGGCTGGTGTGGAACCCGGCCGCCGAGCCGAAGGTGCGCCCGGTGGCGCTGCCGGAGTAGTTGGGCCACGCCGGGGCGTAGCCCGGATGGTGGGTGATGCCGTCGTGCCAGCCGGTGACCCCGGCGACGAACGACAGCACCAGCGCGCGTTCCACCTCGCTCAGCGGCGCGACCGGCCGGCGGCTGGTGAACGCCAACGCACCCGCCGGGATCCGCCCGCCCACCGGGAAACGCCGGGAGCGGCGCCCGACGACGGCGTCGACGAGCGGGAAGCGGGCGACCTCGGCCAGTGCGGCCCGCTCGTGCTCGTCCAGCCTCAAGGGGGTTATTCGGTGATCGTCTCGATCAGGGTGGCCAAATGCCCGGGGGTCAGTTCCACCCCGCACTCGTTGCGCATGTCGGTCAGCGGGCGGGCGATGCCCTGCAGCTCCAGCAGCTCACCGGGGTGGCCGGTGAAGTAGCCGCGCACCGAGTCGCGGGCGTCGGCGGGGGACTGCTTGGCGGCCTCGGTGACCACGTCGTTGGCCTCGGGGTGGTCGTCGAAGAACCCGGCGACCTGGTTGAGCACGCCGCTGGCGGTGCTCGACAACGCCCCGGCGGTGCACGGCGGTGCCGCGGCGGCGGGTGCGGCGGCGGCGATTCCACCCGCCAGCCCGATCGCGGCCACACCGACCGCGAGGTGGGGCAAGTGGGTCCGGCGGGTGCTCGTCATGGGAATCCTTATAAACGTGTGGGCGGGAACCTTCGTCAACCTACCGCAGCTTTGCGGTTCACCGCAGCCGGTCACCGAGGCGACGCAGCCCCTCGGTGATGTCGGCGGTCGGCCCCGCGAACGACAGCCGCACCCAGGTGTTCCCGCCGCCGGGGTCGAAATCCACCCCGGGAGCCAGCGCAACCCCGGTGTCGGCCAACAGCTCCGCGCAGAACCGCAACGAGTCGTCGGTGTGGTCGGCCACGTCGGCGTAGACGTAGAACGCCCCGTCGGTGGGGGCCAGCCGGGTCACGCCCAGCGCGCGCAGCCCGTCGAGAAGCAGCGCGCGGTTGGTGCCGTAGTGGCGCAGATGGCTCTCGGCCTCGTCGATCGCGGCCGGGGTGAACGCCGCCACCGCCGCGTACTGGGCCGGCGCCGGCGGGCAGATGGTGAGGTTGCCGGCCAGCCGGTCCACCGCGCGGCGCAGCGCCGGCGGTACCAGCAGCCAGCCCAGACGCCACCCGGTCATCGCGAAGTATTTGGAGAAACTGTTGGCCACCACCGCATTGCGGGAGCTCTGCCACGCGCAGCTGGTCTCCGGTGCGCCCGGGTAGACCAGGCCGTGGTAGACCTCGTCGCTGATCAGCCGTACCCGGTGGCGGTCACACCAGGCGGCGATCGCGGCCAGTTCCGCCGGATCGATCACGGTGCCGGTGGGGTTGGCCGGGCTGGCCACGATCACCCCCGCCAGCGGGGCGGTCTCGGCGGCCGCGGCGAGCATCGCCACCGTCGGCTGGTAGCGGGTCGCCGGCCCGCACGCCACCTCGACGACCTCGCAGCCGAGCGCGGTCAAGATGTTGCGGTAGCACGGATAGCCGGGGCTGGCGATCGCCACCCGGTCCCCGGGGTCGAAGCAGGCCAGAAACGCCAGCAGAAACCCCCCGGAGGAGCCGGTGGTGATCACCACGTCGTCGGGCTCGACCGTCAGGTCGTAGCGGCGGTAGGACTCGGCGATGGCGCCGCGCAGCTCCGGGATCCCCAGTGCGACGGTGTATCCGAGCTCGTTGCGCTCCAGGGCGGCCGCCGCGGCCGCGCGCACCGGCTGCGGTGCCCCCGCGCTGGGCTGGCCGGCCGACAGGTTCACCACGTCGCCGTGGCTGTGTTGGCGCTGCGCGGCGGCGCGCCACACGTCCATGACGTGAAACGGCGGGATCCCGGCCCGCCGTGCCACCCGCTCCAGCGGTGCGCTCACCCGGCCATCACCCGGTGCAGAAACGCGGTGGAGTCCGGGATCGAGGCCAGCACCGTGCCGGAGTGGTCCTCGTCGGGGTAGATGTGCAGTTCCACCGGCTGGCCGTGGGCGCGCAGCTGTTCGTCGAGCAGCTGCGAGGACCGGGCCGGCACGTCGGTGTCACGCAGCCCCGCCCCGAGGAAGATCGGCCGGTCATACCCGTCGACCGGGGTGCCCATGAAGGCGTCGAGGGCGGCCTCGACGCCCGGCAGCGTGGCGACCGGGGCGGCGAACAGCTCGGGCAGGGCGGTGGTGCCGGCCAGCCGGTCGAGGGCGGGTTTGCAGACGGTCTCGGCCGCGTCGACCAGTTCGAGCCCGCGCGCGCTCAGCACGTCGTCGACGCCGAGGTCCGGACGCGCCTCGCGCAGCGCGGCGAAGATGTAGGAGGCGTAGCTGATCGCCGCCGGCGGCAGCGGGCCGGTGTCCAGGTCGGGCCCGGCCTGCAGGATGACCCGTTCGATGTTGGCCGGGGTGCCGGTGGCGACCACGCCGCGGTAGTCCAGGTCGTCGCCGGCCGTCAACCGATCGGCCCACCAGGCGCTGTTGACCGCGGCGCCGCCGCCCTGGGACTGCCCGACGATCGCCCACTTCGCCGACAGCGGCAGATCCAGCTGGTGGACCGCCTTGACCGAGTCGATCACCGAATGCGCCTCGGTGGCGCTGTTGAGATAGCTCATCAACCCCGGCGTGCCCAGCCCGACGTAGTCGGTGCCGACCACCGCATACCCCTGGTCCAGCCAGTGCGACAGGTAGTCGTCGTCGCGGGGGCTGCGCGGATGCGCCGACGGGGTGCAGTCGTCGCCGAGCCCGACGGTGCCGTGCGCCCACGCGATCACCGGCCATCCGCCCGGCGGCGCGGCGGCGTGCGGGACGAACACCGCCGCGGTGCTCACCGCCGGCCGATCGTGCTGATCGGGGGTGGCGTAGAGGATCCGCAGCGCGCGGGCGGCGCCGCGCACCGACAGCGCGGGGTCCAGGTCGACGGCGGTGATCAGCGTGCCGGCCGGCGGGATCGGCCCGGCGTAGTGGCGCGCGTCGAGCCCCGACCAGTTCGGGGCCGTCTCGGCGTGCGCCGACGGTGTCGAGGCGGGCAGGACCACCGCCGCCAGCAGCGCCAGCACCGCGGTGACCACCACGGCCGGCGCCGGGCCGCGCCCCGGGGTGAGCCGACGGAGAGCCATGGCCCTCACCGTACTGAGCCGGTGAGCACCTCGGCTTCCAAACGGCGCAGATACTCGTCGGGTGAACCGAGTAGCTGCGAGCTGCCGTGTGCCCGTTTGAAATACAGCTGGATGTCGCTCTCCCACGTGATCGCGATCCCGCCGTGCAGCTGGATCGCCTCGGCGGCAACGGCGTTGAAGGCCTCGCCGGCGGTGACGCGGGCCAGCGCCGCCGAGGTCGGGTTCACCGCGTCGAGGGCCTCGGCGACCACCGCGCGTGCCGAGGCGACCGCCACGTGCAGGTCGGCCATGCGGTGTTTGAGCGCCTGGAAGCTGCCGATCGGACGGCCGAACTGCACCCGGCTCTTGGTGTAGTCGACGGTGAGTGCCAGGCAGCGCGCCGCCGCCCCGATCTGCTCGGCGGCCAGCAGCACCGCCGCGTAGTCGCCGATCCCGGGATCGGGGGCCACATCGGTGGTCTCCGCGGGCGTGATGCGCCCCAGCCGTCGGGTGGGGTCCATGGTGGCCAGCGGTGTGGCCTGAAACGTCGCCCACCGGGTGAGCCGGTCGGCCTCGACGCCGATCACCACGTCGTCGGGCCCGACCAGGTCGCCGTTGAGCGCGTAGTCGGGGTCGAGGGCCACCGTGCCGATCGCCTCCCCGGCGGCGAGGCGCTCCAGAGCCGCCGCGTCGGGGTCGTCGGCGGCCAGCAGCGCCAGCTCGGCCAGCGTGGTGCCCAGCAGCGGGGTGGGCACCAGCGCCTTGCCCAGCTCTTCGAGCACCACCGCGGCGTCGGCGAGCTGCCCGCCGGCACCGCCGAGCGGCTCGGGCACCACCAGCGCGGCGGCCCCGACCTGTTCGCACAGCAGCGTCCAGAGCGCCGTGTCGTAGCCGCGCTCGGACTCCATCGCGGTGCGCACCGCCTCGGGCCCGGCGTGCTTGTCGATCAGCGCGGCCACCGTCGAGGCCAGCAGCGCGCGTTCGGAACTCATGTCTAGATCGCCTCACTCATGTCTAGATCGCCTCCAAGACCCGGCGCCGGTGGGTGGCCGCATTGCCCCACGCCGGGCGCAGCGCCTGCACCCGCAGCAGCCACAGCGACAGGTCGTGTTCGGCGGTGAACCCGATCGCGCCGTGGGTCTGCAGCGCGGACTGGGCGGCCAGCAACGCCGCGTCGGCGGCGGCCACCTTGGCCGCGCTGACGTCGCGGGCGGTGTCGGTGCCGTGCTCGGCCAGCGACAGCGCCGCCCCGTAGAGCAGCGGACGGGCCAACTCCAGCGCGATGTGGACGTCGGCCAGCTTGTGTTTGATCGCCTGATACGAGCCGATCACCCGGCCGAACTGGGTGCGCTGGGTGGCGTAGTCGACCGAGGCGTCCAGCAGGGCCTGCCCGGCGCCGATCAACTGCGCGGCGGTGCCCAGCGCCCCGAACTCGTAGGCGCGAGCGGTGTCGGCGTCCCAGCGCGCACCGGTGGGGTCCACCGCGAAGCCGGTGCGGGTCGGATCCACCGAGGCGAACCCGGCGCCGGGTTCGGCGACGGCGACGACGCCGCTGCCCGGCGCGGCGTGCAGCACCAGCCCGGCGACGTCGGCGTTGACCGCCCGTGGCACCGCCGGGGGAGCGGCCACGGTCACGATCAGCTCCCCGGCGGCCAGCGCGCCGGCGCGCTCGGCCTCGTCGGGGGCGCCGGAGAGCAGCAGCGGGGCCACCGCGATCGACTCGGTCACCGGGCCGGGCACACACCAGCGCCCGCAGCGTTCCAGGGCCACCATCAGGTCGACTGGATGGGCCCCGATGCCGTCGTGACGTTCGGGCACCAGCAGTGCGGTGACCCCCAGGTCGGCCAGTCGAGACCAGATCCGGCGGCCCGCCGCGGTGTCTCCGGCTGCCCAGGCGCGCACCGCGGCCGGGACGTCGGCGGCGCCCAGCGCCGCGTCGATACTGGTGGCGAAGTCGCGCTGCTGCGCGTCGAGATCAAATTTCACTTCTTCTCCCGGGGCAGGCCCAGCAGTCGCTCGGCGATGATGTTGCGCTGAATTTCGTTGGTTCCGGCGTAGATCGGCCCGCCCAGGGCGAACAGGTAGCCGTGCATCCACGGGTCGGCCAGCTCGCCGTCGGCGCCGCGGATGTCCAACGCGGTCTGGTGCAGCGCCACATCGAGATCCGACCAGAACACCTTGGTCACCGACGATTCGGCACCCAGCTCCCCGCCGGCGGCCAACCGGGTGACGGTGCCGAAGGTGTGCAGCCGGTAGGCCTGCGCCTTGATCCAGGCGTCGGCCACCCGGTCGCCGTAGAGGGGGTCGGGCCCGCCCTGCTCGGCCCCGGCGGACTTCCACAGCGCGGCGAGCCGTTCGGCGCCGACGAGGAAGCGCGCCGGGCTGCGCAGCGACATGCCGCGCTCGTTGCTCGAGGTGCTCATCGCCGCCCGCCAGCCCTGGTGCGGCTCGCCGATCACGTCGTTGTCGGGCACGAACACGTCGTCGAGGAAGATCTCGCCGAACCCGGTCTCCCCGCCGAGCTGCTCGATCGCGCGCACCGTCACGCCCTCGGCGGCCAGGTCGAACATGAAGTAGGTCAGCCCGCGGTGGCGCTGGGCGTCCGGGTCGGAGCGGAACAGCCCGAAGCCGCGCTCGCCGAACGGGGCCCGCGAACTCCAGATCTTCTGCCCGTTGAGCCGCCAGCCGCCGTCGACCCTGGTCGCCGTGGAGCGCAGCGACGCCAGATCGCTGCCGGATTCGGGCTCCGACCAGGCCTGCGCCCAGATCTCCTCGCCGGAGGCCATCTTCGGCAGCACCCGGTCGAGCTGCTCGTCGGTGCCGTGGGCGAACAGCGTCGGCGCCAGCATCGAGGTGCCGTTGGCGCTGGCGCGCGCCGGCGCCCCGGCGCGGAAGTACTCCTCTTCGAACACCACCCACTGCAGCAGGGTGGCGTCGCGCCCGCCGTAGCGCTTCGGCCAGGCGATCACCGACAGCCCGGCGTCGAAGAGCACCTTGTCCCAGCGGCGGTGCTGCTCGAAACCCTCGGCGGTGTCATAGGAGCGGGTCGGAAACGCCGCGGTGTTGGCCGCTAAGAACTCGCGCACCTCGGCGCGGAACGCCTCGGTGTCGGCGTCGAACTGCAGATCCATCAGGTCATCTCTCTCAACTGGGGTTTGACCACCTTGCCGCCCGGGTTGCGCGGCAGCGTGGAAACGAACACCACCGACCGTGGCGTCTTGAAGTTCGCCAGGTGCTGTCTGGCGTAGCCGATCACCGCGGCCTCGTCGAGCTCGGCGCCGGGCGCGGCGACGACGAACGCTTTGCCGACCTCCCCGAGCCGCGCGTCGGGCACCCCGATCACCGCCACGTCGGCCACCCCGGGAAGGCGGGCCAACACCTGTTCGGTCTCGGCCGGGTAGACGTTGAACCCGCCGCAGATGTACATGTCCTTGAGCCGGTCGGTGATCGCCAGGTTGCCGGCCGCGTCGAGGGTGCCGACGTCGCCGGTGTGCAACCAGCCGTCGGCGTCGATCGCCGCGGCGGTGGCCTCCGGGTCGTCGAGGTAGCCCAGCATCACGTTCGGCCCGCGCAGCAACACCTCGCCGGTCTGGGCGGCGAGGCGCAGCTCGAAGTCGGCGATGGGGCGTCCGCAGGTGGTGGCCACGGTGACCGCGTCGTCGTCGGGGCGGCACATGGTGCCGAAGCCGGCGGCCTCAGTGAGCCCGTAGGCGGTGAGCACGATGTCGATGTCGAGTTCGGACTGCATCCGTTCGATGAGCACCACCGGCACCGTGGCCGCGCCGGTGACCGCGAACCGCAGCGAGGTCAGGTCGAACTCGCCGCGGCGCGGATGGTCCAGCAGCATCTGGTAGATCGTCGGCGGGCCGGGCAGCACCGTGACCCGCTGCTCGGCGACCGTGCGCATCGCCGCCACCGGGTCGAACGTCGGCTGCGGGATCAGCGCCGCCCCGGTCTGCAGGCAGGCCAGGATGCCGGCCTTGTACCCGAAATTGTGGAAGAACGGGTTGATCGCCAGATAGCGGTCGGTGGCGCGCATCCGTCCGCACGACGCCCAGGCGGCCGCACCGGCCAGCGACTGCCGGTGCGCGCAGAGCACACCCTTGCTGCGCCCGGTGGTGCCGGAGGTGAACAGGATGTCGGCGACGTCGTCGGCGCCGACCTGCGCGGCCCGGGCGTCGACGGCGGCCTCGTCGACCGACGCCCCGGTGTCGACGAACTCGGCCCAGGTGCCGTCGTCGGCCTCCACCGGCACCCGCACGAGCGTGCGCAGCGCCGGCAGCGCCGCGCGGTCGAGGGCGCCGACCCGGTCGGCGCCGAGGAAGCGGCCCATCGCGATGAGCAGCGGCGCCTCGGTGCGGGCCAGGATGTCGGTCGCCTCGGCGGCGGTGTAGCGGGTGTTCAGCGGCACCAGCACCGCGCCGGCGTAATGGGTCGCCAGACACGCCACCACCCAGTGCCAGGTGTTCGGCGACCAGATCGCCACCCGGTCGCCGGCGGCCACCCCGGCGGCGATCATCGCGGCGGCCGCCCGGCGGACCTCGCTGCGCAGCGCGGCGTAGCCGAGCCGACGATCGGCGCCGAGCACCGCGGGCGCGTCGGGACGCTCGGCGGCGATCCGGTCGAGCACCGCAGGGGTGGTCCGCGGATCGCTGGTCATGACGCTCCTCGGAATCCGCCGCCCGGCGCGGGCCAACAAAACAAGTGGGCTAACAAAGCAAGTGCTTGGTAGGTTAGCCTACAGGGGTGCACGAGGTCGAGGAGTTCCGGGCCGAGGTCCGCGCGTGGCTGGCCGACAACCTGGTCGGCGAGTTCGCCGAGCTCAAGGGCCTGGGCGGGCCGGGGCGCGAACACGAGGCGTTCGAGGAGCGCCTGGCGTGGAACCGGCACCTGGCCGCCGCCGGGCTGACCTGCCTGGGCTGGCCGGTCGAACACGGCGGGCGCGGGCTGTCGGTGGCCCACCGGGTGGCGTTCTACGAGGAGTACGCGCGCGCCGACGCCCCCGACAAGGTCAACCACCTCGGCGAGGAGCTGCTCGGCCCGACCCTGATCGCGTTCGGCACGCCGGCCCAGCAGCAGCGGTTTCTACCCGGCATCCGCGACGTCACCGAGCTGTGGTGCCAGGGCTACTCCGAGCCCGACGCCGGGTCCGATCTGGCGAATGTGGCCACCACCGCGGCGCTGCGGTCGGACTCCGACGGCGAGCGCTGGGTGATCAACGGCCAGAAGGTGTGGACCTCGCTGGCGCACCTGTCGCAGTGGTGTTTCGTCATCGCCCGCACCGAGAAGGGCTCGCGGCGGCACGCCGGGCTGTCCTACCTGCTGGTGCCGCTGGACCAGCCCGGGGTGCAGATCCGTCCGATCAACCAGCTCACCGGCACCTCGGAGTTCAACGAGGTGTTCTTCGACGACGCGGTCACCGACGCCGACCTGGTGGTCGGCGAACCCGGCGACGGCTGGCGGGTCGCGATGGGCACCCTGACCTTCGAGCGCGGCGTGTCCACCCTGGGCCAGCAGATCCGCTACGCCCGCGAGCTGGCCGCGCTCGCCGACCTCGCGCAGCGCAGCGGGGCGGCCGGCGACCCGCTGATCGCCGCGCGGCTGACCCGCGCCTGGGTGGGGCTGCAGGTGATGCGCTCCTATGCGCTGGCCACCATGGACGTCGAACAGCCGGGTCAAGACAACGTCTCGAAGCTGTTGTGGGCCAACTGGCACCGCGACCTGGGGGAGTTGGCGATGGACATCATCGGCAAGCCCGGGCTGGTGCTCGCCGACGGCGAATTCGACGAGTGGCAGCGGCTGTATCTGTTCACCCGCTCCGACACCCTCTACGGCGGCTCCAACGAGATCCAACGCAACATCATCGCCGAGCGCGTTCTCGGCCTACCCCGGGAGGCGAAGGGATGAGCACCGGACTGCATCAGGCCCCGGCCGAGATCGGCGGCCACGGGCTGCTGGCCGGCAAGGTGGTGGTGGTCACCGCCGCCGCCGGCACCGGGATCGGCTCGGCGGTGGCCCGCCGCGCGCTGGCCGAGGGCGCCGACGTGATGATCTCCGACCACCACGAACGCCGGCTCGGCGAGACCCGCGACGAGCTCGCGGCGCTCGACGCCGGCCGGGTCGAGGCGGTGGTGGCCGACGTCACCTCCACCGCGCAGGTCGACGCGTTGATCGCCTCGACCACCGCGCGGCTGGGCCGTCTCGACGTGCTGGTCAACAACGCCGGGCTGGGCGGGCAGACCCCGGTGATCGAGATGACCGACGACGAGTGGGACCGGGTGCTCAACGTCTCGCTGACCTCGGTGATGCGCGCCACCCGCGCGGCGCTGCGGTACTTCCGCGACGCCGGGCACGGCGGGGCGATCGTCAACAACGCCAGCGTGCTGGGCTGGCGCGCCCAGCACTCCCAGGCGCACTACGCCGCCGCGAAGGCCGGGGTCATGGCGCTGACCCGGTGTTCGGCGATCGAGGCCGCCGAGTACGGGGTGCGCATCAACGCGGTCTCCCCGTCGATCGCCCGGCACAAGTTCCTGGAGAAGACCAGCTCGGTGGAGTTGCTGGACCGCCTCGCCGAGGGGGAGGCGTTCGGCCGGGCCGCCGAGCCGTGGGAGGTGGCCGCCACCATCGCGTTTCTGGCCAGCGGCTACTCCAGCTACCTGACCGGCGAGGTGATCTCGGTGTCCTCGCAGCATCCGTGAGCCGGTGAGCACAGCGATGAGCCGCAGGGAGGAGCTGCTGGATCTGGCGGCGGCGATGTTCGCCGAGCGGGGTCTGCGCGCGACCACCGTGCGCGACATCGCCGACGGTGCCGGGATCCTCTCCGGCAGCCTGTATCACCACTTCTCCTCCAAGGAGGAGATGGTCGACGAGGTGCTGCGCAGCTTTTTGGACTGGCTGTTCACCCGCTACCGCCAGATCGTCGCCGAGCAGCCCCACCCGCTGGCCCGCCTGCAGGGGCTGTTCATGGCCTCGTTCGAAGCGATCGAGGACCGGTACGCCCAGGTCGTCATCTACCAGGACGAGGCCAAACGGCTGTCCACCCAGCCGCGCTTCGCCTACCTGGAGGAACGCAACCGCCAGCAGCGGCGCATGTGGGTCGACGTGCTCGGCGAGGGCATCGCGGCGGGCATGTTCCGCGCCGACCTCGACGTCGACCTGGTCTACCGGTTCATCCGCGACACCACCTGGGGGTCGGTGCGCTGGTACTCCCCGGGCGGGCCCTACACCGCCGAACAGGTGGGACGCAGATACCTCGCGATCGTGTTGGGCGGGATCACCGCCACCTCACCAACCCCAGAAGGAGTCTAGAAATGTCCGACACCCCCCAGATCTCGCAGGCCTACGTCGTCGACGCGGTGCGCACCGCGATCGGCAAACGCAACGGGTCGCTGGCCGGGATGCACCCGATCGACCTGGGCGCCACCGCGTTCCAGGGACTGCTGGACCGCGTCGACGTCGACCCCGACGCCGTCGACGACGTCGTCGCCGGCTGTGTGGACGCGATCGGCGGGCAGGCCGGCAACATCGGCCGGCTGGCCTGGCTGGCCGCCGGCTACTCCGAGGCGGTGCCCGGGGTCACCGTCGACCGCCAATGCGGCTCCAGCCAGCAGGCGATCTCGTTCGGCGCCCAGGCGATCATGTCGCGCACCGCGGACCTCATCGTCGCCGGCGGCATGCAGAACATGAGCCAGATCCCGATCTCCTCGGCGATGACCGCCGGCGAGCAGTTCGGCTTCACCTCCCCGACCAACGAGTCGGCCAAATGGCTGGCCCGCTACGGCGACCAGGAGATCTCGCAGTTCCGCGGCGCGGAGCTGATCGCCGAGAAATGGGACCTGTCGCGTGAGGAGATGGAGCGGTTCGCGTTGGGCAGCCACCAGCGGGCCTTCACCGCGATCGCCGAGGGCCGCTTCGCAAGCGAGATCCTGCCGGTCACCGTCGACGGCGCGGAGTTCCGGGTCGACGAGGGCCCGCGCGAATCCACCCTGGAGAAGATGGCCGGGCTCAAGCCGCTGGTCGACGGCGGGCGGTTGACCGCCGCGCTGGCCAGCCAGATCTCCGACGGCGCCTCGGCGGTGCTGCTCGCCTCCGAGCGGGCCCTGGCCGACCACGGCCTGACCCCGCGGGCGCGGATCCACCACATCAGCGCCCGCGGCGACGACCCGGTGTTCATGCTGACCGGGCCGATCCCGGCCACCCGCTACGCGCTGGAGCGCACCGGGCTGTCCATCGCCGACATCGACACCGTCGAGATCAACGAGGCGTTCGCCCCGGTGGTGCTGGCCTGGCTCAAGGAGTTCGACATCGACCCGGCGAAGGTCAACCCCAACGGCGGGGCGATCGCGCTGGGCCACCCGCTCGGGGCGACCGGGGCGAAACTGTTCGCCACCATGCTCAACGAGCTGGAGCGCACCGGCGGGCGCTACGGGCTGCAGACCATGTGCGAGGGCGGCGGCACCGCCAACGTCACCATCATCGAGCGTCTGTAGCGCCGGCCACCCGCGCGGCCGCCGACGGCTGCGCCCGTCGGCGAGACCGGGTCAGCGCGTGGTAGCCGGAGATCGCCACCGGCAGCAACGCGGGGAGAAGCACCAGCAGGATCACCGCGAGCGGACCGAGGTAGGTGCTCAGATACGTCATGGGCCGTCGCCTTTCCGGTGTGGGGTCGAGGTGGTCTCCGACGGTAGGAACCCCACCGGCGTGCCGCGACGTCGGCGGCCGACGAAGACCGCGCCCCGGGTTGTCCCCGGCCCACAACACCGCGGCGGGGGAAAGCAAACCGCCCGCCCCGGTGCGCGCCGGCGGCTAGCGTCGGGCGGGATGACCCCCGACGGCGCCCCGGACGGCACCGCCGTGGCGCAGCACGCCGCGGCGGTCGTCGAGCGGCTCACCGGCCGGCTCGCCGCGGTCAGCGACGACATCCAGCAGCTGGTGGTCGGCGAGGTCGCCGAGCTGCGCGGCGACGCCCAGCTGGTGCAGCTGCTGCGGGAGACGGTGATCACCAGCGTCGAGGTGTTCTTCTCCTCGATCCGCCACGGCATCCCGGTCGCCCACCTCGACGCGCCGCCCGCGGCGCTGGAGTACGCCCGCCGGCTGGCCCAACGCGACATCTCGGTCAACGCGCTGGTGCGCGGCTACCGCCTGGGGCACCGGGCGGCGCTGCGGGCGGTCATCGAGGCGGTCCGCGACGACGGGCTGGACCCCGCCCTGGGCTTCGCGGTCTACGACCGCATCGAGGACGTCTCCTTCGACTACATCGACCGGATCTCCGAACAGGTCGTCGCCGGCTACCAGGACGAACGCGACCAGTGGCTGCAGACCCGCAGCACACTGCGGGCGCTGCGGGTGCGCGAGGTGCTCGCCGGCGGTGAAATCGACATCGATGCGACGACCACCGCCTTGCGCTACCCGCTGCGCCACCGGCACCTCGGGGCGGTGCTGTGGTGCCCCGACGGCTGCGAGCAGGCCGGGTCGGCGGCGTTGGAGCAGAGGGTGCGCCACCTCGCCGAGGCGGTGCGCGCCCCGGCGGCCCCGCTGTTCGTCGCCGTCGACGAGGTCACCGGATGGGCCTGGATCCCCCTGCCCGACGCCGTGGCCGACCCGCTGCCGGCGCTGCGGGCCGCGGTCGGCGCCGACGGCCCGGCGGTGGCCGTCGGGCGCCCGCTGGCCGGGGTGGCCGGGTTCCGCCGCACCCACCGGCAGGCGCTCGCCACCCGCGCGGTGGCGCTGGCCACGCGCGGGGGCAGCCCGGCGCTGATCGCGGTCACCGACCCCGGGGTGGCCGTCACCGCCCTACTCGGCGGGGATGTGGAGGCCGCCGCCGGGTTCGTCGCCGACCAGCTCGGCGCGTTGGCCGCCGACACCGACGCCGATGCGCGGCTGCGCACCACCTTGCGGGTGTTCCTGGGCGCCGGATCCAGCTACACCGCGGCCGCCGCGCAGCTGCACCTGCACTACAACTCGGTGAAATACCGGGTGCAGCGCGCCGTCGAGCGCCGCGGCCGGCCGCTGGGCGGCGAGCGGCTCGACGTCGAGGTGGCGCTGCTGCTCTGCGACCGGTTCGGCACCGCGGTGCTCGACGAGCACCCCTCGACGAGCACCCCGGGAGGGGCCGTTACGGGCTGAGGATCTCCCCGGTGTGGGCGTCGATGTTGTACTCGGTCTTCGCCCCGTCGGCGCCGAGCAGCTCGACCTCCCAGATCACCGCGTCGTCGGCGTTGCTGTCGATCTCCAGCTCGCCGAACTGCGCGCCCGGCAGGTCGTCGCTGGCGGTCTGCAGCGCCTGCTCGGCGGTGACGGTGATGCCCTCGAGTTTGGCGATGTCGTCGTCGGGCTCCTCCTCGGGCTGCTGGGAGAGCACGGTGTGGCCGGTCTCGTCGAGGAGCACCGTGTGCTGCACCCCGTCGGCGGCGACCTTCGCCTCGAACTGCAGCTGATCGCCCTCGCGCTCGGTCTCCAGGTCGAACACCTGCCCACCGGGCACGGCCGTGGCCGCGGTGGCCAGCGCGCTGAGTGCGGATTCGACCGCCGCCGCCTGCGCGGTGCCCGCCTCGCCGGTGGTGCTGGTCGGGGTCGCCGGTGCGGTGGACACCGAGGTGGTCACCGTCGTCTCGGTCAGCTCCGGGCTCTCCGGCTCGTTGCTGCTGCAGGCCGCCACGGTGAACGCGGCCAGCCCGGCGGCGGCGGTGGCGGCGGTGGTGCGGGCGAATCTCATCGGACACTCCTCACTGATCGGTTTCCCCTACCGTTCTACCCGGTTCGCGCCGCCGGTATGCCCGTTCAGCGGTAGGAGTGCGCGCCGGTGCCGGCCAGCGCGCCGTCGGCGACGATCAGATACTCCGGGCGGATCGGGCGCCCGGCCAGCCAGTCCTCGAGGATCTCGCGGGTGCCGGCCGCGTAGCGGGCCTGCGCCGACAGCGTGCTGCCCGAGACGTGCGGGGTCATCGCGTGATGCGGCATGGTCCGCCACGCATGGTCGGCGGCCGGCGGCTGCGGATGCCACACGTCGCCGGCGTAGCCGGCCAGCTGCCCGCTCTCCAGCGCGGCGACGATCGCGTCCGGCACGGTCTCCTCGGCGCGCGCGGTGTTGACCAGATACGACCCGCGGCGCATCGAGTTCAGCAGCGTCTCGTCGAACATGCCGCGGGTGCCGGCATACAGCGGGGAGTGCACCGAGACGATGTCGACCGCCGCGGCCAGCGACGCCGCGTCGGGGTGGAACCTCAGCCCCAGGTCGCGTTCGACCTCGGCGGGCAGCCGGTGGATGTCGGTGTAGTGCAACCGCACCCCGAACGGTTTCATCCGCTCGAGCACCGCGCGGCCGATCCGCCCGGCCGCGATCACCCCGAAGTCCATGCCCTCCACGTCGTAGGCGCGGGCCACGCAGTCGGCGATGTTCCAGCCGCCGTCGACGGCGTAGCGGTGCGACGGCACGAAGTTGCGCACCAGCGCCAACGTCTGCATCACCGCATGCTCGGCCACGCTGACGCTGTTGGAGTAGGTCTCCTCGGCGACGGTGATGCCGCGGGCCTTGGCCGCCTCCAGATCGACGTGATCGGAGCCGATCCCGGCGGTCAGCGCCAGCTTCAGCTTCGGCGCCTTGGCGATGCGCTCGGCGGACAGGTACGCCGGCCAGAACGGCTGGGAGATGACGATGTCGGCGTCGGGCAGTTCGCGCTCGAAGACGCTGTCGGGGCCGTCCTTGTCGGAGGTGACCACCAGTTCATGGCCGTTGTCGGCGAAGAACTTCCGCAGCCCGAGCGCCCCGGAGACACAGCCGAGCAGCTCCCCGGGGGCGAAGTCGATCCGCGACGGGGTCGGCAGCGTGCTGCCGTCGGGGTAGGCGTCGAGCACCGGGATGTCGTCGCGGGCGTAGACCGGCGGGTAGCCGTCGACCGGGTCGGGGTAGAGCACCATCACGCATTTGGCCATGCGGTCAGTCTCGGGTGCCGCGGGCGGCGCTGTCCAAGACCGGCCGCCGACCACACGATAGGCGGCGCCGATCAGCGCTGGTCGGCGATGGTGAGGCCGTCGCGGGCGGCGGCGCGAAACGCCCGCGCCAGCACCGAGCCGGGCTCGGCGGCGGCGGTGGCCACCGCCACCGTGGCCGTCACCGCCGGTTCGGGGCGCACCACCTGGAGCTCCGCCGGGCGCCCCAGGGTGCGCAGCCAGGTGTGCGGGATGATGCTGGCCCACCGCCCGGTGCGCACATGCGCCAGCAGCGTGGCGATCGAGTCGGTCTCCACCTGCGGGGTCGCGGTGAGTCCCTGGGCGGCCAGCGCCGCGTCGACCAGCCGGCGCCCGCGCATCCCGGCGGCCAGCAGGCACAGCGGCAGGCCCAGGATCGCCGGCCAACTCAGCTGCGCCGGCTGCCCGTCGAGCAGCCCGGGCGCGGCGATCAGCACGTGGCGTTCGGTGTAGAGCGCGGTCAGTGTCACCGCGGTGGTGTCCTGGGCGTCGGGATAGACGATGCCGGCGTCGAGTTCGAAGCGGCGGATCCGCGCGATGACGTCGGCGGAGCGCAGGCTGGTCTCCAGCTGCACGCGCACCAGCGGGTGGGCGGCGCAGAACGCGTCGGTGAGCAGCGCCACGCTGGCCGCGGCCGCCGGGATCACCCCGAGGCGCAGCTGCCCGGTGAGCCCGGTGCGCAGCGCGGTCACCTCGTGTTTGAGTGAGTCGTGGTCGGCGAGGATGCGCCGCGCCCACAGCACCAGCCGCTCGCCCTCCGGTGTCAGGCCCTCGAAACGCTGGTCGCGCCGCACCAGCGGGACACCGAGTTCGTGTTCCAGTTTGCGCAGCGCCTCCGAGAGCGCCGGCTGCGAGACGTGGCAGGCGGCCGCCGCACGGGCGAAATGCCGTTCGCGGGCCAACGCCACGAAATACTCGAGTTGGCGCAGCTGCATGCCCTATTCGATCACGGGCGCCGTGCTCAGCAGATCAGCGCCGACGCGGCCCGCAGCTGCGCGACGGCCTCGACCACGATCTCGTCGATGAGCTGCGCGCACGACGGCAGGTCCGCGACGATGCCGGCCACCTGGCCGGAGGCCAGCACCCCGGCGTCGGTGTTGCCCTCGACCAGCCCGGCCTTGAGCAGCATCGGGGTGTTGGCGGCCATCACCACCTGCGACCAGGTCAGCTCCTTGCCGGACCGCATCGCCAGGCCGTCTTTGACCATCGACCCCCAGCTCATCTGCGACATCTTTTTGAACTTGGCGGCGTTGCGCACCGCGGCGGTGAACCCGCGCAGCCGCGAGCCGCCCTCCAGTTTCTCCACCAGCCCGGTGCGCAGCACCCGGTGCGGCATGCCGTCGACGCGGGTGGAGACCACGGTGCCGTCCAGCCCGGCGGCCAGATACCGCTGTTTGACCGCGTCGGGCACCGTCGAATCGGAGGTGAGCAGAAACCGGGTGCCCATGGCCACCCCGGCGGCCCCGTAGCTCAGGGCGGCGGCCAGCCCCCGGCCGTCGAAGAACCCGCCGGCGGCGATGACCAGCAGGTCGGTGTCGGCGACCGCGTCGAGCACCGACGGCAGCAGCAAGGTGGTGGCCACCGGGCCGGTGTGCCCGCCGCCCTCGCCGCCCTGGACGATCACCGCGTCCGCACCCCACGACGCGACCTTCTTGGCGTGTTTGGCCGCCCCCACCGACGGGATCACCACCGCGCCGGCGTTTTTCAGTTTCTCGATCAGCTCCGGTTTCGGCGCCAGCGCGAACGAGGCGACCTTGACCCCTTCGCGGATCATCAGGTCCACCCGCTCGTCGGCGTCGGCGGCGTCGGCGCGGATGTTGACCCCGAACGGCTTGTCGGTGCCGGCCTTGACCTTGGCGATCGCGGCGGCCAGCTCGTCGAGGGTCATCGTCGCCGAGGCGAGGATGCCCAGCCCGCCGGCGTTGGCGGTGGCGGTCACCAGCCGGGCCCCGGCCACCCAGCCCATCCCGGTCTGCACCACCGGGTGGTCGATCCCGATCAGATCGGTCAGCGGGGTGCGCAGTCGCATTATGACCGGACTTCCTTGTCGCGCAGCGACTTCGGGTCGATGACCTCCCGGATCAGGGTCAGTTCGTCCTCGGTGGGCGGGCGGGTCTCCTCGGCGCTGTCCAGCCCGGCGACCGGAAACGACGTCTTCTCGGCGACCTCGGCGGCGCTGACGCCGGGGTGCAGGCTCAGCGCCCGCATGGTGTTGCCCGGTCCGCCGAAGTCGAACACCCCGAGGTTGGAGACCACCCGGTGGATGTCGACGAACCGGTAGGCGGGGTTGTCGGCGTCGATCTTGTCGTAGCCGATCCCGGAGACCACGTCGACGGCGTCGGCGAACACCCGGGTGGAGTGGTTGCCGACGAAGTAGCTGGTGGCGTGGTTGATGGTGTTGCCCGGCGCGCCGCGCACCCCGAACATCTGCCGGGTGGGGTGCTGCAGCGGGCCGAACGCGGAGATGTTCTGGTTGCCGTACCGATCGATCTGGTTGGCGCCCATCACCACGTGGCGCCGCCCCCAGGCCAGCGTCTCGAACACCCGGTGGAACGGCATCCAGCCCTCGATGGCGCCGGCGGCGCCCAGAGCCGGGGTGTCGGCCAGAAGGCGGGCCTCGCCGTCGGTGAGCAGGATGTCGGGGGAGAACGTCAGCCGGGCCAGCCGCGCCCCGACGCCGACCACGGTGGTCATCGGCGAGACCATGATCTCCCCGGCGTCGCGGAACATCTCCGCGCAGGCGGTCACACAGATTTCGGCTCGGCTGACCATGCTCATGATTCCTCCTGGAAGCGGCGCACCGCCGCCTGGTAGTCGGCCTCGCTGCCGGACAGATAGGTCGCGGTGAACTGCGCCCAGCCCTGCTCGGAGCCGGCCGCCTCGGCGTAGTGGCGCTGGAATTTCTCGTCGCGCCGGTAGTCGGGTTCGGCGGTGGTGAAGTGCGCCCCGCCGGGGGCTTCGACCACCACGTCGGTCATCATCCGGTTGGCCAGCAGCGCCTGCGGCGGCACCGCCTCGATCAGTTCCGCGGTCGGCACGACCTTCTCCGCCGACAGGATCCGGCGGTCGGCGGCCATCAGGTACAGGTCGTCGAAGTAGGGGTCGATGCCGGTGTAGGCGGCGTTGCCGCGGGCATCGGCGAGGTTGAGGTGCACCAGGGCGGCGTCGAGGCGCAGCGCCGGCATCGCGATCAGCGTCTCGTGGTGGCCGTCGGTGGGATACGGCGAGGTGACGGTCTTGAGTTCGCCGTCCCAGAAGTCGGGCACCGAGGAGCCCAGCCCGGCGCGGGTGGGCACGAACGGCAACCGGGCGGCGGCGGCCTGCAGCCCGCCGCGCAGCATGCCCTCGTCCATCTCGCGGGCCTCGATCGAACCGGACGTGCGCGCCTTCGCGAACCACGGGTCGTAGAACGGCGGGGAGTCCAGCGAGACGAACCCGTAGTAGACCCGGGCCACCTTGCCCGCCGCGCACAGCAGCCCCAGGTCCGGGCCGCCGTAGGTGACCACGGTCAGGTCGGTGACGTCGGTGCGCAGCAGCGCGCGCACCAGCGCCATCGGCTTGCGCCGCGACCCCCAGCCGCCCAGGCCGATCGTCATGCCGGGCTCGATGCCGGCGACCGCCTCGTCGAGGGTGGTCAGTTTGTCGCTCATTTCTTCCCCTTCTCGGTGCCGGCGAAGGCGTCGCGGTGTTCGTCGGCCACCCCGGCCAGGTTCAGCTCGAAGGTGAAGCCCTGCTCCATGCGGTAGCTGGAGTTGACCTTCTGCACGTCGATGAGGTTCAGCGCCTCCTTGGCCGCCCGGATCACCCGGGTGTCCTTGGCGGCGATGTCGCGGGCCACCCGCAGCGCGGCCTCGTCGAGGTCGTCGCGCGCCACCACCTCGTGCACCGACCCGAAGTGGGCCAGGGTGGCGGCGTCGACGGTGGCGGCGGTGAAAAACAGCCGGCGCATCAGGTGCTGGGGCACCAGCCGGGACAGGTGGGTGGCCGCGCCCAGCGCGCCGCGCTCCACCTCGGGCAGACCGAACTTCGCGTCGTCGGAGGCCACGATCACGTCGGCGTTGCCGACCAGACCGATGCCCCCGCCCACGCAGAAGCCGTTGACCGCGGCGATCACCGGCACCGCGCACTCGTAGACCGCCTTGAACGCGGCGAAGCAGCCGCGGTTGGCGTCGATCAGCGCGCTGAACCCCTCGGTGGTCTGCATCTCCTTGATGTCGACCCCGGCGTTGAAGCCGCGGCCGGTCGCGCGCAGGATCACCGCGTGGGTGGCCGTGTCGGCGCCGGCGGCGGTGAGCGCCTCGGCCAGCTCGAACCAGCCGGCCGACGGGATCGCGTTGACCGGGGGGTAGTCGACGGTGACCGCGACGATGCCCGGTTCGACGGTGGTGGAGGTGATCGGCATCGGGAGCTCCCTGGTCGGGTTCGGGGACACTAGTACCTAAGCAAGCACTTGCTTGGTACGCTAGCACAGTGGCTGATCCTGGTGTAGACGCGATCAACCTCGGCTTGAGCGGCCGGGTGGTGCTGGTGACCGGCGGGGTGCGCGGTGTCGGCGCGGGCATCTCCGCGGTCTTCGCCGAGCAGGGCGCGACGGTGGTGACCTGCGCGCGCCGTCCGGTCGACGGCCTGCCGCACGAGTTCCACGCCTGCGACGTGCGTGACGACGCCGCGGTCGCCGCGATGATCGCCGCGATCGCCGAGCGGCACGGCCGCCTCGACGCGGTGGTCAACAACGCCGGCGGCTCGCCGTACGCGCTGGCCGCCGACGCGTCGGCCAACTTTCACCGCAAGATCGTCGAGTTGAACCTGCTCGGCCCGCTGTCGGTGGCCCAGCACGCCAACGCGGTGATGCAGACCCAGGACCGCGGTGGGGCGATCGTCAACATATCCAGCGTCTCGGCGCACCGGCCGTCCCCGGGCACCGCGGCCTACAGTGCGGCCAAGGCCGGGGTGGACAGCCTGACCACCACCCTGGCGGTGGAGTGGGCGCCGAAGGTGCGGGTGAACTCGGTGATCGTCGGGATGGTGGAGACCGAGCAGTCCGCACTGTTCTACGGTGACGCCGACTCGGTGGCCGCGGTGGCCGCCACCGTGCCGCTGGGCCGGCTGGCCACTCCCGCCGACGTCGGCTGGGCGGCGGCCTATCTCAGTTCCACCGCGGCGTCCTATGTCAGCGGCGCCACGCTGGCGGTGCACGGCGGCGGGGAGCCGCCGGCCTACCTCGGCGCCTCCAGCGCCAACAAGTAAGCCAACAAGTCAGCCAACAAGTCAGTTCGCCCTCTGGGAGCTAAGGAGACACACATGGGACTTCTCGACGGCCGCGTGGTCATCGTCACCGGCGCCGGCGGCGGCATCGGGCGCGCGCACGCGCTGGCGTTCGCCGCCGAGGGCGCGCGGGTGGTGGTCAACGACATCGGGGTGGGCCTCGACGGCTCCCCGGCCGGCGGCGGCAGCGCCGCCCAGACCGTCGTCGACGAGATCGTCGCCGCCGGCGGCGAGGCGATCGCCAACGGCTCCAACGTCGCCGACTGGGGTGCGGCCGAGCAGTTGATCGCCGCCGCCGTCGAGCACTTCGGCGGGCTCGACGTGCTGGTCAACAACGCCGGGATCGTGCGTGACCGGATGCTGGCCAACACCAGCGAAGAGGAGTTCGACGCCGTCGTCGCGGTGCACCTCAAGGGCCACTTCGCCACCATGCGCCACGCCGCGGCCCACTGGCGCGCCCAGGCCAAGGCCGGTGCCGGCGTCGACGCCCGCATCATCAACACCACCTCCGGGGCCGGGCTGCAGGGCAGCGTCGGGCAGGCCAACTACTCGGCGGCCAAGGCCGGCATCGCCGCGCTGACCCTGGTGGCCTCGGCGGAGTTGGGCCGCTACGGGGTGACCGTCAACGCGATCGCGCCGGCGGCGCGCACCCGGATGACCGAGACCGTGTTCGCCGAGATGATGGCCACCCAGGAGTCCGACTTCGACGCGATGGCCCCCGAGAACGTCTCCCCGCTGCTGGCCTGGCTGGCCAGTGTGGAGGCCCGCGACGTCACCGGGCAGGTCTTCGAGGTCGAGGGCGGGCTCATCCGGGTCGCCGAGGGCTGGGCGCACGGCCCGCAGGTGGACAAGGGCGCGCGCTGGGACCCGGCCGAACTCGGCCCCGTGGTCGCCGATCTGCTGGGCAAGGCCCGCGCCGCCGTGCCGGTGTACGGCTCGGCCTGAGGCCCGGAGCCGCGGGCGGGGCTACTCGGCTACCCGGCTACTCGCAGATGACGATCGGGATCTCGCGGGTGGTGAACGAGCGGTAGTCGGCGAAATCGGGGTACATCGCGTCGAGTTTCGGCCAGTACTCGCCGCGCTCGGCCTCGGTGGCCTCACGGGCCGTGAGCGCCAGCACCTCGCCGCGGATGCGGAACGTCACCGCCGGGTTGGCCTTGAGGTTCAGATACCACATCGGGTTGGTGGCGCGTCCGCCCTGGGAGGCCACCAGCACCACCCGATCTCCTTCGCGCAGATACAGCAGCGGAGACTCGCGCGGCTGCCCGGACTTGCGCCCGATCGTGGTGAGAATCCCCACCGGCGGCACGTCACCGAAGCGTTGGCTGCCCAGACGCCACTTGCCGCCGAGGCGGCCGTTGGTGGCCTTGTAGATCGCGGTGTTGGCCCGCGACATCCACTTGATGATGACGCCGGTGACCGGTGAGTTCAGTGCGCGCGGCGCGGCGGGGGTCTCAGCCATGACCGTAGAGCCTAACGGCCGAGGAACGGTCGGATGCCGGCGCGGATGTGGTGGATGTGCGCCGCCCCGTCGGCGCAGGTGGCCGGGATGACGAACGTCTCGTCGACGCGCGCGCAGACCCGCCGGCCCGCCAGCGCCGGTTTGGTGATGATGTCGTAGACCGCACGCACCTCGTCGCCGCTGACGCTGTAGTCGGGGGTGGTGGCGGCCTTGATCAGCTTGAACTGCGGACCGCCCTCGAGGCTGCGGCGCAGATGCGCCCCGGAGAACCCGGTCTTCACACCCAGCTCGATGCGCACACAGTCGTCGGTGAACGGCACCGCCGACGCGTCGTGGCTGACCAGCGCGTCGATGTAGGCCTGGGCGGCGGCGATGCGGGCGGCCTCGGGCACCGGGGTGGACACCGCTAGATCCGCTCGAGGATGGTGCCGGTGGACAGCGCGCCGCCGGCGCACATGGTGATCAGCGCGGTGGAGGAGTCGGTGCGCTCCAGTTCGTGCAGCGCGGTGGTGATCAGCCGCGAGCCGGTGCAGCCCACCGGGTGGCCCAACGCGATCGCCCCGCCGTTGACGTTGACGGTGTCCATGTCGGGGTTGTGCACCGACGCCCACGACAGCACCACCGAGGCGAACGCCTCGTTGATCTCCACCAGGTCGATGTCGCCGATCTTCATCCCGGCCTTGGCCAGCACCTTCTCGGTGGACTGCACCGGCCCGTCGAGGTGGTAGTAGGTCTCGGCGCCCACCAGCGCCTGGCTGACGATGCGGGCCCGCGGGGTCAAGCCGAGCGCCTTGGCCTTGTCCTCATCCATCCACAGCACCGCCGCGGCCCCGTCGGAGATCTGCGAGGAGGTGCCGGCGGTGTGGCTGCCGCCCTCGACGACCGGGTTGAGCGCGGCGAGCCCCTCGGCGGTGGTCTCGCGCAGGCCCTGGTCGCGGCGCACGGTGTTCCACTCGGCGGTGGGGCGTTTGTTCTCGTCGATCACCGGGGCCTCGATCGGCGAGATCTCCCGGTCGAAGCGGCCCTCGGCCCACGCCCGGGCGGCCAGCTGCTGGGAGCGCAGCCCGAACGCGTCGAGGTCGGCGCGGCCGATGCCGCGGCGTTTGGCGATCCGCTCGGCGGCCTCGAACTGGTTGGGCAAATCGATGTCCCACGACGCCGAGCGTGCCCCGCCGCCGTTCTCCCCGAGGCCGACCCGGCTCATCGCCTCGATACCGCAGGCCACCCCGATGTCGATCGCGCCGGTGGCGATCAGCCCGGCGATCAGGTGGTTGGCCTGCTGACCGCTGCCGCACTGACAGTCGATCGTGGTGGCCCCGACCTCTTCGGGCAGCCCGGCCACCAGCCAGGACTGGCGGGTGATGTTGTTGGCCTGCTCGCCGTACTGGGTGACACACCCGCCGATGGCCTGCTCCACGTCGCCCGGGTCGACGCCGGCCTTGGCCAGCAGTGCCTTCTGCACCGCGCCGAGCAGTTCGGTGGCGTGCAGGCCGGACAGCCAGCCGTTGCGTTTGCCGATCGGACTGCGGGTAGCTTCGACGATGACAGGTGTGCCCATGCGGCCAGGCTAGAACACGTTTCATTACGCTGACAAGCGCGGATGCGTTGGCGCCTTTTATCCGGGGTGAAGGCATGTTTTACTGGCACTAGAACACGTTGTCATCAAGGAGCGCACCAGTGTCATCTCAGCCCAGCCCCAGCTGTCCCGTCGACCTGACCGACCCGGACATCTATGCCGAGCGGATCCCGACCGAGGAACTCGCCGAGCTGCGCAAGAACTCCCCGATCACCTGGATCGATCAACCGGACGGCAAGTCCGGCGGGTTCAACGACGGCGGCTACTGGGCGATCACCAAGCACAAAGACGTCAAGGAGGTCTCGCTGCGCAGCGACGTGTTCTCCAGCGCCGCGAACACCGCGATCCCGCGGTTCACCGACGACATCCCGCGGGAGAACATCGACCTGCAGAGCGTCGTGCTGCTCAACATGGATGCGCCGGCGCACACCCGGCAGCGCCGGATCGTCTCCCGCGGGTTCACCCCGCGCGCGATCGGGCGGCTGCGCGAGGAGCTGACCGAACGGGCCCAGACGATCGCCCGCGGGGCCGCGGCGTCGGGTTCGGGGGACTTCGTCGAGCAGGTGGCCAGCGAGCTGCCGCTGCAGGCGATCGCCGGGCTGCTCGGGGTGCCGCAGGACGACCGCGGCAAGCTGTTCGAGTGGTCCAACCAGATGACCTCCTACGACGACCCCGAATACGCGCACTACGACGAGAAGGCCTCGTCGATGGAGATCATCGCCTACTCGATGAAACTCGCCGAGGAGAAGCGCAAGAACCCCGGCGCCGACATCGTGACCACTCTGGTGGAGGCCGACATCGACGGCGAGAAGCTCACCGACGACGAGTTCGGGTTCTTCGTGGTGCTGTTGGCCGTCGCCGGCAACGAGACCACCCGCAACTCGATCACCCAGGGCATGATGGCGTTCACCGAGCACCCCGAGCAGTGGGAGTTGTTCAAACGCGAGCGCCCGGAGACCACCGCCGACGAGATCGTGCGGTGGGCCAGCCCGGTCACGTCGTTTCAGCGCACCGCGCTCGAGGACACCGAGCTGTCGGGGGTCAAGATCAAAAAGGGCCAGCGGGTGGTGATGTTCTACCGGTCGGCGAACTTCGACGAGGAGGTCTTCGACGACCCGTTCTCGTTCGACATCACCCGCGACCCCAACCCGCACGTCGGGTTCGGCGGCACCGGGGCGCACTACTGCATCGGCACCCACCTGGCGCGCATGACCATCCAGCTGCAGTTCGAGGCGATCGCCGACCACATGCCCGACCTGTTGCCGTTGAGCCGACCCGACCGGCTGCGCTCGGGCTGGCTCAACGCGATCAAACACTGGCAGGTGGATTACACCGGCAAGTGCCCTGTGTAGCGACCACACCCGAGGACACCGCAGGAGGGTAACGGTGGACAGCACGACCGGGCCGGCGCGTCCGGCCGTCGCCGACGGTTTCGATTTCCTCGACCCCGACGTCATCCTTCGGGGCATCCCCGACGAGGCGTTCGCGGCGCTGCGCGAGTCCGCACCGGTCTGCTGGATCGCCCAGCCGCCCGGTGAGGGCGGCGGCTTCCACGACGGCGGCTACTGGGCGATCACCAAACACCGTGACGTCAAAGAGATCTCGCTGCACAGCGACGTGTTCTCCAGCTACGAGAACTGTGTGATCCCGCGGTATCCCAACGACATGAAGCGGGAGAACATCGAGCTGCAGCGGTTCGTCATGCTCAACATGGACGCCCCGGCGCACACCCGGCTGCGGCGCATCATCTCCCGCGGGTTCACCCCGCGCGCGATCGGGCGGCTGCGCGAGGAGCTGACCGAGCGCGCCCAGACGATCGCCCGTGAGGCCGCGGCGGCGGGTTCGGGGGACTTCGTCGAGCAGATCTCCTGCGAGCTGCCGTTGCAGGCGATCGCCGGGCTGCTCGGGGTGCCGCAGGACGACCGGGACAAACTGTTCCGCTGGTCCAACGAGATGACCGGCAGCGAGGACCCCGAGTACGCCGACATCGATCCGCAGGCCTCGTCGATGGAGCTGATCGCCTACGCGATGCAGTTGGCCGAGGAGAAGAAGAACAACCCCGGCCCCGACATCGTGACCACCCTGGTGGAGGCCGACATCGACGGCGAGAAGCTCTCCGACGACGAGTTCGGGTTCTTCGTGGTGATGTTGGCCGTCGCCGGCAACGAGACCACCCGCAACTCGATCAGCCACGGCATGGTCGCCTTCGCCGAGCATCCCGAGCAGTGGGAGTTGTTCAAACGCGAGCGCCCGGAGACCACCGCCGACGAGATCGTGCGGTGGGCCACCCCGGTGATCTGTTTTCAGCGCACCGCGTTGACCGACTACGAGCTGTCGGGGGTGAAGATCGAAAAGGGCCAGCGGGTGGTGATGTTCTACCGGTCGGCGAACTTCGACGAAGAGGTCTTCGACGACCCGTTCTCGTTCGACATCACCCGCGACCCCAACCCGCACGTCGGGTTCGGCGGCACCGGGGCGCACTACTGCATCGGCACCCACCTGGCGCGCATGACCATCGATCTGATCTTCAACGCGGTCGCCGACCACGTCCCGGATCTGGCGCCGCTGGCGAAGCCGGAGCGACTACGGTCGGGGTGGCTCAACGGCATCAAACACTGGCCGGTCGACTACACCGGCAGCTGCCCGGTGGCGCACTGACCGTCGGCCGGAAGGCCCCGAACCGCCACAGCAGGCCCGCGCGGGCCACGAGAATCGAGGAGCACACGGGTGGATTTCACTCCCGAACCCGAGCAGCAGGCCGTCGCCGACGTGGTCACGTCGGTGCTGGGCCGCGACAACAGTTGGCAGGCGCTGGTCTCCGGCGGCGTCACCGCCCTGGCGGTGCCCGAACGCCTCGGCGGTGACGGGGTCGGTCTGCCGGAGGTGGCCACCGCACTGACCGAGATCGGCCGCCACGGTACCGTCAGCCCCGCCCTGGCCACCCTGGGCCTGGGGCTGGTGCCGTTGCTCGACCTCGCCTCGGCCTCCCAGCAGGACCGCTACCTCGCCGGTGTCGGCGCCGGTGCGGTGCTGACCGCCGCGCTGAACGAACCGGCGGCGTCGCTGCCCGAAACGCCGTCGACCACGCTGAGCGGTCACCGCCTGTCGGGCACCAAGATCGGCGTGCCCTACGCCGAGACCGCCGACTGGATGCTGGTCACCACCGACAACGGCGTGGTGGTGGTCTCACCGACGGCCGACGGTGTGCAACTGACCAAGACCCCCGCGGCCAACCACAGCGACGAGTACACGGTGGTGTTCACCGACGTGGCGGTGGCCGACGAGGACGTGCTGGCCGGGGCGAGCGTGCACCGGGTCAACCAGTTGGCGCTGGCGATGATCGGGGCGTTCGCCTCCGGTCTGGTCGCCGGTGCGCTGCGCCTGACCGCCGACTACGTCGGCACCCGTGAGCAGTTCGGCCGTCCGCTGTCGACGTTCCAGACGGTGGCCGCCCAGCTGTCGGAGGTCTACATCGTCTCGCGCACCGTCACCTTGGCGGCCACCTCGGTGGTGTGGCGGCTGGCCAACGACCTCGGCGATGACGCGCTCACCGAAGGCGACCTGGGCGTGCTCGGCTACTGGATCACCTCGCAGGCGCCGCCGATGATGCAGATCTGCCATCATCTGCACGGCGGGATGGGCATGGACATCGACTATCCGATGGACCGGTACTACTCGACGGTCAAGGATCTGTCTCGCCTGCTCGGGGGCACGTCGTACCGTCTCGACCTGGTGGGGGTGTAGATGTTCATCGACCTGACCGCTGAGCAGCGCAAGCTGCAGGCCGATCTGCGGGAGTACTTCGCCACGCTGATCAAACCCGACGAGGCGGCGGCGATGGCCGTCGACCGGCACTGCGGCGCCTACCGCGACGTCATCCGCCGCATGGGCGCCGACGGCAAGCTCGGGGTCGGCTGGCCCAAAGAGTTCGGCGGGCTGGGCTTCGGCCCGATCGAACAGCAGATCTTCGTCAACGAGGCGCAGCGCGCCGACATCCCGCTGCCCGCGGTGACCCTGCAGACCGTCGGCCCGACCCTGCAGGTCTACGGCACCGAGGAGCAGAAGAAGACGTTTTTGCCCGCGATCCTCGCCGGTGAGGTGCACTTCGCGATCGGCTACTCCGAACCGGAGGCCGGCACCGACCTGGCGTCGTTGCGCACCACCGCGGTTCGCGACGGCGATCACTACATCATCAACGGCCAGAAGGTGTTCACCACCGGCGCCCATGACGCCGACTACATCTGGCTGGCGGCACGCACCGACCCGACTGCGGTCAAACACAAGGGCATCTCGATCTTCATCGTCGACACCTCCGACCCGGGGTATTCGTTCACCCCGATGATCCTGTCCGACGGCGCGCACCACACCAACGCCACCTACTACACCGACGTGCGGGTGCCCGCCGACATGCTCGTCGGTGAGGAGAACGGCGGCTGGAAGCTGATCACCACCCAGCTCAACAACGAGCGCGTCATGCTCGGGCCCGCCGGGCGGTTCGGGGCGATCTACGACCGCGTGCACGCGTGGGCGAACCAGCCCGGCAGTGACGGTGTCACCCCGATCAGCCACGACGCGGTGCGCCGCGGGCTGGCCGAGATCCGCGCGATGTTCCGCATCAACGAACTGCTCAACTGGCAGGTCGCCGCCGCCGGGGACGTCATCGACGTCGCCGACGCGGCGGCGACGAAAGTGTTCGGCACCGAGCGCATCCAGTACGCGGGGCGACTGGCCGAGGAGATCGTCGGCGGCTACGGCAACCCGGCGGATCCGGCGACCGGCGAGCTGTTGGAGTGGCTCGACGCGCAGACCAAACGCAACCTGGTGATCACCTTCGGCGGTGGGGTCAACGAGGTGATGCGCGAGATGATCGCCTCCGCCGGTCTCAAGGTCCCGAGGGTGCCGCGATGAGCAACGACCTGCAGTCGGGAATCGACGCGCTGCTGGCGACCGGCCGCAGCGCACCGCGAGCCGGCCGGGATCCGGTGAACCAGCCGATGATCCACCACTGGGTGGACGCCCTCGGTGATGCCAACCCGATCTACGTCGACGCCGATGCGGCCAGGGACGCCGGGCATCCCGGCGTCGTCGCCCCGCCGGCGATGATCCAGGTGTGGACGATGATGGGGCTTTCCGGGGTGCGCCCCGACGACGATCCGCTGGGCAAGATCATCGAGTTGTTCGACGGCGCCGGCTATGTCGGGGTGGTGGCCACCAACTGTGAGCAGACCTACCACCGCTATCTGCGCCCCGGTGAACACGTCAGCGTCACCGCCGAGATCACCGACGTCGTCGGGCCCAAGCAGACCGGCCTGGGTGAGGGTTACTTCATCAACCAGAAGATCCGCTGGTGGGTGGGCGAGGAATCCGTCGCCGACATGGACTGGCGGATCCTGAAATTCATCCCGCGCGGCAACGACGCGACCGACCCCGCCGCGGCGGTGCCCGAGGATCTCGACCCGGACAAGCTGATGCGCCCGTCGTCGTCGCGGGACACCCGGTTCTTCTGGGACGGGGTGGCCGCGCACGAACTGCGCATCCAGCGCCGCCCGGACGGGCGCCTGCAGCACCCGCCGGTGCCGGCGGTCTGGGCGGACAAGGACGCGCCGGTCGACTACGTGGTGGCCGGCGGCACCGGCACCGTCTACAGCTACGTGGTCCATCACGCGCCGAAGGTGCCGGGGCGGAGTCTGCCGTTCGTCATCGCCCTGGTGGAGCTCGACGAGGGCGTGCGGATGCTGGGCGAGCTGCGCGGCATCGACGCCGAGAAGGTGGAGATCGGAATGGCTGTGCAGGCGACGTTCATCGACTTCCCCGCCGGGGCCGACGCCGAGGCCAGTCCGGCCTGGACGCTGTACGCCTGGGAGCCGGCGCCGTGAGCGGGGTCGACGCCGCCGACGTCGCGGTGGGCGCCACGCTGCCGACGTTGGCGATCCACGGGGATCCGACGTTCATCGTCTCCACCGCGATCGCCACGCGTGACTACCAGGACGTGCACCACGACCGGGACTCCGCGCAGGCCAAGGGATCCAAGGACATCTTCGTCAACATCCTCACCGACACCGGCCTGGTGCAGCGTTACCTCACCGACTGGGCCGGTCCGCGCGCGGTGATCCGGTCCATCGGGTTGCGTCTCGGGGTGCCCTGGTACGCCTACGACACGGTGACCTTCACCGGTGAGGTGACCGCCGTCGACGACGGGCTGATCACCGTGAAAGTGGTGGGCGCCAACAGCTTGGGTGATCACGTGGTGGCCACCGCGACGTTGACGATCGGGGGCATGTGATGGCCGGCGGACTCTCGGGCAAGGCCGCGATCGCCGGGATCGGCGCCACCGACTTCTCGAAGGCCTCCGGGCGCAGCGAGCTGCGGTTGGCCGCCGAGGCGGTCCTCGACGCGCTCGACGACGCGGGGTTGACCCCCGCCGACGTCGACGGCCTGGTCACCTTCACCATGGACTCCAACCTGGAGACCGCGGTGGCGCGGGCGACCGGCGTGGGGGAGTTGAGCTTCTTCTCCCAGATCGGGTACGGCGGCGGGGCCGCGGCGGCCACCGTGCAGCAGGCCGCGATGGCGGTCGCGTCCGGTGTCGCCGACGTCGTGGTGGCCTACCGCGCCTTCAACGAGCGCTCGGAGTTCCGGTTCGGCCAGGTGATGACCGGGCTGACCGTCAACGCCGACTCCCGCGGTGTGGAGTACAGCTGGTCGTATCCGCACGGACTGTCCACCCCGGCGGCGTCGGTGGCGATGATCGCCCGCCGCTACATGCACGAATACGGCGCCACCAGTGCCGATTTCGGCGCGGTGTCGGTGGCCGACCGCAAACACGCGGCGACCAACCCCAAGGCGCACTTCTACGGCAAACCGATCACGATCGAGGACCACCAGAACTCGCGGATGATCGCTGATCCGCTTCGGCTGCTGGACTGCTGCCAGGAGACCGACGGCGGGGTGGCGATCGTGGTCACCAGCGCCGAGCGGGCCAAGGACCTGCGCCATCGCCCGGCGGTCATCGAGGGTGCCGCACAGGGATCGGGCGCCGACCAGTTCACCATGTACTCCTACTACCGCGACGAACTCGGCCTGCCCGAGATGGGGCTGGTGGGCCGCCAACTGTGGGCGCAGTCCGGGCTGAGCCCCGACGACATCGCGACCGCGGTGCTCTACGACCATTTCACCCCGTACACGCTGATCCAGTTGGAGGAGCTCGGATTCTGCGGCAGGGGGGAGGCCAAGGACTTCATCGCCGACGGGGCGATCGAGCTCGGCGGGCGATTGCCGCTCAACACCCACGGCGGTCAGCTCGGCGAGGCCTACGTGCACGGCATGAACGGCATCGCCGAGGGGGTGCGCCAGCTGCGCGGCACCTCGGTCAACCAGGTCGACGGTGTCGAGCATGTGCTGGTCACCGCCGGCACCGGGGTGCCGACCTCCGGGCTGATCCTGGGGTAGTCCACGCCCCCTCTCGCGCCCCCTCGCGCCCCTCGCGCCCCCCCTCGCGCGAGCGTGAAGCCAGGTTCACGTTCGCGCCCCGACGTGAACCTGGCGTCACACTCGGCGTCCGGTGGTGAACCGATCCGGCCCGGTGAAGTGACGATCCCGCCGTCGGCTGGCACGCTGCCGCCATGGCCGAGCCATTTTTGGGCAGTGCGGCGTTGGCATCGGGACGGCTGACCAAGGCGCAGCTCGCGACCGGGCACACCCGGCTGTACCGGGACGTCTACTTGGCCAACGGGATGGTGGTCACCGCGATCGACCGGGCCCGGGCGGCCTGGCTGTGGTCGCGGCGTCGAGGGGTGGTCGCCGGCTTCTCGGCGGCCGCGCTGCACGGCAGCGACTGGGTCGCCGGCGACCGGCCGGCCGAACTGCTCCACGACAACCGCCACCGGCTTCCCGGCCTGCTGGTCCGCGGCGACGCGTTTCACCCCGACGAGGTCGAGGAGATCGACGGGATGCCGGTCACCACACCGGCCCGCACCGCCGTGGACCTGGGGTGTTGGTATACGACCGTCGAGGCGGTGGCCGGGCTGGATGCGCTGGTCCGGGCCGCGAAGGTCAACGACCTCGCCGTGCAGGAGATCGTGCGCCGGTCCGCCGGCCGCCGGGGCATCGCCCGCGCCAGGGCGTCGCTGGATCTCGTCGACGCCGGGGCCGAGTCGCCGAAGGAAAGCTGGCTGCGCGTGATCTTGATCCGGGCCGGACTACCCCGCCCGCAGACGCAGATCCCGGTCTACGACGGCTACTGGAAACCGTTCGCGGTGCTCGACATGGGCTGGCAGGAGCCGAAAGTCGCCGCGGAGTACGACGGGGAGCAGCACCGCACCGACTGGCGCCGCTACCGCTGGGACGCCAAACGCCACGAACGCCTGCAGCGGTGCGGCTGGATCGTGATCCGGGTTCTCGCCGGCGACCGCGAACCCGAGATCGTCCATCGGGTACGCGCTGCCCTGGCCCGCCGAGCGTGAAGCCAGGTTCACGTTGGCGCCCGAGCGTGAACCTGGCTTCACGTTCGCGCGCGGGCCGGTCTCAGGCGCGCACCAGCTCCACCCCGGAGAGCACCACGGCGTCCTCGCGGGCCGGGGCGGTGACGGTGGCCAGCAGCCGATCGTCCTGCGACCAGGCGTGCACGCGCAGCGTCTCCCCGGGGAACACCACCCCGGCGAAGCGGGCGCCGAAACTGCCCACCGCCGCGGTGTCGCCGTCCAGCGCCGCGTCGACGAGCGCCTTGCAGGTCATGCCGTAGGTGCACAGCCCGTGCAGGATCGGCTGGTCGAACCCGGCGGCCGCGGCGAAGTCCGGGTCCGAGTGCAGCGGGTTGCGGTCCCCGCAGAGCCGGTAGATCAGCGCCTGCTGCGGCAGCACCGGGATGTCGACCTGGTGGTCGGGTGCCCGATCCGGCGGGCCGCCGGGGCCCGACGGGCCGCGTTCACCGCCGAAGCCGCCCTCACCGCGGGCGAAGATCGACCGCTGCTGGGTCCACAGCTCGGTGCCGTCGGTGGCGGTGACCGTGGTCTGCAGGTCCACCACCGCGGCCTTGCCCTTGTCCCACACCCCGACGATGCGGCTCACCGCGCGCGCCGAGCCCGACGGGGGCAGCGGTGCGGGCACGCTCACCTTCTCCGAGGCGTGCAGGATCTTGGCCAGGTCGATCTCGATGCCCGGCCAGCTCACCTGCGGCGGCGCGACGTCGTTGAACGACGCGGCCACACACCCGAACGTGGGCAGCACCTGCGGGGTGTGGTCGACGACGTAGCTCAGCTCCCGGCGGTCCATCGGGTCGGCGCCGGCGCCGAGGGCCAGGTTGTAGAGCTGGACGTTGGTGGCGCTCCAGGAGAACTCGGTGGCGCCGAACTCGGCGCCCAGCGCGGTGTCCAGGTCGATGGGCATGTCAGGCCCTTTCTGTCGGGGATCCAGCCAGGTGCAGCGCGGCCAGGTAGCCGAACGTCATCGCCGGTCCGATGGTGCCGCCGGGACCGGGATAGGTGTGGCCCATCACCGGGGCGCTGACGTTGCCGGCCGCATACAGCCCGGCGATGACACTGTTGTCGTCGCGCAGTGCCCGGCCGTGCACGTCGGTGCGGATCCCGCCCTTGGTGCCCAAATCGCCGGGGACCATCTTCGCCGCGTAGTAGGGCGCGTGGGCGATCTCCCCGAGGTTCGGGTTGGGTTTGTTGGTCGGGTCGCCGTAGTAGCGGTCGTAGGCGCTCTTGCCGCGACCGAAGTCCTCGTCGACGCCGGTGCGGGCGAACCCGTTGAACCGCGAGACGGTCGCGGCGAGCTCCGCGGCGGGCAGCCCGGTCTGCTCGGCGAGCTCCTCGAGGGTGTCGGCGGAGACGATCACCCCAGACTCCACCCACTTGCGCGGCAGCCGCTGTCCGGGGTTGAGCCCGGCGAAGATGTAGTTGTCGCGGTAGCGCTGGTCGAAGACCAGCCAGGCGGGGATGTTCTCCCCCGGCCCCGGGCCCTGCCCGTACTGACCGCCGTACATGTGGTGCACCGCCTCCACATAGGGCATCGACTCGTTCATGAACCGCTTGCCGGCCATGTTGACGATGATCGAGCCCGGCGAGTTGCGTTCGGAGAGCGCGAACCACGGCGCGTCGGTGAGCGGCACCGTCGGCCCCCACCAGGCGTCGGCCATGATGTCCAGCGCGGCGCCGAGCTTCTCGCCGGCCAGGATGCCGTCGCCGGTGTTGGCCTTCGCGCCGACCGTCCACTCGGTGGTGATCGGGGCGCGCTGGTATTTGACCCGCATCTGCTCGTTGTGCTCGAACCCGCCGGAGGCCAGGATCACCCCGCGGCGGGCGCGGATCAGCTCCGGCTCGGCGCCCTCGACGGTGGTGTCGCGCACATACACCCCGTTGACGACGCCGTCGGCGACCGACAGCTCGGTCAGCGCGGTGTTGAGCCGCACCGGCACCCCGGCGCGCTGCAGGCCGATGCGCAGCGGACCGATCAGCGCGCGGCCCATCCCGACCAGGTTCTTGCCGGTCGCCTTGGCCCACACGGTGCGCGCCCCCACCTTCAGGCTGCGCAGAACCCCGCGCGGATGGCGCTTGAGCTGGTTGAGCCGCACATAGTCCTGCTGCATGACCACCACGTTCAGCGGCACCTTGCCGTAGGCGGGCTCCAGGTCCTTCTCGTCGGCGCCGAGCTTGCGGGCGTTGAACGGCTTCGGCTCGATGGAGCGCCCATCGGGGCGCCCGCCGGGCATCTCCGGGTAGTAGTCGGAGTAGCCGGGCACCCAGCACATCTTCAGCGGCGAGTGTTTGAGCACGAACGACAGCATCTCCGGCCCGCGATCGAGATAGGTGTCGATCATCTCGGCGGGCACCACATCGCCGACGATCCCGTGCAGGTAGGTGCGGGCCGCCTCGGGGGTGTCCTTGATGCCGCGGCGGGTGAGCACCTCGTTGCCCGGAATCCACACTCCGCCGCCGGATCGGGCGGTCGAACCGCCGAAGTGGGGCGCCTTCTCGATGACGATCACGGAAAGTCCCTGGTGGGCCGCCGTCAGCGCGGCGACCATACCGGCCCCACCGCTTCCGACCACGACGACGTCGTACTCCTGACTGGTCATGTAGAACACGTTATAGAATTGGGTTGGCCGACCGCTACCCGAGCCGGTGGCCCCGCCCGACGACAGGGGGAATTCTCGACCATGCTCAGCGACGTGACCCGCCGCCGGCTCGCCGCCGACCTCGCCCGAGCCGAGCGCAGCCGGGTGCCGATCGCCCCGCTCACCGACGCCCACCCCGACATGGACGTGGTCGACGCCTACGAGATCCAGCTGCTCAACATCGGCGAGCGGGTCGCCGCCGGAGCCCGGGTGGTGGGCCACAAGGTGGGGCTCTCGAGTGCGGCGATGCAGCAGATGATGGGGGTCGACGAACCCGACTACGGCCATCTGCTCGACGACATGGCGGTCACCGAGGACACCCCGGTCGCCACGGCGAACTACCTGTATCCGCGGGTGGAGGTCGAGGTGGGGTTCATCTTGGGCTCCGACCTGCCCGGGGCGGGCTGCACCGAGGACGACGTGCTGGCCGCCACCGAGGCGTTCGCCCCGGCGATCGAGCTGATCGACTCGCGGATCGCCGACTGGCAGATCAAGCTCTGTGACACCATCGCTGACAACGCCTCCTCGGCGGGCTGGGTGCTGGGCACCGGCCGGGTGGCCCCGACCGACCTCGACATCACCGCCGTCGACGCGGCGCTGACCCGCAACGGCGCGGTGGTGGCCACCGGACGCAGCGACGCGGTGCTGGGCAACCCGGCGACCGCGGTGGCCTGGCTGGCGCGCAAGGTGGAGAGTTTCGGGGTGCGGCTGCGCGCCGGTGACATCGTGTTGCCGGGTACGGCCACCCGGGCGATCGATGTGCGCCCGGGCGATGAGTTCGTCGCGGACTTCACCGGCCTGGGGGCGGTCCGTTTGGGTTTCGAGAGGTAGGGAGTTGGGTTATGGCGCGGAAGGCTTCGGTCGCCATTGTCGGGTCGGGCAATATCAGCACCGATCTGTTGTATAAGTTGCTGCGTTCGGAGTGGCTGGAGCCGCGCTGGATGGTCGGTATCGACCCGGACAGTGAGGGGTTGGCCCGGGCCCGCAAACTCGGCTTGGAGACCACCCACGAGGGGGTGGATCGGCTGCTGGCCCAGGACGAGAAGCCGGATTTGGTGTTCGAGGCGACCAGTGCCTACGTGCACCGCGAGGCGGCGCCGCGCTATGAGCAGGCCGGGATTCGGGCGATCGATTTGACTCCGGCGGCGGTGGGCCCGGCGGTGATCCCGCCGGCGAATCTGCACGCCCACGTCGATGCGCCCAACATCAACATGATCACCTGTGGGGGGCAGGCGACGATCCCGATCGTGTATGCGGTCAATCGGGCGGTCGCCGAGGCCGGTGGGGTGCCCTACGCCGAGATCGTGGCCAGTGTGGCCAGTGTGTCGGCCGGGCCGGGTACGCGGGCCAACATCGATGAGTTCACCAAGACCACCTCGGCCGGTGTGCAGACCATCGGTGGGGCGGCCCGCGGTAAGGCGATCATCATCTTGAACCCGGCCGATCCGCCGATGATCATGCGCGACACCATTTTCTGCGCCATCCCCGCCGACGCCGACCGGGAGGCGATCACCGCCTCGATCCACGACGTGGTGGCCTATGTGCAGACCTATGTGCCCGGCTACCGGCTGCTCAACGAGCCGCAGTTCGACGAGCCGTCGCTGAACTCCGGTGGTCAGGCGCTGGTGACCACCTTCGTCGAGGTCGAGGGTGCCGGGGATTATCTGCCGCCGTATGCGGGCAACCTGGACATCATGACCGCGGCGGCGACCAAGGTCGGCGAGGAGATCGCCAAACAGATGGCGAGCGTGGCAGGAGGCAGCAAATGAGCGAGCACATCTTCGATGTCCGCATCACCGACACCAGTCTGCGCGACGGTTCGCACCACAAGCGCCACCAGTTCGACCACGACGAGGTGCGCGGCATCGTCGCCGCCCTGGATGGCTCCGGGGTGCCGGTCATCGAGGTCACCCACGGTGACGGACTCGGCGGGTCCAGCTTCAACTACGGGTTGTCCAAGGTACCCGACCAGGAGCTGATCAAGATCGCCGCCGACACCGTGCGCGACGCCCGGATCGCGTTTTTGATGCTGCCCGGGGTCGGCACCGTCGACGACATCAAACAGGCCCAGGACAACGGCGGGCAGATCTGCCGGATCGCCACCCACTGCACCGAGGCCGACGTGTCACGTCAGCACTTCGGCAAGGCCCGCGAGATGGGCCTGGAGACCGTCGGGTTTTTGATGATGGCCCACACCCTGGCCCCGGAGAAACTCGCCGCCCAGGCCCGCATCATGGCCGACGCGGGCTGTCAGTGCGTCTACGTGGTGGACTCCGCCGGTGCGCTGGTGCTCACCGACGTCGCCGACCGGGTGGCGGCGCTGGTCGCCGAGCTCGGCTCGGACGCCCAGGTCGGCTTCCACGGCCACGAGAACCTCGGGCTGGGGGTGGCCAACTCGGTGGAGGCGGTACGCGCCGGGGCCAAACAGATCGACGGCTCGGTGCGCCGGTTCGGCGCCGGGGCCGGCAACGCCCCCGTCGAGGCGCTCATCGGGGTGTTCGACAAGATCGGGGTCAAGACCGGCATCGACTTCTTCGACATCGCCGACGCCGCCGAGGACGTGGTGCGCCCAGCCATGCCCACCGAATGCCTGCTGGACCGCAACGCACTGATCATGGGCTACTCCGGGGTCTACTCCAGCTTCCTCAAACACGCCGTACGCCAGGGCGAACGCTACGGCGTACCCGCCCACGAACTGCTACACCGCGCCGGCCAACGCAAACTCATCGGCGGCCAAGAAGACCAACTCATCGACATCGCCTTAGAAATCCAGCGCGAGCAGGCCCGCGAACAGGCCGACGCCAACTAGCCGTCGGGGCCCTCGGGCACCATGGGGCGGTGTCCTTTTCGACCGGCGGCGCCGCGCGCGCCGACGCCCAGGCGATCCTCGAGCAGCTCGCCGGCCCCGACGCGGTGCTGCGTGAGGACCAGTGGGCGGCGATCGAGGCCTTGGTGACCCACCGCCGCCGCGCGCTGGTGGTGCAGCGCACCGGGTGGGGCAAGTCGGCGGTGTACTTCATCGCGGCGAAACTGCTGCGCGGCCGTGGGCACGGGCCGACGGTGATCATCTCGCCGCTGCTGGCGTTGATGCGCAACCAGGTCGATGCCGCCCAGCGCGCCGGCGTGCGCGCCGCGACCATCAACTCCTCGAACGTGACCGACTGGGCCGACGTGCAGGCCCGAATCGGCGCCGGCGGCCTCGACGTGCTGCTGGTCAGCCCGGAACGGCTCAACAACCCCGGGTTCCGCGACGAGGTGCTGCCCGCCCTGGCCGCCGGGGCCGGGCTGGTCGTCGTCGACGAGGCCCACTGCGTCTCCGACTGGGGGCACGACTTCCGCCCGGACTACCGGCGCATCCGCACCCTGCTCGCCGAGCTGGGCACCGGCATCCCGGTGCTGGCCACCACCGCGACCGCCAACGACCGGGTGGTCGACGACGTGGCCCGCCAACTCGGGGTCGGCGGCGACCACGACACCCTGGTGCTGCGCGGCGGACTGGACCGCGACTCGCTGCGGCTGTCGGTGGTGGCCGCCGGCGGCCCGGCGCAGCGGGCCGCCTGGATCGGCGCACACCTCGACGAGCTGCCCGGCTCCGGGATCGTCTACACCCTCACCGTCGCCCAGGCCCACGATGTGGCCGCCGACCTGCGCGCCCAGGGGTTCGCGGTGGCCGCCTACACCGGGTCCACCGACGCCGCCGAGCGCGAGCAACTCGAGGCCGACCTGCTGGCCGACCGGGTCAAAGCGCTGATCGCCACCTCGGCGCTGGGCATGGGGTTCGACAAGCCCGACCTCGGGTTCGTCATCCACCTCGGTGCCCCGTCGTCGCCGATCGCCTACTACCAGCAGGTCGGGCGGGCCGGGCGCGCCACCGCCCATGCCGAGGTCATCCTGCTGCCCGGCCCGGAGGACCAGGACATCTGGCGTTACTTCGCGTCGCTGGCGTTCCCGCCGGAGACGGTGGTGCGCAAGGTGATCGGTGAGCTGTCCGCCGACCGGCCGCTGTCGACGCCGGCGCTGGAGCCGCTGGTCGACCTCAACCGGTCGCGGCTGGAGATGGTGCTCAAGGTCCTCGACGTCGACGGCGCGGTGCGCCGGGTCACCGGCGGCTGGCTGGCCACCGGAGCGCCGTGGAGCTACGACGAGCAGCGCTACCGCACCCTCGCCGAGCTGCGCCGCGCCGAACAGCAGGCGATGCTCGGCTATCAGCGCACCGCCGAGTGCCGGATGAGCTTCCTGCGGGCTCAGCTCAACGACCCGCACCTGCGCGACGGGCAACGCTGCGGCCGCTGCGACAACTGCGCCGGGCCGCGGTTCGGCGCCGAGGTGGATGCCGCCGCCGCGGCGGCCACCGGGCGGCGGCTGCTGCGCCCCGGCGTGGAGATCACCCCGCGCCGGCAGTGGCCGACCGGGCTGGGCCGGCTCGGTGTCGATCTGTCCGGCCGGATCAGCGACGGCCCGGCGCCGGGGCGGGTGATCGGGCGGCTCACCGACCTGGGCTGGGGGGCTCGGCTGCGGGCGCTGCTCGACGGGCCGGACCGGCAGGTGCCCGAGGAGGTGGTGCGGGCGGCGGTCGCGGTGCTGGCGGCCTGGGACTGGGAAACGCGGCCCACCGCGGTGCTGGGAATGGATTCGGCCACCCGTCCGGTGCTGATCGGATCACTGGCCGACCGGCTGGCCGAACTCGGCCGGCTGACCCGACTGGCCACGCTGGGCTACGCGCCGGGCCGGGGGCCGGTGCGCGCGGCGAACTCGGCCTACCGCGTCGCGGGCCTGCAGGGCTGCTGGCGCCCGCCCGCCGGTATCCCGGCGGGGACCGGCCCGGTGCTGCTGGTCGACGACGTCACCGACACCGGGTGGACGCTGACGATGGCGGCCCGGGTGCTGCGCGCGGCCGGGGCGCCGCAGGTGCTGCCCTTCGCGCTGGCCGCCGTCCGCTGACGGGCCGCTCGCGCGGGTACCGTGGGTTGGCATGACCTTCCGACTCCATGCGGCCCTGTTCGGTGTCGTCGCCGCCGCGGCGTTGGTGTTCGCGCCGCCGGTGATCGCGGCCCCGCAGTGCGACCAGACCGTCGGCGAATCGATCGACGCGTATTTGAACCGGCACCCCGACGTCCGCGCCGAACTCGACGAGAAAGGGCGCCACGAAGACCCCGGCGCCCCCAATCCGGCGCTGTCCTACCTCAACCGGCACCCGCACGTGCGCCAGGCGCTGATCACCCTGTCGCAGCAGTGCACGTGAGGAACGGCGACCGGAACACATACCGGCTGGTGGGCACCGTGTCGATGTCGCGGTGCGCCCCGAACGCGGTGACGCTGGCCAGCAGCCGGCCCACCCGGTCGGCCAGCTCCGCGTCGTTCGCCGCGCCGTAGAACGCGTGCGGGTCCGACACCGCGGCGTCGGGGAACGACTCCTCGACGATGCCGTCGATCGCCGGTGCGTCGGCGGTGAGCGCACGGACCACCACATTCTGGGTGTAGCCGAACGTGGCCTGGGTGGCGAGGGCGACCGGGGTGTGGTCGACGTGCCAGCGGTGCAGCCAGGTCGGCTGGTCCAGCCCGGCGGGCCGGCGCAGCAGCGCCACATTGGCCAGCCCGCGGGTGCGCGCCCCGCCGCCGGGGTCCGGCGGCGGCATCGGCGTCGACTCGGTCACCAGATACGCCGCCGCCGACTCCGATTCGGCCTCGATCAGGGCGATGGCGGCGCGGGTCTGCTGCCCGTAATGCTGCTGGGTCCACAGGCTGATCACCGCCGCGACCGGCGGGTCCAGCGTGGTCAGGGTCATCATGGCGTCGCGCACCGGCTCGTCGCGCACGTTGACCGCCACGCCGGGCAGCTCCAGGTCGAGCAGCCGCGTGGCGACCGGCCCGCGCAGCCGGGCGCACCACCGGTCGTCGAAATCGGTGGTCCGCGCGACGATCACGACCTTCTCCATCGGGGCCTCCTGGTCCTGGGCTCTAGTCCTGGGTTGCCGGCGGGGCGCCGCCGAGTTGTCGGGTCAGCGCATCGGCGGTCCGCCGCACACCGCGGGCCCACGTGGCGATCTCGGTGTCGGTCAGGGTGCGCTCAACGTGCAGCGACACCACCATCGCCTGGCGTTGATGGTGGTCGTAGACCGGTGCGGAGATGACGCTGATGTCGTGGCGGCGGCGCCGGGCCTCCCCGCGCAGATACACCCGCTCACCGATGTCGGAGACCAGCTCGCCGAGCAGCGCGCGCAGCTCCTCGGGCAGCTCGCTGGGCAGGCCCGCCATCATCGCGTAGAGCCGCCGCCCGCCGGCGGTCAACCGCTCCACCAGGTAGCCGTCGGCTCGGCATTCGGCGACGACGCGCTCGAGCCGCTCGCTCGCCGAGCGCAGCGCGACGGTGGGGCGACGGGCCAGCCAGTCGCGCAGCGCCGCGTCGTCCCAGAGCACGTACATCAGCCCGACCGGCGGGGCGAACGGGTAGCTTTGGCCCACCCGCGCCGGTTCGGGGACCCCGGGTGCGCTGACCAGCTCCAGCACGGTGATGCGGCCGTCGACCACCGCGGAGAGCGCGGCGGTGGAGGAGAACCGGGCGCAGAGCCGCTGCAGTTCGCCGCGGGCGGCCGGGGTGATGCGCATCGACTCCTGGGCGGCTCGGCCCAGTGCGATGAGCGCGGGACCCAGTCGGTAGGTCTTGCCGGCGGCGTCGCGCACCACATACCCCGCCTCGGTCAAGGTGGTGACGATGCCCAGGCAGGTCGGCTTGCTCAACTGAAGGCGGCGGGCCAACTCGGAGAGCCCGAATTGCTCACCGGGGTGGGCGGCGAGGAACTCCAGCACCGTGAGCACCCGCACGGTCGGCGGGGAGGTGCGTCCCGAACTGGTTGCCATTGCGCTCCGTCCGCGTTGACGCGCGATGCGCCGCGCTCTAGTCTTCAGTAGAAACCTGAACCATTACGGTACATTATTGAACCAACGAGGAGTTGGTGTGGCCTACACCCAACCGCTGACCGACGCGATCGCCGAGGCCGAGCGCCTGGTGGCCCAAGCGTCACACATCGAGACCGAGGATGACCTGCTGGAAGGTCTGCAGTATCTGGCGCAGAGCGTTGCCGCCTGTGTGCACAGTGCTTTTCACTATGATCCCGACCATCCATTCCTGCTGTCGGGGACCGGGCCGTTCACCAAGCAGGGCTTGGACAACCCGGACACGCTGTACTTCGGAACCCGCGTCGTGCCCGACCACGAGTACGTGGTCACCGGGGTGCGCGGCACCACCACCGATCTGAGTTTCCAGCTCATCGGCGGTGACTACACCGACGCCGCCGTGCCGCCGAGCGAGGCCGCCTTCGACGACCGCGAACTCGACATCGCCGCCGACGGGTCGTTCCAGTGGCGGTTCACCCCGACCGTTCCGGCGCAGTTGGTGATCCGTGAGGTCTACAACGACTGGTCGGCGCGGCGTGGCACCGTCGCCATCGCCCGCACCGACACCGCCGGCACCGCGCCGCTCCCGCCGACTCCGCGACTGCTGGAGAAGCGCTACGCGGCGGCGGGAAAACAGTTGGTGGGGCGGATCCAAACCTGGCTGGCGTTCCCGGAGTGGTTCTACCTCAACCAACCGGTCAACACGATGTCCGCGCCGCGACTGACCCCCGGTGGGCTGGCCACCCAGTACTCCTCGGCGGGACATTTCGACCTCGAGCACGACCAGGCGCTCCTTCTCACCGTGCCCGTCTCCGACGCGCCGTACCTGGGATTCCAGCTCGGCAGCCGCTGGTACATCTCGCTGGACTACATCAACCACCAGACGTCGCTCAACGGAACCCAGGCCCAGGCCGACCCGGATGGCAAGATCCGGATCGTGGTCACCGACGCCAACCCGGGGGTGACCAACTGGGTGGAGACGCTCGGGCACCGGCGGGGCTTTCTGCAGTTCCGCTGGCAACGACTCTCCCGCGCGCTCACCGAGGCCGACGGACCGGGCGTGCAGCTGATCAACCTCGCCGACCTGCCGTCGGCGCTGCCCTACTACGAGACCAACCGCATCACCGAGACGATGTGGCGTGACCGGATCGCACTGCGCCAGCAGCAGATCGCGACCAGAATGCTGGGGTGAGGACGATGACCGGACTGCTCGACGGCAAGGTCGTGGTGCTCAGCGGGGTCGGCCCCGCGCTGGGCACCACGGTCGCGCTGCGGTGCGCCCGGGCGGGGGCCGACCTGGTGCTCGCCGCGCGCACCGCCGAGCGCCTCGCGGAGGTGGCCGAGCGCGTGCGCGCCACCGGCACCCGCGCCCTGGCGGTGCCCACCGACATCACCGACGACGCCCAGGTGGCGAACCTCGTGTCGGCGGCCACCGACGAGTTCGGCCACATCGATGTGGTGATCAACAACGCCTTCCGGGTGCCGTCGATGAAACCCCTGGCGCAGACCAGCTTCGCCCACATCCGCGACGCCATCGAGCTCAGCGTGCTGGGTTCGCTGCGCCTCATCCAGGGATTCACCCCGGCGCTGGCCGAGGCCTCCGGGGCGGTCGTCAACGTCAACTCGATGGTGATCCGGCACTCCCAGCCCAAATTCGGTGCCTACAAGATGGCGAAATCGGCGTTGCTGTCCATGTCGCAGTCGCTGGCGTCCGAACTCGGCGACCGGGGTATCCGGGTGAATTCGGTGGCGCCCGGCTACATCTGGGGTGCCACGCTCAAGTCGTACTTCACCCATCAGGCCGGCAAGTACGACACCACCGTGGAGGCGATCTACAACGCCACCGCCGCGGCCTCGGACCTCAACCGGTTGCCCACCGAGGACGAGGTCGCCTCGGCGATCCTGTTCCTGGCCAGCGATCTGGCCAGCGGCATCACCGGCCAGACCCTCGACGTCAACTGTGGGGAGTACAAGAACTGATGGGCGAGCCACGTACCGATGTCGGCACCGTCGAGGATCTGCACGCCTCGGCGAGCAGACTCACCGGGCTCGACGATTTCGGCCCCGACGACGACAACTACCGCGAGGCGTTGGGGGTGCTGCTGGAGTCCTATCGCGCCGAGGCCGACCTGACCGAGCTGGGCAGCAAGATGAACCGGTTCTTTCTGCGCGGGGCGTTGGTGGCCCGGCTGCTGTCGCAGGCGTCCTGGGCCGCGCACCCGGGGTACGCCGAGGTGCGCATCGACCGCCCGATCTTCGTCACCGGGTTGCCGCGCACCGGCACCACCGCGCTGCACCGGCTGCTCGGCGCCGACCCGGCGCATCAGGGGCTGCAGATGTGGCTCGCGGAGTACCCGCAGCCGCGCCCGCCGCGTGAGACCTGGGAGTCCAACCCGGTCTTCGCCGGGCTGCAGGACCAGTTCACCCGCCACCACCAGGAGAACCCGGGATTCACCGGGCTGCACTTCATGACCGCCGACGAACTCGAGGAGTGTTGGCAGCTGCTGCGCCAGTCGCTGCACTCGGTGTCCTATGAGACACTGTCGCACGTCCCGGGCTACGCGGCGTGGCTGGCCGAGCAGGACTGGGGCCCGGCCTACGCGCGGCACCGACGCAACCTGCAGCTGATCGGGCTCAACGATGCCGACAAGCGGTGGGTGCTGAAAAACCCCAGCCACCTGTTCGCCCTCGACGCGCTGATGGCCACCTACCCCGACGCGCTGGTGGTGCAGTGTCACCGTCCGGCCGAGACGATCATGGCGTCGATGTGCTCGCTGGCCGAGAACGCCACCGCCGGCTGGTCGCACGCGTTCGTCGGGGCGCAACTCGGTGCCGACCAGATGGCGACCTGGTCGCGCGGGCTGGCGCGGTTCACCGCCGAACGCGCCCGCCACGACCCGGCCCAGTTCTACGACGTCGACTACTTCGACTTCGTCGCCGACCCGCTGGCCACCGTCGAGGCGATCTATGCCCACTTCGGTCTGCCGTTCACCGAGAAGACGGCCGCGGCGATGCGCGCCGGCCACGAGGCGAGCCGGCAGGGCCCACGCGCCCCGAAACACGAGTACGCCCTGGCCGACTACGGTCTGACCGCCGAGCAGGTCCGGGAGCGCTTCGCCGGCCTGTGAGCCCGCGTGTGCGCTAGTCGTCGGGGGTCGTCAGCAGGCCCTCGGCGACCGCGTGGTTGATGCTGTCGGTCAGATGCGGGCACGACGGCGCCCGGCTGGAATCGGTTCCGGCGGCACGCAGATCGGCGAAGTAGGCGCACCGGCGCGACGCTTCGGTGTTCCACTGCACCGCGGTGTAGCCGCGGCCGAGCTTCTTCACCGCGACGCCGGTGTGGCAACGCCGACAACTGATCTCGGTCAGACCGTCGTTCAGGTAGCGTTCCCGGTCGCGACGGCTGGCCTCGGCGATCGCGGCGGCGCGCTGCGGGTCGTCGTCGAAACTCGGTGCCTTGGCCCAGGTTCCGGAACCCGGCCCGCTGTCACCGTGCTCGTGGTCATCGTCGTCGTGTGCGCCGTAGAGGAGCAGCATGGATCGCGCCACCTGTTCGACGCTGGGCCGACGGTCCTCGCTGCTCATGCGCGGATCCTCACGACCCCTGCTCGGCCTTTTCTTTCTGCTCGGCCTGCGCTTCGATGTTGGCGTCGATCTCGGCCTGCCAGTTGCGGTTCGCCGCGGTCGGGTCGATCTCGATTTCGAAGCGGTCGGTCATCTCCGCGGTCACGTCGGCGGCGTCGACGTAGAACTGCGAGTACCAGCGGCGCAGCTGGTAGACCGCACCGTCCTCCTCGACCAGCAACGGGTTGTCGATGCGGGTCTTGTGCTTCCAGATCTCCACGTCCTGTAGGAACCCCTTGGAGACCCCCTCGGTCATCGCATCGGCCAGCTTGCCGGTGGTCGCCTCGTCGAGGCCCTTGGGCTTCTCGACGATCACGCCCCACATCAGCTTGAACTTGTCCTGGTTGATCGGGTAGTGGCAGTTGATCAGGATCGACTCGGCCTTGAACTCCCCGTAGCTGTTGTGCAGCCAGTTGATCATGAACGACGGACCGAAGTAGGAGGCCTCGGAGTCCAGCTTGGTGTCACCGTAGGCGGTGCCCATGTCGGTGATGTCGGCGCGGCCGACGTTGTGCAGGTACTGCGAGGCGACGTGGCCCTCGAAGACGTTCTTGAAGTAGGTCGGCATCCCGAAGTGGATGTAGAAGAAGTGTGCGAAGTCGGTGACGTTGTCGATGATGTCGCGGCAGTTGGAGTCGATCTCCATCGAGTTCCACCGCCAGTCGGTCCACTGGTCGCTGGCGGCCTCCGGGATCTCCGGGATCCGCACCTCCGGCTGCGGCGGGTTGCCCTCGTGGTCGTGCCAGACGAACAGCAGACCGCCGCGCTCGTCGGTCGGCCAGGACCGGGTGCGCGCGGCCTTGGGGGTGCGCTTGGAGTACGGCACCAGCTTGCAGCGGCCGTCGCCGCCCCAGCGCCAGTCGTGGAACGGGCAGGCCACCTCGTCGCCCTTGATCGTGCCCTGGGTCAGGTCACCGCCCATGTGCCGGCAGTAGCCGTCGAGGATGTGCAGGGCCCCCTGGGAGTCGGCGAAGACCACCAGTTTGCGGCCGAAGGCGTGCAGGGCGTGCGGCTGGCCGTCCCGGAAGCTGTCGGCCACACCCACGCAGTGCCAACCGCGGGCATACCGGTCCGGCAGCGTCCCGGTGTCGATCTCGCGAACCTCGCTCATTTCGCCTGCCACCTCCACTCGACGGTTACTAGAACACGTTACAGTTTTGCTCCGAGGTTACGCAATCGTCGGCTCCCTCACCTCGGCGTCGGGGGGCCGCGGCCCTGCTAACAGCCGTTGGGCGGCGTCGCCGGCCAGCGCCATGGTGGCCGCGTTGGGCCCCCCGGCGGCCAGGCTGCGGCGCACCAGCGCCAGCGGTGCGTCGACCACCGCCAACCGCACCCGGTCACCTTCGACGGCGGGGAAGCGGTCCAGCAGGCCGGCCAGCGCCGCGGCCAGGCGGTGATCGAGTGCGTCGGCCTCGGCGCGCACCGGCGCCGAACAGTCGCCGCCGACGAAATCGGAGCGGCCGTAGCGGGCGAGCAGCGCCGCCGACTCCGGGTTCGCCACGCTCCAGGCGACCACCTCGCGGGCGGCGGCGACGCCGACCGCGACCGGGTCGTCGGCGGTGTCCAGCAGCGGCAGGAACGCGGCGTGGAAATCGCGCAGCGTCGCGATCCAGGCCGCCGCCAGGAGGTCGGCGCGCCGCGGAAACCGGTGATACACCGACCCGCTGGGGGCGCCCACCGCGGCGGCGACGGCGGCCGCGGTGGCCGCCGCGGGACCCCCGGAAACCACCAGGCGCACCGCGGCGGCGACGAACTCCGCGGTCGTGAACTTGACGGGCATCGGCACAAAGTAGAGACTACCCTCTATATCTGAGTGGATGATGGTCTCGCGATGCCGCTTGCCGCGTGCCTTGTGCGCTGGTGGCGGCGACACGCGCCGCCGCGTCACCGTAGGTGCACAACGCGTCGCCGTGAGCGCACAAGCCCCGGCCCGGCTCGCCGTTGCGGCGGGGCGGAGGTGAGCGCGGTGTTCACCGACCCCACCGAGCTGACCGTCTGCGGCGGACCGGTGCGGGTCTACACCGGCGGGCAGAGCGGGCCGGTGCTGCTGTTGCTGCACGGCGCGATGCTCGACACCGCCGCCGGGGTGTGGCGGCGGGTCGGCCCCGCCCTGGCCGGCGAGCACCGGGTGGTGGCCGTCGATCTGCCCCGCCACGGCGGCAGCCGGCCCTGGCGCGGTGTGCTCGACGACGCCTTCTTCCGCCGGTTCCTCCCGGAGCTGCTCGATGCGTTGGCGTTGCCGCCGGTGGTGGTGATCGGGCTGTCGATGGGCGCCGGCATCGGCATCGGCGCCGCGCTGGATCACCCCGACCGGGTGCGTGGCCTTCTCGCCGCCGGCCCCGGCGGGCTCGGCGCCACCCGCCCACCGCAGTGGGGCACCTGGGCCGCGCTGCACACCCCGGGGTTGCTGCGCGCCACCAGCTTCGCGCTGGCGCGGTTCCCGCGGCTCATCGCGGCATCGATGGCCGGCCAGCTCACCGCCGGGCGGCGCACCGCCGACTTCGACGCGATCGTCGCCGACGCGACCGCCGAGGCGCGGGCGAAGAACCGGCACGGCGAACCCGCGTTGGACGACTGGCAGGTCCACGCCTACGGCCCGCGGGCGATGCGACTGGATCTGCTGCCGGCGCTGGCGGACCTCAGGGTGCCCACGCTGTGGCTGCGCGGGGCGAACGACCCGCTGGTGAGCGCGGAGGTACTGGCCGCGGCGCACGCCGAGACCCCGGGATCACGGCTGGTCACCGTGCCCGATGCCGGGCACATCGTGCCCTACGACCAGCCCGCGGCGTTCACCGCGGCGGTCGCCGAGTTCCTCGCCGCCCTGCCCGACTGAGTGAGGCTGCTGGGATCGACGCCCAGGTGGACACAGACCGCCGTATATCTGCCCCCGTGTCCGCAGGGGCGTCGATCCCAGCGCCGCCCCGGACCGATGTCGCGCCCGGGTCCTCCGACGCGGTCAGGGCGAAGTCGATGTCGGTGAGCGCCTCCCAGACCGCCGCGAGACTGCGGGTTCACCGCCGACCGCGACGGCCTCTCGCGCCGAAACCTGAGAAGTCCGCTAATCCTGCCAGCCGGAGTGGATGAACGTCTCCGCGAAGCGCTTCATGGCGTCCTGTTTGTCTGCCAGCGGCGCATCGAAGCCGTGCCCGTAGAGCAGCCACGGCACCACGATGTTGTCGGTGACCCCGGCGGCGGCGAGCTCGCGGTGCCCGTCGACGTCGAACTTGTCGATGCAGACCGCCTGGTACTCGAACGGCACCTCGGTGCGGCCGTACTCGGCGCGCAGCTCCTTGAGCCTGCCGATCGTCTCGGCCAGCTGCGCGCACGTCATCATCGCGCTGGTCCAGCCGTCGCCGACCCGCGCCGCCCGCTTCAGCGCCGGGCCGGTGTGCCCGCCCACGTAGAACGGCACCGGTGCGCTCGGAGCCGGGCTCATCTGCAGCCGGTCGAAGTCGAAGAACTCGCCGTGGTGTTCGACCATGCCACCGGCCAGGACCTTCTTGATGACCTCGATCATCTCGTCCACCCGCGCGCCGCGGCGCGCATAGGGCACCCCGCACCACTCGAACTCCTCCGGTGCCCAACCGATCCCGACCCCGAACCCGAACCGGTTGCCGGTCAGATTGGCCACCGAGCCGACCTGGCGGGCCAGCAGCAGCGGGTTGCGCGAACCGAGTTTGAGCACGTTGGTGTAGAACCGCAGCCCGGTGGTGACCGCCCCCATCGCGGCGGCGGCGATCAGCGGGTCCACCCACGGGGTGTTCTCGTCCCACATCCGCGACCCGTCGGCGGTGTAGGGGTAGTCGGCGGCCGCGGACTCCATGTAGAACAGCGAGTCCGGCAGCGCGATCGCGTCGAAGCCGACCTCCTCGGCGGTGCGCGCCAACTCGGTCAACTGCTCGATCGGCCCCATCGCCACACTGCAGGTGTATTTCATGGTGTCAGCTCCCCGGCTTCTCGGCGGGCCGGTCCGCGGAGACCACCCACATCGAGTAGTACTGCGAGCCCCCACCGTAGGCGTGGCCGAGGGCTTTGCGGGCCCCGGGCACCTGGTGATCGCCGCCCTTGCCCATCACCTGGATGGCGGCCTCGGCGAACCGGATCATCCCCGAGGCGCCGATCGGGTTGCTCGACAGCACCCCGCCGGAGGGGTTGACCGGCAACCGCCCGCCGATCGCGGTCTCACCGGCCTCGGTGAGCTTCCAGCCCTCGCCCTCGGCGGCGAAGCCGAGGTTCTCCAGCCACATCGGCTCGAACCAGGAGAACGGCACGTAGATCTCGGCGGCGTCGATCTCGGCGAGCGGGTCGCTGATCCCGGCGTCGCGCCACAGTGCGGCGGCGGCGTCCCGGCCGGCCTGCGGGTTGACCTGGTCGCGCCCGGCGTAGGCCAGCGGCTCGGTGCGCAGCGCGGTGGCGTGGATCCACGCCACCGCGGCGCCGTCGGCCACCTGCGCCTCGGCGGCGGCGTCGTCGCCGATGACCACCGCGCACGCCCCGTCGGAGGACGGGCAGGTCTCGTCGTAGCGGATCGGGTCCCACAGCATCTGGGAGGCCATCACCTTCTCCACGGTGATGTCGGGCTGATGCAGGTGCGCCAGCGGGTTCCTCGCCCCGTTGAGCCGGTCTTTGACCGCCACCTGCGCCCCGATGTGCTCCGGGGCCCCGGAGCGGCGGATGTAGGCGCGCACATGCGGGGCGAAATAGCCGCCGGCGCCGGCCCCGACCGGTTTGGTGAACGGCACCGGGATGGAGAGCCCCCACATGGCGTTGGACTCGGACTGCTTCTCCCACGCCACCGCCAGCACCCGCCGGTATCTGCCCGACTGCACCAGGCTGGCCGCCACGATCGCGGTCGACCCGCCCACCGACCCGGCGGTGTGCACCCGGATCAGCGGTTTGCCGGTCGCGCCCATCGCGTCGGCCATGAACAGCTCCGGCATCATCGAGCCCTCGAAGAAGTCCGGTGCCTTGCCGACCACCACGGCGTCGACGTCGGCGAACGTCGAACCCGAGTCGGCCAGGGCGGCGTCGATGGCCTCGCGCACCAGCCCGTTCATCGACACGTCGAGGCGTTTGGCGGTGTAGGTGGTCTGCCCGGTGCCGAGCACCGCGGCCGGCTGTTTGCCCATGGTGTTAGCGCCCTTCCATCACGGCGATCAGGTTCTGTTGCAGCGCCGGGCCGCTGGTGGCGTGGGCGAGCACCCGCGACGCGTCCCCGGCGAAGACGTGGCGGGCGGCGAAGCCGATGCGCTCCAGGCCCGCGGAGAACATCGGGTTGGCGCTCAGCGCCCCACCGGAGGGGTTGACGCGGGTCTGCGCGCCCAGCCCGATCGCCTCGGTCACGATGAGCTGCTGATGGCTGAACGGGGCGTGCAGCTCGGCCACCTCGATCGAGCCGGGGTCGCCGCCGGTGGCCGTCGCCGCCGACGCCGCCGTCGCCGCCGAGGTCGCCAGCTCCCGGGCGCCGAGCACCGGGGTCTCGATGCGGTGCTCGATGCCGGTGATCCAGGCCGGGCGCTCCCGCAGTTCGCGGGCCCGCTGCCCGGCGGCCAGCACGATCGCCGACGCGCCGTCGGTGATCGGGGCGATGTCGTGGCGGCGCAGCGGGTCGGCGTACAGCGGTCGGTCCAGCAGCTCGGCGACGGTGTCGGCGGGCTCCACCGCATCCACCCGCGGGGCGGCGGTCATCGCGTCGAGGGCCACCTGCGCCATCTGCTCGACGGTGAACGCCCCGGCGTCCAGCCCGGCGCGGGCCTGCAGACCCGCCAGCGAGATCGAGTCCGGCCACAGCGGGGCGACGGTGTAGGGGTCGGTCTGCAGGGCCAGCACCCGGCGCAGCACCCCGGCCGAGGATTTGCCGAACCCGTAGACCAACGCGGTGTCGACCTGGCCGGTGAGGATCTTGATGTAGGCCTCATACAGCGCCCAGGCGGCGTCCATCTCCACATGCGACTCGTTGATCGGCGGCACCGCCCCGATCGAGTCGATCGCCGAGATGAACGAGAAGGCGCGCCCGGCCAGGTAGTCCGACGACCCCGAGCACCAGAACCCGATGTCGGTCTGGCTGATGCCCAACTCGTCGTAGAGCGCGGCGAAACACGGCATCAGCTGCTCGACGCCGTTGGTGGTGCCGTCGGTGCGGCGGACATGCGGGGCGTGGGCGAAGCCCACCACCGCGACATCGCGGGTAGTCATGACCGGAGGTCCCCTCTACAGGTGGTGTTTGTAGGTGTCGTAGTCGGCGTCCGGTTGCCCGGTCGGTGCGAAGTACTCGATGTTCTCCATGCCGTGGGTCCACTGCTCGCGGGGCGCCCACACCGCCTGCACCCGCATGCCCATCCGCACCTCGTGGGCGTCGATGTCGGCGATCAGCGTCAGAAACGGGATGTCGGCGCCGTCGAGCAGCACGTAGGCGGCCACGTAGGGGGGTGTGATGCTCTGGCCGGCGAACGGGATGTTGATGATCGCGAACGTGGTGATGGTGCCGGTGTCGGCGACCTCCACCAGTTCGGTGGCCGGCTTGCCGGTGGCCGGGTCGGCTTCGCGCGCCGGGAAATACACCTTGCCCTCGGCACCGGTGCGCGACCCCAGAAGCCGGCCCTCGGCGAGGGCGCGCAGGTACATGCTCTCGGTGGGGGAGGCCGAATGCTCGATCTCCAGGGCGATCGGGGTGATCACCATCGACACCGGGTCGGCCGGGTTCGGCGCCAACGGGTCGACGGCGTCCTCGCCGAGGGTGAAGTAGGCGATGTCGGTGATCGCCCCGATCGGCTCGTCGACCCAATGGGCGCGCACCCGGGCGCCGGTGTGGATCTGCTCGGCGGACCCGGCGTCGACGGCGTGCAGCAGCGCGGTGTCGGCCCCGTCGAGTCGGATCAACGCCCACGCGAACGGGCGCTGCAGCGGCTGGCCGGCGACCGGTTCGGACTGCCAGGTCCACGACACCACGGTGCCGACACTGGCCACCGGTACGATCTCGGTCAGCGGTTCGTAGCTGACGGGGTCGTACTCGGCCGCGGGCACCAGGACCCGGCCGTCGGAGCCGCGGACCCCGACGATGCGGCGCTCGCGGAGCGCGGTGAAAAACGCCCCGAGGGTCGGACCCACCGAACGGGTGTAGTCGAAGGACAGTCTCAGCGGCGCGGAGAGAGGCGGCTCATGGGGATCGATCTGCACCGGGTGGCTGTGTCTGACGGTCACGGCATCGAGTAGAACAGGTTCTAACAACGGTGGCAAGCAACGCGGGGAAGGTGCATCGATGAAGCTCGGTCTGCAGCTGGGGTACTGGGGCGCGGCGCCCCCCGACGGCACCGCCGCGCTGGTGTCGGCGGCCGAGGACGCCGGTTTCGACACCGTGTTCACCGCCGAGGCGTGGGGCTCGGACGCGTTCACCCCGCTGGCCTGGTGGGGGTCGGCGACCACCCGGATGCGGCTGGGCACCTCGGTGGTGCAGCTCTCGGCGCGCACCCCGACCGCCTGCGCGATGGCGTCGCTGACGCTCGATCACCTCTGCGGCGGCCGCCACATCCTCGGCCTGGGCGTCTCCGGCCCGCAGGTGGTGGAGGGCTGGTACGGCCAGCGGTTCAAAAAACCGCTGGCCCGCACGCGCGAATACATCGACATCCTGCGGCAGGTGTGGGCGCGCGAAGCCCCGGTGACCAGCGCCGGGCCGCACTACCGGCTGCCGCTGTCCGGGGAGGGCACCACCGGGCTGGGCAAGGCGCTCAAGCCGATCACCCATCCGCTGCGCGCCGACATCCCGATCATGCTCGGTGCGGAGGGGCCGAAGAACATCGCGCTGGCCGCCGAGATCGCCGACGGCTGGCTGCCGATCTTCTACACCCCGCGGCTGGCCGACATGTACAACGAGTGGCTCGACGAGGGCTTCGCCCGCCCCGGCGCGCGGCGGCGCCGCGAGGACTTCGAGATCTGCGCGACCGCCCAGGTGGTCATCACCGACGACCGGGCCGCCGCGTTCGCCGGCATCAAACCGCACCTGGCGCTGTACATGGGCGGCATGGGCTCGGAGGACACCAACTTCCACGCCGAGGTGTACCGCCGGATGGGCTACGGCGAGGTCGTCGACGACGTCACCCGCCTGTTCCGCAGGGGAGACAAGGACGGCAAGGAACAAGCCGCGCGCGTCATCCCCGACGAACTGGTCGACGACGCGGTGATCGTCGGTGATCTCGCCTACGCCCGCGAGCAGATCAAGGTGTGGGAGGCCGCCGGGGTGACCATGATGGTGGTGACCGCGCGCAGCAATGACCAGATCGCCGAACTGGCCTCGCTGATCTGATCTACATTGGGGCCATGACCGCCCCGACCCAGTACACGATCGCCGACACGGTGGTGACCATGCCGGTGCGGATCCGCCGCGCCGACACCCACGTGGCGATCTTCTCGGTGCCCGCCGACGCCGCGCAGCGGCTCATCGACTACAGCGGCCTGCAGGTCTGCCGATACCGCGCCGGGCGGGCGTTGGCGATGCTGATGCTGGTCCGCTACCACGACGGGGACCTGGGCAGATACCACGAATTCGGCACCGCGCTGATGGTCAACCCGCCCGGGGTGCACCGGCGCGGCCCGCGCGCGTTGTCCTCGGCGGCGGCGTTCATCCACCACCTGCCGGTCGACCAGTCGTTCACGCTGGCCGCGGGCCGCCAGATCTGGGGCTTCCCGAAGATCATGGCCGACTTCACCGTGCGGGAGACCCCGCGGTTCGGCTTCGAGGTGCGCGAGAACGGGGCGCTGATCGCCGGCATCGACTTCGCCGCGGGCCTGCCGATCCCGGCGGCGCTGACCTCGCGCTCCCAGGTGCTGCAGACCTACAGCCACACCGACGGCGTCACCCGCGAAATCCCTTGGCAGATGCAGAATTCGGGTATGCGGGCGCGGTTCGGCGGGGCGCGGCTGCGCCTCGGCGACCATCCCTACGCCGCCGAACTGGCCTCCCTGGGGTTGCCGAAACGGGCCCTGGCGAGCCAATCGTCTGCCAACGTCGAGATGACGTTCGGCGACGCGCACACCCTGGCGCCCTGACCCCCGGGAGGCCCGACCATGACTGCTTCGGTGTCCGCAGCACCCGACATCGACCTGACCGACGGGGCCTTCTACGCCTCGGGCACCGCACGGCAGGCCTACCGCTGGATGCGCGAACACCAGCCGGTCTTTCGGGACCGCAACGGGCTGGCCGCCGCCGCCAGCTACGCGGCGGTCATCGAGGCCGAACGCACCCCGCAGCTGTTCTCCAACGCCGGCGGGATCCGCCCCGGCATCCTCGCGCTGCCGCACATGATCGACATGGACGACCCCGAGCACCTGCAGCGCCGCAAACTGGTCAACGCCGGGTTCACCCGCAAACAGGTCCAGGACAAGCGGATCGCGATCGCCACCATCATCGACACGTTGATCGACAACGTCTGCGAGCGCGGCGAATGCGACTTCGTGCGCGATCTGGCCGCGCCGCTGCCGATGGCGGTCATCGGCGACATGCTCGGCGTGGCGCCGCAGGACCGCGACACCCTGCTGAAGTGGTCCGACGACCTGGTCTCCGCGCTGTCCTCGACGGTGCAGGAGACCGACTGGCAGGCGTCGATCGACGCCAACCTGGCCTACACCGAGTTCTGCATGGCCACGATCGCGCAGCGCCGCGCCGATCCGACCGACGATCTGACCAGCGTGCTGGTGCACGCCGAGGTCGACGGTGAACGCCTCACCGACGAGCAGATCGTCTCCGAGACGCTGCTGATCCTCATCGGCGGCGACGAGACGACCCGCCACACGCTCTCCGGCGGCGTCGAGGCGCTGCTGCGCAACCGCGACCAGTGGGACCGGCTGCACGGCGACCTGGAGCGCCTGCCCGACGCGATCGAGGAGATGCTGCGCTGGACCACCCCGGTGAAGAACATGGCCCGCACCCTCACCGCCGACATCGACTATCACGGCACCCGGTTGCACGCGGGGGAGAAGATCCTGCTGATGTTCGAGTCGGCGAACTTCGACGAGGCGGTGTTTCGCGACCCGGAGCGCTTCGACATCGGCCGCGACCCCAACAGCCACCTGGCGTTCGGGTTCGGCACCCACTTCTGTCTGGGCAACCAGTTGGCCCGCCAGGAGTTGACGATGATGACCCACCGGGTGGCCCAGCGGCTGCCGGACCTGCGGCTGGCCAGCGAGGACCCGCTGCCGCTGCGGCGGGCGAACTTCGTCGTCGGCCCGGAGTCGATGCCGGTGCGCTTCACCCCTACCCGCCCGGTGCTGCGTTAACCGGGCCGGGCCCCCGTTTCTCACGTCCCTTCACGCCGAACGTGCACTGGCTGCGGAAAAACGAACCAAATATCGCAGTGGTGACACGTTCGGCGCGCCGCCGGTCTGTCGTTCCCAGGCGGCGACCACCCGGCCGATGACCCCACCCTCGGTGTCCGCGGCGGTGACCCGGACGTCGACCCAGCCAAGCCGGGTGAGGGTCTCGTGGCGGGTGATGTCGCGGTGAAACCGGGCGCGGCTGGTGCGATGCTGGTCTCCCTCGTAGTCCACGCCCAGCAGGATGCCCTCCCACCCCAGGTCGATCACCGCGACCAGCTGCCCGTACTCGTCGCGCACTGGGATCTGGGTTTGGGGCGGCGGGAATCCGGCGCGGATGAGCAGCAGCCGCAGCCACGTCTCCCGGGGCGATTCGGCCCCGGCGTCGACGAGGCTCAACGCGGTCCGTGCCCGGCGGATACCCCGCCGCCCGGGATAGCGTTCGACGAGTCGTTGCGCCTCGGCGATCGGTAGCCGCGTCGCGCGAGCTAGCGCGTCGATCTGCGCCACCGCCGCCTCGACCGGATATCGGCAGGCCAGGTCTAACGCGGTGCGGGCCGCTGTGCTCACCGGCAGCACGCCGACCGTTTGGATCTCGTCGTCGGCGACCCGGTCCGACCACGTGATGATCCCGCGCGGCGGACGACGCTGATCGTGCAGCAACACCGCCGGGGCACGGTCGTCGACCCACTTCGCGCCGAGGACCGCGGCCGCCGACCTGCCGGCCACGACCGCGCGTCGATGCGACCACAACCAGGCGGCGTGCGCGCGCAGCACCGCGGTCATTGCGGTTCCCGTCGGCAGATACACGTCGGGATGGATCGCGGCGAAACGACTACGCAGCTGATAGGGCGTCAGCTGGCCCGCCGCGAGGGCGGCGCTGCCGAGAAAAGGCGATGACATGGCCGGATTCTCACGGTCGGCACCGACACCGCGGTCACCGCACCGCGGCTCTCACGCCGAACGTGCGCGGGCTGCGAAAAAACCGCCGAAAAATCGCGGTGACGACACGTTCGGCGCAGTCACGGTAGGGACGGGCCGCTCAGGGCAGCGAGCGACACCGATCCCGCCCGGTGCTTGCGTCAACCGCGCAGCGAGGCGGTGATCGCCTCGGTGGGCGAGCGCCAGCTCAGATCCAGGTCGGCGAGCGTCTTGGTGTCGTCGGTGGGGGTGGCCTCGGTGAGCAGCCAGGCCGCCTCGTAGCCGAACCCGGAGTCCAGCGGCAGCAACCGGCCGGCCACATCGGCCGCGCGGCCCGCGGCGCGGAACAGCGCCGGGGTGATCGGGAACCGCCGGATCGGTCGGCCGAGGCCGGCCTCGACCGCGGCGATCATGGCGTCGAACTCCACCATCGCCCCGCCGCAGACGTAGCGGTGCGGGCCGCGGCCGGCCACCATCGCGCGGGTGTGCACCGCGGCGACGTCGCGCACGTCGATCATCGCCATCGCGCCGCGCAGGCGCGGGGCCATACGGAACCGCGTGATCGGCGCCCAGCCCGCCTCGGTGGCGCCCGGGGCGGTGTGAAACGCCGCGCCGACCACACTCGACGGATAGGTGATCACCACCGGCGCGCCCTCGGCCTGCAACTCGCGGGCCACCCGGTCGGCGTAGCCCTTGGTGCGCGCATACGCGCTGCGCCCGGCCACCGTGGGGGTGTCCGGGCCGATCACCCCGTCCGGTGGGGGGAACATCGCGCTGTAGCTGCTCACGGTGACGATCGGATCCAGGCCCGCCTCGGCGGCGCGGGTCAGGATCGTCTCGGCGGCGTAGGCGTTGATCTGCCACATCAGCGTCGCGCGCCGGTCGTCGGTGCCGACCACCCCCGCGGCGTGCAGCACCGCGTCGGCCCCGTCGAGCAGGGCGCTGACCGTGCCCTCGGCGCGGAGGTCGCCGTCGACGGTGGTGAGCGCGCCGAGTTCGGCCAGCCGCGGGATCACCGGGTCGTCGGCGCAGCCCGGCGCCACCAACAGCCGCACCGCATGGCCCGCCTCCAACAGCGCCTTGACGGTGTGCGCGCCCACATAGCCGGTCCCGCCGGTCACCGCGACCAGCATCAGCGGCCCCTCAGCGGCCCGTGAACTGCGCCGGGCGCTTCTCGGCGAAGGCCCGCGGGCCCTCCTTGGCGTCGTCGCTCAAGAACACCTCGATGCCGATGCGGGTGTCGAGGGCGAACGCGTCGTTCTCGGCCATGCCCTCGGTCTCGCGGATGGTGCGCAGCATCGCCTGCACCGCCAGCGGGCCGTTGGCGTTGACCTGCTCGGCGATCGCCAGCGCCTTGTCCAGCGCCTGCCCGTCGGGCACCACATAGCCGATCAGCCCGATGTCGCGGGCCTCGGCCGCGCTGATGTGCCGCCCGGTCAACAGCAGGTCGGCGGCGAGCGTGTAGGGGATCTGGCGGGTCAGGCGCACCGCCGAGCCGCCCATCGGATACAGGCTCCAGCGGGCCTCGGAGATCCCGAACTTGGCGCTCTGCCCGGCGACCCGGATGTCGGTGCCCTGCAGGATCTCGGTGCCCCCGGCGATCGCGGGGCCCTCGACCGCGGCGATCAACGGTTTTTTCAGCCGCCGGCCCTTGAGCAGTGCGTCGATCCGCGACGGGTCGTAGCTGCCGTCGGCGAACGACTCGCCCGGTGGGCGGGCCTTCATCGCCTTGAGGTCCATGCCGGCGCAGAAGCAGCCGCCGGCCCCGGTCAGGATCACCGAACGGATGTCGTCGTCGGTGTCGGCGCGGTCCCAGGCCTCCACCATGATCGCCATCATCTCCGAGGAGAGCGCGTTGCGCGCCTCCGGTCGGTTCAGCGTCACGACCAGGGTGTGTCCGCGCTGCTCAACCAGTGCGTGCGTCTCGCTCACCGATCCCCGCCTTCCTGGAGTTCACCGCCCAACTTGAAAACGAAATGTAACACGTTCTAGTTTGTGTGTCGTGGCTCTCAATATTGCTGATCTCGCCGAGCACGCCGTCGACGCTGTGCCCGACCGTGTCGCCCTGATCTGTGGCGACGACCAGTTGACCTACGCCCAACTGGAGGAGAAGGCCAACCGGCTGGCGCACTACCTGATCGATCAGGGCGTGAAAAAGGACGACAAGGTGGGGTTGTACTGCCGCAACCGCAACGAGATCGTCATCGCGATGCTGGGCGTCGTCAAGGCCGGCGCGATCCTGGTCAACGTCAACTTCCGCTACGTCGAGGGTGAGCTGCGCTACCTGTTCGACAACTCCGACATGGTCGCGCTGGTCCACGAGCGCCAGTACGCCGACCGGGTGGCCAACGTGCTGCCCGACACCCCGAAGCTCACCACGATCCTGGTCGTCGAAGACGGCAGCGACGCCGACTACCAGCGGTACGGCGGGGTGGAGTTCAGCGCCGCGCTGGCGGCCGGCTCCCCGGAGCGCGACTTCGGTCCCCGCAGCGAAGACGACATCTACCTGCTCTACACCGGCGGCACCACCGGGTTCCCCAAGGGCGTGATGTGGCGCCACGAGGACATCTACCGGGTGCTGTTCGGCGGCACCGACTTCGCCACCGGCGAGCCGATCGCCGACGAATACGACCTGGCCAAACAGGCCGCCGCCAACCCCCCGATGGTGCGTCACCCGATCCCGCCGATGATCCACGGCGCCACCCAGTCGGCGACCTGGATGTCGCTGTTTTCCGGGCAGACGATCGTGCTGGCCCCCGAGTTCGACCCCGACCAGGTGTGGCGCACCATCCACGACCACAAGGTCAACCTGCTGTTCTTCACCGGCGACGCGATGGGCCGCCCGCTGCTCGATGCGCTTTTGGCCGCCGAGCAGCGCGGCGAGGACTACGACCTGTCGTCGCTGTTCCTGCTGGCGTCGACCGCGGCGCTGTTCTCCCCGTCGATCAAGGAGAAGCTGCTGGAGCTGCTGCCCAACCGGATCATCACCGACTCGATCGGGTCCAGCGAGACCGGGTTCGGCGGCACCAGCATCGTCGCCAAGGGCGAGGCCCACACCGGCGGGCCGCGGGTGACGATCGACAAGACCACCGTCGTGCTCGACGAGGACGGCAACGAGGTGGTGCCCGGCTCCGGGGTGCGCGGCATCATCGCCAAACGCGGCCACATCCCGGTCGGCTACTACAAGGACGAGAAGAAGACCGCCGAGACCTTCCGCACCATCAACGGGGTGCGCTACGCCATCCCCGGCGACTACGCCCAGGTCGAGGTCGACGGCACCGTCACCATGCTCGGACGCGGATCGGTGTCGATCAACTCCGGCGGGGAGAAGATCTACCCCGAGGAGGTCGAGGCCGCGCTCAAGGGCCACCCCGAGGTGTTCGACGCCCTGGTCGTCGGGGTGCCCGACCCGCGCTACGGCCAGCACGTCGCCGCGGTGGTGCAGACCCGCGCAGGTGTGCGCCCGAGCCTGGCCGACCTCGACGCGTTCGTGCGCTCGGAGATCGCCGGCTACAAGGTGCCGCGCAGCGTGTGGTTCGTCGACGAGGTGAAACGCTCCCCGGCCGGCAAACCGGACTACCGGTGGGCCAAGGAGTGCACCGAGGCCCGCCCGGCCGACGAGGTGCACGCCAAACACGTCCAGGACCGCTGATGCGCACCGCCTTGAGCGAGCGGTTCGGGATCACCTACCCGATCTTCGTGTTCACCCCGTCGGAGAAGGTCGCCGCGGCGGTCAGCCGCGCCGGCGGGCTCGGGGTGCTCGGGTGTGTGCGGTTCAACGAGGCCGACGAACTCGACGCGGTGCTGAGTTGGATGGACGCCAACACCGACGGCAAACCGTACGGCGTGGACGTCGTCATGCCGGCCCAGGTGCCCACCGAGGGCAGCGCGGTCGACATCGACAAGCTCATCCCCGCCGGCCACCGCGCGTTCGTCGACAAGACGCTGACCGAGTTGGGGGTGCCGCCGCTGGCCGACGACGCCGACTCCTCCGCCGGGGTGCTGGGCTGGCTGCATTCGGTGGCCCGCTCGCACGTGGAGGTGGCGCTGCGCCACCCGATCGCCCTGATCGCCAACGCCTTGGGCTCCCCACCCAACGACGTGATCGCCGAGGCCCACGACGCGGGCGTACCGGTGGCCGCGCTCGCCGGCTCCGCCGAGCATGCCCGCCGCCACGTCGCCAACGGCGTGGACATCGTGGTCGCCCAGGGCTACGAGGCCGGCGGGCACACCGGGGAGATCGCCTCGATGGTGTTGTGGCCCGAGATCGTCGACGCGGTCGGCGAGCGGGCCGCGGTGCTCGCCGCCGGCGGGGTCGGCACCGGTCGGCAGGTGGCCGCCGCGCTGGCGTTGGGCACCGCCGGGGTCTGGATGGGCTCGGCGTTTCTCACCGCCGCCGAATACGACCTGGGGGTGCGCGGGCGGTCCGGGGCCTCGGTGATCCAGCAGGCGCTGCTGGCGGCGAGTTCCGCGGACACCGTGCGCCGGCGCATCTACTCCGGCAAACCGGCCCGGCTGCTCAAAAGCCGCTGGACCGACGCGTGGGACGCCGACGACGCCCCCGAGCCGCTGCCGATGCCGCTGCAGAACATCCTGGTCGGGGAGGCCCACGCCCGGATGGCCCAATCCGACGACCCCACCACGGTGGCGATGCCGGCCGGCCAGATCGTCGGGACGATGAACCGGATCCGCCCGGCCGCCGACATCATCGCCGAGCTGGTCGCCGGGTTCGAGGCCGCCACCCACCGCCTCGACGACATCCGCGACCGCTGAGCGGGGGTTACGCTGGCCGTCGATGACCATCGACGTGTGGATGCAGCACCCGACCCGCCGGTTCCTCGCCGACGACATGCTGGCGTCGCTGCGCCGGTGGACCGGCGAGGCGATCCCCGCCCCGGACGTCGCGGACGTGGCGCCGGCGGCCACGGTCGCGTCGATGGACGCCGCCGCCGTGCGCCTCGGGCTGCTCAGCGCCTGGTGCGGGCCGCGCGGGGAGCTGGTCTCCAACGACGAGGTCGCCGAGTGGGTGCGCGCCTACCCCGACCGGTTCGCCGGGGTGGCCGGTGTCGACCTGGACCGACCGATGGCGGCGGTCCGCGAGCTGCGCCGCCGGGTGCGCGAGGACGGGTTCGTCGGACTGCGGGTGGTGCCGTGGCTGTGGAACGCCCCGCCCACCGATCGCCGCTACTACCCGCTGTTCGCCGAGTGCGTGCAGCTCGGCGTCCCGTTCTGCACCCAGGTCGGCCACACCGGGCCGCTGCGGCCGTCGGAGACCGGCCGGCCGATCCCCTACATCGACCAGGTGGCGCTGGACTTCCCGGAGCTGACGGTGGTCTGCGGGCACGTCGGCTATCCGTGGACCGAGGAGATGATCGCGGTGGCCCGCAAACACGAGAACGTCTACATCGACACCTCCGCCTACACCACCCGCCGGCTGCCCGCCGAGCTGGTCGGGTTCATGAAGACCGGGACCGGGCAGCGCAAGGTGCTCTTCGGCACCAACTATCCGATGATCGGCCACGCCCACGCCCTGAGCGGCCTGGACGAGCTCGGGCTCACCGACCAGGGGCGCGCCGACTACCTGCACGGCAACGCCGCGCGGGTCTTCGGTCTGTGACCGCCGGGCTCACCGGCCGGGCAGGGCCTGCACCGCCCGGATCAACGGGGTGAGCGCCTTCTGCCAGACGGTCTGCGGGATCCCCAGCGGCGGATCGAGATTGAGCACCCGCGCGGTCGACACGGTGCGCGGCTCGGTGTATTTGAGCAGGCCCTCGGGGCCGTGCCGACGGCCCACCCCGGAGGCCTTCATCCCGCCCATCGGTGCCGCGGTGGAGCCGAACGTGAGCGCATACCCCTCGTCGACGTTGACGGTGCCGGCGTCGATGCGGGCGGCGATGGCCTCCCCGTCGGCCTTGCTGGCCGCCCACACGCTGGCGTTGAGGCCGTACTCGGTGTCGTTGGCGCGGGCGATGGCCTCCTCGACGTCGCCGACCGGGTAGATCGCCACCAGCGGGCCGAACGTCTCGGCGCGGCCGCACTCCATCTCGTCGGTGACGTCGGTGAGCACGGTCGGTTCGAAGAACAGCGGGCCCAGATCGGGGCGCGCGTTGCCGCCGGCCACCACCGTGGCGCCCTTGACCTTCGCGTCGTCGAGATGGCCGGTGACCGTTTTGATCTGGTCCTCGGAGATCAGCGAACCCATGTCGGCGGAGAAGTCGTAGGCGGGGCCGAGTTTCATCGCCCGCACCTGCTCGGCGAACTTGGCGGTGAACTCCTCGGCGATCTCGCGCTCGACGTAGATGCGTTCCACCGAGATGCACAGCTGGCCGGCGTTGGAGAAGCAGGCGCGGGTGGCGGCCTTGGCGACCTCGTCGAGGTCGGCGCCGCGGGTGACGATCATCGGGTTCTTGCCGCCGAGTTCGGCGGAGAACCCGATCAGCCGCCGGCCGCACTGCTCGGCCAGGGTCCGGCCGGTCGCACTCGACCCGGTGAACATCAGGTAGTCGCAGTGCGCCACGATCGCGGTACCCACCACCGAGCCGGGCCCGGGCACCACCGCGAACAGCTCCCGCGGCAGCCCCGCCCGATACAGCAGTTCGGCGTTGGCCAGGGTGCAGTAGGGGGTCTGGCTGTCGGGTTTGACCACCACCGCGTTGCCGGCCAGCAGCGCCGGGATCGAATCGGAGATCGACAGCGCCATCGGATAGTTCCACGGCGCGATCACCCCGACCACCCCCTTGGGCGCGGGGGTGACGACGGTTTTGACGATGCCGGGAAGCAGGCCCGCCACCCGTTTGGGCTTGAGCAGTTTCGGCGCCTGGCGCGCGTAGTAGCGGGCGTTGAGGATCATGTCGACGATCTCTTCCTGCGCCGCCGAGCGGGCCTTGCCGGTCTCGGCCTGTGCGACATCCATCAGGAAGTCCCGGTTGGCGATCACCAGGTCGCGGAAGCGCTCGAGGATCGCCGCGCGCTCCTTGACCGGCCGGGCGGCCCAGCGGGCCTGGGCGGCGCGGGCGCGGGCGAACGCGGCGGCGACGTCGTCGGCGGTGCCGATCGGGATCGTGGTCAGTTCCGCACCGGTGAACACCTCGGTGAGGGTTCTGGCGGGCCGGGCGTCGGGATCGTCGAGGGCGACCAGGCGGCGTAACCGGTCGAAGTCGGCGGCAGGGGGTGCGGGCATGACTTTCACTCCTGCTGATGAGTGGCTAACCGTTGAGCCCAAGCTACCCGCACCGCGGGGCCATCCCCGACGCCCGGGGGACGCGGGTCAGCCGGTGCCCGCCCGACACAGGCCACGTCCGGACGTGCACGGCGGCGTCGTGCGCACGTGCCGGTGCCGTTATGGCTCGACGGTGAAGTTGAACATCATGCCGGTTTCGTGGTGTTCGGCGATGTGGCAGTGCGTCATCCACACCCCGGGGTTGGTGAGCTCGAGCAGGATGTCGGTGATTTGCCCGGTCGGCACCAACACGGTGTCCTTCCACACCAGGTTGGGTTCGGCCTCGCCGTCGCGGGCCACGATGAGGAACCGCCCGGCGCCGTGGATGTGCATGGGATGTTGCATCGGGTGGTCGGAGTCCGTGCCGTTGATCAGGCGGATTTTCACCCGGTCCCCGACGCGGAACCGCCAGTCGATGGCGTGGCCTTCCGCGCCGGTGTCGCGGTCGATCAGCTTCCAGCGCATGGTGTCCTGGGTGGATGCGCGATTCATCTCGACCATGTCGTCTTCCCACTCGATCGGCTTCGGCGGCTCAGCCGGGCTGTGGCCGTGGTGGCTGTGGTCGTGGTGGCCGTGATCCATGTCCATCTCGGCGACGAGCAGCAGAGTCTTGTCGGGCTCGGTGTCGAGATGCTCGACGACATGTTGGTGTTCGCGGACCAGGTCGTCGTTGGTCCGCAGCTGGGCGAAGTGGGCGGCCAGAGCCGGTTCGGCGGGTGTGTCGCTCACCGAAACGGTCGCCAGCACCGAGGTGTGTTCGGGTGTGCGGTGCTCGATGGTCACCGGACCCGGATCCTCGAACAGGACGTCGACCACGGCGCGCTCGGACGGCGAGATCATCACGGCGTCGACGAACTCCTCGTGTTCGCAGCGCCCGCTGTCGCCGCCCACGAGCTTTGTGTGCGCCCCGCGGAACGCGACGTTGAAGGTTCGGGTGTTGGCCGTGTTGACCAGGTAGAAGCGCACCACCTCGCCCTTGTCGGCCGCCAGCGTCGTGTCGGGCACGCCGTTCACCAGCATCACGTTACCGTAGCGGCCCATCGCGGCGTAGTTCGTCGCGCTGCGGCGAAACGGCGCGATCCTGCCGTCCTCGATCAGCAGGTCATCGATCGTCAGGGTGACCTCCCGATTGACCGCCGGCCAGTAGTCCTGCTGGGCGGGCGCGACCACGATGGTGCCGTACAGGCCCAGCTCCTGGTTGTAGTCGTGGCGCACGTGCGGGTGATACCAGTAGACGCCGGGGTCGGGAAAGGCCACGCGGTAGCTGAACTCGCCGCCGACCGGGATCGGATCCTGGGTCTGGTGAGTCCCGTCGTAGCGGTTGTCCAGGCGGATCCCGTGCCAGTGCACGGTGGCCTCCGTGTCACCGTCGTTGACGACTCTGACGGTCACCTGCGACCCCTGCCGCACCCGCAGCTGCGGGCCGGGCACTGAGCCGTTGTAGCTCAGCATGCGCACGGTGGTGTCCCCGATCTGTTTGGCCACGGGAGCGATCCTCAGCGTGTAGCTGTCGTCGTCGAGCAGGTCGACCGTGTCAACGGGCGCTGCCGGGGCGAGCCCGGCGGTCTCGGTCGGGAAGTAGTCGGTCCCCGTGTGGTGCTGGCTCATGATCTGGTGCCCTTCCCTTCGCGAGGGGTGCGGCGTTGCCGCCGCGGTGTGAAGCTGCGCCACAAGGTCAGGGCCTCGACGCTTGGTCGAGGCCCTGACCTTGTGCGTTGATCAGTCGTTGCACCGGCACGCGGGGTGACCGCACTGGCAGCCGGCCGCTTGGGTGCAGGCCGTGTCGCCACAGTTGCATCCGGTGGACTTGTTCTGGTGTCGTTCGTTTGTGTTCATGGGTAATACTATACCCCCGTACGGTATATAGCGCAAGTGTGGTCGCTCACGATCCAATGAGGGGTGCGGATGCGATCGAGGGTCAACCCCGCTCGGCGGGGTCGACCGTGCACGAGGCAACCGCCATCTCGTCATGCACACTCGAGATATTCAGGAAGCATCCGATCGTCGACCCCACATTGCGCCAGCCCCGCTTGAGGTTGGCCGGCACCAGGATCGCATCCATGGGCTCGAGGTGGACCTTGTACTTCTCCTGCTCGTCGAAGAAGACAATCCATGAGCCACTGGCGGCGAACATCAGTTCCTCGGTGGTGTGGCTGTGAAAACGCGCACCTTCTCCGGGGGCGAGCACCCCGGTGGTCAGCCTGATCTCCCTGCTTGTCAGTTTCGCGGGCGTACCCCCGGCGAAGTCGGAATCGGCCTTGTCGGTGTACTTGAACAGCGGGATGCTGCGGGCGTCGTCCCCGCCGCCGCCCTGCTGCCAACTCGGGCGGACATCGCGAAACCTGACGACGCCGGCGAACGCTTCGGCGATCTCGGGTGGCAGTCCCCCGGTGTCTTTTGGGTAGGTGTGTTCGGTGTTCACGCTGTTTTCCGTCCCTTCGTCCCGTTCGTGGCCCGCCGTAGCAGAATACGGGTATAGGGTATCCCTGACGGGCGGTCGGCGTCTCGGGCCTTCTTCTGGGATACTAGTCGTATGCTAGCCAGACGGTCGATCGCCATGCGTGGCGCGGGGCTGTGATGACCGACGTGCCGGCCAATGCCGCCGAGCGCGCCCATGTCGCGATCCGCACCGCCATCCTCAACGGTGATTACGCCGCGGGCACGATGCTCAGCGAATCCGCCCTGGCGGCGTCGCTGTCGATGAGCCGAACCCCGGTGCGCGCCGCGCTCGGACGGCTGCAGGACGAGGGCTTCGTGACGATCTATCCCAAGCGGGGCGCGCTCGTGCGCGAACTGACCGCCGCCGAGGTCCGCGAGTTCGCTCAGGTGCGACATGCCCTGGAGTCCGCCGGTGTGCGGCTCGCGGATCCCGAGGCCCGCGCCGGTCTTTCCATGCGACTGGCGGAGAACCTCGCGCGTCAGGAAGACGCTCTACACGGCAAGGACTTTCTCCAGTTCGCCGCACTGGCGATGGAGTTTCACCGAGCATTCGTGGAACTGAGCGACAACGAGACCATGCTGTTGTTCTACGACCGGATCCGAGACCGCCAGTATCGGACCATCCTGGGCAATCCCACGCTCAGCCGTGATCCCCGCCTGATGCTCGACGAGCACCGCGCCCTGTTGAACGCCGCGGTCTCGGGGGATTGGCACGCCTTCTCAGAAATACTCGGCAACCACCAATCCCACAGCTATCACCTGGAGTGACGAGGTCGCCGCCCATTGTCCTGCCGAAGTGAAAGCTGTTGTTGTGTTTGACCTGTCGTCGCTTGACCTGGCAAAGGTCGCAGCTCCCGCGGTGGTGATCGCGGTCTCGCCGATGCCGATCGCCATCGTGCTGGTTCTCCTGGTCCACAATGACCACCCGCGGGCCTCGAGCATCGCCTACCTGGTGGGCCGGGCGACAGCGCTGTCGGTGCTGGCCGTCGCGTTCCTCAGCCTGCCGTGGCTGGGTGTCTGGCTGTATCGGCTCTTGCCGACCTGGACGCACTGGCTGATGATCGGCGCCGCGGTGGTGCTGATCCTGGCCGGGATCCGGCTCTGGCGGCGCCGTCGCGACGCATCCGGTTCCCGATGGCACGCCCAGGTCGGCGGAATCCGGCCACCGTCATCGGCGGCGCTGGGGCTGATCCCCCCGCTGATCGCTCCCCGGATCATCGCTGCCAGTATGGCCGCAAGCGGCCAACTCGGTGCGCTGTCGTCGGCCATCGACACGGCCGTGGCGTTGGCCTGCTACCTCCTCGTGGCGAGCGCGCCGGTGACCGCCCCCATCGCCATCTACCTCGCGCTCGGCCCGCGCATCGATCCCAAACTCGAACGCCTCCGGCAGTGGATCCACCGTCACCACGACGTGGCGACCGCCGCAACGCTGACCGCCCTCGGGGTCGTCATCCTGCTGTACGCGCTGCCCTGACAGCCCGGGACCTCACACGGGGGCGTTGGCCTTACGGGCGATGTAGTAGTAGTTGGTCGGGTCCTCGTCGATCTCGGTGACGTCGACGTCGTCGAACCCGGTGTCGGCGAGCATGGCCACGGCCTGCTGGTGGCCCCACATGGTGCCCAGACCGGCCCCGTCGAGGGCCAGCGAGACCGGCATGCAATGCAGCAGCGACACCGTGTAGCGAAACGTGGTCATCGGGATCCCGATGTTGTCCTCGAGCCTGCTGGAGGCGCGGGTGTCGGCCATCACAAAGATCCCGCCCGGTCGCAGCGCGCGGTGGATGTTGGTGAGCACCCGGGCCGGCTGCGCCTGGTCGTGGATAGCGTCGAACACCGTGATGACGTCGTAGGCGTCGGCCTTGTCCAGCTCGGTCAGGTCGTGGCTTTCGAAGTGGGCGTTGGTCAGCCCGCGCCGCTGCGCCTCCCGCACGCCGACCCGCACGGCCTCGGGCGAGAAGTCGATGCCCGTGAAGCGGCTCTCCGGGAAGGCCTGCGCCATCACGTTGATCGCGCGGCCGCTGCCGCAGCCGAAGTCGGCCACCTCGATGCCGGAGTGCAGCCGCTGCGGCAGCCCCGCGACCAGCGGCAGCACCCGGTCGACCAGCACGTGGTCGAACACCTCGCCACTGCGTTCGGCCATCACCGCGTGGAACCGCGGGTACTCGTGGTACGGCAGGCCGCCGCCGGCGCGAAAGCACGGCAGCAGTTTCTGCTCCGCCTCGGCCAGCAGCGGGATGTACTGGGCCAGCCGGGCCAGGTTGTCCAGTCCGGCCGCGCGCGTCAGCACCGCGGCGTGGTCCGCCGGCAACAGGTAGCTGTCGCCGGCGGGGTCGAAGTCGACGACGCCGGCGACCGTCATCCCGCCCAGCCATTCGCGCACGTAGCGTTCGTTGAGCCCTGCCGCGTCGGCGATCTCGGCGCTGGTGGCCGGGCCGAGTCCGCTCATCGTGTCCAACAGCCCGGTTTGATGCCCCAGGCTGATCAACAAGACCATCCCGGCGCCGTCGATCGCCGTGGTCATCCGCTCGGCGAACTCCGTGGTGCTCTGCGCGGGGGTGTTGGTCATCGGTGTGCTCCTTGGTCGGGTCGCTGGTCGGTGAGGACGTCGGCAAGCTCGGCGATGTCCTCGGCGAGCGGGGAGTCAGGGCGCCAGACCGCCTCGTAGGCGATTTGCACGAGCTGCCCGTCGCAGCGCAGCCGGCGATGGGGGGTGTCCGGGGCGCTTAGTTTCGACAGCGGCAGCAGCGCCGAGCCCAGCCCCATGGTGGCCCACTGCTCGAGTACCGAGTAGCTGGAGGGTTCGCTGGCGGCCGGGTGCAGGTGCACGCCGTGCTCAGCGAACAATCCGGTGGTGAACGTGCGTAAGCCGCAGGAATCCGGCACCAGGAGGAACTCGCGGTCGCCCACCGACCGCAGGTCGACGGGCTCGGCGCAGCGGGTCGCCGGGAGGGAATCGATTAGGACCACCGCCTCGCGGTCGATGATCCGATGTCGATGGCGGGGCAGCTGCGTGACCGCAGGGACCAGAATCACGTCCAGGTCCTGGCCGTTCAGAGCCTCCTGCAACCACACCATGTCCGCCTCGCGCAGCACCAGTTCGCGGTGCGGGTCGAGTCCGCAGACCGCTGTGTAGATCCGCGCGACCAGGGCGGGGTTGATCAGCGGCGAGACGCCGAGGCGGAAACCGGGGGCATCGGTGCGGGTCAGCCGGTTGGCCTCGGCGGTCACCGCGTCGAGGTTGGCGACCGCCTGGCCGATCAGTGGCAGCAACCGGGCGCCGAATGCGGTCGGGGTGACCCCGCGCGGGGACCGGTCGAACAGTCGCCCGCCGAGGCGCTGCTCCAGCTTGGCGACCCCGTTGGACAGGCTGGGCTGGGTGACTCCGCACGCCCGGGCGGCCGCGCTGAACGAGTGGGTCTCGGCGACGACGTGCGCATACCGCAGACCCTCCAGGCTCACCCGTTCTGTCATATCCATCAGCTATGACCCTATTCATCCCGCCGACCCACTCGACGCATTCTTTTCTCCGTAAAATCGGCTTCCGGTGGAAACGTTGCCATATGGGGCAGCTATAGCCAACCGTCGGGCTGAAGGAGGGCGCCCGTGCACACGCAGCTTCTGATCATCGGTGGTGGCGCCGCCGGTATCTCCGTGGCGGCCCGGCTGCCTCGCGAAGCCTTGTATTGGCGGGGATGCGGCGCGGGCCGGCCTGATCGCTACGGTCGGTGCGCCGCGACGCCCGGCGCACCGACCGCCTCGGCCGCGAGTTACTCGCGGCAGCTGTCCGCTGTCGGGGCACCGTCGAACACCGCCGCGACGAACTCCTCGGTGTCGGGCAGGGCGGCGGCGATGGCGCCCCGGTGGTCGGCGCCGGGATAGTCGCGCCGGGTGACCGCAAGATCGCGGGCGCAGTAGCCGGCGGCCAACGTGTCGGTGAGCGCCGGTGACACCGTGGTGTCGGCCAGCCCCTGGGCCAGCAGCACCGGCGCCTGCGGGCTCACCCGGACCGGCTCCTGCAGGGCCAGGTACTCGCTGAGCGCATCGAGGTCGGCGTCGATGCCGAATACCTGCCCGGCCGGCACCGGGGTGAGTTCGCGGAGCTGGTCGAGGCAGCTGGTGCGCGCCGCGGCGACGAACGGCGCGAACCGCGGGGCGAACATCGTCTCCGGGTCGACGGCGGGGTCGGCGACGGCGGCGCCGAGCACCACCACCGGCAGAAACGGCTGGGCGGTCTGCGCCGCGGGGTGATCGGAGTCGGCGAACTCCACCGCGTCGCTGAACCCCGAGCCGGGGGCGATCGCGACCGCACCGCGCAGGTCCAGCTCCGGGTTGCGGTCGGCGGCGGTGGCCGCGGCGAACAGCGCCGCCTGCCCGCCCTGGCTGTGGCCCATCGCGACGAAATCGGTCGCCACACCCGGCTCCAGGTGGCGGGCGGCGGTGACGATGTCGATGACGTTGGCCGCCTCGCTGGCGCCGTTGAGGTAGGGCGCCCCGCCGGGGCCACCGAGCCCCTGATAGTCGGTGGCCACCACCGCGTAGCCGCTGGCCACCCAGTGGTCCAGGGTCGGGGTGACCACCTGCAGGTAGCCGTGGGTGGGGCCGCCGTCGAAGTCCAGCGACGGTGCGCAGATCCCGGCGTAGCCGGTGGTGCCGTGCGCCCAGCTGATGACCGGCCAGCCGTCGTCGGGGGCCGGGGTGGGCGGGATCGCCACCGTGCCGGTGACCGCCACCGGGTCGCCGTGGGGATCCTCCGAGATGTAGCTGACGGCGTAGTTGGCGCCCGCGCTGGGCAGGGCGGCCGCCGACGTCAGCGGCCCGGCGCTGAGCAGGGTGCCCGGCTCAAGAGTCTCCGGGCAGGACACCGATGAGCACCCGCCGGTCGCGGCGGTGAGCACCAGGGCGGCCAGCAGACGGGCGGCGGGCGCGGGCATGGCGGGATCCTTCGGCGGTCGCGGTGTGCCGGTCGGAGGTGATGCTAGTCGGGTGGGCCGGGCGGGCTCGAACGGCGGCGAGGCGCTGCCGTCGTCGCCACCCGGCGCCACGCATCACAGATCTGATGACCACCGATGACCGGGCAACCGGAACGACCGCCGAAGGCGTTACTTGAGCATGCTTCCGGCGTCGACGGTAACGGGTAATCCGGTGATGTAGCGGGCCTCGTCGGAGGCCAGGAACAGCACCGCGTTGCTGACATCGACCGGCTCTACCCACCCGACGGGAAGCACGTGCATGAACTGCGCTGCGACGGCAAGGTCGTCGACACCGGGGTTCTCCAGGTCCGGGCGAAACAGCTTCATCGTCCCCTCGTTCATGAACAGCGGTGTATTCACGTTAGTGGGACAGACGGCATTGACACGGATGGAGTGCTGGCCCAGTTCGACCGCGAAGGTCCGCATCAAGCCGATCACACCGTGCTTGGCCGCGATGTAATGCCCGGTATGCGCGTAGGGCTTGAGGCCGCCGACTGAGCTGGTCAAGATGATCGAACCACCCCGTCCACCCGAAAGGATATGCGGGACGGCAGCCTTGACGGATTTCCAGACGCCCGCCAGATTGACGTCGATCATGTCCTGCCAGTCGACTTCGCTGGTCTTGTCTAGCGTCTGACCCCCGTTGCCGATTCCTGCGTTGGCAACAATGATGTCAAGTCGGCCAAGCTGCTCCACGCCGCTGTCGACAACGGCCTTGAGAGCGTCGTGGTCGCGCACATCGGCCTCGACCGCCACGATGCGGCGGTCCAATTTTTTGACCAGATCTGCGGTCTCGGCCAGGTCGTCGGGCGTGGACGGTTCGATCTGGCTCTCGGTGGCAACCGGGCCGCAGATGTCGACGGCGATGATGTCAGCGCCCTCTTCGGCCAGGCGTACCGCGTGACTGCGCCCCTGGCCGCGTGCGGCGCCCGTTACGAATGCGACTTTCCCGTCGACTCGTCCGCCCATGTGACTACCTCGATTCTCCGACCGCCCGACGGCAACGCCCGGCCGGCTCATTGCTGACAATCCGATATTTGTCGATCGATCAGGAAGGTTGGCACTTTTCTGTGTCGCTGTCAACCGCCTGCGCGGAGACGGCGCGCCATGCAGCAGGGGCCGCCGCCCGTGTGGAGGGTCGTTGTCGTGACTATGGGTGGGCCGAGCCCGATGGTGGCGTCACTGGCGGGTGGCCAACAGGGTGAGTTGGCGTTCCATGAACGCCTGGAGTTCGTCGTGGCCGAGGGTGACGCCGACGGCGCTTTCGTTGCACATGCTGCGCGCTGTCTGGGCGATAAGCATCGAGATCGCGACGGCAGGGTAGTCGTTCATGTCGATACCCTTGGCGCGAAGGGCCACCGAGACCGCGGCAGTTTCGATGTCGCGGACCCGCTCCGCGTAGGCCTTGAGCTCAGCGCGAATTGCCTTACGGTGGTTGGCTAACGCCATGAACTCGGCGTTCAGGGCGGTGAGCCGCGGATCGCTATTGATTGACCACAGCGCCTGCAGTGGGTCCTCGTCGGCGAGTGCGGCGCGCATCCGTTGCAAAGACACCTCCGCGCCCGCACGCAGTACCTCGATGAACAGATGGTCCATCGTCGGGAAATAGTAGTAGACCAGCGCTTGCTTGACGCCGGCCTCAGCAGCGACTCGCCGCGATGTCGCGGCTGCGTAGCCTTCATCGCGCATGACTTTTGCGGTCGACGCGATCAGTCGCCGACGAGCACCGTTGTCAGCGGGCTGGCCATTGCGGGGTTTCGCCATCAGTAGGCCAATGCTCGATTGCTTGACCGCTCAGCACGGCACGTGGTAGGCATGGCGCATTGTAACAGTTTGGTCGATCGATCAACTATGGAAGCGGTCGAGAGGCCCGACACGATGGGAGACGTGGCGCGATGCCGGTAGCTGGGTCATGCGTCACTGTTCCTGGGAGAACGTCCAGCCTGCTGTCGATGCATGCCCGCGGCCGAGCGATCAGGGTCCTCGACGACTAGCGCCGCTGGATTCATCAGCCCGAACACCGTGACCGAAGGGACAACCCGTTCATGACCGATCTCGCCACTGCTGATTACTTCTCCGATCCCGCCATCAGCCAGGACCCGTATGCGTATTGGGACTACCTCCGTGAACGGGGCCCGGTCTTTCGGGAACCGCACCACGGTGTCGTCGCCGTCACCGGTTACCAAGAAGTCATGGCGGCCTTCAAGGATCACGACTCGTTCTCGGCGGTCAATGCGATCGGTGGCCCGTTCCCGCCGCTGCCTTTCGAGCCCGTGGGTGACGACATCACCGATCTGATCGAGGCGCACCGCCACGAGTTTCCGATCCACGAGCACATGGTCGTCATGGATCCGCCCGCCCACCAGCGGGCGCGGTCGCTGTTGAGCAAGCTGTTGACACCGCGGCGCCTCAAGGAGAACGAAGACTTCATGTGGCAGCTTGTGGACAGCCAACTCGACGAGTTCATGGCCAACGGCCGGTGTGAGTTCCTGTCCGAGTATGCGAAACCCTTTGCCACCTCCGCAATCATCGACCTGTTGGGTGTTCCCGAGGAAGATCGACCAGAGTTCTTGGCGGCATTGGGCGCTGAGCGCCCGTCAGGAAACCGAGTCGGAGCGCTCGACGGCGAGCCGGTGGGACTCGATCCGCTGGGATATCTGGACGACAAATTCGCAGGCTACCTCGCCGAGCGGCGTCGCGAACCCCGTGGCGACGTGCTGTCGGGCATGGCCACCGCGCTGTACCCGGACGGCTCCACTCCGGACCTGGCCGAGGTTGTGAAGCCAGCGACCTTCCTCTTCGCCGCCGGGCAGGAGACAGTCACGAAACTGCTCAGCGCCGCGGTGCAGACGCTGGGTGACCGCCCGGAATACCAACAGACGCTGCGTGAGCACCCTGAGCGCATTCCGACATTCATCGAAGAATCGCTGCGCGTACACGCCCCCACCAAGGTTGACTTCCGGCTGGTCCGCAAGACCACAACCCTGGGTGGGGTGCGCCTTCCTGCCGGCACGATCGTGATGCTCTGCCTAGGTGCCGCCAACCGCGATCCGCGAAAGTTCGAGGACCCGCATGAGTTCCGGCCCGATCGAAAGAATGTGCGTGAGCACGTCGCCTTTGGTCGCGGAATCCATTCGTGCGCTGGTGCTCCACTGGCGCGAGTCGAGGGCCAAATCACGGTTCGCCGGCTCTTGGACCGCATGCACGACATCCGGATCAGCGAGGAAGTTCACGGGCCGATCGGCAACCGCAACTACGTTTACGAACCCACCTTCTTACTGCGCGGTCTCACCGAACTCCACATCGAGTTCACCCCCACCGCGTAGTGCATCGGCATCGGACTGGGTCGGTGAACGATGAGCGAACCGTTCAACAAACGGGACGGGGCCACGATGACGGTGCAGGTAGGGCGTAAAATTCATCCCCATCGCACGTGAACTGTTCGATGAATTCGCAGACAGGTAAGTAATTGCGCACCAGCACCATTGGCTTCATCGGGTTAGGCGCTATGGGGATGCCCATGGCGCGACGCCTCATCGCGAGCGATCACAAGCTGGTCGTCTTCGACACTCGCACGCCGGCGATCGACGGTGCCACCACGCTGGGTGCCCTCAGTGCGGCCTCACCGGCCGAAGTGGCCGACCGTGCGTCAACCGTGCTGACGAGCCTGCCAACCCCGGAGGCGTCCGCACAGGTCATCGGGGACGTGGCGGGTGGATCCCGGGTGAAGGTCCTCATCGACCTGTCGACCATCGGAAGTCAAGCCGCGCAACGCAACCACGCCAAACTGAATCTGCACAACGTGGCGATGCTCGACTGCCCGGTCAGCGGTGGCGTCCAGGGGGCACAGAACGGGTCGCTTGCGATGATGGCTTCCGGGCCGCGGAACGAATTCGACGCCGCCGTGCCGATCCTCGAGGTGTTGGGCAGACCGTTCTACGTCAGTGAGACGCCCGGTGCGGCCCAGACCATGAAGCTGGTCAACAACATGATGGCGGCGACGAGCTTAGCGGCCACCGCGGAAGTGGCGGTGATGGGAGTCAAGGCCGGCCTCGACGCCACCGCAATCGTGGACGTCCTCAACGCCGGCTCGGGCGCCACCCATGCCAGCCGTGAGAAGTTCCCGCGAGCGGTGTTGCCGCGCAGCTTCGACTACGGGTTTGCCACCGGTCTCATGGTCAAGGACCTCCGACTCTATATGCAGGAGGCGCAGGCACTCGGATTGCCCACGGCGGTCGCCTCGGCGGTCGTCGATCTGTGGGAAACGGTGCAGCGCGAAGAAGGTGCGGAGTCAGATTTCACCAGTGTGGTCAAACCTCTGGAAGTAGCGGCAGGCGTGATCGTCGACGGCAGATGCTAGGGCCGAATCCGTAACGCCCGGGCAGGGAGCACCTTCGAATCGGTGAAGTGATCGGGTGCTCAGCACTGGGCGCGAGCGAGGGCGGCCGCGCCGCGGGTGCGGCGGTCGTGGCGATAGCCCTGCTGCTGAGTGGAGGACGGTCCGCGTCAGCCCACTCCGACACGGACGTTTTTGACCTGCATGAACTCATGCAAGCCGTCGACGCCGCCGGTGCGACCGAAGCCGCTCTGCTTGTAGCCGCCGTAGGGCCCTTGTGGCGAGATTCGGCTGAGTTGGTTGATCCAGACCGATCCGGCTTCGAGGTGTTTGGTGACGCGGTGCGCGCGCAGCAGGTCGCGAGTGTGGATGAAGGCGTTGAGTCCGTACGGTGTGTCGTTGGCGATACGGATGGCGTCGGCATCCTCGGTGAACCTGATGAGCGACACGACCGGGCCGAATGTCTCGACTTGCGCGAGTTGCGAGGCGTTGTCGACGTTGCCGAAGACGGTGGGTGCGATGTAATACCCCTGAGCAAGCTCGCCGCCGAGGCGCTGGCCACCAGTGAGCAGCTCACCGGCTCCCTCGCTGACTGCCTGGTCGATAGTGCCGACGATGCGATCGGCGGCGGCCTCGCTGATGACGGGTCCGAAGTTGACGGTGGGATCGAGGGGATCGCCGATCCGTGCGGACCCGATAACGGCGAGGAATTTCTCGGCGAACGCGTCATAAACGGAGCTGTGTACCAGAATTCGGCTCGCGCAGGCGCAGCTCTGACCGGATTGCATGAGCGGCCCCTGATGGGCCGAGAGTGTGACCGCGGCGTCCAGATCAGCGTCGTCGAAGATGATGTTGGCGGACTTGCCGCCCAGTTCGGTGACGACCGGGGTGAGGTTCTCGGTGGCTGCCTTCAGCACCGCGCGTGCGGTGGCACCGCCGCCGGTGAAATGGATCTTGCGGATCCCGGGGTGACGCACCAGGAGATCACCGCCCTCGGGGCCGGCGGGCACGATGTTGACCAGCCCCGGTGGCAGACCGGCCTCCAGGCAGAGTTCCCCGAAACGCAGTGCTGCTAACGGGGCCAGTTCCGACGGTTTGAACACCACGGCATTACCCGCCGCCAAGGCAGGTGCGACACACGATGCAGCGACCACCAGGGATCCGTTCCACGGTGCGATGACGCCGACCACCCCGTAGGGTTCGCGTTCGACGATGTTGACGTCGAACGAGTTGCTGACCGGTGAACTCGAGCCATGAGGTTTGTCGACGTAGCCGGCGAAGTAGCGCAGGAACTGTTCCAACATTTGAGCGGTGCCGGCAAACGATACCGGCACGGCGTAGTCGTGCACGTTGAGTTCGGTGAGTTCGCCGAGGTGCTCGTGCACCAGGTCGGCGAGGCCGATCAAGACATCTCGGCGACGGTCGACGGTGAGCGTCGCCCACTGCCGTTGCGCGTCGCGTGCGACAGTGACCGCCCGATCGATCTCGGTGTGTCCAGCCAATGCGACGGTCATGTTCGGTTGTCCGGTAGCCGGGTAAATATGGGCATGGTGGGTGCCGGTCGTTGTGATGCGCTCGTCACCGATCAGCGGCCCGACCAATTCACCGGGTGACGGCAGCGCAGGCGCCACGGTGGTCACGGGGTCCCCCTGGTCTCAGCCGCCCATTCCTCGGTGACACGCTGCTTTTGCTCCGCCACAACTTGATTGAGGTTAAGGGCCTTCGGCCAGCCGTAGTGTGCCGCGAAATGCAATACCAATTCGTCCATTTCGTCGAATGACAGATCCCTGCTCTTCAGTGCGCCATAGACGTGGCTGAGGATCGGGTACGGTGCGTCCTGGAAGGCCACGCAGGCCACGGTGACTATTCGTCGCTGTTTCATACCGAGTCCGGGCCGCAGCCACATCTCACCGAAGACGAAGTTCAGAATTCCGGCACCCTGGAATGGATTGTCCCGGGTAGGTGCGGAGGGCAGGCAATTGACGTCCTTAAAGGACTGTTCGCCGGCCGCCAACCGCTCGTCGGGATCGCTGGGTGTCGTCAATGGCAGCAATGGCTCCGCCGGGGGCACGGGGAGACCGCGCTCTCGGTGAATACGTTCCCATTGCTCGTCAACAACCATGTTGAACCGCGATGCTTTCGGCCAGCCTCCGTACACGGCGAAATGCAAGACCATTTCCTGCATTTCGACGATAGACACGTCGCCGCTGTTCAGCGCGGCGTAAGTATGGTCACGCAGCGGTGCTTCGGCGTCAGCGGCTGCGACACACGGCAGTGTGATGAACCGTCGGTCGCGTCGCGTCAGCCCTGGACGCTGCCAGATATCGGCGAAGACATAGTCGAGCAGATATTCGGTGACCGGAGTGGAGTCCTCCGGCGCCGGAAATGTCATGATATCGGCGAACGCGTCCCTACCACGTTCACGCCGATCGATATCGGGTGCTGTCATGTGGGGCTCCTTCTTCTGGCTCGGCTCACCGCAGGGTGACGCCGGCATCGACCTTGAACTCCAGCCCGGTCACGTACCGGGATTCATCGGAAACCAAAAACAACACGGCGTTGCTGACGTCGATCGCCTCGGTCATCACGATCGGCAGCGCATTGCCGAAGATCGGTGCAAGGTCGGGTCGCTTATCGTGCAACAGCGTGTGCAGCGAATCGGGGCGCATGCCGGTTGCGACACCGGTCGGGTGCACGGTGTTGACTCGAACACTTACCGCGGCAAGCTCATTGGCCAGCGCACGGCTCAATCCGACAACACCGTGCTTCGACGCGGTATAGGGGGTGTGCAAGGGGCTGCCCTTGACGCCTGCTGCGGAACTGATGTTGATCAGGCTTCCGCCGTGATCGCATAGGTGTGGCAGGGCAGCGGCACACGTGTTCCACGTCCCGATCAGGTTAACGTCGACGACGGTGCGCCACTGCTCGGCTGTGGTGGTATCCCAGGTTCCGGCCGTCAACACTCCGGCGTTGGCGACCGAGGCGTCCAGGCCACCCAACCGGGCCACCCCGTCATCGACCGCTGCGGACAACGCCGCAGCGTCGCGGACATCGACGATATGGGTCACCGCGCGACGCCCATGCCCCTCGACAATTCGGGCGGTCTCCTGGAGTTCGTCGGGAGTGGCGAGCGGGTATCCGATTGCTGGCAGTGATTCGCAGATGTCGACGAGTATGAGGTCAGCGCCTTCCTCGGCGAGTCGGGCTGCGTGACTTCGCCCCATGCCGCGCGCGGCGCCGGTGATCAGGACCCTCTTGCCGGCGACCCGTCCCCGAGTGGCGCTCATAGCTTGTTGCAGAAGCCGGCGTCGACGGGGAAGGCCACACCGGTGACGTATTTGGCCGCATCGGACACCAGGTAGGCGATCGCGGCGCTAATGTCCTCGGGCTCCAGCAGTTCGACTGGCATCGGGTTCTGCAGATGCGGACCGCCGTCGGGGTAGTTCTCCAAGAACGCCGTCATGGCTGGATTGACCGCCATCATGGTGTTGACGGCGGTAGGATGTACGGTGTTCACTCGAATGCTGTGCGGCGCAAGTGCATTGGCGAGTGTCCGCATCAAACCGACGATACCGTGCTTGGATGACGCGTAGCCCAGTCCGCCACCCTGCTGGCCGCCGAAACCCCGTAACCCCGCAGTTGAACTGGTGAAGACGATCGAACCGCCGCGTTCACCCGCGATCAGATGCGGGATCGCCACCTTGGCGGTGTGGAAGGATCCGACCAGATTGACATCGACCACATCGGTCCACATCTCCAGTTCTTCCTCGATCGACAGCTCACGGAAGCCCATCGCAGCGATCCCGGCGTTCGCGCACACGATGTCAAGGCGGCCGAAACGCTCGACGCCGCTGTCGAGTGCGGTCTTCAACGCGGAGAAGTCGCGCACGTCAGCGACCGAGGCCGCAATTTTGCCGCCTACTTCCTCCACCAGAGCGACGGTTTCGTCGAGTTCCTCGCGAGTAGCCATCGGGTAGCCGTTGGATGCGATATCGGCACAGATGTCGATACCGATGATGTTCGCACCGTCGGCGGCGAGGCGCACCGCGTGGCTGCGCCCCTGCCCGCGGGCAACGCCCGTGATGAACGCCACCTTGCCGTTTAAAGAACCCATCGTTCCTCGCTTCGTTGCGTGGGTCACACCGACCGCAGCCGGCAGCAGAGTAATCGTGTTACACCGGATACAGTATCCGAGTTACCGGTCGGCGACAAGGGGTGATCCGTGACCAGCGGCAGTGGTGACAACGCCGGCGTAGGACGTCGCGTTTCTGGCCCGCACGACGATCGTCTTCTCGGGGTCGTCGTGGAGATTCTCGACACCGAGGGATATGACGCGGTTCAGCTGCGCGAAGTGGCTCGTCGTGCTTGCACCTCGCTGTCGACGATCTACAAGCGCTACCCCTCTAGGGACGATCTGATCTTCGCAGCCCTGCAAACGTGGGTGGAACAACACCGGTACGCCAGCGTCGCAGCGCATCCCCGTGAGCCCGGGACGTCCCTCTACACTGCCCTCACGGACTTGTTCCGGACGATCTTCAAGCCGTGGGAGCAGCACCCCGGCATGCTGACCGCCTACTTCCGCGTACGGTCGGCGCCGAATGGGCAGAAGCTCTTTCGTCAAGGCCTGGCCATCGTGGCACCCGCGGGTCGGGAACTGCTTGCTGATGTCGACGATGAATTCATCGACGACTTCGACGACATCATCTCCAGCGTCGTCTACGGGCTACTGGGGCGATTCGTTGCAGGAGAGATCGCCGTCACCGACATCCTTCCCACCCTTGATCGGGCCGTGTACTGGCTCACGACGGGCTACGAGGCGACTCGCGTACAGCGAAGCGATCACACCGCCAGACCCGAAAGGCCGGGGTCGGCCCCGCGCTCAAAAGACTGACTGAGCCTGCCCTGCGTCGACGACGGGGGCCCGGCTTCGTCGTGATACCAGGATGCAGGGGCGATCGAGACCACGCCGGGTGCGTCTCAGCGCCGGATCGTGAACACCGGGTCGGGGCAGTCGGTGCCCTCGGCGGACAGGGTGCGTTTGAGGACCTTGAACGTCTCGGTGCGGGGCAGCTCGGTGGCGACCCGCACGAACGCCGGCCACTGTTTGGGCCCCAGGTCGGGTTGGGCGGCGAGGAATCCGCAAAACGCCTCGGGGTCGAACTCGGTGCCCGGCGCGATGATCAGCGCCGCCATCACCTGGTCGCCCACCGCCGGGTCGGGGATCGGGTACACCGCGGCCTCCACGACATCGGGGTGGCGCAAAAGGGCCCGCTCGATGGGGGCGGTGCCCAGGTTCTCCCCGTCCACCCGCATCCAGTCGCCCAGACGGCCGGCGAAATAGGCGAAGCCGGCCTCGTCGCGGTAGGCCAGATCGCCACTGTGGTAGATCCCGCCGGCCATCCGCTGCGCCTCGGCGTCGGGATCGTTGTAATAGCCGCGGAACTGCCCGGGTCCGGCGGTGTTGACCAACTCGCCGACCACACCGGGCGGGCATTCCTCGCCGGTGTCGACGTCGACGATCGTCACCCCGTCGAGCAGTGGGCCCAGCGCGCCCTCCGGGGTCTCGGGGGTGCGCCCGATGCTCACCCCGCCCTCGGTGGAGCCGAACCCGTCGACGACGGTGACGTCGAACCGCTCGGCGAATCGTGCCAGATCACGCGCAGCGCCCTCGTTGCCGTACACCAGCCGCAGGGGGTTGATCGCATCGTCGGGCGCGGGCTCGGTGGCCAGGATGTAGGACAGCGGCTTGCCGACGTAGTTGGCGTAGGTCGCTCCGTAGCGCCGAGTGTCGGCGATGAACTGGGAGGCGGAGAATTTGCGCCGCAACGCGATTGAGGCGCCCGCGGCGGCCGCGGGAGCCCAACCGGCCATGATCGCGTTGGAGTGGAACAGCGGCATCGCCAGGTAGCAGGTGTCCGTCGAGGTCAGGCCGAACCGCTGGGAGAGCAGGCGACCGGGATAGGCCACCTTCCATTGGGTGCAGCGCACCGCCTTCGGGTCTCCACCGGTGCCGGACGTGAAGATCAACATGAACAGATCATCGGGGTCGACGGACGGAAAGCGCAGCTCCGCACCGCGGTGAGTGGCCACCTCGGCGGCGAAGTCGGGGGATTCGACATCAATCGCCTCCGGGATCGCCGGCGCGGTGGCGTCGGTGAGCACCAACTGGCAGTCGGCGTGGGCGATGTCGCGGTCCAGTGCGGGGCCGCGCCGAGTCGGGTTGAGCCCCACCGGGACGATCCCGGTCACCGCCGCCGCCACCAGCATCGCCGAGAAGAACGGGGTGTTACCCGCCAGCACCCCGACATGCGGTGGCCGACCGGGGTCCAGACGGGCCCGCAGAGCGGCACCTAGTTCAGCACCGAACTGAAGGTGGTCGCGCCAACTGGTGAACGTGCCCTCGGCGTAGACCCCCCGCTCACCGACCGCGGCCAGCGGCTCCAGCAGTGCGGTGACGGTCGGATCGGTCACTGCTTGCCCTCAGGCCGGGGTGTCGGCCAGGTTGCGCCCGATCGCCAGCAGCGCCCCGGTCGCCCCGCCGATGGCGAACTCGGTCTGCTTGGCGGCCAGGAAGTAACGGTGCACCGGGTGGTCGACGTCGATGCCGACCCCGCCGTGCACGTGAACGATCGTGTGAGCGACCCGGTGCCCGGCTTCGGCCGCCCAGAACGCGGCGGTCGCGACCTCGTTGTCGGCGGGCAGGTCCTCCCCGACCCGCCACGCGGCCTGGGTCAGGGTCAACCGCAGCCCCTTGAGGTCGATGTAACCGTCGGCCATCCGCTGGGCCACCGCTTGGAAACTGCCGATCGGCCGGTCGAACTGCTCACGCTCCCGGGCGTACTCGGCGGTCAAGCCCAACCCATGCTCGAGCACGCCGAGCTGGAACGCACTGCGACCCAGGGTGTCCCGGATGGATAGCCATTCGAGCGCAGCGGCGTCACCCACCCTCTGGGAGGCGGGGATGCGCACGTCGGCCAACTCCAGGTGCCCGACGCTGCCGTGGCCGGTGGTATCCAGGGCGCTCACCGACACCCCGGGCAGATCAGCGTCGACCAGAAACACCGCCGTGCCCTCATCGGTGTCGGCCGGGACCAGGATGGCGTTGGCCACCGGGGCGTAGCCGACCTGGGTGCGGGTGCCCGTGAGGGTGTAGTCGTCACCGGAGCGCACCGCGCGTACCGGGCCCTCGCCCATCTCGCCGGCGAGTGCGGCCGTCAGCACGGTGGTGCCCTCCACCGCCGGGGCAGCCCAATTCTGGTGCAACGACTCTGATCCGAAGCGGGCCAGGGCCCCAGCGCCGAGGACCACCGACTCCAGGTAGGGCACCGCGGCGAGTTGACGGCCCAGTGCGATGAGCACCGCGTTCTGTTCGAGTACGCCGAGCCCGCCGCCGCCCACCGATTCCGGCGCGGCCGCCGAGAGGATGTCGGCGTCGATGAGCTTGCGCCACAGCTCGCGGTCGAACCGCTGCTCGAGGCGATCGAGGGTGCGCTGGTGCTCGGGAGTGCAGACGCTGTCGACGATCGTGGTGACCAGTCCGGAGAGGTCCTGCGCGGCTTCGGTGGTGGAGAAGTCCATGGTGATCGGGTCCTTACGACGTGACGGGTCAGCGGCTGCGGGGCAGCCCGAGGGCCACCATCGAGATGATGTCGCGTTGCACCTCGTTGGTGCCTCCGCCGAAGGTCAGAATCAGTGCCGCACGGTGCATGCGCTCCACCCGGCCGCGCAGCAGCGCGCCGGCGGAATCCTGCCGCAGGGTCGCGGCGGTGCCGAGCACCTCCATCAGCAGCCGGTAGGCCTCGGTGGCCAGCTCGGTGCCGTAGACCTTCGCCGCGGACGCGTCGGCGGGGGAGGGCGCAGCGCCCTCGGCGGAGGCGAGCTCCCAGTTGTAGAGCTTGAGGACCTCGGCCTTGGCGTGCACCCTCGCCAAGTTCAGCTGCACCCACTGGGAATCGATGAGCCGATTGCCGTGCACGTCCTTGGTGCTCTGCGCCCACTCGCGGACCTCCTGCAGGGCCAGGAAGATCGGCTGCGCCGACACCAGGGCGACGCGTTCGTGGTTGAGCTGGTTGGTGACCAGCTTCCAGCCGGCGTTCTCCTCGCCGACCAAATTGGTCACCGGCACCCGCACGTCGGAGTAGTAGGTGGCGCTGGTGTCGGGGCCGGCCATGGTGTGCACCGGGGTCCAGGAGAAGCCCTCGGCGGTGGTCGGCACGATCAGCATCGAGATCCCGCGGTGCTTCTTGGCCTCGGTGTTGGTGCGCGCCGCCAGCCACACGTAGTCGGCGTAGGCGATCAACGACGTCCACATCTTCTGGCCGTTGATGACGTAGTCGTCGCCGTCGCGCACGGCGGTGGTGCGCAGCGCCGCCAGATCGGTGCCGGCCTCCGGTTCGGAGTAGCCGATCGCGAAATGCAGATCCCCGGCGGCGATGCGGGGCAGGAAGAACTTCTTCTGCTCCTCGGTGCCGAACGCCATGATCGTCGGCGCGACACTGTTGATGGTCAAAAACGGCACCGGGGCACCGGCGATCGCGGCCTCGTCGGTGAAGATCAACTGGTCCATCGGGGGGCGCGCCTGCCCGCCGTACTCGGTGGGCCAGCCCAAGGCGAGCCACCCGTCGGCGCCCATCTGCGCGACGGTCTCCCGGTAGACGTTGCCGGTGCCGTACTCGCCCTGTGTGCTGCTGAGGGCCTCGCGGCGCTCCGGCGTCATCAGGGTCGTGAAATACGACCGCAGCTCGCGGCGCAGGTCCTCCTGCTCGGGTGTGTAGCTAATACGCATGGGCGCAGTGACCTCCTCGCGACCACCAGGTCTCAAATCAGCATCGTGCCACAGGACGCCCGGTGACGGCCCCCGCACTCGCCATTCCTTGTAACACGTTCTAGTCTGAGGGTCCAAGCCGTATTCTGAGGGTGCAGCCCACAAGCCCCGGGCGGCTCGGCCCGTACAAGGAGGTAGTCATGCGAGTGGAGGTCGACCTCGACCGCTGTGAGGGCAACGCCATCTGCGTTGGCATTGACCCCGACCTGTTTGAGCTCAACGACGACGAGCAGTGCCACGTCAAAATCGCCCCCGTCCCCGCGGACAAGGAAGCTCACGCCCAGCAGGCGATCGACGAGTGTCCCCGTGCCGCGCTGATCCGCAGAGACTAGAGGTATTCACAAATTGACTGACAGCAACAACGCGACCGATCTGTCCGGCAAGGTCGCGGTGGTGACCGGTGCCGCCGCCGGGTTGGGCCGTGCCGAGGCGATCGGGTTGGCCCGGGCCGGCGCCACCGTGGTGGTCAACGACATCGCCGGGGCGCTGGAGAACTCCGACGTCCTCGACGAGATCACCGCCGCCGGCGCCAAGGGTGTGGCGGTCGCCGGGGACATCAGCGCCCGGGCCACCGCCGATGAGCTGGTGAGCACCGCCGACGGGCTCGGCGGGCTGGCCATCGTGGTCAACAACGCCGGGATCACCCGCGACAAGATGCTGTTCAACATGTCCGACGAGGACTTCGACGCGGTGATCGCGGTGCACCTGCGCGGACATTTCCTGCTCACCCGCAACGCGGCCGCCTACTGGCGGGACAAGGCCAAGCAGGGCGACGGGACCGTCTACGGGCGCCTGGTCAACACCTCGTCGGAGGCGGGGCTGGTCGGCCCGGTCGGGCAGGCCAACTACGGCGCGGCCAAAGCCGGCATCACCGCGTTGACGCTGTCGGCGGCCCGGGCCCTGGAACGCTACGGGGTGCGGGCCAACGCGATCTGCCCGCGGGCGCGCACCGCGATGACCGCCGACGTGTTCGGTGCGGCGCCCGCCGACGGTGAGGTCGACCCGCTCGCCCCGGAGCATGTGGTGACCCTGGTGCGGTTCTTGTCGTCCCCGGCCGCCGAGGCGGTCAACGGGCAGGTGTTCATCGTCTACGGCCCCGAGGTCACCTTGCTGGCGGCGCCGAGCATCGAACGCCGCTTCACCGCCGACGGTGCGGCCTGGGAGCCGACCTCGCTGGGGGCGACGCTGCACGACTACTTCGCCGACCGGGACCCGGCGGTGAACTTCGCAGCGACCGCCGTGATGGGCTCCTGACCCGGATTTCGGCGGCGTTTCCCGCGAAAAACCGCCTTTGACTACGAGAACACGTTCTAGTTAATATGATCCGGCTCACGCAGCCCGTACCTGTCCGTACAGTGCATTCCAATCGTCTCTGAGCCCTGCCGCGAGAAGGGAACCGAAGTTGATCCAACAGCTTGCGGTTCCGGTGCGGGCTGTTGGCGGCTTCTTCGAGATGTCGATGGAGACGTTTCGGGGCATGCTGCGCCGGCCGTTCCAGTTGCGCGAGTTTTTGGACCAGACCTGGATGATCGCCCGGGTGTCGCTGCTCCCGACGCTGTTGGTCGCGATCCCGTTCACCGTGCTGGTGGCGTTCACGCTCAACATTTTGCTGCGCGAGATCGGCGCCGCCGACCTCTCCGGGGCCGGCACCGCGTTCGGCACCATCACCCAGCTCGGGCCGGTGGTCACTGTGCTGGTCGTCGCCGGCGCCGGGGCCACCGCGATCTGCGCGGACCTGGGGGCGCGCACCATCCGCGAGGAGATCGACGCGATGCGGGTGCTGGGCATCAACCCCGTCGACCGGCTGGTGGTGCCGCGGGTGCTGGCGTCGACGTTCGTCGCGCTGCTGCTCAACGGGCTGGTCTGCGCGATCGGGCTCTCCGGCGGCTACGTGTTCTCGGTGTTTCTGCAGGGCGTCAACCCCGGCGCGTTCATCAACGGGCTGACCGTGCTGACCGGCCTGCCCGAGCTGCTGCTCGCCGAACTCAAGGCGCTGCTGTTCGGGGTGGTCGCCGGGCTGGTGGGCTGCTACCGCGGGCTGACGGTCAAGGGTGGGCCGAAGGGGGTCGGCAACGCGGTCAACGAGACCGTCGTCTACGCGTTCATCTGTCTGTTCGTGATCAACGTGATCATGACCGCCATCGGCGTGCGGGTGCTGAGCGGATGAGGCGCCGATGAGCTACGACGCGACCCTGCGCTTCCGCCGGCTGGTCGCCGGCGTGCCCCGTTTCGCCGACGGCTTCGGCGAACAGGCGCTGTTCTACGGCCAGTCGATGCGCTACATCCCCAACGCGCTGACCCGGTATCGCCGCGAAACCGTCCGGCTGATCGCCGAGATGACGATGGGCACCGGCGCGCTGGTACTCATCGGCGGCACCGTCGGCGTCGCCACCTTCTTGACCCTGGCCTCCGGCGGGGTGGTCGCCGTGCAGGGGTTCTCCTCGCTCGGCGACATCGGGATCGAGGCGCTGACCGGGTTCCTCTCGGCGTTCCTCAACGTGCGCATCATCGCCCCGGTGGTCGCCGGGATCGCGTTGGCCGCCACCATCGGCGCGGGCGCGACCGCCCAGCTGGGTGCGATGCGGGTCGCCGAGGAGATCGACGCGGTCGAGGTGATGGCGGTGCACTCGGTGTCGTATCTGGTGTCGACCCGGCTGATCGCCGGGCTGATCGCGATCATCCCGCTGTATTCGCTGGCGGTGCTGGCGGCGTTCTTCGCCGCCCGCTTCACCACCGTCTACATCAACGGGCAGTCACCGGGTCTCTACGACCACTACTTCGACACCTTCTTGAATCCGGTCGACCTGCTGTGGTCGTTTCTGCAGGCGATCGTGATGTCGGTGGCGGTGATGCTGGTGCACACCTACCACGGGTACAACTCCTCCGGCGGACCGGTCGGTGTCGGCATCGCCGTCGGTCAGGCGGTGCGCACCTCGCTGGTCGTCGTCGTCGTGATCACCTTGCTCATCTCACTCGCCGTCTACGGCGGGTCCGGCAACTTCAACCTCTCGGGATAGCGAGGGGGCATGGCAGACACCGAAGCGAACCGCACGCACGTCAGGATTGCCGCGGCGATCCTGGCGTCGATTCTGCTGGCGGCGGCCGTGTTCACCTATCTGGCCTACACCGCGGCGTTCAGCCCGACCGACACGATCACGGTGACCTCCGAGCGCGCGGGTCTGGTGATGGATCGCGACGCCAAGGTCAAATACCGCGGGGTGCAGGTCGGCAAGGTCGCCGCGATCGAGTTCCTCGGCGACCAGGCGCGGCTGACGCTGGCGATGCAGCGCGGTCAGTTGCACCACATCCCGTCGAACGCCACCGTGCGGATCGCCAGCAACACGATCTTCGGCGCCAAGTCGGTGGAGTTCCTGCGCCCGGAGACCCCCGCGGAGCCGCTGCGGCCCGGCACCGTCATCCAGGCCTCGTCGGTGCAGGTCGAGGCCAACACGCTGTTCCAGACACTGACCGACGTGCTGGACAAGGTCGATCCGGTGCACCTCAACGCCACCATGACCGCGGTCGGCGAGGGGCTGCGCGGCCACGGCGACGACCTCGGGGCCACACTGACCGGACTCAACGACTATCTGGCGCAGCTGAACCCGAAGCTGCCGGCCGTGCACTCGCTGTTCGCCAAGACCGCCACCGTCGGCGGCATCTACGCCGACGCCGGCGACGACCTGGTCACGATCGTGTCCAACGCGCCGGCGCTCAGCGACACCATCGTCGACCAGCAGGACAACCTCAACGCCGCGCTGCTGGCCGCCACCGGGCTGGCCAACAACGCCCACGAGACCCTGGAGCCGGCCGCCGACGACTACATCGCCGCCATCCAGCGCATGCGCGCCCCGTCGCGGGTGCTCGGCGAGTACTCCCCGGAGTACGGCTGCCTGTTGGAGGCGATGGTGACCGCCAAGCAGAACTTCGGACCGATCATCGGCGGCACCAAGCCGGGGCTGTTCGTGTCGTCGAGCTTCGTGCCCGGCGTGCCGGCCTACACCTACCCGGAGAGCCTGCCGATGGTCAACGCCTCCGGCGGACCGAACTGCCGGGGGCTGCCGCACTTCCCGAACAAACAGACCGGCGGCAGCTGGTACCGGGCGCCGTTCTTGGTCACCGACAACGCCTACGTGCCCTTCGAGCCGAACACCGAGCTGCAGTTCGACGCCCCGTCGACCGCGCAGTTCCTGTTCAACGGCGCCTTCGCGGAACGGGACGAGTACTAGATGCACACCGACAAGACGATGATCAAGGTCACGGTGTTCACCGTGACCATGCTGCTGGTGGCCGGTGCGCTGGTGGTGATCTTCGGGGAGTTCCGGTTCGCGGCCGGCCACACCTACCACGCCACGTTCGCCACCGCCTCCCGGCTCAAGTCCGGCCAGGACGTGCGGATCGCCGGGGTGCCGGTGGGCAGCGTCAAATCGGTGAAACTGCAGCCGGACAACACCGTCGACGTCGCCTTCGACGTCAACAAGCGCTACCAGCTCTACACCTCCTCGCAGGCGCTGATCCGCTACGAGAACCTGGTCGGGGACCGCTACTTGGAGATCACCTCCGGACCCGGGGAACTGGCGAAGCTCGCGCCGGGAGGCACGCTGCCACAAGACAACACGCAACCGGCGCTCGACCTCGACGCGTTGCTGGGCGGGCTCAAACCGGTGCTCAAGGGTCTCGACGGCAGCAAGGTCAACGAGATCAGCGGCGCGATCATCGAACTGCTGCAGGGCAACGACGGGGCGCTGTCGCAGATGCTGGCCTCCACCAGCGCGTTCAGCCGCTCCCTGGCGGCCCGCGACGAGCTCATCGGCGACGTCGTCACCAACCTCAACACCGTGCTGGGCACCGTCGACGCCAAGAGCGAGGAGTTCGACGCCAGCGTCGACCGCCTCCAGCAGCTGATCACCAGCCTGGCCGAGGGACGCGACCCGATCGCCGGGGCGATTGCGCCGTTGGCCTCCGCGGAGAACGACCTGACCGACATGCTGGTCGAGGGCCGCCGGCCGGTGCAGGGGGTGCTGGAGAACGTCCGGCCGCTGGCCACCGAGCTCGATGACCGCAAGGACGAGGTCAACGACGTGGTCGAGAACCTCGCCGAGAACTACATGCGGCTCAACGCGCTCGGCGCCTACGGGTCGTTCTTCAACATCTACTACTGTTCGATCCGGCTGAAGTTCAACGGCCCGGCGGCCAGCGACATCCTGATCCCGTTCGGCGGCCCCGCCGACCCGTCCAAGGGGAGGTGCTCTCCTGTCAAGGATTAAGGGCACGACGCTGATGGACCGCACGCTGCGCACCGGCATTTTCGGGGTGGCGCTGGTGACGGCCCTGGTGTTGGTGTCGTTCAGCTACACCGCGGTCCCGTTCTGGCCGCAGGGCAAGAACTACGTCGCGTATTTCACCGACGCCAGCGGCATCGCCCCGGGCAGCGACGTGCAGATCTCCGGGATCAAGGTCGGCAAGGTCGGCTCGGTGTCGCTGACCGGCGCCAACGCACGGGTCGACTTCACCGTCGACCGCAAACTGCGCATCGGCGACCAGTCGCTGGCCGCGATCAGAACCGAGACCGTGCTCGGCGAGAAGGCCCTGGCGATCACCCCCGCCGGCTCCGGCGCGGTCACGGTGATCCCGGTGGGGCGCACCACCACCCCCTACACGCTGAACACCGCCCTGCAGGATCTCGGGGGCAACGCCGCGGCCCTGGACAAGCCGCAGCTGGAGAAGGCCCTGGGGGTGCTCACCGACTCGCTGCAGGAGGCCACCCCCCACCTGCGGGGCGCGCTGGACGGAATCGCGGCGCTCTCGCGCAGCCTCAACGCCCGCGACGCGGCCCTCGGTGAGCTGTTGACCCGCGCCCACTCGGTCACCGGGGTGCTGTCCGAGCGCGCCGACCAGGTCACCGCGCTGGTCAACGACGGCAACCAGCTGTTCGCCGCCCTCGACCGCCGCCGTCAGGCACTGAGCACCCTGATCGCCGGAATCGACGACGTGTCCACCCAGCTGTCCGGGTTCGTCACCGACAACCAGGCCGAGTTCGGGCCGGCGATGAGCACACTGAACCTGGTGCTGGACAACATGGTCGAACGCAAGGAGCACATCAGCGAGGCGTTGCGCCGGCTGCCCGGGTACGCGACCGCGCTCGGTGAGGTGGTCGGATCCGGGCCGGGTTTCCAGATCAACCTCTACGGGCTGCCGCCGGCCACCATCTCCGAGGTGCTGCTCGACGCGTATTTCCAGCCCGGCAAGCTGCCCGACAGCCTCGCGGACTATCTGCGCGGGATGATCACCGAGCGCATCGTGGTGAGGCCGAGGTCGCCATGACGATGTTTTCTTCGTTGAGTTACCGCAACCAGCTGGCGCGCCGCATCCTGGTCGGCGCGCTGGTCACCATGCTGGTCGCCGGGATCTACGTGGTCTGGCCCCGTCAGCACGGTCACAAACTCGTCGGGTACTTCAGCTCGGCGGTCGGGCTGTACCCGGCCGACGACGTGCGGGTGGCCGGGGTGCCGGTCGGGCGCATCGACACCATCGAGCCGCGCGCCGGCGACGTCAAGGTCACCATGACGCTGGATCCGGGCATCAAGGTGCCGGCCGACGCCCAGGCGATCGTGGTGGCCCCCAACATCGTGTCGGCCCGGTTCGTCCAACTGACCCCCGCCTACACCGGCGGGGACACCCTGCCCGAGGGCGCCAGCCTCGGGCTGGAGCGCACCGCGGTGCCCGTCGAGTGGGACGAGGTCAAATCCGAGTTGACCAAGCTCAGCCGCCAACTCGGCCCGCAGCTCGACGAGATGTCCGGTCCGCTGAGCCGGTTCGTCAACCAGGCCGCCGACACCTTCGACGGCAACGGCGACTCGTTCCGTGCGGCGCTGCGGGAGCTGTCGCAGACCGCCGGGCGGCTCGGGGATTCGCGCGGCGACCTGTTCGGCACGGTGCGCAACCTGCAGATCCTCGTCGACGCGCTGTCGGCGAGCAACGAGCAGATCGTGCAGTTCTCCGACCATGTGGCCTCGGTGTCGCAGGTGCTGGCCGACAGCGCCGTCGGGCTCGACACCACCCTGGGCACGCTGAACCGGGCGCTGGCCGACGTGCGCGGCTTTCTCAACGAGAACAACGACGTGCTGATCGGGTCGGTGGACAAACTCGCCGAACTCACCCAGGTCGTCTCCGACCAGAGCGACGACCTCGAACAGGTCCTGCACATCACCCCCAACGGGCTGGCCAACTTCTACAACATCTACGACCCGGCGCAGGGCGCGGTCACCGGGTTGCTGTCGCTGCCGAACTTCGCCAACCCGGTGCAGTTCATCTGCGCCGGCACCTTCGACGTCGGCTCCACCCCCGACAACTACAAACGCGCCGAGATCTGCCGACAGCGGATGGGCCCGGTGCTGCGGCGCATCGCGATGAACTTCCCGCCGTTTTTGTTCCACCCGATCAACTCGATCACCGCCTACAAGGGGCAGGTCATCTACGACACCCCCGAGACCGAAGCGAAGGCGAAAACCCCGCTGCCCTACCTGCAGTGGCAGCCCGCACCCGGGGTCACCCCGCCGAGTACCGACGAGATCAGCAAGATGCTGTTGCCGGCGGATCCCGACGCCGCGGAACCCGATCAGGGGGAGGGGCAGTGAGGCGAGTGACGGTGGCGCTGCGCCGCGCCGGCGGCCGTGCGCTGGCGCTGGCGCTGGCGGGCCTGCTGGCGGCCGGGTGCCAGTTCGGCGGGTTGAACTCGTTGAACATGCCCGGCACCAAGGGCCACGGCAAGGGCTCCTACGACGTCTGGCTGCAGGTGCCCGACGTCACCACGTTGCCGCAGAACTCCCCGGTGATGGTCGACGATGTCACCGTCGGCAGCGTCTCCGGGGTGAAGGCGATGCAGCGCCGGGACGGCACGTTCTACGCGCTGCTGAAACTGTCGGTGGAGGGCAGTGTGGACCTGCCCGCCAACGCCACCGCCGCGGTGGCGCAGACCTCGCTTCTGGGCTCCCAACACGTCGCGCTCTCGGAGCCCACCGACGCCGCCCCGATCGGCAAACTCACCAACGGCTCGGAGATCCTGCTGGAGAACTCCCACCGGTACCCCACCACCGAGGAGGTACTGGCCTCGCTGGGCATCGTGGTCAACAACGGCAATCTCGGTGCGCTCCAAGACATCACCGACGAGATGTACACCGCGGTGGCCGGGCGCACCGACGGGCTGGACACGCTGGTGCCGCGGCTGGCCGAGCTGACCTCCTCGCTGGAGGACCAGACCGGCGACATCATCGCCGCCATGGAGGGGTTGAACCGGTTCGCCGGCAAACTCGCCGCCCACAAGGACGATCTGAGCGCGGCGCTGGCCTCGCTGCCGGGTGCGCTCGAGGTGCTCAACGACAACAGCACCACCATCGTCGACGCGTTCGAGGCGCTGGGCCGGGTCGGGACGGTAGCCGCCCGCGTGCTGTCCGAGACCAAGGACGACTTCGTCGCCGACATGGTCGACCTGTACCCGGTGATCAAGTCGTTCGCCGACAACGCCGACTACCTGGTCTCGGCGCTGCCGATGATCCCGACGTTCCCGTTCACCAGCTACTACATCAAGAACGCGGTGCGCGGGGACTACCTCAACGTGTTCGTCACCTTCGACCTCACCTTGCGCCGGCTGGGCGAGACGGTGTTCACCACCTCGGGCATCGACCCCAACATGGCGCACATGTCCGAGATCATCGACCCCCCGGACTTCCTGGTGGGCGCGATGGCGAACCTGTCCGGCCAGGCCGCCAACCCCTACGAGATCCCGCCGAAGAACGGGGGTACAGGCTGATGCTGGACCGTCTGACCCGCATCCAACTAGCCGTCTTCGCGGTCGTCACCGTGCTCGCGGTCGGCGCGATCTCGATCTTCTACCTGCAGGTCCCCTCCGCGCTGGGGATCGGCACCTACCGGGTGACCGCCGATTTCGTCGCCGCCGGCGGCCTGTACGAGAACGCCAACGTCACCTACCGCGGGGTCACCGTGGGCCGGGTCGACACCGTCGGCCTCAACGACGACGGCGTCGACGCGCAGATGGTGCTCAACGCCGGAATGTCGATCCCCGACAACGTCACCGCCACCGTCAAAAGCGTCTCGGCGATCGGTGAGCAATACGTCGACCTGGTGCCGGTCGAGGGCGCCGGCGCCACCGACAAGTTGCGCGACGGGGCGCGGATCCCACAGAGCCGCACCGCGATCGGACAAGACATCTCCGGGATGCTGCGGGAGGCACAGAGCCTGGTCAACAGCCTCACCGACACCCGGTTGCAGGATCTGCTGGCCGAGACGTTCACCGCCTTCAACGGCTCCGGACCCGAACTGGCGCGGCTGCTCGAGGCGTCCCGGCTGCTCGTCGACGAGGCCAACGCCCACGCCGACGAGACGTTCGCGTTGATCGACCAGGCCGGGCCGTTCCTGGACGCCCAGATCCGCAGCGGCGACGACATCAAGGCGATGGCCGACGGCCTGGCCCGGTTCACCACCGAGATGCGCGGCGCCGACCCGCAGTTCCGCGAGACCCTCGCCAGCGCGCCGGGCGCCGCGGACGCCGCCAACACCGCGTTCGCCGGGATCCGCCCGTCGTTTCCACTGCTCGCCGCCAACCTGGCCAATCTGGGCCGGGTGGGGGTGATCTACCACAAGTCGATCGAGCAGGCGCTGGTGATCTTCCCGGCGCTGATCGCCGCTCTGATCACCGTCGCCGGGGGAGTGCCGCCGGACGAGGGCGGCAAGCTGGACTTCAAAATCGACCTCGGCGACCCGCCGCCGTGCATGGTCGGGTTCGTGCCGTTCACCGAGATCCGCTCCCCGGGCGATGAAACCCTGCGCGAACTGCCCGACGGCCTGTACTGCAAGACCGCGCAGAACGACCCGTCGGTGGTGCGCGGGGCGCGCAACTACCCCTGCATGGAGTTCCCCGGAAAACGGGCGCCGACCGTGCAGCTGTGCCGCGACCCCGAGGGCTACCAGCCGATCGGCTCCAACCCGTGGCGCGGCCCGCCGATCCCCTACGGCAGCGTGCCGGTGACCGATCCGCGGATGACCAACCCGATGAACAAGTTCCCCTACATCCCGCCGGAGGCCGACTACGATCCGGGTCCGCCGGTGGTGAACCTGCCGCCCGGGGTGCCGCCGGGGCCGGGCCCGGCGCCCAACCCGCCGTTCCCGCTGCCGGTGCCGCCCAACGACGTGGGCCCGCAGCCGGCGCCGTGGCCGTACTACGCGCCGCCGGAGGAGAACATGCCGACCTCGCCGGGCGGCAACGACGGGCTGCCGCCGTACAACCGGCCGCCGCCGGGCCCGCCGCCGGGCCCGGAGCCGCAGGCGTCCGCGCCGGTCTACGGCACCTACGACTCACGCACCGGGGAGTTCGTCGACCAGGACGGCGAGAAGGGCATCTTCGCCGCCGGGGCGACCGACCGGATGCCCGCGGAGAACTGGGTCGATTTGATGCTGGCCCCGCAACCCGCATAATGGCCGACGTGGTGACCGAATCGACGCAGACCGCCGGGACCCGGGTGCGCCGCCGGGCCTCCCGGGAGGCCGGCCCCACCGGGGAGCCGACGACCGCGCGGGTGATGGTGGGCCCGGCACCGCAACCGGGTGGGCCCGCGCGCGCGAGCGGCGCGCGCTATCCGGGCCGGCGCGCGCACACCTCGTTGGTGGCGGTCGCGGCGGTGGCCGTGCTGGCCGTGCTCACCGCCGCGCTGGCCGCGGCGGTCGCGGTCCAGGGGTTCGCCGAGCGGGACGCGGCGGCCGCCGCCGACCGCCAACAGCGTTTCGTCGACACCGCCTCGCAGCTGGTGGTCAACATGTTCACCTTCAACCAGGACGATCTCGATGCCAGCGTCGACCGGTGGGTCAACGACCTCACCGGCCCGCTGGGCGATAAGTTCCAGCCCGGCAACGTGACGATGCTCAAAGACCTGTTCCGCGACACCGGGTCCGACTCGGAGGCCGTGATCAACGTCGCCGCCCTCGAGGACATCGACGAGAACGTCCACCGGGCGTCGGTGCTGGTCGCGGCGCGCGTCACCGCCACCGACATCGACGACGGGGTGAACCAACCCTCCCAGCCGTACCGGCTGCGGGTCATCGTGCAGGAAGACGACGCCGGTGCGATGACCCCCTACGATCTCATCTGGCCCAACGGGGGCTACTGATGCCGGTGCTCGGAGTCTGGGTGCGGCGAGCGCTCACCGCCACGGCGCTGGTGTTGGCGGCGGTGTTCGTCGGTCTGGGCGCCACCGGCGGCGCGTGGTACTGGAACGACGCGTCGCTGCGCGCCGCCCAACAGACCCGCGCCCAGTTGGCCCCGATGGCCGCCGAGGCGGTGCCGCAGATCTTCGGCTTCGACTACCAGACGGTCGAGACCTCGATGATCGAGGTCTATCCGCTGCTCACCCCGCAATTCCGCACCGACTTCGAAAAGCAGGCCCACGACCGCATCATCCCCGAAGCCCGCCAGCGCAAGGCGGTCAGCCAGGTCAACGTGGTCGGGCAGGGGGTGGTCGACGCGCAGCGGCGCTCCGGGTCGGTGCTGGTGTATCTGAACCGCACCGTCACCGACGACGGAAAGGAGCCGATCGTCGACGGCGCCCGGGTGCAGGTGTTCTACCAAAAGATCGACGGCCGGTGGCTCATCGACAACATCAAGCCGGTCTGAGCCGGGCACTCACCAGGGGCACCACCACGGGTCGTCGCACCACAACGGGTGCTCGTCCTGCGGGGCGGGCAGCGGTTCCTTGAAGGTCAGCGTGAACGGTTTCTTCGTCAACGCCGCCGTCACCTGCCCGCCGCACACCTCGGCGTTGGAACGGGTGTGGGTGCCCTGCAGGGTGACGCTGTCGAAGGCGTAGGTCTCCTGAACCTCGGCCTTGCTGCCGTCGGGGCAGGTCAGCCCGCGCGGCACCGGGAAACTCGTCTGCCACAGGTTGTTGGCCAGCCGGAACTGGCCGGCCTTCTCGTTGGCGGTGCGCGGCACCACCATCGACGTGATCATGCTGCAGCCCATCGGCGTGCACGTGGAGTAGACCGTCCACGTGGTGGCCGGTTCGCCCTCCTCGGTGTAGGTGTAGATCCCGTGGATCGGGCGCGCCGGCGGCGGCGGCGGGTCGTCGGCGAAGGCGCTGGGCGCGGCGCCCGCCCCGGCGAGCGCGAGCGCCGCGCCGATCAGTGCACTGGCGAATCTCATGGTCTCCTATCTAAGCAGACCCGCCGCCGGGGGGACGGGGATTGGGCGCCGGTGCGGTCGTGCTCGCCACCGCGTCGAGGAACGAGCGGGCCCACCGGTCCACGTCGTGGGTGAGCACCTGGCGGCGCAGGGCGCGCATGCGGCGCCGGCCGTCCTCGGGGTCCTGGGTGATCGCCGCCTCGATGACGTTCTTGACCCCGTCGAGGTCGTGCGGGTTGACCTGGTAGGCGGCGCGCAGCTCCTCGGCCGCGCCGGTGAACTCGCTGAGCACCAACGCCCCGCCCAAATCGCTGCGGCAGGCCACATACTCCTTGGCGACCAGGTTCATGCCGTCCCGCAGCGGGGTGACCAGCATGACGTCGGCGGCGACGAAGAACGCGATCAGCTCGTCGCGGGGGATCGGGCGGTGCAGATAGTGCACCACCGGGTGCCCGACCCGGCCGTACTCGCCGTTGATGTGGCCGACCTGGCGCTCGATGCCGTCGCGCAGCGCCCGGTAGGACTCCACCCGTTCCCGGCTGGGGGTCGCCAACTGCACGAACACGGTGTCCTCGCCGCGGGCGCGGCCCTCGGCGAGCAGTTCGGCGAACGCCTTGATCCGCACGTCGATGCCCTTGGTGTAGTCCAACCGGTCGACCCCGAGCAGGATGGTGCGCGGGTTGCCCAGCTCGCTGCGGATCTCGCGGGCGCGCCGGCGGATATCGCGGTTGCGGGCCCGCCGGTCCAGGGTGGCGGAGTCGATCGAGATCGGGAAGGCACCCACCCGCACCACCCGGCCGTCGTAGGCGGCCTCCCCGAACCGCGAACGCACCCCCACCGAGGCGCGGGAGGTGGCCGCGCCGGCCAGCCGCCGGGCCAGGATCAGGAAGTTCTGCGCCCCGCCGGTGAGGTGGAACCCGACCAAATCGGCGCCGAGCAGCCCCTCGGTGATCTCGGTGCGCCACGGCATCTGCATGAACAGCTCCACCGGCGGGAACGGGATGTGCAGAAAAAACCCGATCGTCACATCGGGGCGCAACTCGCGCAGCATCCGCGGCACCAGTTGCAGCTGATAGTCCTGCACCCAGACGGTGGCGCCGGGGGCGGCCGCGGCCGAGGTGGCCTCGGCGAACCGGCGGTTGACCTCGACGTAGCGGTCCCACCAGCCGCGGTGGTAGATCGGTTTGACGATCACATCGTGATACAGCGGCCACAGCGTGGCGTTGGAGAACCCCTCGTAGTACTGGGCGACGTCGTCGTCGCTGAGCGTGACCGGGTGTAACACCAGTTCGCCGTCGACGATCGGCTCCTGTTCGGCGGCCGACAGGTCGGCCACCCCCGGCCAACCCACCCAGGCGCCGCGCCGGCGGCGCAGCAGCGGCTCCAGCGCGGTGACCAGCCCGCCGGGGCTGCGCTGCCAGGTGGTGGTGCCGTCGGGGTGGCGCTCCAGGTCGATCGGCAGGCGGTTGGCGACGACCACGAACTCCGACGTGCCGGTCGGGACCTGCTCGGCCACTCAGGCCTCGATCTTGGCCGGCCCGATACCCAACATCGACAAAAAGATGCGGCACTCGTCGGCGTCGGTGGCGTAGGCGGCCACCACCCGGCGGGCCTGCCGTTCGGTGGTGTCGGCCAGCGGTTCCACCTCGCCGAGTTCGGAGGAGTCTGATTTAGCAACCATGGGCTAACTCTAGGCGAACACCGCAGTTGGTGGCAGCCCGGTGACCGGGGCGACCGCGCCGGAGGCCGGGCGCCGCCGTGTAGCGTCCGCAGCACACGTAGTGGTGCTAGGGCAGGAGACGATGTGCAGCTTGGCTTGGACGATCGCACCTATCTGGTCACCGGCGGCGGCAGCGGGATCGGCCGGGGCGTGGCCGCGGCGCTGGTCGACTCCGGTGCCGCGGTACTACTCGTCGGACGCGACGAGGCCCGGTTGGCGGCCGCGGCCACCGAGATCGGCGGCGGGCCCGACAGGGTGCGCTACCGCAGCACCGACATCACCGACGAGCAGCAGGTGGCCGCCGCGGTCGCCGAGCTGATCGGTTGGCGCGGCCGGCTGCACGGGGTGGCGCACTGCGCCGGCGGCTCGCAGACGATCGGCCCGGTCACCCAGATCGACGCGGCGGCCTGGGCCGGCACCGTCGAGCTGAACCTCACCGGCACCGTGTACGTGCTCAAACACAGCGCCGCCGAGCTGGTGCGCGGCGGCGGTGGCGCCCTCGTCGCGATCTCCTCGATCGCGGCGTCGAACACCCACCGCTGGTTCGGCGCCTACGGGCCCACCAAGGCCGGCGTCGACCATCTGGTGATGCTGGCCGCCGACGAGCTCGGCGCCTCGCGGGTGCGGGTCAACGGGATCCGGCCCGGGCTGATCCGCACCGAGCTGGTCACCGCCGTGCTCGACTCCCCGGAGCTCTCCGCCGACTACCGGGTCAACACCCCGCTGCCCCGGCCCGGCGAGGTGACCGACGTCGCCAACCTGACGCTGTTTCTGCTCTCCGACGCCGCCGAGTGGATCACCGGGCAGATCATCAACGTCGACGGCGGTCAGTCGCTGCGCCGCGGACCGGATTTCACCGCGATGCTCGAGCCGGCGTTCGGCGCCGACGGGCTGCGCGGGGTGCTCTGATGGGGGTGTACGCGGTCACCGGGGCCGCCTCGGGAATGGGGTACCAGGCCGCGGAGAAGCTGCGCGCCGCCGGTCATCGGGTGATCGGGGTGGATCTGCGCGACACCGAGGTGACCGGGGATCTGTCCACGGCGGCCGGGCGGGCCGGCGCCGCCGAGGCGGTGCTCAGTGCCGCCGACGGCCGACTCGACGGCGCGGTGCTGGCCGCCGGGCTGGGGCCGACGCCCGGGCGCGGCGGCGTGCGGACGTTGTTGCAGGTCAACTATTTCGGTGTGGTGGATCTGCTCACGGCGTGGCGGGCGGGGCTGGCCGCCGCCGACGGCGTCGCCAAGGTGGTGGTGATCGGCAGCAACTCGACCACCGTCACCCCGGCGGTGCCCGGTGTGGCGGTGCGGGCGCTGTTGGCCGGCAACGCCCGGCGCGCCGAACGGGTGCTGGCGGTGTTCGGCCCCGGCGCGCCGTCGCTCGCCTACGCCGCCTCCAAGACCGCGGTGTCGCGCTGGGTGCGCCGCCACGCGGTGCGCGGGCAGTGGGCGGGCGCCGACATCCGGCTCAACGTGCTGGCGCCGGGCGCGATCATGACCCCGCTGCTGGAGAAACAGCTGGCCACCCCCGGGCAGGCCACCGCCGTGCAGTCGTTCCCGGTGCCGGTGGGCCATTTCGGTGACGCCGGGCAGCTCGGCGACTGGATGCTGTTCATGCTGTCGGAGTCCGCCGAATTCCTCTGCGGCAGCGTCATCGTCGTCGACGGCGGCTCGGACGCCTATTTCCGGGCCGACGCCTGGCCACGCAGCGTCCCGGTGCGCACCCTGATCGGTTACGGCCGTCGCTACCGGGGGTTTCGGGCCACCCGATAGGGTCGATCCCGGCCCAACCAGGTGAGGAGAGAGATGTCGGCAGAGTTGAGCTACGACGACACCCTGCGGGAGGTCAGCACCGAGTCCGGGGTGCTGCGCTACCACGAGGCCGGCGACGGCCCGCCGCTGGTGCTGCTGCACGGCTCCGGCCCCGGGGTGACCGGCTGGCGCAACTTCCGCGGGGTGCTGCCGGCGTTCGCCGAGCGGTACCGCTGCCTGGTGCTGGAGTTCCCCGGCTTCGGGGTCAGCGACGACTTCGGCGGGCACCCGATGATCACCGCGTTCGCGGCGATGCCGGCGTTCACCGAGGCCCTGGGGTTGGAATCGGTCGACATCGTCGGCAACTCGATGGGCGGCACCGTCGGGGTCAACTACGCGATCGGCAACCCCGAGAAGGTGCGCCGGCTGGTCACGATCGGCGGGATCGGCACCAATTTGCTCAGTCCCGGCCCGGCCGAGGGCATTCGGCTGCTGCAGGAATTCACCGACGACCCCACCCGGGATCGGCTGGTGCGCTGGTTGAAGTCGATGGTCTACGACCCGGCGGTGGTCACCGAGGAGCTCATCGAGGAACGCTGGCAGTCGGCCACCGACCCGGAGACCCTGGCGAGCGCGCGGCGGATGTACGGCAGCGAGGCTTTCGCCGCGATGGTCAAGATGATGCAGTCCGCCAAGACCCCGCAGCCGTGGGCGATGATGCACCGGCTGTCGGTGCCGACGTTGGTCACCTGGGGCCGCGACGACCGGGTCAGCCCGCTGGACATGGCGCTGATCCCGCTGCGCACCATCCCCAACGCCGAATTCCACGTCTTCCCCAACTGTGGGCACTGGACGATGATCGAGGCCAAGGACGCCTTCGAACGCGTCGTGCTCGACTTCCTGTCCCGCCCGTAGCCCGGTGCGTCAGTTGACGCAGGGCACGCCGTTGCCGCCCTCGATCGGACGGCCCTCGTCGGGGGTGGGCTCGGTGCTCCACCCGTAGGGGTTGGAGGGGTCCGAACCGGACCCCCATGTCGTGGTGGTGGTCGTGGTCGTGGTGGAGGTGGAGGTCAGCGCCGGCGGGTAGTAGCCGCGGCCGAGGGTGACCTGCACGTGCCCGGCGGGCAGGGCCGGGTCGGGCACCTCGGCGACGTCGATGTCGAGCAGTTCGCCGATGCGGGTCGCGTCGGTGTCGGCGCCGGCGCCGTAGGTGATCACGGTGGTGGCGGGGTCCCCGGGTTCGGCGTCGCGGACCGCGTCGGTGCCGTAGCCCATCTCCTCCAGGGAGTAGGAGACGGTGGAGGCCAGCCCGGCGGTGTCGCCGGCGTTGACGACGTCGACGAGCGTGTCCGGGTCGGGGGTGGTGTCGGTGGTCGCCGCCGGGGCGGGGTCCTTGCCGATCGCCGCGGCCACCTCCGCCCGGATGGCGGCCGGGTCGATGATGTTGACCGCCTGGCCGTCGACCATGTCGTAGCGCAGCACCGGCAGCGTGCGGTACTCCACCGCGCCACCGGCCAGCGCCTCCATCCGGTGGAACTGTTCTTCGCCCCAGCCGGCGGAGAGCACCACGTTCTTGCGGACCACCGCCATCAGCCGTTTGAGTTTGCCGAGGTCGCTGAACGTGCCGGAGTCGGTGAGCTGATGCATCACCGAGACCAAAAACGCCTGCTGGCGGTGGGTGCGGTCGAGGTCCCCGTTCTCCAGGCCGTGACGCTGACGCACGAACGCCAACGCCTGCGCGGCGTTGAGGCGCTGGTGGCCGGCCGGGAAGTCCGCCCCGGAGTACTCGTCGTACACGGCGTGGTTGAGGCAGACCTCCACCCCGCCCAGGCTCTCGGTGAGATCGTAGAAGCCGGCCAGGTTGACCTCGGCGAAGTAGTCGATCGGCACCCCGGTCAGGTTGCGCACGGCCCGCAACGTCGCCACCCGGCCCGCCTCCCGGCCGCGGGTCTCGAGCTCCTTCTGGTCCTCCACCCCCTGCTCGGCGAGGAGATTGGCGGTGTAGGCCTTGGTCAGCCCGTAGGCCTCCTTGATCTTGATGTGGTCGTAGCCGGGGATGCCGGTGAACGAGATGTAGTCGTCGCGGGGGATCGAGAACGCGACCACCCGGTTGTCGGCGCCCACGTGGACCAGGATCAACGTGTTGGTGTTGTAGCCGCCGTCGTCGGAGTCGCCGGCGTGCAGCTGGTTGAGCACGGTGTCGGGCAGCTCGTTGCCGTCCTGATCCTTGCGGGAGTCCAGGCCCATCAGCAGGATGTTCATCTCCCCGCCGGTCGAGTGCGGATCGTCGGCGGTCAGCGCCTCGGAGACGGTGATCCCGTCCAGGGCGCCGTGCGCCACCCAGTAGCCGGCCCCGGTCAACAGCATCGCGGCCACCGACACCAGCGCGGTGAGGCCGCGCACCAGTCCGCGCGCGACGCGCACCGACTGCCGCGGCATCCGGTGGCGGCCACCGGTGCGCGGCGCGGGGCGGGCCTGCGCGTGCATCCCCTCAGTATGGGCCAGCGCGCCGGCGGAGCGAAAAACCGCGGTGACCCGGCTCACTCCCCCTTCGGGGCGCCGCGGCGGCGGATCGTCCCGCGTTTACGGGCCTTCGACCGGGACAGCAGCGACGGGGACGGGCCGTCGGCGGTGCGCCGACCGCGCAGCGCCATCGGCGCCAGCGCCCCGGCGGCGACGAACCCGGCGGCGCTGGGGACACTGAAACCGCTGCCGGCGGCGGGTGTCGGGACGTCGACGTCGGCCAACGCCACCGCCTCGTCGGCGTCGATCGGCGCCGGCACCGTCGTCGCCCAACTCGGCGGGACCGCGAGTCCGTCGACCTCGTAGGCCTCGCCGAGGGTGGCCGCGGTCGCCGCCGGCGCGGCCGCGACGGTGGTCTCGCCGTCGGCCATGAGGTGCTGGCCGATCGCGGTGGGCAGCACGCCGGGCGCCCCGGAGGACGCGGTGTCACCGACCGCGGCGGCGATGGCGGTGAACACGTTCCACGCCACGATGTTGCTGGTCGCGTTGGTCAGCGTCGTGGCGCCGTTCCACAACCCGATACCGCCGGTCGAATTCACCAGGTCGCCGAGGAAGCCGCTGCCGGTGGACGCGGCACCGCCCGCCGACAGCGGGTTGGCGACGGTGGTGGCCAGCTGCTGCATGCCCGACGGCAGGCCGGCGACCAGCCCGGCGAGCCCACCCTGGGTCGCGGTGGTCGGGCCGGCGGCGAAGCCCTGCCCGCTGGGGCCGACCGGTGTCGACAACGGCGGTAGCTGCGCCGCGGCGGCCGAGGAGGCCAGATAGGCGTACATGGCGGCCGCGTCCTGGGCCCACATCTGCAGGTAGTGGGCCTCGGTGGCCGCGATCGCCGCGGTGTTTTGGCCCAGCAGGTTGGTGGCGACCAGCGCGGCCAGTTGGGTCCGGTTGGCGGCGATCACCGGCGGGGGCACCGTCATCGCGTGCGCCGACTCGTAGGCGGCGGCCGAGGCCATCGCCTGCGCACCGGCCTGCTCGGCGGCCTCGGCGGTCTGCAGCATCCACGTCACGTACGGGGTCAGCGAGGCGGCCATCGTCATCGCCGTGGGGCCCAGCCACTCCTCGGTGGTCAGCGCGGTGATCACCGACTGGTAGGCGACCGCGGTGGTGCCCAGCTCGCTGCCCAGCCCGTTCCACGCCCCGGCGGCGGCCATCATCGGGCCCGCCCCCGGTCCGGTGTACATCCAGCCGGAGATGATCTCCGGGGGGAGTGCGGCAAAAATCATCGGGGTCCTTCTCGCTACACGGCCGGCGGACGCGGTGTCAGTTTCGGTTTGACGGCGTACTTCGTCGCTCCGGTGGGCCCGTGGTGGTCACCGCCGGCGGCGGCGGCCGGCAGCCCGCCCGGAACGCCCGCGTAGGGCATCTCGGCGGGGGCGGCGGCCGCCCGCGCTCCGGCGAGGGCGTTGGCGGGGTTCGCGGCGGTGGGCGCGGTGGTGCCCCAACTCGCCGGCACCGACAGCCGCCCCGCCGACGCAGACTGGCCGGTGGCGGCGCTGACCGGGGCGGCCGTGGCGCCCGCGGCCGGCGCCGGCGCGGCGGCCAGGGCGCCGCCGTCGGCACTGAGGGCCTCCCCGGCACCGAGTTCGGTCTCGCCGGTGAGCGCGGCAGGAGGGATGGCGCTGAATATCGAGGCGGCCGAGCCGAAGTTGCTGATCTGGCCCACACCCATCATCGCGGCGTTGCTCAGCATGCCGGCCCCGGCCCCGTAGGAGCCGCCACCGGTGAACAAACCGAGCAGGCCCGACGAGCCGCCGCCGTCGAGCAGGCCGGCCTCGGCCGCGTTCGCGGTCTCGACACCGCCGTAGGAGGCCGCGTTGGAGCCCAGGGTGGCGACCACCGCGTGGTGGATGGCGTCGGCCTGGGCGCTGATCTGCTGGTAGAGGGTGCCGTAGGTGGAGAACTGGGCGGCCTGCAGCGCCGAGACGGGGTCGGCGGCCGCCGGGGTGACCGTGGTGGTGGGGGCCGCGGCCGCACCGTTCTGGGCGGCCAGGGCGGATCCGAGCGCGGCCAGGTTGCCGGCGGCGGCCACCAGGGCCTCCGGGCGGGTGGTCACAAAAGACATGCCTGCTCCTCGTCTACAGAACGCGGACTCGTGAATGTGTTGCCACGCTAGTGAATTGCGGCCCCGGCCTGCGAGTTCGAGTGACGAAAGAAAGGATCGTTAACGGTCTTTTAACACGCGGCGCGCATTTTTTAACGAAGTGTTTTCACCCGGCGTTTTGTCTGACAGTTTGCTGGATGATTGGTGGGCGGGGATCCGGTTGGGGCGGCGCCGATCCGGCGTGTCGTCCCGGCTCGGCGGGCTATGTCGGAGCCGGGATGCGCGCGCCCGCCGCGCCGAGGCGGCGGCGCCGGCGGTGCGCGCCGACCGGCCCGTGGAGCCCCCCGTCGGGATCGAACCGACGACCTACGCTTTACAAGAGCGTTGCTCTACCACTGAGCTAGGGAGGCGCGGCCCCCAGCCTAATGGCGCCGCGGTCACCCCGGTCCGGGCACCTCGGGACCGGGGTCGGTGCCGGGAGCGGGGGTGGTCTCGGCGACGATCCGCGCCGACCGCACCTCGCGGGTCGTCGCCGACCGGCGCGAGCCGCCGCGCCGGGGCAGCAGCGGGATGCGCTCGGCGATGTTGCTCAGCGGGTTGACCACCAGCGTGAGCGCGATCACCGCCTCCTGCAGGGTCTCGATCGCCGGTTCGAGCGCCTCCATGCCGGGGGCGAGGCGGCTGAGCGTGTCGGCGACGTTGGCCAACTGCTCCAGCGGCCCGTTGCGCGCGGTCAACTTGTCGACCAGCCCGCCGTCGGCCAGCAACCGGTCGGCCAGGCCGTCCTCGGCGAGCACCCGCTCGATGAGGCCGTCCTCGTCGAGCAGCTGGTCGACCAACCCGCCGGGCTGCAGCGCGCGTTGCAGCCCGCCGCCCTCCTCGGTGAGCCGGTCGATCACCCCGCCGGGGGCGGTGAGCTGATCGATGAGCCCGTCGTCGGCCAGCAGCCGGTCCACCGGGCCGCCGGGGGCCAGTGCGCGGCCCAGCGGCGCGTCGTCGTCCATGAGCCGGGCCAGCCGGTTGGCGCGGGTGATGGCCTCCTCGAGCCCGAGCATCCCGGCCATCGAGTTCGTCGACACTCCCGGCCCGTCCGCCCCCAGGGCGCGTTTGGTGACCCCGAGGGCCGCGGTGGCCACGCCGAGCCCGGCGTCGGCGGCGGCCAGGCCGATCTTGGCCGGTGCCAGCGCCGCCTCCGCCAGGTTTTTGCCCAGGTCCATGCCGCCAGTGTATGGGCGCGCCGCGGTTTGCACCGGCGGTATTGGCGCACCGGGACGGCGACGAGGACAATCGGTGCTCACAGCAAGTTCACAGCGACCTTCAAAGTTGTGTTCATGCCGGTGCGAACGAATGGACGGTATGACGGCACCAGTGGCAGAAAAATCCGATCCGGAGGCACGGATCCTGGTCGTCGACGATGAGGAGAACATCGTCGAGTTGCTCTCGGTGAGCCTGAAGTTCCAGGGCTTCGAGGTGCACACCGCGGTCAACGGTGCCGCCGCGCTCGACCGGGCCCGCGAGGTGCGCCCCGACGCGGTGATCCTCGACGTGATGATGCCCGGCATGGACGGGTTCGGGGTGCTGCGCCGGCTGCGCGCCGACGGCATCGACGCCCCGGCGCTGTTTCTGACCGCCCGCGACACCCTGGCCGACAAGATCACCGGGTTGACCCTCGGCGGGGACGACTACGTCACCAAACCGTTCTCGCTGGAGGAGGTGGTGGCCCGGCTGCGGGTGATCCTGCGGCGCACCGGCAAGGGCACCGAGCAGCCGCGCAGCACCCGGCTGACGTTCGCCGACATCGAACTCGACGAGGACACCCACGAGGCGTGGAAGGCCGGCGAGCTGGTGTCGCTGTCGCCGACCGAGTTCACCCTGCTGCGGTACTTCATGATCAACGCGGGCACCGTGCTGAGCAAACCGAAGATCCTCGACCACGTGTGGCGCTACGATTTCGGCGGCGAAGTCAATATCGTCGAGTCCTATGTCTCCTATCTGCGCCGCAAGATCGACACCGGTGACAAGCGCCTGCTGCACACCCTGCGCGGGGTGGGCTACGTGCTGCGTGAACCCCGGTAGGCCCGCTTGTCGCTGACCGCACCCCCGCGCCGGGAACTGCCGCTGCGGGTCTCGCTGGTCGCCGCCGCCCTGGTGCTGGTGGCGTTCGGCCTGCTGGCCTCCGGGATCGCGGTCACCTCGATCCTGCGGCACAACCTGATCAACCGCGCCGACCAGTCGCTGCTGGCGGCCTCGCACACGTGGGCGCGGGTGCCGCGCAGCGTGCCGAGCACCCGCGAGGACCCCAACGCGGGCCGCCCGCCGTCGAAGTTCTACGTGCGCGGGGTGGACCTCGACGGCAGCGTGTGGCTGGCCGGCAACGACCGGGTCGCCGAGCCCCGGCTGCCCGACGACAACGATGTCGGACCCGAACCGGTCACCGTCGGCTCGCTGGACCACTCCGGGGTGCAGTGGCGGGCGATGACGGTGCGCGGCCCCGCGGGGGAACGGATCACGGTGGCCACCGACCTCGCCGACGTGCAGTCCACCGTGCGGGAGCTGATCTGGTCGCAGGTCGGGATCGGCACCGGGGTGCTGCTGATCCTCGGGGCGCTGGGCTATGCGGTGGTCAACCGCTCGCTGCGTCCGCTGGGGGAGGTGGAGCGCACCGCCGCGGCGATCGCGGCCGGCCAACTGGACCGCCGGGTCCCCGAGCGCGACCCGCACACCGAGGTCGGCCGCCTGGCCGCCGCCCTCAACAGCATGCTCGCCCAGCTGCAGCGGGCGGTGGCCGCCTCGGAGTCCTCCGCCGAGCAGGCCCGCCAATCCGAGGACCGGCTGCGCCGGTTCATCACCGACGCCAGCCACGAGCTGCGCACCCCGCTGACCACCATCCGTGGGTTCGCCGAGCTGTACCGCCAGGGCGCGGCCGACGACGTCGAGCCGCTGATGTCGCGGATCGAAAGCGAGTCGCGGCGGATGAGCCTGCTGGTGGAGGATCTGCTGCTGCTCGCCCAACTCGATGCGCACCGCCCCCTGGAACGCCACCGGGTGGATCTGCTCGCGCTGGCCAGCGACGCCGTGCACGACGGGCAGGCCGTCGCGCCCAAACGGGTGATCACCCTGGAGGTCCTCGACGGTCCCGGCACGCCGGAGGTGCTCGGCGACGAGGCGCGGCTGCGCCAGGTGCTGAGCAACCTGGTCTCCAACGCGCTGCAGCACACCCCCGACGACGCCGCGGTGGCGGTGCGGGTCGGCACCGACGGCGACACCGTGATGCTCGAGGTCGCCGACACCGGGCCGGGCATGAGCGACCAGGACGCCGAGCGGGTGTTCGAACGGTTCTTCCGCGCCGACTCGTCGCGCACCCGGGCCAGCGGCGGCGCCGGGCTCGGCCTGCCGATCGTCGACTCGCTGGTCAAGGCCCACGGGGGGACGGTCAGCATCATCACCGTCGCCGAGCGGGGCTGCACGTTTCGGGTGCTGCTGCCGCGGATCACCGGGTAGGGCGCGGCGGTCAGTCCAGTTCGCCGAGCGCGGTGAGGATCTTCGCCTGCGCCTCGTCGAGGGACTCCGGCGAGGGGTCGCGGTCGACGTGGGCGAACCCGAAATCGGACAGGTTGCGGGCCGGGAAGACGTGGACGTGCAGGTGCGGCACCTCCAGCCCGGCGATGATCAGCCCGGCGCGTTCGGTGTCGAACGCCGCGCAGACCGCCTTGCCGATGCGCTGGGCCACGGTCATCACCCGGGTGAACGCCGGGGAGTCGACGTCCTGCCAGCCGTCGATCTCCTCGCGCGGCACCACCAGGGTGTGGCCCTGGGTCATGGGTTCGATGGTCAAAAACCCGACCACGTCCTCGTCCTCGTAGACGAAGCGGCCGGGCAACTCCCGGTTGATGATCTTGGTGAACACGGTGGCCATGGCCTCCACACTAGGTCTCCGCGCGCGGGCCCCGCGCCGGGGGCGCCCGCCGGGTTGCGGTGATCGGCCGACGCGCAGTGGATAATCCCCGGTATGGCCTTGCGTATCGTGGATGTCGCCGAGGCGCCCGGCCCGGATCTCGACGCCGCGGCCGACGACGGGCCGCTCATCGCGGTCGGTGCGCTCAGCGACGCCGACGAGTCCACGTTGCGTGACGCCACTTTCACCCTCACCGAGGAGCCGACCGAGGATCGGCGCGCGGTCACGGTCACCTCGATCGACGCCGCGGTGGCCGAGGTGCGAACCCGCGTCGATCGCTGGCCGCAGGCCGCCGCGGTCTGCGACGACGTGCTGCGCAGCGTGGACGTGGCCGGCACCGTCGCGGCGGGTCTGGTCACCGAATCCCTGGGGTATTCGACGTTGCAGTCCGGCCCGGAGTTCGCGCGCTGGTTGGCCGAGCGCGGCGCCCGCGGCTTCGACGAGGTGCCCGACCCGGTGCTCGTCGAGCGGGACGGCTCACGGCTGTCGATCACCTTCAACCGCCCCGGCCGGCACAACGCGTTCTCCAACGCCACCCGCCAGGCGCTGGTGGAGGCCCTGCTGATCGCCCAGGCGGACCCCACCGTCGAGGCCGTGGTGCTCAGCGGCACCGGGCCGTCGTTCTGCAGCGGCGGGGATCTCGCCGAGTTCGGCACCTTCACCGACCCGGTCGCTGCTCACCTGGCGCGCACACGCCAGAGCCCGGCGCGCCGACTGGCCGCCATCACCGCCCGCCTCGGCGCCTCCTGCCGCGCGCAGGTCCACGGCCAGGTGTTGGGCAGCGGATTGGAGATGGCCGCGTTCTGCGGACACGTGACCTGCCGCCACGATGCGGTCCTCGGGCTGCCGGAGCTACGACTGGGCCTCATCCCCGGAGCAGGGGGCACGGTCAGCGTGACCCGGCGGATCGGGCGTTGGCGCACAGCGTATCTGGTGCTCTCGGGTAAGACGATCGATCCCGGGACGGCGTTATCGTGGGGACTCGTCGATGCCGTGGGGTAGGGGCCCGCTGCGCATTCCGGCGCCGGTCTCGACCGGCGCGCAGGGTGTCGCCGACGAGATCGCACGACGCATCGGTGAACTGGGCGGAAACCGCGTGGATGTCGATGCGGCCGAAATCCTCACCGGGCGTGCCGCATTGCGCAATCTCAGCGCCCCGACGCAGATCTCCGCGGGCGGTGCCACCCGCCTGCTGGCCTCCCCCGACGGATGGTGGGCTTTGACGTTGTCGCGCGCCGACGACGTCGACGCGGTGCCGGCGCTGCTGGAGCGCGACGACGTCGGAGCCGATCCGTGGCCGTCGGTGGTGAGCGCATCGACCACCGGCTCGGCGCGCGCGTGGGTGCGGCGGGCACGGCTTCTGGGCCTGCCCGCCGCGGTGTTGGGCGAATCGCGCCCCGCCGAGCCGACGGTCGGCGTCGGCGGCGCGCCCGCGCAGCGTTCGCTGGCCGATCTCCTCGTCGTCGACCTGTCCTCGATGTGGGCCGGGCCGCTGTGCGGCGCACTGCTGGCCGCCGCCGGCGCCACCGTGGTCAAGGTCGAGACCCCGGCGCGCCCCGACGGTACGCGCGCCGGAGACCCGCAATTCTTCGCCTGGATGAATGCGCAGAAGCTCTCCTGCTGCGTCGCTCTCGAGGACCCCATCCTGGCCGGGCTCCTGGCGGTCGCCGACGTCGTCGTCGAGGGATCGCGTCCGGGCGGGCTGCGTCGCCGTGGTCTCGGCGCCGAGCAGGTGGCGGCGCGAGCCGGGCGGGTCTGGGTCCGGATCAGCGGCTACGGCGCCGAGCACCCCGACCGTGTCGCCTTCGGCGACGACGCCGCGGTCGCCGGCGGCCTGGTCGGCCGCCGCGACGGCGCGCCGGTGTTCTGCGGTGATGCGATCGCCGACCCGCTGACCGGGCTGCACGCCGCCCGGGCCGTGCTGCACAGCCTCGCCCGCGGCGGGGGCAGCGTCATCGACGTCGCGATGGCGGCGGTGGCCGCAACCTACGCCGCCCTTCCCGAGGCACCCGTGGCGACCGCGGTGCCGACACCGCCGCCACCGCGGACCGTCCGCCCGCTCGGCGCCGACAATCGGCGGGTCGAGGCGCTGATCACCGCTCGCCGTGGCGCATGCTGATCCGCCGGGGGGTGCTGCTCGACGGGCGTGTGGTCGACGTCCGCGTCGACACGCAGATCCGCGATGTCGCCGCCGGCTTGACCGCGCACCGCGGCGAAACGGTGCTGGACGCGCAGTTCGGCACGGTCGTTGCCGGACTGCACGACCATCACCTGCATATCCGGTCGGCCGCCGCCGCGCTCGAGTCGCTGCACGTCGGACCACCGGCGGTGCGCACCGGGGAGCAGTTCGCCCGCGCGCTGGGCGCCGCGGCGCCGGGCCGCGACGGCTGGGTCCGCGCGATCGGCTACCACGAGTCGGTCGCCGGGGATCTCGACCGCCACCGACTCGACGCCCTCATGCCGGCGATCCCGGTACGCGTCCAGCACCGCAGCGGCGTGATGTGGATCCTCAACACCCCCGCCCTGGCCCGCGTGGGGTTGGCCGACCACCGTGACGGCCGCCTGCGCAGCGCCGACCACACGTGGTCGGCGACGCTGCGTCATCGCGACACTCCCCTCACCGACCTCGGCGAGCGCCTCGTGGCGTTCGGCGTCACCGGCGTCACCGACGCCACCCCGGACCTCGACGACGCCGATCGTGCCGACCTGGAGTCCGCGCATCGGTCCGGTCAGTTCCGGCCGCGGGTCCACTTCCTGTCCCCGGGCAAGAAGATCCTCCACGACGACCGATTGGACCTCGACGGTCTGACCGCCTGGATCAGCAGGCGTCACCACGGCGGCCATCGGGTCGCGGTGCACTGCGTGACCACCCTGCAGTTGACCGTGGCGATGGCGGCGTTGCGGGCCGCCGGCTGTGACGGGCGCGACCGGATCGAGCACGCCGCCGTCGTCCCCGATGCGCTGCTCGACGACCTGGCCGCGCTGGGCGTCACCGTCGTCACCCAGCCGAATTTCGTCGCCGAGCGCGGTGACCAGTACCGCAGCGATGTGCCCGCCGACGAACTCGCCGAGCTCTGGCGGATCGCCGCACTGACCCGGGCGGGGGTGCCGGTGGCCGGCGGCACCGACGCACCGTTCGGCGCCCTCGACCCGTGGGCGGCGATGCGCGCCGCGGTGCACCGGCGCACCGAGGCCGGATCGGTTCTCGGCCCGAACGAGACGATCCGCCCCGCGCACGCGCTGCGGTTGTTCCTCGGCGCGCCACGGGACCCGGCGCGGGCCCGCACCGTCGCCCCCGGTGAACCCGGGGATCTGTGCGTGCTCCGCCTCGCCCCCGACGCGGCCTTGGCCGAACTCGCCTCCGACATGGTCGCCGCCACCGTGATCGGCGGCGACGTCGTCTACCGGTCCCGCTAAAAGACGTCGACAGCGGCGGCGACCGGGGCGGCGCGGCGCTGCCCGGCGCGCAGGAACGCCCCGGTGCGCCGGGTGCCGACCGCCGCGGTGGCCACACCGTGGTCGAAGACCGGCTGCCCGGCGACCAGCACCGCGGTGACCGCCGCGTCGTTGCGGTTGACCATCCGCGACAGCCCGCCGTAGGTGGCGACCGGCTGCTCGGCGTAGGCGTCGAGGTCGGCGTCGAGGTGGGCCGGGTCGATCACCACCACGTCGGCGTGGTCGCCGACCCGCAGATGCCCGGCGTCGACGTCGTACCAGTCGGCCAGTTCCCCGGTGAGCCGGTGCACCGCCTGCTCGACGGTGAGGAACGGCCGCCCGGCGCGCTCGGCGTCACGGACATGGCGCAGCAACCGCAGCCCGAAGTTGTAGAACGCCATGTTGCGCAGATGCGCCCCGGCGTCGGAGAAGCCGAGTTGGACGCCCGGATCGGCGGCCAGGGTGCGCAGCACGTGCGGGCGGTGATTGGAGATCGTGGTGCGCCAGCGCAGCGCGGTGCCGTGGTCGAGCACCAGATCCAAAAACGCGTCGACCGGGTGCAGCCCGCCCCGGTCGAGCCCGACCCGGCCGAAGGTCTTGCCGACCACCGCCGGATCGGGGCAGGCCACGATCTCGGCGTCGAAGAAGTCCCGATGCCACACCCGCATACCGAATCTGGCGTCGTAGTCCTTGCGGAACCGGCGCCGGTAGCCTTCATCGCGCAGCAACGCGTTGCGGGCCAGCTGGTCGCTCAGGTGCAGCGCCGCCGCCCCGGATCCGAACTCCTCGAACACCACCAGATCGATACCGTCGGCGTACACCTCGAACGGCACCGGAAGATGCTGCCAGCGGAAGTCGCCGCCGAGTGCGTTGATCAGCCGCGCCGACGGCCCGATCGTTCCGATCGCCAGCGGGTTGGCCTTGACGTCGGCCGCCGAGAGCAGACTGGTTTTCAGTTTCGCCCGCCCCCACCCCAGCGACTGGGCCAGCTGGGAGACCAGATTGAACGGGTTGGAGATGTCCGGGCCCGACTGCAGCACCCGACCGCGGCGACGCAGCAACGCTTTGAGCCGGCGCAGCTCGCGCGGCCTGGCGTAGGTGGACGGCAGGGTGCGCGAGCGGCAGGTCTGGCCGTCGAGTTTGTCGAAGAGCAGCTGCTGGGAGGACATGCCGACGAACCCGGCGTCCAGCGCCGCGTCGACCATCGCCTCCATCTGGGCCTGCTCGGCGCGGCTGGGGCGCACCTCGGGGCGGGTGGCGCGGTCGAGCCCCAGGGTGGCGGTGCGGACGTCGGAGTGCCCGATGAACGCCGCGAGGTTGGGCCCCAGCGCCAGCGCCTCGAGCGCGGCGACGTACTGCGCGGGGGTGGACCAGGTCTTGTGCCGGTTGACCGCGTCGAGCACGTGGTCGCGGGGGATGGCCTCCACCCGGCCGAACAGGTCCCCGGCGTCGTCGCCGTCGACGTGCACCGTCGACAGTGAACAGGAGCCGACGAACACCGTGGTGACCCCGTGGCGCAGCGACTCCGCGAGCGCGGGCGCGTCGAGCACTTCGATGTCGTAGTGGGTGTGGATGTCGATCATGCCGGGCAGCACCCACCGGTCGGTGGCGTCGAGGACCCGCGGGCACCCGTGCTCGGCCAGCGGGGTGGGGCTGACGGTGACCACGCGGCCGTCGCGGATCCCCAGATGCCGGATCGCCGACGCCGCCCCGGTGCCGTCGAACCACCGACCGTTGCGGATAATTGTGTCGTACGTCACCTCACCCATCCCAGCGTTCGCCACGACGGGTGTCAAGGTGGGGCAGACGCCGACAGATCAGGAGTGCGGGTGGCTGACACGGTTCAACAACTGCTCAACGAACGCGCCGGTGACGACAGTGTCGCGGTGAAATACGGGCAACGGCGGTGGAGTTGGCGTGAGCATCTCGCGGAGGCGGCCGCCACGGCGGCCGCGCTGCTGGCGCTGGCCGACACCGACCGCCCCGTGCACGTGGGCGCGCTGTTGGGCAACGACCCGGGCATGCTGACCCAGATGGCCGCCGCCGGGCTGGGCGGCTATGTGCTCTGCGGGATCAACACCACCCGCCGCGGCGCCGCGCTGCTCGACGACATCCGCCGCGCCGACTGCCAGATCCTGGTGACCGACGCCGAGCACCGGGGGCTGCTCGAGGGCCTGGACCTGTCGGGGCTGACCGTCGTCGACCTCACCGACGAGCGGTGGGCGGCGTCGGTGCGCACCGCACCGGAGCTGGTGGCGCACCGGGTCCCCGGCCCGATGGACACGTTCATGATGATCTTCACCTCGGGGACCAGCGGGGATCCCAAGGCGGTGCAGATCTCGCATTTCATGGTGCTGGTGGCCGGTCAACGGTTGGTCGAGCAGTTCGCCGTCACCGCCGCCGACACCTGTTATCTGGCGATGCCGCTGTTTCATTCCAACGCCCTGGTGGGCGGCTGGGCGGTGGCGGCGGTGTCCGGCGCGGCGATGGCCCCGGCGACGTTCTCGGCCTCGCGGTTCCTCGCCGACATCCGCGGCTACGGGGCCACCTACATGAACTACGTCGGCAAGCCGCTGACCTACATTCTGGCCACGCCCGAACGCCCCGACGACGCCGACAACCCGCTGCGGGTGGCGTTCGGCAACGAGGCCGGCGACCGGGCGATCGCCGAGTTCGGCCGGCGGTTCGACACGTTGGTCTGGGACGCGTTCGGCTCCACCGAGAACGCCGTCATCATCACCCGCGAGCCCGGCACCCCGCTCGGTTCGATCGGCAAGGGGTTCGCCGGGGTCGCCATCTACGACTCGGCGACCGTGACCGAATGCGCGGTCGCCGAGTTCGCCGCCGACGGGTCGCTGCGCAACCCCGACGAGGCCATCGGGGAGTTGGTCAACACCGCCGGCACCGGGTTTTTCACCGGCTACTACAACGACGACCGCGCCACCGAGCACCGCACCCGCGCCGGCATGTACTGGTCGGGGGATCTGGCCTACCGCGATGCCGACGGGTGGATCTATCTGGCGGGGCGCACCACCGACTGGATGCGGGTGGACGGGGAGAACCTGGCGGCCGCCCCGATCGAACGCATCCTGTCGCGCTGCCCGCAGATCGGCCAGGTCGCCGTGTACGCGGTCCCCGACGAGGCCGTCGGCGACCAGGTGATGGCCGCGATCGTGCCGGCCGAGGTGAGCCCTGCGCTGAGCCCGCAGACCCTCGAGCAGTTCCTGGCCGACCAACCCGACCTGTCGCCGAAGGCCTGGCCACGGTATGTGCGGGTGACCGCGGCGCTGCCGGCGACCGCCACCCACAAGGTGCTCAAACGGCAGCTGGTCACCGAGGGCATCAGCGCCGGTGACGGGCAGCTGTGGGTGCGCCAGGAGCGCGGCACGCGGTACGCCGCCATGACCTAGCCGGTGCGCGCGCCGATAGCGCCGGGTGCTGCTGAGATCGACGTCGAGACGGACACGACCCCCCGAAAATCGGGGGTGTTCGACCGCTGAGGCGTCGATCCCAGCAGCGCCCGGCCGTATCGGTGCCCCGCTCAGGTCGCGGCGGCGTTGATCCGGGCCAGGGTGTCGGCGAACAGGGCGTCGAATTCGCCCCGGTGGCCGTCGGTGGCCGTCCCGCGCAGTATCAGGTGCGCGCTGCGGGCGTAGGCGTGGTAGCGGGTGCTCGCGTCCGAATCCCCGGTGTGCGTGGTGACCGAGTACCGGAACAGTCGGGTGTCGCCGCCCCGGCCGGAGTCCTCGAGGATGTCGATCGTGTAGCGACTGTGGTAGCGGGCGGTGTCGAAGGTGACGTGAGTGCAGCGTGACACCGAAGCGACCATGTCCGCGAACCCGGCCGGGTCGAATTCGCGGGCCAGCGCCAGGCGGATGTCCTTGCGGTCGTAGGAATCCCCCGGATGAACCGGATCGTAGCCGGCGACCTCGGCAGCGTCGAAGGCGCCGGCGGAGACCATCCCGATCGGCTTCGCGCAGTCGGCGGGCCGGTAGCCGACGATGGCCCCGTTGCGGTCGGCCACCTGGTCTCGGTGGTACCCGAAGTCCTCGACGAGGCCCGTCTCGTGGGTGAACGACCACCACCACCCGTCGGGCATGGCCGCGCGGTGCAGCAGCAGATCGAGCAGTTCGGCGTCGCTGAGCGCCGCCAGCCCCGGCGCCAGCGGCTCAGAATCCGTCGCGGCGGTGCGCCGGCCGGCCGAGACGACCGGCACGGCGAGGGCCAGCGCGCTCAGCGCGATCACCCACAGGACCAGAGTCGGCGGCCACGGCCGGATACCGGGGCGGTTCACAGCGCGCGCAACCGTTCCGCGGTCCGGACACAGAGCCGGTTGAGCTCGGCGACCCGGTCGGGGCCCATGGAGGTGGAGCACTCCAGCAGCAGGCCGCGGATCGCGTAGAAGCCGACATGCCGGGTGTGGGTGTCGGACTCGGTGAGGCTGCGGGTGACCGTCACCGACGCCTCGGCGCCGACGTCGGGGTCGGGGTCGATGACCGTGCTGATGGTGCCGTGCCGGTGCGCGGAGGTGCGCGGGTCGGTGAAGTCGACCTCGTAGGATCCGCAGCCGGCCAACCATTCCCGGTACCGGTCGACCGCGGTGAGTGCGTCGGCCGGCGCCCAGATCCGAAACGCCATGTCCGGGCGGGGGGACTCGATGAACCCGGTGGCCGCGCCGGCCGGCACCGCGACCGCGATCGCCGACCCGCGCGGCTCGCTCTCCGCGGTGACCGAGACGACCCGGGTTCCGGGAATGACCAACAGGTCGGGCAGGGGAGCGCAGTGTGGCGGGCTCAACACCGGCTCGGGCCACGGCGAGTCGAGGGCCTCCGGCTGCGGGGGCGCGGTGGCGTAGGCCAGCGGCGCGTTCAGCGAGTAGCCCCAGTCGGGGTCGACGTCCGCGGCGCCGGGCAGCGTCGTGGCCAGCGCCCAGTTGGAACGTCCGGCCAGACTGGCGGGTGCGGAGACGCCGAGCAGCGCGGTGACACCGCACCCGGCCAGCACCAGCAGGGCGAGCACGCCCAGCAGCCGGGCGCTCACCGATCCGCGCCGCCCAGCATGGCGTGCAGCTCATCGAGGCCCCACGGCGGGTTGTCGTGGTGGTCGCGGTAGCCCAGGATCGCCGGAGTCGGGCGGGCGAACTCACCGACGAAACCGCCTGCGGCGATGAAGATCCGCCCGGTGATCGCCGCGGCCGCATCCCCGGCGAGGTAGGCGTACAACGGGGCCGCGTACTGCGGCGGGGCCGCGTCGAGGGCGCCGCGTGCACTGACCTCATCGAGCAGGCCGCGCCGCTGCAGCGTCGCGATCTGCGCCTCGTAGTCCGGGCCGGTGGACAACCGGGTTCTCGCCCCGGGGCAGATCACGTTGGCGCGCACCCGGTGTTCGCGCAACTCGGCGGCGATCGCCATGGTCAGCCCGTTGACCCCGCCCTTGCCGGCCGGGTACCCGGTGCCGCCGTAGTCGCCGAGAAACGCGAACGAACTGGTGTTGACGATCGCACCGCCGCCGGCGGCCACCAGGTGCGGTGCGGCGGCGCGGCAGGTCTCGAACACCGTGCCCAGATGGGCGTCGAGCAGGTCGCGGAATGCCGCGCTGGTGATGTTGAGGATCGACGAGCCGGGCGGCTCGGCGGTGCCGGCACAGTTGATCAGGATGTCCAGGCGCCCGAACTCCTCCAGACACGCCCCGACGAGGTGATCGGCGACCGCGGGCTCCGCCGGGGACCCGGGCACGGCGATCGCTCCCGGAAGGCGCCCGGCGGTGGCGTCCGCGGCTTGCGGGTCCCGGCCGTTGACCACCATCTGCGCGCCCTGCTCGGCGAGCAGGCCCGCCACGGCCGCGCCGATCCCGCGGGTACCGCCGACGACGACGGCGACACGGCCGGCCAGCGTGCTCTGCGGGACCGGGGCGCTCACTCCGGTTTCCCGAACTGCATCACGTCGAGGTTCCAGTAGCCGCGCAGGTTGGTCAGCAGCCCCGCGTCGTCGGTCCGGTAGGTGAACACCCCGCGCACCGTGGAGGTGTAGCCGCCCTCGAATCGGCTGTGCAGCTTCAGGATGTGGGCGACCTCGTGCGGCGAGGACGACAAGAAGGTCTCCTCGCAGGTGATGGTGAGGTCGTTGACCGCGATGTTGGCGTCGAAGAAGGCCGCCACCGCGTCCTTGCCGCGCACCCCGGTGCCGTCGGGGTTGGTCACCGTCTTGCCGATCGGGTCCTCGATGACCACGTCGTCGGCCATCAACGCCAACCAGCCCTGTTTGTCCTTGCCCTGGGCGCACCGCCACGAGGACTGTGAGGCGGTCAGTGCCGGTGTGTCGGGGGTGTTCTCGTCGGGCATCGGGTTCTCCTATCGGTGTCGTTCAGATGGCGCAGGCGGCGCGGGCGCCGTCCTCGGTGGCCTTGCGGATCAGACCCAGCCCGGTGCAGTCGCCGGCGGCGAACACCGCGGTGTCGGGCAGGGCCGCGCGGATCGCGTCATAGACGGTGGTGTCGGCGTGCGGGGTTCCGGCGAGCACCACGCTGTCGGCGCCCACGGTGCGCACCGTACCGCGAAACGGGGTGAACTCGACCCCGGCGTCGGTGATCCGGTGCACCTCGGCGCGCACGTGCACGGTGACCCCGTAGCGGTCCAGCCGGTCGGCGTGCTCGGTGCGCCGCTTGTCCCCGACCTCCGGGGCCAGGGCCTTGCCGGGCTCCACGATCGTGACCAGCCGGCCGCGCGCGGCCAGGAACTCGGCGAGCTCGAGCGCCACGAGGTCGCCGCCGACGATGACGACCCGGCGTCCCCCCGGCAGCCACACCCGGGTGGCGGCCCGGATCAACGTCGGGCGCACCAAATGGGCGCCGCGCCCGCCGAACCGGGACCGAAGCTGCGCCCCGGTGTGCACATGGCCCAGCTCGGCGCCGGGCAGGGTCGGGGCCACCACCTGCGCCCCGGTGGCCACCACCACCGCATTCGGGTTCAGGGCGCGCACCTCGGCGGTGCTCACCGTGCGGTTGAGCACCACCCGCACACCGCTGCGGTCGATCTCGGCGCGCAGCCAGTCCAAGAACGGGGCGTTCTCCGGGTGCAGCACCGAGGCCCACAGCAGTGCCCCGCCGAGGCGGGCGGCCCGTTCGAACAGCGTCACCGAGTGGCCGCGGGCGGCGGCGACCCGGGCGGCCTCCAAACCGGCCGGGCCACCGCCGACGACCACCACCGACTTGGGTGTGGCGCTGCGGTGGATCGCCAGTTCGCGTTCGCGTCCGGCCCGCGGGTTGACCGCGCAATCCACCGAGAAGCGGATCTCCATCGCGTCGATGCAGTTCTCACACGAGATGCAGCGACGCACCCGCGTGCCGTGTCCGGCGGCGAGCTTCGCCGGCAGGTCCGGGTCGGCCAGCAGCGGGCGGCCCATCGCGATGAAATCGGCGCGCCCGTCGGCGAGGATCTGCTCGGCGCGCGCCGGGTCGTGGATGCGTCCCACCGCGATCACCGGCACGTCGACGGCCTGTTTGACCGCGGCCGCCGCCCCCACGTTCAACGCGTCACCGTCGTCGGCGCCGTTGACCATGTGGGTGACCAGCCGGTCGATCACCCCACCGCTGACGTGGAAGGCATCCACGCCTGCGGCGACCAACTGCGGTGCCACCTGGGCGGTCTCGTACAGCGGCCGCCCGCCGGCCACCCGTTCGTAGCCGGAGATCCGCAGCGTGATCGGCAGCGCGTCGCCGACCTCGGAGCGGATCGCGGCCAGTGCCTCGGTCACGACCTTGATCCGCCCGCGCGGGGAATAGCCGGTGTAGTCGTCGGTGCGTCGGTTGCGTTGCGGCGCCAGAAACGACCCGAGGAACATGTAGCCGTGCGCGGCGTGCAACTCGATGCCGTCGTAGCCGGCTTCGGCGGCGCGGCGCACCGCCGCGCGGAACAGATCGAAGATCTCGCTCAGTTGCGCCGCGGTGACCTCCGCCGACGGCCGGCCGGTCAGATACGACGGGATCACCGACGGCCCCAGCGAGGTGACGTGGTGCAATTCGGGGCCCAGCCCGTCGGGACCGGCGTGGACGATCTGCGGTTGGATCTTGGCGCCGTGTTCGTGCACGGCCTCCACCAACTGCCGGTGTGCGGCCACCGCGGCGTCGGTCCCCAGATGCAGCCCACCGGGGGTCTCCGGATGCTGAGGGTCGATTCCGGTGGCGCCCACCGTGATCAGCCCGACCCCGCCGCGGGCGCGGGCGGCGAAGTACTCCCGGGTGCGCTGCGACGGCAGCCCCTCGGGAGTGCCGTACATGGTCTCCATCGGCGACATCACCAGCCGGTTGCGCAGCGTCATCGCACCGATGCGCCCCGGGGCGAGCAGCTCGGGGAAGGAGGTCACGCGCGTTCCGGGGCGAATCGGCCGGCGAAGGCGCGCAACGGCAGATCGGCGCTGGTGAGAACCCCGGGCTCGGCGTCGACGACCGCGCGGATCGCGTTGAGCGCCGGCATCCCGGTCACGGTCATCCCCAGCGCCGCGAACGAGGCGGGCGAGCGCAGGTCGGTCCCCGGCTTCGGGATGATCCGGTGCTTGCTGTAGATGCACGGATCACCCTGGATCTTGGTGATGTAGCAGCCCTGGATATCCCAGCGCGGCGTGGTGTGCGGCGTCATCTGCCACTCCAGGTGCAGTTCGACGCGCGCCACACCGTCGACCCGGCCGACGTATCGGAACCCGGCGCCGCCGACTGAGCCGGCCGGCAGCCGGTACCAGCCCAGGTCCACGTCCTCGGTGCAGGCGCCGAGTTCGTAGTGAAACGTCACCTCGTCGAGGTCGAGATCCAGACAGTCGGCCATCAGCCGGACCCCGTCCTCGAACACCCGGGTGCCCAGTTCCAGCATCCGGGGCACCTCCGGATCGTCGACCGGACGCCCGAACCCGCAGTTGCGCCACGTCGGCGCCGAGTGGTGACACGACACATCCACCGACTCGATGCAGGTGACGTTCTCGATGTCGGCGACGTCGGCGCTGTGCACCACGGTCAGGATCTGCGCCAGGCCCGGGTTCATCCCGGTGCCGTAGAACGTGGCCGCCCCGTCCCGGCAGGCCTGCGCCAACACCTCGCTCTCGGTGCGCCCGTCGGGAAGACGGTGGTTGGTGTTGCGGTGATGGCCGGTGATCCAGTCGGCCGTGGTGACCACGTTGATCCCGGCGCGCAGCACCTGCTCGTACAACGCCAGATCCGGCCAGATCCCGTGGAACGTCACACAATCGGGGCGGGCCGCGATGATCTCGTCGACCGTGGAGGTGGCCCTCACGCCGATCGGGTCGATGCCCGCCAGTTCGCCGGCGTCACGCCCGACCTTCTCCGGTGAATAGCAGTGCACGCCGACGAGTTCCAGGTCGGGGTGGGCGACGATCCGCCCGATCATCTCGGTGCCGACGTTTCCGGTGGCGACCTGAAAAATTCGCGACGGCTTGGTCATCGGGGGTGAGCTCCTACCGGTCGTCGTCGGTGTAGCGGATGACGCCACGGATGTTCTTGCCGTCCAACATGTCCTGGTACCCTTCGTTGATCTGCTCCAGCTTGTACTGGCGGGTGACCATGTCGTCGAGGTTGAGCTTGCCGCACCGGTAGTAGGACAGCAGCTGCGGAATGTCGTACTGCGGGTTTCCGCCACCGAAGATGGTGCCCTGCAGGTTCTTCTGCAGCAGGGTCAACATCGACAGGTTCAGCGTGACCTGGTTCTCCATCATCGACCCCATCGCGGTCAACACACAGGTGCCGGCCTTGGCGGTCAAGATCATGTAGTTCTCGATGTCGGCGCCGTGCACCTCTCCGACGGTGACGATGACCTTGCGCGCCATCAGCCCCGATGTGGCCTCCATGATCCCGCCCATCGCCGACTCGATGTCGGGGTAGGCGTGGGTGGCGCCGAACTTCAACGCCTGGTCGCGTTTCCACTCCACCGGCTCGATGACGAAGATGTTGCGCGCCCCCGCGGCCACGGCGCCCTGCAGGGCCGACATGCCGACCCCGCCGACGCCGATGATGGCGACGTCCTCACCGGGCCGGATGTCGGCGGTGCGCACCGCCGAGCCGAACCCGGTGGTGACCCCGCAGCCGACCAGCGCGGCCACCTCGAACGGGATCTCCGGGTCGATCTTCACCACCGAACTCTTGTGCACCACCATCCACGGCGAGAACGTGCCCAGCAGGGTCATCGGGAACACGCCCTCGCCGCGCGCGTGGACCCGGTGGGTGCCGTCGCTGACCGCGACCCCGTTGAGCAGCATCGCCCCCAGGTCGCAGAGGTTGCGCAGCCCCGCCTGACACGACTCGCACCGGCCGCACGACGGGATGAACGACAGCACCACGTGATCGCCGGGGGCGATGTCCTCGACCCCGGGGCCGACCTCGGTGACCACACCGGCGCCCTCGTGGCCGCCGAGCACCGGGAACCCCGCCATCGGGATGTCGCCGGTCATCAGGTGATGATCCGAGTGGCACATCCCGGCGGTCTCCATGCGGATCTTCACCTCGTCTCTGACCGGATCGCCGATCTCGATCTCCTCGATCGACCACGGCTGGTTGAACTCCCAGATCAGCGCGCCCTTGGTTTTCATGTGGTCCTCCTCCGCGTTGGCCCCGGGACGGGGCGACCGATTGGGTGAGCGTGGGTGTCGATTCCGACGAGCCGGTGGCCGACCGGTTGGTGGCCGCGTCAACCGCCCGCTGGGAAAAGCCTATAGCGGCCCAGGGGCGCGCGGACCGGAATCCCGGCTATGTCCACCTCCTGCTAGGGCCACAGGGAGGCCGGGGCCTGCCCGATCGGGTAGTAACCGGGCACCTTCTCCCCGGACATGCTGCGCTCGATGCGCTTCTGCATACCGGCGGAGAGCCGGCCCGCCTTGATCAGGTCCATGTAGGTCGCCGAGACGTGGCCGAAGTCGAAGAAGTCGCGCTGCCAGTCGAATTTGCCGTTGCCGGCGTAGCGGAACCAGCTGCCGCCCAGACCGTAGACCTCGAACTGTTCGGCGTCCGGGTCGGACGGATCGGTGCTGATCTGCTTCCACAGCCCCATGATCTCGCCCTGTTTGTCGTCGATGAGCACCCGCTCATAGGGGTAGCGCCACCCCTCGAGGCCCTCCATCTCCTGGCCGAGCGCGATGTCGCGGATCTCGTCGATCCCCACGCACATCACGTCCTCCTTCGGCCCGATGTTCCACCCGTAGGTGGCGTCGTCGGTGTAGAACTGCGCCAGGATCGTCCAGTCCCCGGCCCGTTCGGCCTCCCGATTGGCCTCCAGCCAGCGGTCGACGACGTCTTCGAGTTCCGCGCGCGGAAAGGACGGCATAGTCACTCTTCCTTCTCTTGGGTTTCGTGGGTGGGGGGCTCAGGAAGTTCCCGGATGGACAGCGCCTGGGTGGGGCAGGACTCCACCGCCCGTTCGATCTCGTCGCGGGCGTCGTCGGGGGGTTCGTCGTCGAGGATCTCCACCTGGCCGCGTTTGGGCACCCGGAAATAGCCCGGCGCCTCCATCTCGCAGAATGCGTGGCCCTGGCACAGATCCAAATCGGCGTCAACGCGATAGCCCATGATGGCCTCCTTGCGTGATTCTCAGTGGCGGCGGCGGTAGCGCACCCGGGCCGGACGCTCGAGTTGGACCACCATCTTGGAGTGATCGTTGCGGTAGCTGTCCGACGGTTGGCTCATCTCGAACTCGTACTCGCGCAGCAGGACCGAGAAGATCGCCTTGATCTGCATGGTGGCGAAGGCCGCGCCCACACAGCGGTGGCGTCCGGCCCCGAACGGGATCCAGGTCCACCGGTTGATCAGATCCTCCTGGCGCGGCTTCTCGTACCGTTGCGGCAGGAACCGCTCGGGCTCGGGGAAGTCCTCGGGGATCCGGTTGGAGATCGCCGGGGACGCCGCGACCAGGTCGCCCTCGCGGATCGGCAGGCCGCACACCTCGAACTCGTCCTTGGCCACCCGCATCAAGATGATCAGCGGCGGGTGCAGCCGCAGCGTCTCCTTCAAGACGTTCTCCAGGTGCGGAATCTGGCGCAGCGCGTGGAAGCTCACCGATTCGCCGTCGGCGTAGAGCTCATCGAGCTCGGCGACCGCGGCGGCCATCACCTCCGGGTTGCGCAGCAACTCGATCAGCGTCCAGGAGGCGGTGCCCGAGCTGGTGTGGTGGCCGGCGAACATCATCGAGATGAACATGCCGGTGATCTCGTCGGCGGAGAACCGCAGGTTGCCGTCCTCGTCCTTGATCGTGATCAGCACGTCGAGCATGTCCCGGTCGCTCTTGTCGGCCGGATTGTCGATGCGGGTCTGCATGATCTCGCCGACCAGCTCCACCAGCCCGGTGCGGGCGGCGTCGCGGCGGTGGAAACTCTCGATCGGCAGATACGGGTCGACGTAGCAGAGCGGGTCGGTGCCGCGCTCCAGATCGTGGTAGAGGGTGGCGAACCGGTCGTCGAGCTGGTCGCGGAACTTCTTGCCGATCAGGCAGGCCGACGAGGTGTAGATGGTCAGCTCGGCGAAGAAGTCCAGCAGGTCGATCTCGCCTTCCTCACCCCAGTCGGCGATCATGCGGCGCACCTCGTTCTCGATGGTGACCGCGTGGCCCTTCATCTGCTCGCCGCGCAGCGCCGCGTTGTGCAGCATCTCCTTGCGGCGCTCCGGGCTGGCGTCGAAGACCACGCCCTTGCCGAAGATCGGGGTCATGAACGGGTAGGCCTCGGCCTGGTTGAGTTCGTCGTCGGAGGAGCGGAAGAAGAACTCGTTGGCCTCGGCGCCGGAGACCAGCACCACGTTCTTGCGGGCCAGTTGGAAGGTGCCGACGTCGCCGCACTCGTCGCGCACCCGCTGCATCAGCCCGATCGGGTCGGTGCGGAACTCCTCGAGGTGGCCGTGTTCGTCCTGCCCGCCGGAGACGCGCGGGATCGTGGTGGCCGGTTGGGTCGTCATGAGGGCATCCCTTCTTCGCCGAGTCGCAGTTCCTGGCGTTCGCTGGGGGCATCGCTCAGCGGCGCCTCCGGTTGGACCTCCATCGACACGATGTTGGAGCCGCGCGGTGTCTCGGCGACGAAGGTGACCGCGCGGGCGATGTCGGAGGGGCGCAGAAAGAAGCTGTGTCGTGCGTGGCCCCATTTGGCCCAGTCCTCGAGCATCGGGCCGACCTGTTCGGCGCTGAGCTGCCAGCCCATCGAGGTCAGGGTCGGTCCGGGATGGACGATCGAGGCGCGCACCCCGGTGCCCTCCAACTCCATCTGCAGGTTGTTGACCATCGCGATCAGCCCGGCCTTCGCCGCCCCGTAGGCGCCCATGTGCGGGCGCTGCGCCAGGCCGGTGTCCGAGCCGATGAAGATGACGTCCCCGCGCCGGCGGGCCACCATGTCCGGCAGCACCGCGGTGGCCAGCCGGTTGGCCCCGATCAGGTGCACCTGAACCTGGTCGAGGAACGTCTCGGTGGAGATCTCGTGCAGGCGTCCCGGGATCATGTCCCCGGCGCCGGAGACCAGCAACTCCACCTCCCCGAGGGCGTCGACGGTCTGGGTGACGAACGACTTCACCGAATCGGCGTCGGTGACGTCGAGGGGGAACGCGACCGCCTCGCCGCCGTCGGCGCGGATCGTGTCGACCAGTTCGGTGAGTTTGTCGATGCGTCGGGCGCCGACGGCGACCGGGAAGCCGCGCTCGGCCAGGGCGGTGGCGGTGGCCGCACCGATCCCGGAGGAGGCTCCGGTGACGATGGCCGGGCGGCGGTCGGGGTGGGGGTCGAAGCGAGGCATTACACGGTCTCCACGGTGATCGGCAGGTGGGCGAACCCACGCACATTGGACGAGTGGACGCGGACGGCGTTGTCCTCGTCCACCTGGTAACTGCGGGTACGGGTGATCAGCTGGGTCAGCGCCACCCGGGCTTCCATGCGCGCCAGATGCGCCCCGAGACAGAAGTGGGCGCCGCTGCCGAAACTGGCCAGCTTCGAGCCGATCTCGCGTCCGATGCGAAACGCGTCGGGGTCGTCGAAGACCCGTTCGTCGCGGTTGGCCGAACCGGGCAGAAGCAGCACCACCTCGCCGGCGGTCAGGGTGGTGTCATACAGCGTCATGTCCTCGGCCACGGTGCGCGCCAGGATCTGGCTGGGGGTGTCGTAGCGCAGGCTCTCCTCCACCCACAGCGGGATGCGGTCGGGCTCGGCGTAGACCCCGGCCAGCTCGTCGGGGTTGCGGTAGGCCCAGTACAGCGAGGTGCCCAGCAGCTTGGTGGTGGTCTCGTTGCCGGCGACCACCATCAAGAACAGGAACGCCAGGATCTCCTCGTCGGAGAGCCGGTCGCCGCCGACCTCGGCCTGCAGCAGCGCCGAGGTCAGGTTGTCCCCCGGGGTCTTCTTGTACTCCTTGATCAGCTCGACGTAGTAGACCATCAGGTCCGCGGAGGCCTGCATCGCCGACTGGGGCACGTCGGCGAGCCCGTCCTCACGGTGCAACACCCCGTCGGCGAGTTCGCGGATGCGGGCGCGGTCCGGTTGCGGCACCCCCATCAGCTCCGAGATCACGTCCATCGGCAGTTTGCCGGCGAACTCGGTGATGAAATCGAACGAGCCGTCGACGCTGTTGGCCAGCGCGGCATCGAAGTGGGCGGTGGCGATCTCGGCCACCCGCGGCTCCAGCTCGCGGGTGCGCCGCGGGGTGAACCCCTTGGAGACCAGGGTCCGCAGCCGCAGATGCTCCGGGTCGTCGAGGGCGAGGAACGACATCACCTTGTGGGCGTCTTTGGTGCGCGAGATCGGGTCCAGCGAGACCCCGTAGATGTTCGACAGCGCGGTGGAGTTGCGGAAACCCGCCATGACGTCGGCGTGCCGCGACAGCGCCCAGAAGTTCAACTCCTCGTTGCGGTACAGCGGGGCCTCGTCGCGCAGCCGCCGGTAGTACGGGAACGGGTCCTCGTGGAAGTCGTAGTCGTACGGGTCCAGCAGCAGCTCCACCGTCGGTGTGCTCATCGATTCCCTCCGTGTGCCGTGTCGGATTCCAGGATCAAGCCGACGACGTAGGCGAGTCGATCGGAGATCTCGTCGTAGTGCAGCGCGCCGCTGCCGGCGTGCACCAGCGCGCCCGAGTAGGTCATCTCCAGCGCCGAGACCACCCGCGGGTCGGCGCCGGGGCCGATCGCCGATTCGATACGCCGATGGATCTCCAGGCCGATCCGGTCGCGGACCCGCGGCACCCCGGCGTCGTTGGACAGCAGCGCGGTGGTGCAGGCCGCGGCGACCTCCGGCTCGTCGGCCGAGACCAGCGCCAAGCGCCGCAGCGTGGTGTTGACCCGCGACAGCATCGTGTCGTTGACGTCGGTGAAATACGGCACCGCACGGATCAGGTCCAGATACACCTCGGCGATCAGGTGGTTCTTCGACGAAAAGTAGGTGTAGGCGGTGGCCGGGGCGACCTTGGCGCGCGCCGCGACCGCCCGCACCGTCAGATCCGCGTGCGGGGATTCGCGCAACATCTCCGCCCCGGCGGTGAGCACCTTGCGGAAGGTCTCCTCCTGGCGGCGGTTGCGCACCGGCTGCACCGGCTGCGTGGACCGCGGGGATGCGGTCGCCGTATCGCTGGACACGTGTCCAATGTATCCGATGCCGCCGTCGGGAGGCAACACCACGGAAAAAATCAGCCATGAGCAGGTTATTTCTTGTGGGTGACGCGGGACTGCTTGCGGTGGCGCCCCGCCGCCTACTATGGTTCGACCGGACTACAATGGACAAGTGTCCAGTCGAGGGGAGTGACGCGGAGATGGCATTACTGGCGGACCGGGAGAGCAAACTGCTCATCGACGGCAAGCTCGTGACCGGCGGTGCCGGTGCGTTCGCGACGATCAACCCGGCCACCGAGGAGACGCTGGGCACCGCCGCCGACGCCGACGGCGACGACATGGGGCGCGCCATCGGGGCGGCCCGGCACGCCTTCGACCACAGCGACTGGTCGACCAACACCGCGCTGCGGGTGCGCTGCGTGCGCCAGTTGCGCGACGCGATGAACACCCACCTCGAGGAGCTGCGTGAGCTCACCGTCGCCGAGGTCGGCGCCCCGGTGATGCTCACCGCCGGGGCCCAGCTGGCCGGCCCGATCGACGATCTGGGCTTCGCCGCCGACACCGCCGAGAGCTACCCGTGGCGCACCGACCTCGGAGAGGCCGCCCCGCAGGGCGTTCCGACCCGGCGCACTCTGGCCCGGGAGGCGATCGGGGTGGTGGGGGCGATCACGCCGTGGAACTTCCCCCACCAGATCAACCTCGCGAAACTGGGGCCGGCCCTGGCCGCCGGCAACACCGTGGTGCTCAAACCCGCCCCGGACACCCCCTGGGCGGCCGCGGTGCTCGGTGAGCTCGTCGCCGAACACACCGACATCCCGCCCGGCGTCCTCAACATCGTCACCTCCAGCGATCACGCGGTGGGGGCGCTGCTGGCCAAAGACCCACGGGTGGACATGATCTCGTTCACCGGGTCGACCGCGACCGGCCGGTCGGTGATGATCGACGGCGCGGACGGCATCAAGAAGGTCTTTTTGGAGTTGGGAGGCAAATCCGCGTTCGTCGTGCTCGACGACGCCGACCTGGCCGGTGCGTGCGCGGTGGCCGGGTTCACCGCCTCGATGCACGCCGGGCAGGGGTGTGCGATCACCACCCGGCTGGTGGTGCCGCGGGCGCGCTACGACGACGCGGTGGCCGCGGCGGCCGCCACGATGGGGTCGCTGACCGCGGGCGACCCCACCGCCAAGGGCACCGTCTGCGGCCCGCTGATCTCCGCTCGGCAACGCGACCGGGTGCAGTCCTACCTGGATTCGGCGATCGAGCAGGGCGGGTCGTTCGCCTGCGGCGGCGGTGCCCCGGCCGGGCGCGACACCGGGTTCTTCATCGACCCGACCGTGGTCGCCGGGCTGGACAACACCGCCCGGGTGGCCCGCGAGGAGATCTTCGGCCCGGTGCTCACCGTCATCGCCCACGACGGCGACGACGACGCGGTCGCGATCGCCAACGACTCGCCCTACGGGCTGTCGGGCACGGTGTACTCCGCCGACCCGCAACGCGCCGCGGCGGTCGCCGCCCGGCTGCGGGTCGGCACCGTCAACGTCAACGGCGGGGTGTGGTACTCCGCGGACGCCCCGTTCGGCGGCTACAAACAATCCGGGGTCGGCCGCGAGATGGGGGTGGCCGGGTTCGAGGAGTATCTGGAGACCAAGCTCATCGCGACGGCGGCGGGCTAGCACAGTAACCGAGGAAGGACATCATGGCTGAAGCCGACAACAGGTTCGACAACAAGGTGGCGATCGTCACCGGGTCCGGCGGCGGGATCGGCCAGGCCTACGCCGAGGTGCTCGCCGCCCGCGGTGCCGCGGTCGTCGTCGCCGACATCAACGCCGAGGCCGCCGAGAAGGTCGCCGCCCAGATCGGGGCCGACGGTGGGCGGGCGTTGGCGCAGCGCGTCGACGTCGCCGACCCGCAATCGGCCGCCGCGATGGTCGAGGCCGCCGTCGCGGAGTTCGACGGGGTGGACTACCTGGTCAACAACGCCGCCATCTTCGGCGGGATGAAACTCGACCAGCTGCTCACCGTCGACTGGGACTACTACAAGACGTTCATGAGCGTCAACCTCGACGGGGCCCTGGTGTGTACCCGGGCGGCCTACAAGGCGATGCAGGCCCGCGGCGGCGGGGCGATCATCAACCAGTCGTCGACGGCGGCGTGGCTGTACTCCAACTTCTACGGGCTGGCCAAGGCCGGGGTGAACTCGCTGACCCAGCAGCTCTCCCGGGAGCTGGGCTGGATGAACATCCGGGTCAACGCGATCGCCCCCGGCCCGATCGACACCGAGGCCAATCGCTCGGTGGTGCCCGAGGCGATGCAGGGCGAGTTGGTCAAGACGATCCCGCTGTCGCGGATGGGCACCCCCGAGGACCTGCTGGGCATGTTTTTGTTCCTGCTCTCCGACGAGGCGCGCTGGATCACCGGCCAGATCTTCAACGTCGACGGCGGACAGATCATCCGGTCATGAGTACCTCGACGACACCGCCCGCGCTGGGCTACATCGGGTTGGGCAACATGGGCGCGCCGATGGCGGCGCGGTTGGTCGACTGGCCGGGCGGGCTCACCGTGTTCGATGTGCGCACCGAGGCGATGACCCCGCTGGCCGAGGCCGGTGCCACGTTGGCCGACGGCGTCGCCGACGTGGCGGCCGCGCAGGTCATCAGTGTCACCGTGCTCGACGACGCGCAGGTGCGCGACGTGGTCGGCGTCCTGGCGGCGCAAGCGCAACCCGGCACCGTCATCGCCATCCACTCCACCATCGCCGAGGGCACCGCCGCGGAATTGGCGGCCGAGCTCGCCCCGCGGGACATCCACGTCATCGACGCCCCGGTCAGCGGCGGCGCCGGCGCGGCCCAGCAGGGCGAGCTGGCCACCATGGTCGGTGCCGAGCGGGCGGTCTACGAGCGGGTCAAACCGGTCTTCGCGCGCTGGGCGTCGCTGGTGATCCACGCCGGGGAGCCCGGCGCGGGCACCCGAATGAAACTGGCCCGCAATATGTTGACGTTCACCGGGTACGCCGCGGCGTGCGAGGCGATGGCACTGGCCGAGTCGGCGGGGCTCAAACTGTCCGCACTGGCGCGGGTGGTGCGCCACACCGACGCGCTGACCGGCGGGCCGGGCGCGATCATGTTCCGCAACAGCACCGACCCGCTGGACCCCGACGACCCGATGTACGGTCCCCTGAGCCACACCCGCGGGCTCGGGGAGAAGGATCTGAGCCTGGCGCTGGCCCTCGCGGAGCGCACCGGGGTGGCGCTGCCGCTGGCCGGGGTGGCGCTGCAACGGCTGGGGATCGGCCTGGGCGTGGCCGAACCGACGGAAGTAGGAGACGACGATGGATGAGCTGCGCCGCACCGGGCTGGCCAAGATGAACGAGGTGTACGCCTGGGACATGCCCGACATGCCCGGCGAGTACTTCGCGCTGACCGTCGATCACCTGTTCGGGCGGATCTGGACCCGCGACGGGCTCTCGATGCGCGACAAGCGGCTGATCACCCTGGCGGTGATCACCGCGCTCGGGCAGCAGGACCTTGCGGAGGTCCAGCTCAACGCCGCGCTGGCCAACGAGGAGCTCACCGAGGACGAACTGCGGGAGATGGCGATCTTCATCACCCACTACGTCGGTTTCCCGCTGGGCTCGGGGCTCAACGGCGCGCTCGAACGGGTGCTGGCCCGCCGCGCCAAGACCGCCGGTGCCGCCGAGGACAAGAAGGCCAACGTCGACGCGGTCGTGGCCAAGCACACCGGCAAGGATTCCGGCTAACCCTCCGGGGGCCGCCCGGGCAGGCCCGCGGCCGTCCACCGGCGCAGATAGGCGCGCAGCGCCGCCCCCCGGCGGGCCGGTCGGCCCGGGTCGACGATGAACGACGCGATGGTGCGCAGCAGGTGCTCGGCCAGCTCGGCGAGGTCGGCGTCGGTGAACCCGTGGGCGGGCCAGTCGACGTCGAAGCGGCGCAACACCCACTCGGCCAGCCCCAGCGCCTCCGCGGAGGTCACCCGCGCGATGAACACGTTGCCGCGGTCGCGGGCCAGCAGCGCGGTGACGTGCGGCTCGTCGGGCAGCCACTCCAGCGCGGTGGCCACCGCCTCCACGGTGGCCCCGGCCGGATCGGTGCGCCCGGCGACGTGGGCGGCGAGCCGGTCGAGGAAGTCGCGCGCCGCGCGCGTGCCGGCCGCCGTCAGCACCGCCTCGGTGCTGGGGAAGTAGCGGTAGACCGTCTGGCGGGTCACCCCGAGGGTGCGGGCCACGTCGGCGATGGAGATGTCGGCGCCGCGCACGTCGATGACGGTGTCGGCGGCGGCCAGGATCCGGGTGCGCGCCTCGTCGTCGTCGGCCGGGGTGTTCCCGCCCCACCCGTGGGTGCGCACGCGCGCTCAGCCGCGGTAGGACAGCTGCAGGTCCTTGATGCCGTTGATCCATCCCGAGCGCAGCCGCTGCGGCTCCCCGAGTTTGGTGATGTCGGGCATCTGGGTGGCGATCTCGTCGAAGATCAGCCGGATCTCCATGCGTGCCAGGTTCGCCCCGATGCAGTAGTGGGTGCCCTGGCCTCCGAAACCCAAATGCGGGTTGGGGTTTCGGGTGATGTCGAACTCAAACGGGTGGTCGAAGACGTCGTCGTCGAAGTTGGCCGAACTGTAGAACAGCCCCGCGCGCTGGCCCTCGCCGATGGTGACCCCGCCGATCTGCACGTCGGTTTTCGCGGTGCGCTGGAAGCAGTGCACCGGGGTCGACCACCGCACGATCTCGTCGGCGGCGCTCTCCGGGCGCTGCGCCTTGTAGATCTCCCACTGGCGCGGGTTCTCGATGAACGCGTTGATGCCGTGGGTCATCGCGTTGCGGGTGGTCTCGTTGCCGGCCACCGCCAGCAGGATCACGAAGAACGCGAACTCGGCTTCCCCGAGCGCCTCGCCGTCGACGTCGGCCTGCACCAGCCGGGTGACGATGTCGTCGGCCGGACAGCGGCGGCGCTCCTCGGCCATCGTGTAGGCGTAGCCCATCAGTTCGGCGTTGGCGACCGCCGGATCACAGTCGAAATCCGGGTCGTCGGTGTTCATGATCAGGTTGGTCCAGTGGAACAGCTTCTCCCGGTCGGCCTCGGGCACCCCGATCAAATCGGCGATCGCCAGAAGCGGCAGCTTCATCGCGACGTCGTCGACGAAGTTGCCCGACCCCTTGGCGGCGGCCTCGGCGACGATGTCGTGGGCGGCGGTGGCCAGCTTGTCCTCCAGCCCGGCCACCGCACGCGGGGTGAACAGCTTGGAGATGATCTTGCGCAACCGGGTGTGCTCGGGCGGGTCGTGGTTGATCAGCAGTGCCTTGGTCAGCTCGAGCTGGTCGGCGGTGACCCCGTCGGGCAGCCGCATCACCGCGCCCTTGAGGTTGGTCGACCACACCTCGGAGTCGCGCGAGATCGCCTTGATGTCGGCGTGCTTGCTGATCACCCAGTAGCCGTCGTCGTCGAAGATCGTCGACCCCGGCGCCTGCTCGTTCCACCACACCGGTGCGGTCCGGCGCAGCTCGGCGAACTCGGCGACCGGGATGCCGCCCTCGATCACGTCCGGGTCGGTGAAATCGAAACCATGCCCGAACGGGCAGGCACCCAAAGTCGCGGTCACGACGGTCTCCTCTCGGTTCGTCCTCGGTCGACCATACACTGTGATCTGGAGTGTATGCCCGATTCCCCCGGCGGGAGCGACCCGACCTGGCCGCTAGGCTGCACGGCGTGCGTGTCCTCGTCCTCGGCTCCGGTGCCCGCGAACATGCGCTGCTGCGGGCGTTGGCCCGTGATCCGCAGGTCGACTCGCTGGTGATCGCGCCCGGCAACGCCGGCACCGCGGCGCTCGCCGAGACCTACGACGTCGACCCCGGCTCGGGGCAGGCGGTCGCGGCGCTGGCCGGGCGCATCGACGCCGACCTGGTGGTGATCGGTCCGGAGGTGCCGCTGGTGCTCGGGGTGGCCGACGCGGTGCGGGCCGCCGGCATCGCCTGCTTCGGCCCGAGCGCGGCCGCCGCCCGCATCGAAGGCTCCAAGGCGTTCGCCAAGGAGGTGATGACCGCGGCCGGGGTGCCGACCGCGGCCAGCGAGATCGTCGACAACCCCGCGCACCTCGACGCCGCCCTCGACCGGTTCGGCCGCAGCGCCGACCAGCCCGCCTGGGTGGTCAAAGACGACGGGCTGGCCGCCGGCAAGGGAGTGGTGGTCACCGCCGAGCGGGCGGCCGCGCGCGCCCACGCCGCCGCGTTGCTCGACGACGGCCACCCGGTGCTGTTGGAATCCTTCCTCGACGGCCCGGAGGTCTCCCTGTTCTGCGTCGTCGACGGCGAGACCGTGGTGCCGCTGCTGCCGGCCCAGGACTTCAAGCGGGTCGGCAACGGCGACGTCGGCCCCAACACCGGGGGCATGGGCGCCTACGCGCCGCTGCCCTGGCTGCCGGCGGGCATGATCGAGCGGATCGTCACCGAGATCATCGAGCCGGTGGCCGCCGAACTGCTCGCGCGCGGATGCCCGTTCTCCGGACTGCTCTACGCGGGGCTGGCGATCACCCCGTACGGCCCGGCGGTGGTCGAGTTCAACTGCCGCTTCGGCGACCCCGAGACCCAGGCGGTGCTGGCCCTGCTGGACTCCCCGCTGGGCCAGCTGCTGCACGCCGCGGCCACCGGCGGGCTGGCCGCCGCGGCACCGCCGCGCTGGCACGACGGTGCGGCGGTCACCGTGGTGGTGGCGGCGGAGAACTATCCGGGCCGGCCCCGGGTCGGCGACACCATCACCGGTGCCGAGGCCGAGAACGTGCTGCACGCCGGCACCGCGCGCGACGCCGACGGTGCGGTGATCTCCGCCGGCGGTCGGGTGCTCTCCGTGGTGGGCACCGGCGAGGATCTGATCGCCGCGCGGTCTTGCGCCTACGCCACCGTGGAGTCGATTCGCCTGCCCGGCAGCCATTTCCGCACCGACATCGGCCTGGCGGCCGCCGAAGGCAAGATCCGGGTCTGAGCCGGCGTCTAGAAGCCGACCGCCTGCCCGTCGCGGCGCGGATCGCTGACCCCCAGGTAGCCGTGGTCGAGGCGCCAGATCGCCTGGCAGGCACCGAACATGTTGTAGTCCTCGACCCGGACCGGCCGGTGGCCGCGGCGCACCAACCCCTCCAGCGTGGCCGGTGGCACGTCGCGTTCGAACGCCACCTCGGTGCCGCGCACCCAGCGGAACCGCGGCCCGTCGCAGGCGGCCTGCGGATTCTGCCGATGGTCGACGATGCGACTGACCACCTGCACGTGACCCTGGGGCTGCATCGCGCCACCCATCACCCCGAACGCCGCCACCGGCTCGCCGTCTTTGCTCAGCATCGCCGGGATGATGGTGTGGTAGGGGCGTTTTCGCGGCCCCACCCGGTTGGGGTGACCGGCGGCGGTGACGAAGCCGGAGCCCCGGTTGTGCATCGCGATCCCGGTGTCGGGCACCACCACACCGGAGCCGAACCCGGCGTAGTTCGACTGCAGCATCGACACCATCACCCCGTCGGCGTCGGCGGCGGTCAACAACACCGTGCCCCCGGCGGGGCTGCCCGCCCGGGCCGGGCGGGCCCGGTCCGGGTCGATCAGCGTGGCGCGGTGCTGCAGATAGCCGGCGTCGAGCAGCTGGCCGGCGGTGACCGTCATGTGCTCGGCGTCGGCGCAGTGGGCGTAGGCGTCGGCGAACGCCAACTTGACGGCCTCGATCTGCAGGTGCAGGCAGGCCGCCGAATCCGCCGGCAGCGCCGCCAGGTCGAAGTGCGCCAGGATGCCCAGTGCGAGCAGCGCGACGATGCCCTGGCCGTTGGGCGGCAGCTCGTGGAGGGTGTAGCCGCGGTAGTCGACCGCGATCGGATCCACCCAGTCCGGACGGTGGTCGGCCAGATCGGTGGCGCGCAGGGCGGCGCCGTGAGCGCGGGCCCCGGCCTCGATGCGGTGGGCCAGTGCGCCGTGATACAGCGCCGCGCCGCCGGAGTCGGCGAGGACCTCCAGGGTCTGCGCGTGGCGGGGCAACCGGACGAGCTCGCCGGGACCCGGCGCGCGCCCGCCGGGCAGAAACGTCGCGGCGAACCCCGGCTGCCCGGCGAAGACCGGCGCCTGGGCGGCCCACTGCGCGGCCACCGTCGGGGAGACCGGGAAACCGTCGCGTGCGTAGGCCAGTGCCGGGGCGAACAGCCGTGTGAACGGCAGCCGGCCGAACCTCCGGTGCAGTGCGGTCCAGCCCGACACCGCCCCGGGCACCGTGACCGAGTCCCACCCCACCGTCGGGACCGGCCCCGTACCGAAGTACTCCGGTGTCCAGGCGCCCGGGGAGCGGCCCGAGGCGTTGAGCCCGTGCAGCCGCCCGCCCGCCCAGACCAGGGCGAACGCGTCTGCGCCGATCCCGTTGGAGACCGGTTCGACCACCGTGAGCGTGATCGCGGCGGCGATCGCGGCGTCGACCGCGGTGCCGCCGTCGGCCAGCGCGGCCAGCCCGGCCTGGGCGGCCAGCGGCTGGGAGGTGCACACCAGGTTGGCCGCCAGCACCGGGGTGCGCGGCCAGGCGTAGGGCCGATCCCAGGAGAACGGTTCGCAAGCGCTCGAGTCGGCCATCGCGGACGCCTCAGCCCGCCAGCAGCGGGGCGATCCAGCTCAGCTCGGCGGGCAGCTGCGCGCTCCAGAACCCGGCGTCGTGACCGCCGGGGGAGAACCCGCCGGCCGGCGCGGTGGGCAGCGACGCGATGAACTCGGCGGTCGCGTCGTAGAACGGGTCGGCGTCACCGCAGTCCACCCGCAGCGGGATGGTATGCAACGCCGGCAGGTCGTAGACGGAGTTGGCCGCGAAGTCCTCGGGGCCGTCGAACGCGCCCGGTGCGCTCGCCCCGGCCGATGACCACAGTGCCGGGCTGACCGCGCAGATCGCCGCTGTGCGCGCCGCGCCGAGGCGCCCGCCGAGCAGCAACGCGCCGTAACCGCCCATCGACCAGCCCAAAAACGCCACCCGGGAGGTGTCCAGGCCCTGCCCGTCGAGCAGCGGGAGCAACTCGTCGAGCACCATCGCCCCGGAGTCCTCGCCGGAGGCCCGGGCGTGCCAGTAGCTGCCGCCGCCGTCGACGGCGACCACCGCGAACGGCGGTAGCCCGGCGTCGACGGCGGTGGCCAGTCCCTGCTCCACGCCGCCGGCCATCACGGTGGCGGCGTCGCTGCCCTTGCCGTGCAGCGCGATCACCGGACGCAGCGGCGCGCTCTGCCCGGGCGGGCGGGCGATCGCCCAGTCGGTGGCGACCCCGCCGCGGGCCGCCGAGACGAACGAGCCGGTGGTCATCGTCGGGGCGGCCGCCGGCGCCCGCGGGACCCCGCCTGGCGACGCGTGCGACGGCGTCGCCGTGCCCGCCGCCACCGCGGCGGCCGCGCCGGCGCCCAGGCGCAGCAGCGCACGGCGGCTCAGGTTCGCCATGGGGGCAAGGATAACCGGCCTGACCGGGTCCGGACCGGCACGGCGTTTGCCCGAAAGCACAATACGGTGCGCGGTGAGCTGGCAGCATGAGCTGGTGTGACCTCCGCCGTCACTCCCAAGGGAGAACGCCGCCGGTACGCGCTGGTCCGCGCGGCCGCGGAGTTGCTGCGCGAGGGCGGATTCGACGCGGTGCGCCACCGTGCGGTGGCCCACCGGGCGGGGTTGCCGCTGGCGTCGACCACCTACTATTTCTCCTCCCTCGACGAGCTGATCGCCAGCGCGGTCGAGGAGGCGGCGACGCTCGAGATCGCCCGGCTGCGCGCGCGGGTCGCCGCGCTGCCGCGGCGGCGCCGCGGCCCGCACGCGATCGCCGACGTGCTGGTGGATCTGCTGGTCGGCGGGGCCGACGGACAGCGTCTCGACGAGGACCTGATCTCGCGCTACGAACGGTTCATCGCGTGCGCGCGTCAGCCGCGGCTGCGCGAGATCCAACGGCGCACCCTGCGTCAGCGCACCGAGGCGGTGGTCGAGGTGCTGGACCGGTCGGGCCGGAGCATGCGCGCCGAGCTGCTGGCCGCCACGGTCTGCGCGGTCGACGGCGCGGTGATCGCCGCCCTCGTCGACGAGCGGCAGGAACCGCGCCGCGCCGCGCGCGCCGCCGTGCTCGGCTTCATCGACACCGTGCCCGAACAGCAGCACGCGGCCGGGTTCTGATCACGGTGGGCCGCCCACCGTAAGCTGACCGACGTGAGCGTTCCCAACGTGCTGGCCGCCCGCTACGCCAGCGCCGAGATGGTGGCGATCTGGTCGCCGGAGGCCAAGATCGTCGCCGAACGGCGGCTGTGGCTGGCGGTGCTGCGTGCGCAGGCCGAGCTCGGGGTGGCGGTGCCCGACCGGGCCGTCGCCGACTACCAGCGGGTGCTCGAGGATGTGGACCTGGCCGCGATCGCCGACCGGGAGCGGGTGACCCGTCACGACGTCAAGGCCCGCATCGAGGAATTCAACGCCCTGGCCGGACACCAGCACGTGCACAAGGGCATGACCAGCCGCGACCTGACCGAGAACGTCGAGCAGCTGCAGGTGCGCCGGTCCCTGCAGGTGGTGTTCGACCGCACGGTGGCGGTCGCGGCGCGACTGGCCGAACACGCCGTCGGCTACCGCGACCTGGTGATGGCCGGGCGCAGCCACAACGTCGCCGCCCAGGCCACCACTCTGGGCAAACGCTTCGCCACCGCCGCCGAGGAGACGCTGCTGGCGCTGCGCCGGCTGCAGGAGCTGATCGCGCGCTACCCGCTGCGCGGCATCAAGGGCCCGATGGGCACCGGCCAGGACATGCTCGACCTGTTCGACGGCGACAGCGCCAAGGTCGCCGAACTGGAGCGCCGCGTGGCGCAGTTCCTGGGGTTCGCCACGGTGCTGACCAGCGTCGGCCAGGTGTATCCGCGCTCGCTGGACCACGACGCGCTCTCCACACTGGTGCAGATCGGCGCCGGCCCGTCGTCGCTGGCCCACACCGTGCGGTTGATGGCCGGCCACGAACTGGTCACCGAGGGGTTCGCCGAGGGCCAGGTCGGGTCCTCGGCGATGCCGCACAAGATGAACACCCGCAGCTGCGAGCGGGTCAACGGACTGCAGGTGGTGCTGCGCGGCTACGCGTCGATGGCCGCCGAGTTGGCCGGCGCCCAGTGGAACGAGGGCGACGTGTTCTGCTCGGTGGTGCGCCGGGTGGCGCTGCCGGACGCGTTCTTCGCCGTCGACGGGCAGATCGAGACGTTTCTGACCGTGCTCGACGAATTCGGCGCCTACCCGGCGGTCATCGACCGGGAACTCGGCCGCTACCTGCCGTTTCTGGCCACCACCAAGGTGCTGATCGCCGCGGTGCGCGCCGGCATGGGCCGCGAGGCCGCCCACGCGGTGATCAAGGAGCACGCGGTGGCGGTGGCGTTGGCGATGCGCGAACACGGCGCCGAGCCCGACCTGCTCGACCGGCTCGCCGCCGACGAGCGCCTGCCGCTGGACGCCGCGGCCCTGCACGCCGCGCTCGCCGACAAGCAGGCGTTCACCGGGGCCGCCGCCGACCAGGTCGACGCGGTGGCCGCCGAGGTCGACGCCCTGGTCGGCGCCCACCCCGAGGCGGCCGGCTACCGGCCGGGCGCCATCCTGTAGCCGCCATGTCCGTTGCCGGCGCCCTGACGGGGATCGACCTGACCGACCTGGACAACTTTGCCCACGGCTTCCCCCACGACCTGTTCGCGATCCACCGCGAGGCCGCCCCGGTGTACTTCCACGAGCCGACCGCGCACACCCCCGACGGGGAGGGGTTCTGGTCGGTGGCCACCCACGCCGAGACCTTCGCGGTGCTGCGCGACGCCGACACCTACTCGTCGGTGACCGGCGGGCACCGGCCCCACGGCGGCACCATCCTGCAGGATCTTCCGGTGGCCGGCCACGTGCTCAACATGATGGACGATCCGCGCCACGCCGCGATCCGCAAACTGGTCAGCTCGGGGCTGACCCCGCGGATGATCCGCCGGGTCGAAACGGATCTGCGCGCCCGGGCGCGACGGTTGCTGGCCGCGATCGACCCCGGCGTGCCGCTGGACTTCATCGTCGACGTCGCCGTGGAGCTGCCGATGCAGATGATCTGCATCCTGCTCGGTGTGCCCGAGGCCGACCGGCACTGGCTGTTCGCGGCGATCGAACCCAACTTCGACTTCCGGGGTTCGCGTGCGGCGGTGGTCTCCCGGCTGTCGGTCGAGGAGGCCGGCTCGCGTCTGTACGCCTACGGTCAGGAACTGATCGCGGCCAAACGGGCCCGGCCGACCGACGACATGCTCTCGGTGGTCGCCAACTGCACCGATCCGCAGATGAGCGAGCTGGAGCTGTACCTGTTCTTCAGCCTGCTGTTCAGCGCCGGGGCCGAGACCACCCGCAACGCCATCGGTGGGGGATTGCTGGCGCTGGCCGACCACCCCGAGCAGTACCGGGCGCTGCGGGCCGACCCGGCGCTGCTGCCCACCGCGGTGGAGGAGATCATTCGCTGGACCTCGCCGTCGCCGTCGAAGCGGCGCACCGCCACTCGCGCGGTCACCCTGGGCGGCCGGCGGATCGAACCCGGGCAGAAGGTGCTGGTCTGGGAGGGCTCGGCCAACCGTGACGAGCGTGTGTTCGACCACGCCGACGTCTTCGACGTGACACGAAAACCGAACCCGCATCTGGGTTTCGGTCAAGGCGTGCACTTCTGCCTGGGGGTCAACCTGGCGCGGCTGGAGTTGCGGGTGCTCTACGAGGAGCTGCTGCGCCGGTTCACCGGGGTCACCGTGGTGGCCCCGGTCGAGTGGGCGCGCAGCAACCGGCACACCGGGATTCGGCACCTGGTCGTGGAAATGAGCGCCGAGCGGTGAACGGGCGGTGGGCCTTCCTGCGGCCGTCTCCGAACGTGTTCTCGGTGGTGATGGCCACCGGGATCCTGTCGATCGGCGCAGCCCGGCACGGGTACGTCGGGCTCAGCAGCGCGCTGGGCGTGCTGGCGTCGGCCGGGCTGGTGGTGCTGGTGGCGCTGGTGGTCGCCACCGCCGTGATCGAGCGCCGGGCGGCGGTGTGGGACCTGCGCGACCCGGACATCACGCTGCGGCTGTTCACCTTCGTCGCCGCCTGCGCCGTCCTCGACAGTCGCCTCGAACGCCATCCGGTGTGGGTGCGGGTGCTCGGACTGGTGGCGTTGGTGTCCTGGTCGGTGCTGTCGTCGCTGACGGTACGCAACATGCTCAGCCGGCGCTGGACGGAGTTGCGGGACAAGGCACACGGGGCGTGGCTGCTGGCCAGCGTGGGCACCTCGGGGCTGGTGATCGTGATGGCCCAGATGATCCGGGCCACCGGTCACACCGTGTGGCTGGCGGTGGCGATCCCGATCTGGGTGGCCGGGATCGGTGTCTACCTGATGATGGCGACGTTGATCATGTGGCGCACCGTGCACGAGAGGATGGACCGCGACGGGTTCGAGCCCGACACCTGGATCCTCATGGGAGGCATGGCGATCGCCACCCTCGCCGGGGACCTGCTGGGCCAGCTGACGGCGGGTCCGGTCTCGGTGGCGCTGCGCGCGGCGACCGTGATCACCTGGGGGGTGGCCACCGTCTGGATTCCGCCGCTGATCTATTTCGTGCTGCACCGCATCCACAATCGTCCCGGAATGCTGCAGTTCCGCGGCGTGTGGTGGGCGTTGGTGTTCCCGCTGGGGATGTACTCGGTGGCCAGCCAGGCGATGGCCGTCGAGTTGACGATGCCGGCGCTGGACACCGTGTCGCTGGTGTTCTTCTGGGACGCGTTCGCCGCCTGGCTGATCGTCGCCCTCGCCGGATTCCGGCGTGCCACGCTGCGGTCGGCGCAGCTGCTGGCGCCGACCGGGCGGGTCGGGCGGCGCTGAGCCCGGCAGCCGGCGCGCCGGTCAGACCCGCACACCGGCCGAGCGCAGCTCCAGCGCCGCCAACCCGTGCAGGGCGACCGGGTCGGCGCGTCGCCACGCGCCCACCGGGTCCGGGTCGACCGCCGCCAGCCTGCGCAGCGGCCGGTTGGCCAGCGCCCGCAACGCCAGCAACTGTCGGCCGGCCGGGGTGGCGGCCAACGTGACCACCGTCCACTTGCGCCGGAAGAACCGCATCCGCAGCACCAGCCACGGCATCGCCACCGCCAGGATCGGCGGGGCGGCCACGGCCAGCGCCAACACCCACGCCAACCAGCCGGCGGTGGTGTCGAGGGTGTGCCCGGCATCGGCGATGTCGAGCGCCGCGGTGCTCGCCGCGCTCAGCGGTGTGCTCAGCGCGTCACCGATCAGCGGCAGATGCGAGGCGCTCTCCCCGGCGGAGTCCAGGTTGTCGGCCACCCCGGTGCTGCCGCTTCGCACCTGCCGGCCGACCGCGGCGATCGTGGCGACCGCGGCGTGCACCGCCAGGCCCACCAGAATCCAGAGCGCCGTCCACGCCGCCACCGCCAGATCGCTGAGCAGCTGGGCCAGCAGGCGGCCCGGGGTGGTGGCGTAGGGCAGATAGCGCGAGCCCAGTGTCACGGTGGTCTCCTCGCGGGTCGGCTGAGCGGTCTGCTGCTGGGCGCCATTATCGCGCCGACACGCCGGGGCTCGGCGGCGCTGCGCGCCGGCTCGCACACCGAAATCTGTGAGTTAGGGTGAACCGCGTGGCTCGACCTGCACTCTCCGACTATCCGCATCTGGGCAGCGGCAAGGTCCGTGAGCTCTACCGCATCGACGACGACCATCTGCTGTTCGTGGCGTCCGACCGGATCTCGGCGTACGACCACGTGCTCGCCAGCGAGATCCCCGACAAGGGCCGGATCCTCACCGCGATGAGCGTGTTCTTCTTCGATTTGGTCGAGGCGCCCAACCACCTGGCCGGTGCGCCCGACGATCCGCGCATCCCCGCCGAGGTGCTGGGCCGGGCGCTGGTGGTGCGCGAGCTGACCATGGTGCCGGTGGAGTGCGTGGCGCGCGGGTATTTGACCGGGTCGGGGCTGGCGGACTACCGCCGCACCGGCACGGTCTGCGGCATCGAGCTGCCGCCGGGCCTGGTCGAGGCCAGCAAGTTCGCCACCCCGCTGTTCACCCCGGCGACCAAGGCCGACCAGGGCGACCACGACGAGAACATCGCGTTCGCCACCGTGATCGAGAAGGTCGGCGGCGTGGTCGCCAACCAGTTGCGCGACCGCACTCTGCAGATCTACGTGCAGGCCGCCGACCATGCCCTGACCCGGGGGCTCATCGTCGCCGACACCAAATTCGAATTCGGCCTCGACGGCCACGGGAACCTGGTGCTCGCCGACGAGGTCTGCACCCCGGACTCGTCGCGCTACTGGCCGGCCGACGAATACCGGGTCGGGGCCGTGCAGAACAGCTTCGACAAACAGTTCGTCCGCAACTGGCTGACCAGCGACGAATCCGGCTGGGATCGCGACTCCGGCGCGCCGCCCCCGCCGCTGCCCGACGACGTCATCGCGGCCACCCGAAACCGTTACATCGAGGCCTACGAACGGGTCTCAGGCAAACGGTTCGACGACTGGATCGGGGCGCAATGAGCGCCAGTCCGTTGCGGCCCCCCGTCGCCAAGCGAGTGGAGACCATCCGCGAACACCACGGCGACGTCGTCGTCGACCCGTACGAATGGTTGCGCGACAAGGACGATCCCGAGGTCGTCGCCCACCTCGAGGCCGAGAACGCCTACACCGACGCGGTCACCGGTGACCAGCAGGGGTTGCGCCAGGAGATCTTCGACGAGATCAAGGCGCGCACCAAGGAAACCGACCTGTCGGTGCCGATTCGGCGCGGCGACTGGTGGTATTACGCCCGTAGTTTCGCCGGCAAACAATACGGCGTGCACTGCCGCTGCCCGTTGGCCGATCCCGCCGACTGGCGTCCGCCGATTTTCGATGAGCACACCGAGATCCCCGGTGAGCAGGTCTTGCTCGATGAGAACGTCGAGGCCGAGGGACACGAATTCTTCTCACTGGGGGCGGCCACGGTCAGCCCGGACGGCACCGTGCTGGCCTACTCGGTCGACGTCGTCGGCGACGAGCGCTACACGCTGCGGTTCATCGATTTACGCACCGGGCGGCGCTATCCCGACGAGATCGCCGGGATCGCCGCCGGGGCGACCTGGGCCACCGACAACCGGACCCTGTACTACCTGACCGTCGATGCGGCGTGGCGTCCCGACACCGTGTGGCGGCATCGGCTCGGCTCCGGTCTGCCCGCCCAGCGCGTCTATCACGAACCCGACGAACGGTTCTGGCTGAGCGTGGGCCGCACCCGCAGCGACAAGTACGTGATGATCGCGGCCGGATCGGCGATCACCTCGGAGGTGCGTTACGGGGACGCCGCCGATCCCGAAGCCGAGTTCACGGTGGTGCTGGCGCGACGCGAAGGCGTCGAATACGGCGTGGAGCACGCGGTGGTCGCCGGGCGGGACAGGTTTTTGATCCTGCACAACGAGGACGCGGTCAACTTCACCATGGTCGACGCGCCGGTCGAGGATCCCACCGCACAGACCACGCTGATCGCCCACCGCGACGACGTGCGCCTCGACGGGGTCGACGCCTTCGGTTCGCATCTGGTGGTCAGCTATCGGGCCGAGGCGTTGCCCCGCATCCAGCTGTGGCCGCTGACCGCCGACGGCTACGGCAGGCCCGCCGAGATCACCTTCGACTCGACGCTGATGTCGGCCGGGCTCGGCGCCAACCCCAACTGGGACGCCCCGAAGCTGCGGATCGGGGCGACCTCGTTTCTCACCCCGGTCCGGATCTACGACCTGGACCTGACCACCGGCGAACGCACCCTGCTGCGCGAGCAGCCGGTGCTCGGCGGGTACCGTCGCGAGGACTACGTGGAGCGGCGGGACTGGGCGCTCGCCGAGGACGGCACCCGCATCCCGCTGTCGGTCATCCACCGCCGCGATATCGCCGTGCCGGCACCGGTGGTGCTCTACGGCTACGGCGCCTACGAAGCCTGCCAGGACCCGCAGTTCTCGATCGCGCGGTTGTCGCTGCTGGACCGCGGCATGGTGTTCGTCGTCGCTCACGTGCGTGGCGGCGGTGAGATGGGGCGGCTGTGGTACGAGCACGGAAAGCTGCTGGACAAGAAGAACACCTTCACCGACTTCGTCGCGGCCGCGAACCATCTCATCGACACCGGGGTCAGCGCACCCGAACGGCTCGTCGCCTACGGCGGCAGCGCCGGCGGGCTGCTCATGGGGGCGGTCGCCAACCTCGCGCCGGAGCTGTTCGCCGGGATCCTGGCGGTGGTGCCGTTCGTCGACGCGCTGAACACGATCTTGGACCCCTCGTTGCCGCTGACCGTCACCGAATGGGATGAATGGGGAAACCCGTTGGCCGACAAGGACGTCTACGCCTATATGAAATCCTATTCGCCGTACGAGAACGTGGTGGCTCAGCGCTATCCGACGATCCTGGCGATGACGTCGCTGCACGACACCCGGGTCTACTTCGTGGAGCCCGCGAAATGGGTTGCCGCGCTGCGGCACGCCAACACCAATGGGAGCCCGGTGCTGCTGAAGACGCAGATGAGCGCCGGGCACGGCGGTCTGTCCGGCCGCTACGAGCGGTGGAAGGAGACCGCCTTCCAGTACGCCTGGCTGCTCAGCGTCGCCGGGGCTACCCGCTGAGACGGTCGGCCACCCCCACCACCCGGGTGGTCAGATGGTCGAGCGCGGCGAGAGTCTCCGGCGCCAACTCGTTCTGGTTCTGCGCTCCGGTGATGTGGCCGACCCCGTAGGGGTTGCCGTCGGCGAACTTCAGCGGATCGGTGTATCCGGGCGCCACGATGATGCCGCCCCAGTGCATCAGCGAGACGTAGAGGCCCAGCAGCGTCGCCTCTTGTCCTCCGTGGGCGGTCTGACTGGAGGTGAACGCGGCGTAGACCTTGTCGGCGAGCTTGCCCTGCGCCCACAGTCCGCCCAGCGAATCCATGAACGTCTGAAACGGTGCGGCGGTGCTGCCGAACCGGGTCGGTGAGCCGAAGACCACCGCATCGGCCCAGACGAGGTCCTCACCACGCGCCGCCGGCAGGTCCTTGGTGGCCGCGTAGTTGGCCGACCAGGCCGGGTTCGCGGCGAACGTCTCCGGGTCGCGGGTCTCGGCGATGTGGCGCACCCGCACCTCGGCGCCGACGGCCCGTCCGGCGGCGGCCGCCCGCTGCGCCATCGCGGTGCCGTGACCGGTGGCCGAGTAGTACACGATCGCCAGTTTCGTCATGCCGGACCCCCATATCGTTGCGTAGTCAATCACATGGGACGGTAGCCGGAATGAAGTTGTGGTGTCAACTACCAATGGGCGGTGGTCGACGCCGGACACCGCCGCGTACGGTCACGGGCATGACCGCGATCACCGAGATTCCCCTGACCACCCTCGACGGGCACCCCGCCACCCTGGGCGAGTACGCCGACCGTGCCGTGCTCATGGTCAACGTCGCCTCCCGGTGCGGGTTGACCCCGCAGTACAGCGCCCTAGAGCAACTCGCCCGTGACTACGGCGAGCGCGGGCTCACCGTGATCGGGGTGCCGTGCAATCAGTTCATGGGCCAAGAGCCCGGCACCCCGGAGGAGATCGCGACGTTCTGCTCCACCACCTACGGGGTGACGTTTCCGCTGCTGGCCAAGACCGACGTCAACGGCGACGACCGGCACCCGCTCTACGCCGCGTTGACCCGCACCGCCGACGCCGACGGGGCGGCCGGCGACGTCCAGTGGAATTTCGAGAAGTTCCTCATCGCGCCCGGTGGCGCGGTCGTCAACCGGTTCCGCCCCACCACCGTGCCCGACGCCCCGGAGGTGATCGCCGCCATCGAGGCGGTGCTGCCGCGCTGAGCGGGGCCGACCTGTAACCCGCAGGTCACCGGGGTGACACCTGCGCCGGGCAGACTGAGGCCATGAACGCGGAACTGATCGTGTCGCTGTCGCGGATCGGGGAGCCCACGTTGGCCGCCGTCGCGCAGTTCTGCGATGACCTCGCTGCCCGGCGGGTGCCGGCCTCGCTGTTGGTGGCGCCGCGGCTCAAGGGCGGCTATCGCCTCGAGGCGGACCCGGAGACGATCGACTGGCTCGCCGCCCGCCGCGCCGACGGTGACGCGCTGGTGCTGCACGGCTACGACGAGGCCGCCACCAAGCGGCGGCGCAGCGAGTTCGCGACCCTGCCCGCCCACGAGGCCAATCTGCGGTTGATCGGTGCCGACCGGGTGCTCGAACGGGTGGGTCTGCGCACCCGGCTCTTCGCCGCGCCGGGCTGGGTGGTCTCCGCGGGTGCGCGCCGCGTGCTGCCGCGCAACGGATTCCGTATGTTGGCGGGATTGCACGGTGTCACCGACCTGGTCACCGGCCGGACCGTGCCCGGCCGGGTGCTCGGTATCGGCGAGGGATTCCTCACCGAACCGTGGTGGTGTCGGATGCTGGTGCGCGCCGCCGACCGCGCCGCGTCGCGCGGTGCCCCGGTACGGCTGACGGTCGCCGCAACCCAGCTGGTGCGCCCCGGTGTCCAGCAGGCGATGCTCGATGCCGTCGACGCCGCACTCGCCCGCGGCGCCACCCCGGCGGTGTACCGCTGGCAACGGGATTCGGTGATCCACGGCGCCGCCTGAGGCCACCGGCATTACGCTGGATCAGCATGAGCGACGCTGATGCCATCATTGTCGGGGCCGGGCTGGCCGGGCTGGTCGCGGCGTGCGAACTGATCGATCGCGGCAAGCGGGTGCTGATCGTCGACCAGGAGAACGCCGCCAATCTCGGTGGGCAGGCGTACTGGTCGTTCGGTGGGCTGTTCTTCGTCGACAGCCCCGAGCAGCGCCGCCTCGGCATTCGCGACAGTCACGAGCTGGCGTTGCAGGACTGGCTGGGCACCGCCGGGTTCGACCGCGACGAGGACCACTGGCCGCGGCGATGGGCGCAGGCCTACGTCGATTTCGCCGCCGGGGAGAAGCGGAGCTGGCTGCGTGAGCGGGGCCTGAAGATCTTCCCGGTCGTGGGCTGGGCCGAGCGCGGCGGGTACGGCGCTCTCGGCCACGGCAATTCGGTGCCGCGTTTCCACATCACCTGGGGGACCGGCCCGGGCCTGGTCGACATCTTCGCCCGGCGGGTGGAGTCCTGCCCGCAGGTTCGCATCGCCCACCGGCACCGCGTCGACGAACTGATCGTCGACGACGGCACGGTGGTCGGCGTGCGCGGCGCCGTGCTGGAGCCGTCGACCCAACCGCGGGGTGCGGCCTCCTCGCGCACCGCGGTGGGCGAATTCGAGCTACGCGCGCAGGCGGTGATCGTCACCAGCGGCGGGATCGGCGGCGACATCGAGTTGGTGCGACGGAACTGGCCGCAGCGGATGGGACGGGTGCCCCGTCAGCTGCTCGCCGGCGTGCCCGCCCACGTCGACGGCAGGATGATCGGCATCACCGAGGCGATCGGCGGGCGGGTGATCAACCGGGACCGGATGTGGCACTACACCGAGGGCATCACCAACTACGACCCGATCTGGCCCCACCACGGGATTCGGATCATCCCCGGGCCGTCGTCGCTGTGGCTGGACGCCGCCGGCACGCGGCTGCCGGGACCGCTGTACCCCGGTTTCGACACCCTGGGCACCTTGGAGCACATCGCGGCCTCCGGCCACGACTACACCTGGTTCATCCTCAACCGCGCGATCATCGAGAAGGAGTTCGCTCTCTCCGGTCAAGAACAGAACCCCGACCTGACCGGCCGCAGCGTGCGTCAGTTGCTGGCCGCGCGGGCCCGCTCCGGCCCGCCGCCCCCGGTGCAGGCCTTCATCGACCGCGGCGTGGACTTCGTGCAGGCCGACACGCTGCGCGACCTGGTGGCGGCGATGAACGCCTTGCCCGAGGTGTCGGCCCTGGACTACGCCACGGTGGAGGCCGAGGTCACCGCCCGGGACCGGGAGGTCGCCAACAAGTTCAGCAAGGACGGCCAGATCACCGCCATCCACGGGGCGCGCGCCTACCTCGGTGACCGACTCGGCCGGGTGGTGGCCCCGCACCGGCTCACCGACCCGAAAGCCGGTCCGCTGATCGCGGTGAAACTGCACATCCTGACCCGGAAGACCCTGGGCGGCTTGGAGACCGACCTGTCCTCGCGGGTGCTGCGGGCCGATGGCGCGCCGCTGCCCGGGTTGTACGCCGCCGGCGAGGTGGCCGGTTTCGGCGGCGGCGGTGTGCACGGCTACCGGGCGCTGGAGGGCACGTTCCTGGGAGGGTGCATCTTCTCCGGGCGCGCCGCCGGCCGCGGGGCCGCCGCCGACATCGGGTAGCACCGCCACCGAAGTCCGGGCCGTTCGGTCTCGCCGAGCCGCACGTTTGGGTGCGTCCACGCCCGGATCGCGCACCCAAACGTGAGTTTCGCGGGGGTCCGCCGCGGGAGAGCCGCCGCGCGGGAGAGCCGCCGGGCGAGAGCGCGGGCGTCTAGAAGGTGACCGCGGACTCCGCGGGCAGCACCTGAAAGTCGGTGTCGCACATCTCGGCAAGCCGCGAATGGTAGATGCCGCGGGCGTCGGGGGCGATGATGCCCTGGTGGATCGGGACCGCCCGGGCCGGCGCCACCGCGCGCAGGTAGTCGACCGCCTCGGCGATCTTCATCCACGGTGCGGCCGCCGGGGTGGCCAGCACGTCCACCGGCTCGTCGGGCACGTACAACGCGTCGCCGGGGTGCATGAACGCCCCGGTGTGCGCGCCGTCGTCGAGCAGATAGGAGATGTTGTCGACGACCGGCAGCTCCGGATGGATCACCGCGTGGGTGCCGCCGGTCCCGCGCACCGTCAGGGCGCCGACGCGCAGGGTGTCGCCGGGCTGCACCGCCTGCCACGGCGCGCCGAGCTGGGCGGCGGTCTGCGGGTCGGCGTAGAGCGCGGCCTCGGGGTTGGCCTGCAGCAACGCCGGAAGTCGGGCGACATCGACATGGTCGGGGTGCTGGTGGGTGATGAGAATCGCGGCCAGCCCGGTGATGCCCTCGAAGCCGTGCGAGAACGTGCCCGGGTCGAACAGCACCGTGGTGTGCGCGAAGTCGGCGAGTACACAGGAATGCCCAAAATGCGTCAGTTGCATGTTTACGATTGTGCGCCGGAGGGATGGTGTTGTGCTGAAGTCGGTGCCCGTGGTGGCGACCGTGCTGGTCACGGCGGGGCTGCTGGTGTCGCCGGGCGTCGGTGCCGACCCGCAGAGCTGCCCGGCGGTCTGCGACCAGATCCCCGACACCGCCTGGATCGCCGCCGGGGACATCCCGCTGGCCGCGACCCACCGGTGGCCCGCTCTGGCGGCGGTGGCGGTCGCCGAGACCGGCGCGCCGGCCCCGCTGCGGGTCGAGGAGCTCTGCCGCCGTCCCGCCGAGACCGGCGGGCCCCGCCGGTACGCGGTCGCCGCCCGGGCCACCGTCGCGCGCCCCGACCGCCAGTGGCAGCTGCAGGCCCAGATCCTGCACTGGCGCGGGGAGACCTGGCGTGGCGGCCAGCTGGCCACCGAGGTGTTCAACGCCGCGGTCGCGGTGCTGCGCGGCTGCCAGCGGGCAGCCCCCGACCAGTCGCCGTCGGTGACCGTCGACGAGCCCGGGCGGGTGGCCGCCGCGATCGCCGGGCCGGTGCTCGCCCACACCTACCTGGTGGTCCATCCGCAGAGCAGCACCCTGAGCGCGCTGACCCTGTGGTCGACCGCCCCGGCGCGGCCTGCGTGGCCGCCCCTCGACGACGGGGTCGTGCTCGACGCCCTGTTCAGCCCGCTGTGTGCGGCCTACCTCGGCTCGTGCGGATAGAGTTGTCGGGCGAAGCAGCGAAGTCGACAGCGAGGAGCGGCGGTGGCCCGGGTAGTGGTGCACGTGATGCCCAAGGCGGAGATCCTGGATCCGCAGGGCCAGGCGATCGTGGGGGCGCTGGGCCGGCTCGGGCACGGCGGGGTCTCCGACGTGCGGCAGGGCAAACGCTTCGAGCTGGAGGTCGATGACAGCATCGGCGACGCCGAACTCGCCGAGATCGCCGAATCGCTGCTGGCCAACACCGTCATCGAGGACTGGACCGTCACCCGGGAGCCGTCGTGAGCGCCCACGCCGTGGGCGCCAGGGTGGGGGTGATCACCTTCCCCGGCACCCTCGACGACGTCGACGCCGCGCGGGCGGTGCGCCTCGTCGGCGCCGAGCCGGTGCCGTTGTGGCACGCCGACGCCGACCTCAAGGGCGTCGACGCGGTGGTGGTGCCCGGCGGTTTCTCCTACGGCGATTATCTGCGCGCCGGCGCGATCGCCCGGTTCGCCCCGGTGATGACCGAGGTGGTCGGCGCCGCCGCCCGCGGCACGCCGGTGTTGGGCATCTGCAACGGCTTTCAGATCCTGTGCGAGGCCGGGCTGCTGCCCGGTGCGCTCACCCGCAACGTCGGGCTGCACTTCCTCTGCCGCGACGTGTGGCTGCGGGTCGCCTCCACCGCCACCGCCTGGACGACGCGGTTCGACGCCGACGCCGACCTGCTGGTGCCGCTGAAGTCCGGGGAGGGGCGCTACGTCGCCCCGCCGAGCGTGCTGGAGATGCTCGAAGCCGAGAACCGGGTGGTGTTCCGGTATCTGGACAACCCCAACGGCTCGCAGCACGACATCGCCGGGATCGCCTCGGCCGACGGCCGGGTGGTCGGTCTGATGCCGCACCCCGAGCACGCCGTCGAGGCGCTCACCGGCCCGTCCGATGACGGGCTGGGGCTGTTCTACTCGGTGCTCGACGCGGTGCTGGCCGCCTAACCCTGCGGCGCCGGATTGCGCAGGCAGACCGCCGCTTCGGCGGTGTAGCAGGAGAACGTCAGCGTCTCCTGCAGGTACAGCTGCACCGTCTGGTCGTCGTGGTTGAGATACCCGATCGACACGTCGGTGCCCAGCGACAGGGCGAAGTCGCCACCGCGGGTGGTCACCACGAACGCCCCGTCGATGGCGGGCGCCCAGATGATCTCCCCGTCGCCGACCAGCCGGCGCAGGTGTTCGCGGATCGGGTAACCGTGCTGGGTGGTCTCGCTGACCTGGGTGTAGGCGTCGGCGGACAGCAGCACCGAGTACGGTCCGTCCACCCCGGCCAGCCGCAGCTCGGAGAGCGCCTGGGAGATCACGTCGGGCATCTCCCGCGGGTCGGCGGGCAGGGTCAGCGCCGGGTTGGAGCTGGCCGCGCGGATGCCCTCGATGGAGGCGGCCTCGTAGCCCTCGAAGATCGCCCGATCCTCCACGAACGCCAGCTTCGTGGCGGCCTGCTTGACCGGGTCGAAGTCGGCGTCGTTGGAGCCGCGCTCCACGTCGTCGATCTCGCTGCGCGACAACGTGAACGGCACCCGCAGCCGCACCAGTGGCTTCGAGTCGCGCAGCTGCGCCACCACCCCGTCGGAGGGGGCGGTCACGTCGACGAGCCGTCCGGTGCCGACCGCGGCGGCCGTCGGACCGGCGGCATCGGAGACGTCGACCACCCGGCGCCCGGCGATGTGGCGTTTGAACGTGCGCGAGGCCTCCTCCTCGATCTCGGCCCAGGCGGCCTCGGTGACGGGGGCGAGCTGACGGTAGAGGTTGTTCATTGCGGGATTCCTTTCAGGCTGCCGATGCGCAACGAGTCGGGGTCGGCGGGCGGTGAGGCCGGGGTGTCGGGTGCGGTGTCGACGTCGGCGCCCGGCAGCGGCGGTGGATCATCGAGGAACTCGACCGCCGGGGCGAAGAACAGTCCGCCGGTGAGCGCGGTGGAGAAGTCCAGGATCCGGTCGGTGTTGCCCGGCGGGTCACCGAGGAACATGTTGCGCAGCATCTGCTCGGTGGTCTGCGGGCTGCGGGCGTAGCCGATGTAGTAGGTGCCGTACTCGCCTTTGCCGAGCTCTCCGAACGGCATGTTGGCTCGGAAGATGTCCAGTTCGTTGCCGTCGGCGTCCTCGATGACGTTGAGCGCGACGTGCGAGTCGGCGGGCTTGACGTCGTCGTCGAACTCGATGTCGTCGAGCTTGGTGCGCCCGATCACCCGCTCCTGTTCGGTGACGCTCAGCGCCTGCCACCCGGCCATGTCGTGGACGTATTTCTGCACGTGCACATACGATCCGCCGGTGAACTCCGGGTCCTCGTCGCCCACCGCGGTGGCCCCGACCGCCTCGTCGCCGTCGGGGTTCTCGGTGCCGTCGACGAACCCGAGCAGGTCGCGGTTGTCGAAGAACCGGAAGCCGTGCACCTCGTCGACGACGGTGATCGCCCCGGCCATCGCGGTCAGGATCCGCCCGGCCAGCTCGAAGCAGACGTCCATGGTCTCGGCGCGGATGTGAAACAGCAGGTCGCCCGCGGTGGCCGGGGCGGTGTGCCGCGGGCCCTCCAGCGCGACGAACGGATGCAGCTCGGCCGGGCGGGGCCCGGTGAACAGCCGGTCCCAGGCGGCCGAGCCGATCCCGGTGACCAGCGACAGGTTCTTGGTGCGGTCCCGGAACCCGATCGCCGGGGCCAGCCCGGGCAGGTCCGGCAGCGCGTCGTGCACCACCGCCTCGCCGCCGTCGTCGATGGTGGCGACCAGAAAGATCGCCGCACAGGTCAGCGGTCGCACGACAGGCTGGGGTTGGGCCATGTCTTCGACCCTAACGTGCCGTGGCGCCCGGCAATGGGAAAGACTGATGACATGACGTCCACCGCAGCGGATCTGTGTGATTTCATCGACGCTTCCCCGTCGCCGTTTCATGTCTGCGCGACGGTGGCGCAGCGGCTGCGCGCCGCCGGCTACCGCCAACTCGCCGAGACCGACCCGTGGCCGGCGGCGGGCCGGTTCTACATCGTGCGGTCCGGCTCGCTGGTGGCGTGGAACGCCACCGGCGCCGCGGGCGGTGGCTTCCGGATCGTCGGCGGGCACACCGACAGCCCCAACCTGCGGGTCAAACAGCACCCCGACCGGGAGGCGGCCGGCTGGCAGCTGGTGGCGCTGGCCCCCTACGGCGGGGCGTGGCTGAACTCGTGGCTCGACCGCGACCTGGGGCTCAGCGGCCGGCTGTCGGTGCGGGCCGGCTCCGGGGCCGGCGTCGAGGAGCATCTGGTCCGCATCGACGAGGCGATCCTGCGGGTGCCGCAGCTGGCGATCCACCTCGCCGAGGACCGCAAGGCGGTCAGCCTGGACCCGCAACGCCACGTCAACGCCGTCTGGGGCACCGGTGCGGCGGCGCCGCTGCTGGAGTTCGTCGCCGAGCGGGCCGGGGTCGCGCCCGCCGACGTGCTCGGCTTCGAGCTGATGACCCACGATCTGGCGCCGTCGGCGGTGACCGGCGCCGACGGCCAGTTCCTCTCGGCGCCCCGGCTGGACAATCAGGTGAGCTGCTATGCGGGGCTGGCGGCGCTGTTGGCCGCCGCGCACAACCCCGACCCGGCCGCCCCGACACCGGTGCTGGCGCTCTTCGACCACGAGGAGGTGGGCTCGGTCTCCGACCACGGCGCCGACTCCGACCTGCTGGTGAGCACCCTGGAGCGGATCACGGCCGCCGCCGGCGGGGACCGCGCGGCGTTCCTGCGCGCCCTGGCCGCCTCGATGCTGGCGTCGGCGGACATGGCCCACGCCACCCACCCCAACTACCCGGAGCGCCACGAGCCGGGCCATCACATCGCGCTCAACGCCGGCCCGGTACTCAAAAACCATCCCAACCTGCGCTACGCCACCGACGGGCGCACCGCCGCGGCGTTCGCGCTGGCCTGCGAGCAGGCGGGCGTGGCGCTGCAACGCTACGAGCACCGCGCCGACCTGCCGTGCGGGTCGACGATCGGGCCGATGAGCGCGGCGCGCAGCGGGATCCCCACCGTCGACGTCGGGGCGGCGCAGCTGGCGATGCATTCGGCGCGGGAGTTCATGGGCTCGGCCGACGTGGCCGACTACGCCGCGGCGCTGGCGGCGTTCCTCGCGCCGGCGCCGCGGTAGGCCGGCCCCGGCCACTAAGCTGTCGGGCGTGACCCCTGGGCCTTCTGAACACCTCGACACCGTCGCGCACGCCGCCAGCACCCCCGATGACCCGCAGCCGTTCGGCGAACTCGGCCTCAAAGACGACGAGTACGCCCGCATCCGCGACATCCTGGGCCGGCGCCCCACCGACGCCGAGCTGGCCATGTACTCGGTGATGTGGAGTGAGCACTGCTCGTACAAATCCTCCCGGGTGCATCTGCGCTACTTCGGGCAGACCACCACCGAGGAGATGCGGCAGGCGATGCTCGCCGGGATCGGGGAGAACGCCGGCGTGGTCGACATCGGGGACGGCTGGGCGGTCACCTTCAAGGTGGAATCGCACAACCACCCGTCCTACGTGGAGCCCTACCAGGGCGCGGCCACCGGCGTGGGCGGCATCGTGCGCGACATCATGGCGATGGGGGCGCGTCCGGTCGCGGTGATGGACCAGTTGCGCTTCGGCGCGGCCGACGCGCCCGACACCCGCCGGGTCGTCGACGGGGTGGTGCGCGGCATCGGCGGCTACGGCAACTCCCTGGGCCTGCCCAACCTCGGCGGCGAGACCGTCTTCGACGCCAGCTACGCGGGCAACCCGCTGGTCAACGCGCTGTGCGTGGGGGCGCTGAGAAAAGAGGACCTGCACCTGGCGTTCGCCTCGGGCACCGGCAACAAGATCATCCTGTTCGGGGCGCGCACCGGTCTCGACGGCATCGGTGGGGTGTCGGTGCTGGCGTCGGAGACCTTCGCCGGCGACGAGGCCGGCGCCGGGCGCAAAAAGCTGCCCGCCGTGCAGGTCGGCGACCCGTTCACCGAGAAGGTCCTCATCGAATGCTGCCTGGAGCTCTACGCCGACGGCCTGGTGGTCGGCATCCAGGACCTCGGGGGGGCCGGATTAGCCTGCGCCACTGCGGAAATGGCGGCCGCCGGGGACGGTGGTATGGCGATCGAGTTGGAGCGGGTGCCGCTGCGGGCGGCGGGGATGACCCCCGCGGAGGTGCTCTCCAGCGAATCGCAGGAGCGCATGTGCGCGGTGGTGACCCCGGACAACGTGGACCGATTCCTGGCGGTCTGCGCCAAGTGGGACGTGCTGGCCACGGTGATCGGTGAGGTCACCGACTCCGACCGGCTGCAGATCACCTGGCACGGTGAGGCCGTGGTCGACGTGCCGCCGGGCACCGTGGCCGACGAGGGGCCGGTCTACGAACGTCCCCTGGCCCGCCCGGCCGGCCAGGACGCGCTCAACGCCGACACCACCGCGGGGCTGGTGCGCCCGGCCACCGGCGAGGAGCTGCGCGCCACCCTGCTGGCGTTGCTGGGCAGTCCGCATTTGTGCAGCCGGGCGTTCATCACCGAACAGTACGACCGCTACGTGCGCGGCAACACCGTGCTCGCCGAGCACGCCGACGGCGGTGTGCTGCGCATCGACGAGGAGACCGGCCGCGGCATCGCGGTCGCCACCGACGCGTCCGGGCGCTACACCCAGCTGGACCCCTACACCGGCGCGCAGTTGGCGCTGGCCGAGGCGCACCGCAACGTCGCGGTCACCGGCGCCACCCCGATCGCGGTCACCAACTGCCTGAACTTCGGGTCCCCGGAAGACCCCGGGGTCATGTGGCAGTTCGCCGAGGCGGTGCGCGGGCTCGCCGACGGCTGTGCGGCGCTGGGGATCCCGGTCACCGGCGGCAACGTCAGCTTCTACAACCAGACCGGTGCGACGGCGATCCTGCCCACCCCGGTGGTCGGGGTGCTCGGTGTCATCGACGACGTCGACCGGCGCATCCCGACCGCGTTCGGCACCGAACCCGGCGAGACCCTGATGCTGCTGGGGGAGACCCGCGACGAATTCGACGGCTCGATCTGGGCGCAGGTCACCGCCGATCACCTCGGCGGGCGACCGCCCGCGGTGGACCTGGACCGGGAGAAACTGCTGGCGCAGGTGCTCACCGCCGCCTCCCGCGACGGGCTGCTGTCGGCCGCCCACGACCTCAGCGAGGGCGGGCTGATCCAGGCGGTGGTGGAGTCCGCGCTCGCCGGGGAGACCGGGTGCCGCATCGTGCTGCCCGACGGCGTCGACCCGTTCGTGGCGTTGTTCTCCGAATCGGCGGGCCGGGTGCTGGTGGCGGTGCCGCGCACCGAGGAGAGCCGGTTCAGCGCGCTGTGTGCGGCCCGGGCGCTGCCGGCGGTGCGCATCGGGGTGGTCGACCAGGGTTCGGACGCCGTGGAGGTCCAAGACCAGTTCCGGGTGCCGCTGGCCGAGCTGCGCGAGGTCACCGAGGGCGTGCTGCCCGGGCTGTTCGGATGACCCGCGCGCGATGAGCACCCCGGCCGACGGGCTGCGCCGGCACCCGCTGCTGGTGTGGGCCTGGCGGCTGCTGCGGCTGCACTTCGCCGGGGTGGCGTTCGGGGCGCTGCTGTTCTGTCTCTCGCTGACGCCGTCGCTGCTGCCGCGCGACTGGATGTTTCAGGGCCTCATCGGCGGTATCAACGCCGCCATCGGCTATGCCCTGGGGGTGGCGGTCGCCGCGGTGGTGCATCGGCTGGTGTTGCGCAACGCCGCCTGGTGGCCCCCGCCGCCGCGGGTGGCGTGGGGGCTCAAGGCCGTGGTGGTCGTCGGCGCCCCGGTGGCGTGCGTGGCGATGGTGATCCCGGCGGCGGCCTGGCAACGGCAGGTGTCGGCGCTCATGGAGCTGCCCGGGCCCACCACCGTCGGGTATCTGCGCACTCTGCTGGTGGCCGCCGCGGTCGCCGCGGCGCTGGTGGCGGTGGCGCGGGTGATCCTCGACGTGATCAAACTGGTGGCGCGGCTGCTGATCCGCCGCTGGCGGCTGCATACCGAGGTGGCGATGTTCATCGGCACCGCGATCGTGGTGGTGCTGCTGGTGGCGCTGTTCAACGGGGTGCTGGTGCGGGGGTTCTTCGTCGGCGCCAACGCCATGTTCGAGCCGCAGAACAGCGCCACCGACGCCGGTGTGGACCAACCGCGCAGCCCGCAGCGCTCCGGCAGCCCGGCGTCGTTGGTGGCGTGGGACAGCCTGGGGCGCCAAGGCCGCAACTTCGTCGCCGGCGGCCTGCACGCCGCACAGCTGACCCGGCTCAACGGGGCGCCGGCCAAAGAACCCATCCGGGTCTACGCCGGGCTGCACAGCGCCGACGACGACGCCGAGCGGATGGCGCTGCTGATCGGGGAGCTGGAGCGCACCGGTGCCGCCGAGCGCGGGCTGCTGGTGATCGTGCCGACCACCGGAACCGGCTGGATCAATCCGGTCGCCGCCGATTCGGTGGAGATGATGTACAACGGCGACACCGCGATCGTCGGGGTGCAGTACTCCTACCTGCCGAGCTGGATCTCGTTCCTCGGCGACGAGGAGAAGTCGCTGGCCGCCGGCCGGATGCTGATCCAGACCGTGCGCACCTGGTGGACGCGGCTGCCCGCCGGGCACCGTCCCAAACTCGCCCTCTACGGCGAGAGCCTGGGCGCGCTGGCCGGTCAGGGCGCGTTCGGCTGGCTGCCCGAGATCACCGACAGCGGCTTCGACGCGGTGCTGTGGGTGGGCCCGCCCCACGCCAGCCGGCTCTGGCGCGAGCTGCTCGCGCGCCGCGACCCGGGCACCACGGCGGTGGCGCCGCGCTACGACGACGGGCGCACCGTGCGGTTCTCCACGGCGTCGGATCCCGCGGTGATCGCCGCGACCGCCGCGCCGCCCTGGCCGGGAACCCGGGTGCTGTTTTTGCAGCACCCCTCCGACCCGGTGGTCTGGTGGTCGCCGGATCTGCTGTTCTCCGAACCGGATTGGCTGGCGGAACCGCCCGGGTCGGATCGCACCGCGTCGATGCGCTGGTATCCGATCGTCACGTTCTGGCAGGTCGCGTTCGACATCACCAACGGCGAGGGTGCGCCGCCGGACCACGGCCACAACTACGGCGACAGCGTGCTCGACGGCTGGGTGGCGGTGCTCGCACCGCCGAACTGGAGAGGGGCCGACACCGAACGGCTGCGCGCCGCCCTGCACGACGACGCGGCCGCGGCGGTGCCGTGAGAGGCCGCCGGATGCGGGCGCTGGGCCTGGCGGCCGGGCTGCTCGGGTGGAGTGCGCTGGGCCCGCGGCTGCCGCACCGCTGGCGCACGCCGGTGCAGGCCGCCGCCGGCACGGCGATGGCCCTCGCCGGCCGGGCCCGGCTCGGGCTGGGACCGCCGGCGGTCTGGCCGGGCCTGCGCTGGGGAGTGCCGGCGGCCGCCGGCGCGGCCGCCGCGGTCGCGGCCACCACGGCGCTGCCGGCGGTGCGTCTGGCGATGGGCGCGCGGGAGCTGCCGCCGATCGTGCCGTGGCTGAGCTGGCAGATCCCGGTCGGCACGGTGTGGGCCGAGGAGAGCGCCTACCGCGGGGCGCTGGGATCAGCCGCCGCCGCGGCGTTCGGGCCGGCGCGCGGCCGGCTGCTGCAGGCGGCGACGTTCGGGCTCTCCCACATCGCCGACGCGCGCAGAGCCGGCGATCCGGTGCTGCCCACCGTGGTGGCCACCGGTGCGGCGGGATGGCTGTTGGGGTGGCTCGCCGACCGCACCGGCAGCCTATCGGCGCCGCTGCTGGCGCATCTGGGCATCAACGAGTCCGGGGCGCTGGCCGCGCTGAGCGTGCAACGGCGGGCGGGGCGCTGAACCGATGGCACCTGTTCGGGTCGATCCCGCCGCCACCCGCGCCGCGGTGCTCGCCGTCGCCGACTGGCTGCGCTGCGAACCCCCGGACGGCGCCGCCCCCGGGCGCGGCGAGCTGGCCGCCGCGGTGCGCCTGACCGCGCGCACCCTGGCCGCCGTCGCCCCCGGGGCCGCCGTGGAGGTGCGCATCCCGCCGTTCGTGGCCGTGCAGTGCCTGCCCGGGCCGCGGCACACCCGCGGCACCCCGCCCAACGTCGCCGAGACCGACCCGCGCACCTGGCTGCGTCTGGCCTGCGGTCTGCTGGATCTGCCCACCGCCGAAGCCGCCGGTGTGATCGAACTCTCCGGCGTTCGCGCAGGTGAGATCGGTCGATGGCTGCCGGTGATGCGCTTGCCCGGCTCGGCCGGTTAGACTGCGACACGTCACTGACCCCGCGCCAGGGAGCCGCCGACCATTGTGACCGCCCAGCAGCCGCCACCCGAGGAGAATCCGCCCCGCGAGGAGTGCGGGGTATTCGGGGTATGGGCCCCCGGCGAGGAAGTCGCCAAACTCACCTACTACGGGCTGTATGCGCTGCAGCACCGCGGCCAGGAGGCCGCCGGCATCGCGGTCGCCGACGGCGCCCAGATGCTGGTGTTCAAGGATCTCGGGCTGGTCAGCCAGGTCTTCGATGAGCAGACGCTGGCCGCCATGAGCGGGCACGTCGCGATCGGGCACTGCCGCTACTCCACCACCGGCTCCACCACCTGGGAGAACACCCAGCCGGTGTTCCGCAACACCGCCGCCGGCACCGGGGTGGCGCTGGGCCACAACGGCAACCTGGTCAACACCGCCGAGCTGCTCGGGCGCGCCCGGGAGGCCGGGCTGGTGGCGACCCACGGCCCCGACACGGCGACCACCGACTCCGATGTGCTCGGCGCGCTGCTGGCGCACGGGTCCGCCGACGCCAGCCTCGAGCAGGCCGCCCGGGAGCTGCTGCCGACCGTGCGCGGAGCGTTCTGCCTGACGTTCATGGACGAGGACACCCTGTATGCCGCCCGGGACCCCTGGGGGGTGCGGCCGCTGTCGCTGGGCCGGCTCGATCGCGGCTGGGTGGTGGCCTCGGAGACCGCGGCGCTCGACATCGTCGGCGCCTCCTTCGTGCGCGACATCGAACCCGGGGAACTGCTGGCCATCGACGCCGACGGGGTGCGCTCCACCCGCTTCGCGCAACCGACCCGGAAAAGCTGCGCGTTCGAGTACGTCTACCTGGCCCGCCCCGACTCCACCCTGGCCGGGCGCTCGGTGCATGCCACCCGGGTGGAGATCGGCCGGCTGCTGGCCCGCGAGGCCCCGGTCGAGGCGGACCTGGTGATCGGGGTGCCCGAGTCGGGCACCCCCGCGGCGGTCGGCTACGCCCAGGAGTCCGGGATCCCGTTCGGACAGGGCCTGATGAAAAACGCCTACGTGGGGCGGACTTTCATCCAACCCTCGCAGACCATCCGGCAGTTGGGCATCCGGCTCAAACTCAACCCGCTGAAGTACGTGATCCGCGGTCAGCGGTTGATCGTCGTCGACGACTCGATCGTGCGGGGCAACACCCAGCGGGCTCTGGTGCGGATGCTGCGGGAGGCCGGGGCACTGGAGGTGCATGTGCGCATCGCCGCGCCGCCGGTGAAGTGGCCGTGTTTCTACGGCATCGACTTCGCCTCGCCGGCCGAGTTGATCGCCAACGTCGTCGAGGACGAGGCGGAGATGGTCGAGGCGGTGCGGCGCGTCATCGGCGCCGACAGCCTCGGCTACGTCTCCAAAGAGGGCATGATCGCCGCGATCGAACATCCCGCGGCACAGCTGTGCACCGCCTGCTTCGACGGCAACTACCCGATCGCGCTGCCCGAGGAGACCGCGTTGGGCAAAAACGTGGTCGAGCAGATGCTGGCCAACGCCGCGATGCGGGCCGGCAGCGGCGCGGAGCACTCCGACGTCGCCGCGGCGCACCGGCCCTGACCCCCGGCGGGCACGACGGGTCACGACGGGCTTTGTCGCGCCCTGCCCGTCGCGCAGCAAGCGCGCAGGAAGTAGGTCTACGGGCTCGGTTGCACCGCTTCCCGGAACTCTTCGATGGCATCCAGCGTGTGAGTCAAGCTGCGTCCGGGCAGGACGACTTGCACCCACGTCACCCCGGCGTCGGCAAGGCGCTGCACCCCTTCGAGGTAGGCATCGGCGTTGAAGTTTGGGCTGCCCGGATGGCCGCCCTGCAGATTGGTGAAGCTGATGTCGATCGTCGACCAGTCGCGATCGATGCTCTCGCACCGCCGTTTGAGGTCCTCGATACCTGCCGTCAGGGCACTCAGGGAGTCCAAGGGAGCAGTGCGGGCCGTTCTGGCCAAGTTCGCCGGGGCCGCGAAAGGCGCCCACCCGTCCCCGCGGGTGACGACGCGTTGGCGGGCCTTCCCGGTATTGCCGCCGATCCATATCGGTGGGTGCGGTTGGGTTGCCGGCCGCGGATGCGCGGTGATCCCGCGAGCCGTGAAGTGCCGTCCCTCGACGGTGATGTCGTCGCCGGTCCAGATCGCCCGGATGACGTCCAGACTCTCCTCGACGAGGAGCGTACGCTCCTCGAAATCGACGCCGAGCGCGTCGAACTCCGCCCTGAGGTAACCGGCGCCGACTGCCAGCGTGAATCGTCCGCCCGACATCAGGTCGAGGGTGGCGCCGGACTTTGCGACGACGAACGGGTTGCGATAGGGCAGGACAACGACGTTGGGGATTAGCCGCAAGGTGGTGGTGTGGGCAGCAGCGAACCCCATGGCAACGAAAGGGTCCAAGCTGTCATGGCCGCCTGCATCGAGCCATCGTTGGGTGGGGGCGGGGTGATCGGTGAAACCGAAGCCGTGAAAGCCGGCCGCTTCGGCCGCGCGAGCAACCGCGATCACCCCTGCCCCGGAAACAAGTTCCGGGTCGCACGGGTGGGTGATGATCGGGTGGGTGATGGTAAACCGCATCATGACCTTTCATTTTCTCGCGTTCTGCGCGCCCGTCACGTCCCCGCGCCTGGTTGCGGGGCGCCGAGGATGTATTCGCCGGTGACCGGGTGGTGATACCAGCCTCCGGCCGCGCTGGTACCGCCGTCGACGTGGATGGTCTGGCCGGTCACGTAGGCGCCGAGTTCGGTCGCCAGGAACAACGCTGCTCCACCCATTTCATGAACGTGTCCGGCCCGGGCCGCGGGCACGTTGTTGGCGGCGTTGGCCAGCGATTCCGGCGTTCCGATTCGCTCCAAACCCTCGGTGAGGGTGAAGTCGGGGGCCAGGCAGTTGACTCGGATCCGATGTGGCGCCAACTCCAGGGCCGCGGTCTTGGTGAAATTGATGACGCCGGCTTTGGCTGCGGCATAGGCCGCGTAACCGGGTGCAGCGCGGGTGCCCTCGATGGTGGCGATATTGATGATGCTGCCAACTGCTTGATGCTGCACGATGATCCGCGCGACACGTTGTGTGCAGAGCAAGACGTGGGTGAGGTTGGAGCGGATCAGGCTGTCCCACCCGTTGATCGAGGTGTCGAGTAAGGGGGATTTGAACACCCCTCCGGCGTTGTTGACCAGTACGGTCGGTATTCCGACCTCCTCGACGGTCCTCGACAGTGCCCCGTCAACTTGTTCGGGATCTCGGACGTCGATCACGCAGGCGAGACCGCCGACCGAGGAAGTGACCGTCTGCGCGGTCTGCGCATCTTTTTCCCAGATCACCACCCGGGCACCGTATTCGGCGAATGTTTCGGCGATACCGCGGCCGATGCCCGAACCGCCACCGGTGACGACGGCCACTTTCCCGTCCAGTGATGCCGCGTGCCTGGATAACGTCATGGACAGCCCCTCGTAGCAATGTGCGGGTCAGTAGGTGATTTGCACCGGTTCTCGGTGTCGGAAAACGGGGCCGACGACCGCGGTGCACCACCCATTTAAGTAATACATTTGACTTAGGTCAAGGCTCCGCGATTCACTGGCCCGATGTCCACCTCGACGGGAAGCCGAGGTTCCGCCCGGGCCGACAGCACCCGCGGCGCGTTGCTGACCGCCGCGGAGCGGTTGTTCGCCGAACACGGTGTGGAGGCGGTCACCCACCGCCAGATCGTTCAAGGGGCCGGCCAGGGCAACAACGCCGCGGTGGCCTATCACTTCGGCACCAAGAAGGATCTGGTGCGCGCCATCCACGACCGCCACGCGATCTACATCGAGGAGTTGCGTGCCGTCCGGATATCCGAGACCGGTGAGTCTGCCGATCTGCGCGACTGGGTGAGTTGCCTGGTGCGTCCGCTGACCGATTACTTGGCCTCACTGCCTGGACCCACCTGGTACGCGAGGTTCGCCGCTCAGGTGATGACCGACCCTACCTATCAACGTGTGGTCACCAAGAACTCCTTGGAATCAGAGTCGATGCGTCGTGTTGTCGAACGTATCGGACGAATCCCCCAGTTGCCCAACCATGTTCGGGCGGAAAGGGTGATCATGATGCGAACCATGCTGGTATACACCTGCGCCGCCATCGAACGCGGCTTCGCCGAAGACGCTCAAGGTCCGCGCGCCGACTGGCATGGGGCGGCCAGCGGTCTCATCGATGGCATCGTCGGTGTGTGGCAGGCCCCGGTGACCGATCCGCCGGCTCGCGGGCTTTCTGACCAAACAGGAGCAGAACCCGCCGGCACGTGGTGAGCGCCGTCGGGCGCCGTGAGCGCCCCGCGGGTGCTCGGCGAGCCGGTCGATACCGGCGGTCGACCTCGACCGGTAGCCTCTATCCCGATGACGAAGCGCGACGCAGCCCCCGACGAGCGGGGCGATCACGGGGTGACCTACGCGGCGGCCGGGGTGGACATCGAGGCCGGTGAGCGCGCCGTCGACCTGTTCAAACCGCTGGCGGCCAAGGCCACCCGCCCGGAGGTGCGCGGCGGTCTCGGCGGATTCGCCGGGCTGTTCTGCCTCAAGGGCGGCTACCGCGAACCGCTGCTGGCGGCCTCCACCGACGGGGTGGGCACCAAACTGGCCGTCGCGCAGGCCATGGACAAACACGACACCGTCGGGCTGGACCTGGTCGCGATGGTCGTCGACGACCTGGTGGTCTGCGGCGCGGAGCCGCTGTTCTTGCAGGACTACATCGCGGTCGGCCGGATCGTGCCGGACCGGGTCAGCGCGATCGTCGCCGGGATCGCCGACGGCTGCGTGCAGGCCGGCTGTGCGCTGCTGGGCGGGGAGACCGCCGAACACCCCGGCCTGATGGACCCCGACCACTACGACATCTCGGCGACCGGGGTCGGGGTGGTCGAGGCCGACGATGTGCTCGGCCCCGACCGGGTCAAACCCGGTGACGTGCTGATCGCGATGGGCTCCTCGGGTCTGCACTCCAACGGGTACTCGCTGGCCCGCACCGTGCTGCTGGAGATCGACCGGATGGATCTCGGCGGGCACGTCGAGGAGTTCGGCCGGACCCTCGGCGAGGAGCTGCTCGAACCGACCCGGATCTACGCCAAGGACTGCCTGGCGCTGGCCGCCGAGACCCAGGTGCGCACCTTCTGCCACGTCACCGGCGGCGGGCTGGCCGGCAACCTGGATCGGGTGATCCCGGTCGGGCTGCAGGCCGAGCTGGACCGGGGCACCTGGACCCCGGCGCCGGTGTTCGCGATGATCGCCCAGCGCGGCCGCATCACCCGTGCCGAGATGGAGAAGACCTTCAACATGGGCGTCGGGATGGTGGCCGTGGTGGCCCCGGAGGACACCGATCGCGCGCTAGCGATCCTGACCGCCCGCCACCTCGACAGCTGGGTGCTCGGCACCGTCAACAAGAGCAGCAAGCGCAGTGCCCGGGCGCGCCTGGTCGGTCAGCACCCGCGGTTTTGATCACGGTGCCGGTGGCCTCCGGGCCGCGTCAGCGCCGCCAGTCGTCGTCGACCCACCGGTCGTCGCCGTCGTGGTCGCCTGCACCCGACCCGGACAGCTCACGCTGAAGCCGCTCAAAATCCGTTTGCGGAGTGTTGTACTTCAGCTCTCGAGCAACCTTTGTCTGCTTTGCCTTCGCCCGGCCGCGGCCCATCGGGGGACCCCCTCGCGCAATAACGGAGCGGCCCAACAAGGTAGGCGGCTCCGATCTGTGTCTGTGTATCGTCCTGCCGACAGCTTACCGTGCCTGTCCTGTGCGTGTGCCGACGGTCGACCGATGATCACCGGCCGCGCAGCCGCTCCACCGCCAGCCGACCGGCGCCGGGAGCGTCCGGCGGGGGCAGCGAATCGACGTCGATCACCGCGGCGACCTCGTTGTTCTCCCCGGTCAGCAGGGCCGTGTCGGCGGGCAGCGCCCGTTTGAGCAACGCCAGGGCGATCGGCCCCAACTCGTCGTGGTCGACCACGGTGCCCAGCCGCCCGACCGTGCGGCCGCCGGCGGTGACCGGGTCGCCGGGGGCGGGGCGGTCCACCGACCCGTCGAGGTGCAGCAGCGCCAGCATCCGCGGGGGTTTACCCAGATTGTGCACCCGGGCGACGGTCTCCTGGCCGCGGTAGCAGCCCTTGTTCAGGTGCACCGCACCGGTGCCCGGGCCGCCGATCCAGCCCATCTCGTGCGGGATGGTCCGCTCGTCGGTGTCCACACCGAGGCGAGGACGCACCGCGGCGACGCGATGCGCCTCGAACGTCCACACCCCGGCCGGGTGCACCCCGGCCTCGGCGAGTCGGTCGAGCACCGCGGTGACCTGCTCGCGGGGCACCAGAGCATCCAGCTCGGGCGCCTCGGCGGGGGCGCCGGGCATCCGGCGCAGCAGTCCGCCGGTCGGCAGCGCCACCGCGGCGGCCGCGTCGGGCAGCGCGGTGATCCCCAGGGCGGCGGGCACCCGCGGGTCGGTGAGGCCGGGCCCGAGCAGCGAGAGCACCGCCAGATCCGCGGTCTGCAGGCTCACGTCCGCCCAGAACACCATGCTGGTCAGGTAGTTCAGCAGCGCCTCGCCGCGGCCCGGTTCGGTGTCCAGATAGCTCACCGCGGCCAACTCGGTCTGGATCCAGTGATCTTGCACACGTCCGCGCCCGTCCAGACAGAGGTTCGCCACGGTCGCGCCGTCGGGCAGGTCCTCGACGTACTGGGTGCACAGGGTGTGCAGCCAGCTCAACCGGTCCGGTCCGCTGATCGTCAGCACCGGCCGGTGGGAGCGGTCGATCACCACCGCGGCGGTGCGCGCGCGGCGTTGTTCGCCCAGCGGGTCGCCGTAGTGCCAGATCGCTCCGGCGTCGGGTCCGGTGTCGGGGGCAGGTACAGGTGGCACACCTCAACTGTACGAGCGTCCCAGACGTCGGGGCAGGCCCGGTTCGCCGACGACGCCGGAAATAAGTTGACTACGCAACTAGTTGTGGGGGGCGACGCACGAATGAGCCGGCGCGGGCGACCGCGTCCGGGGCGAGAGGAGGACCGTCGTGTCCGGTATGCAATTCGGGATCTTCACCGTCGGTGACCTGACCGCCGATCCGACCACCGGTCGCACCCCGACCGAGGCGCAGCGGATCGCTGACACCGTCACGATCGCCAGAAAGGCCGAGGAGGTGGGGCTGGACGTCTTCGCCACCGGCGAGCACCACAACCCGCCGTTCGTGCCGTCGTCGCCGACCACGCTGCTGGCCTACATCGCCGCCAAGACCGAGCGGATCACGCTGTCGACCGCCACGACGCTGATCACCACCAACGACCCGGTGAAGATCGCCGAGGACTTCGCCGTGCTGCAGCACCTCGCCGGCGGCCGGGTCGATGTGATGCTCGGGCGCGGCAACACCGGCCCGGTCTACCCGTGGTTCGGTCGCGACATCCGCACCGCGCTGCCGTTGACGGTGGAGAACTACCGGCTGCTGCGCCGGCTGTGGCGCGAGGACGTCGTCGACTGGAGCGGGGAGTACCGCACCCCGCTGCACGGCTTCACCCAGGTCCCGCGCCCGCTGGACGGCGTGGCGCCGTTCGTCTGGCACGGTGCGATCCGCACCCCGGAGGTCGCCGAGCTCGCCGCCCACTACGGCGACGGGTTCTTCGCCAACCACATCTTCTGGCCGGCCTCCCACACTCAACGGATGGTGCAGCTGTACCGGCAGCGCTACGCCCACTACGGCCACGGCGACGCCGACCAGGCGATCGTGGGGCTGGGCGGACAGGTCTTCATGCGGCCCAACAGCCAGGACGCCGTCGCGGAGTTCCGGCCGTACTTCGACAACGCGCCGGTGTACGGGCACGGCCCGAGCCTGGAGGAGTTCTGCTCCCAGACCCCGCTGACGGTCGGGTCCCCGCAGCAGGTGATCGACGCGACGCTGGGCTTCCGCGACTACGTCGGCGACTATCAGCGCCAGCTGTTCCTCGTCGACCACGCCGGGCTGCCGCTGAAGACGGTGCTCGAACAGCTCGACCTGCTCGGCGACAAGGTCCTGCCGGTGCTGCGCGCGGAGTTCGCCCGCGGACGCCCGGCCCACGTCCCCGACGCCCCCACCCATGCGGCCGCGGTGGCCGCGGCCGCCGGGGCCGGCACCGAGGCGCAGGTGCGGGCATGACGACGGTGACGGTGGTCAGTGCCGGCGTGCGGGAGCCGTCGTCGACCCGGCTGTTGGCCGATCGGCTCGCCGCGGCGGTGCGGGCCGCGGCGGCCGGTGACGCCGGACCGGTCGGGGTCACGGTGATCGACCTGCGGGTGCTGGGCCGCGCGATCGTCGACGCGATGGCCACCGGGGTGCCCGCACCGCAGCTGGCGGCGGCGTTCGACGCCGTGGCCGGCGCCGACGGGCTGATCGCGGTCACCCCGGCGTTCAACGCCTCGTTCAGCGGACTGTTCAAGGCGTTCTTCGACGTGCTGCCGCAGGACACCCTCGCCGGGATGCCGGTGCTGATCGCCGCGACCGGCGGCACCGAACGGCATTCCCTGGTGCTCGATCATGCGCTGCGGCCGCTCTTCGCGTATCTGCGGGCGCTGGTGGCGCCGACCGGCGTCTACGCGGCGACCGGGGACTTCGGGGCGCGGCAGGCCGCGTTGAACGCACGGATCGACCGGGCGGGCGCCGAGTTCGCGCGGCTGCTGGGGGCGGCCGGCCCATCCACCCGCCGTGACGGTGAGGCCGAGGACCTGGCCGCGATGCGGCAGCTGCTGGCCGACACCGGACCGGCGGGTGAGCGAGCGCCGGGGCCGAGCCGTACTGTCGAGTCGACCGACCCGACGCGGACGCTCGACCGCGTCAGCACCAACGGAACGGACCTCGACACCCCATGGGACACCCGGCGCCGCACCGACCCGACCCGGCCGAGACCGGACCGGGCGTGATCGTCACCCTCGACGGCCGGACCCACCCGCCGGACGCGCCGCTGCTCTACGCCGACGATCTGGCGGCGCTGCGCGGCGACGGCGTCTTCGAGACCCTGCTGGTCCGAAACGGTCGGGCCTGCCTGGTCGAGGCGCATCTGCGCCGGCTGGCCGGCTCGGCGGAGTTGATGGACCTGCCGGCGCCGGACCTGGCGGCCTGGCGCGAGGCCATCGCCGTGGCCGTGCGGCACTGGCCCGGCCCCGCCGAAGCCATCCTGCGGCTGATCTACAGCCGCGGCCGGGAAAACGGGGCCGACCCCACCTGCTATGTGCTGCTCACCGCGCTGCCCGACCGGATCCGCGACACCCGCGCGAACGGGGTGGCGGCGATCACCTTGCAACGCGGGCTGCCCACCGGCGCCGAGTCGTGGCTGCTGGCCGGGGCCAAGACGCTGTCCTACGGGGTCAACATGGCCGCGCTGCGCCACGCCGCGCGCCGCGGCGCCGACGACGTGATCTTCGTCGGCCCGGACGGCACGGTGCTCGAGGGGCCGCGGTCGACGGTGGTGATCGCCCAGCCCGACGACGACGGTGTCCGGCTGCTCACCCCGCCGCACTCCCAGCCGATCCTGGAGGGCACCACCCAGCGCGCGCTGTTCGCGCTGGCCGGTACCGACTCCTCGGACTTTTCCGCCTGTGAGTACCGCTCGCTGCAGGTCGCCGACCTGCTCGCCGCCGACGGGGTGTGGCTGGTCTCCAGCGTCACCCTGGCGGCGCGGGTGCACACCCTCAACGGCACCCGGCTGGCGACGCCGACGCTGGGCAGGCAGTTCGACGACCTCGTCGTCGCCGCCGTCACGTCGTGAGCGCCGTGGTCAGCCGATGAACCGGGACAGCCGCGCCGACAGGTGCGGCACCAAGGCGCCGTCGGCGCCGACCCGTTCCTCGACGTAGGCCAGATCACCGTCCTCGACGATGCCGTAGAGCCGCTTCGCGCCGCCGACGAGCAGCCCGGACCGGCTGCGGGCCAGGGCGTCGGTGCTCAACTCCCAGGACGACTGGCTGTGCGGGCGACCGTAGAACAACTCGACGTAGCCCACCGAGTGGGCCAGCAGCAGCTCGATGGCCTGACTCTCGTCGGGGTCCTCGGGGTCGGCGACGAACCGCCAGAACCCCACCTCGCGCAGCCCGGCGCCGTGGTAGCGCCCGTCGTCGGTGAGCCGCCAGGTGCGCGACTCCCAGTTCAAGAAGTCGCCGCCGTCGTGGGAGACCACGATCTGCTGACCGAACCGATAGTCGCCGTCGGTGTCGCGGCCCTCGCCGTCCCCGCGCCACACCCCGACCAGCGGAAGCAGGGCCAACAGGGCTCCGTGCAGGTCGGCGCCTTCCCGCAGATTCGCCGTGTCGGCGGGTGCGGGCAAATCGGCGAAGGTGGGGATGTTGCGCCCGGCCGTGTGCTGGGCGCGCTGGGCGGCCGCGGCGACGGCGCGGTCCCCGGAGCCGGGCTCCTGGCCGGACGCGCTCACCGGATCACGATTCGTCGGTCAACTGCCGGTAGAGCACATACAGCGCGAACCAGGTGATGACCAGGGTCGCCGACACCAGCATGATCTCGAAGAACAACACCACGAGGGTCAGTTTACGGTCCGTCCCGGTGGGCCCGCCGCCCGGGCGGCCGGCCCACCGAGACGGCGGCGATCAGGCGATCTTGACGTCGACCTCGTGGATGCCCGCGCCGGTCGGCGCGATCACCACGTCGCCGTTGCCGACCGGGGACAGCGCCCGCAGCGTCCACGACCCCGGGGCGGCGAAGAACCGGAAGTCCCCGGTCGCCGACGCCACCACCTCGGCGGTGAACTCGTCGGAGGCGTCCAGCAGGCGCACGAACGCCCCGCCGACGGCCTGTCCGGACCCGTCGATGACCCGGCCGGTGATGACGGTCTCGGTCTCCGGGTCCACCCCGGCCGGCAAGGTCTGTCCTTGTTTCGGTGCAGAGCACATATTCAGCTTCCCAACTCGATCGGGGCGCCCACCAGGGAGCCGTATTCCACCCAACTGCCGTCATAGTTCCTGACGTTCTTGTGGCCCAACAGTTCTTGCAGCACGAACCAGGTGTGCGAGGAGCGCTCCCCGATCCGGCAGTAGGCGATGGTGTCGCGCTGCGGGTCCAGACCGGCGTCGGCGTAGAGCTTGGTCAACTCCTCGTCGGATTTGAACGTGCCGTCGTCGTTGGCGGCCCGGCTCCACGGCACGTTGATCGCGCCGGGCACGTGGCCGCGCTGCTGGCTCTGCTCCTGGGGCAGATGCGCCGGCGCGGAGATCGCGCCGGAGAACTCCTCCGGGGAGCGCACATCGACCAGGTTGGCCGAGCCGATCGCGGCGATCACGTCGTCGCGGAACGCCCGGATGCTGTTGTCCAGGGGCTGCGCCGAGTAGGAGGTCGCCGGGCGGGTGACCGGCTCGGTCGACAGCGGACGCCCGTCGAGCACCCACTTCTTGCGGCCGCCGTCGAGCAACCGGACGTCGGAGTGGCCGTAGGCCTTGAAATACCAGTAGGCGTAGGCGGCGAACCAGTTGTTGTTGCCGCCGTAGAGGATGACGGTGTCGTCGTTGGCGATCCCGCGTTCCGAGAGCAGCTTGGAGAACTGTTCGGCGTCAACGAAATCCCGTTTCACCGGGTCCTGAAGATCGTCGCGCCAGTCCAGTTTGACCGCGCCGGGCAGATGCCCGGTGTCGTAGGCGCTGACGTCTTCGTCGACCTCGATGAAGACGGTCTTGTCGGCGTCGAGGTGGTCCTGGGCCCACTCGGGGGTGACCAGGACATCAGAACGGCTCATGAACACAATCCTTTCCAGTAGCGGACAAACGATGCACCGAACCCCGGGCCCGGGCGAACAGGGAGTCGAGCCGACAGCCCAGGCAGATCCCGAATGCCGCGTTGAGCAGCGCCACCGGGCCGCCGCGACAGCTCGATGCCCGCGGGGACGGCGGTGGTGATCGACATGTGATGCTCCTGCTGCTCTGCTGTACCGGAAAAGGGAGGGATCAGCCCGAAACGGCTGCCCGGAGCGCGCGAAGCAGCGCGCTGGTCAGCGACAGCAACAACAGAAGCAACCCGCAACGCGGCACAGGTCGACTGCGCGGCGCTTGGTGAGCACAAGCTCAAGGCGGGCTAACACGGCGGCCAGCTTACCCAATGGGGCACCGATCAAGCCAGCAGCTCCCGCAGCACGGCCCGCAGATCCGCCGCCGACGGCACCCCGGTGCTGCGGTAACGCTGCCGCCCGGCGGCGTCGAAGACGACCGTGGTGGGCAGCGACAGCACCGACAGGGTGCGCGCGGCCTCGGGATCGGCGTCGATGTCGATCTCGGTGTGGGCCACCCCGTCGACCTCGGCGCAGGTCTGCTCCACGACCCGGCGCACCGCCGCGCACGGCCCGCACCACGGCGCCGAGAACAGCACCACGGTGGGCCGGTCGACGGCCAGACCCAGCGCGGTGGGCTCGGCCGCCGGGGCGACGGTGGTGGCGGTGAGCGCCCCGCGGCGCCGGGTCGCCAGCGCGCCGACGACCGCGGCCACCGCCAGCGCCGCGGCCAGCACGACCAGTGCGGTGATCACGGGCGCGGTCCCGGCGGGCGGAACTGCGGCAAGGTGATCGTGACGTCGTCGGTGATGCCCTCGATGATCACCTCCGAGCCGCGTGCGCCCCAGTTGGTCGGCGCCACCGTGAACGGCAGCCGCTGATCGGGCAGGCGCGCGGCGAACGCGGCGAACACCGCGGTCTGCTGCTCCTCGGGAACCTGCTGGTCGGCGGTGTCGGGGCCGGTGAGGATGCCGGTGGGGGTGATCACCAGCGTCGAGCGGTCGGGCCCGGCGATGGACAGGTCGACCGAGACGCTGACCGGCCGGTCGAAGTCGGCGGCGGTGGGGGTGCCGGTGAACACCAACCCGTCGGCGCGGGAGATCCCCGATTCGGTGGTGCCGCCGGTGGCGTCGTTGGTGTCGGCCGGCGGGGCCTCGACCATCAAATCCCGGATCCCCATGAACTGGCCCAGGTGACGCGAGTCGATGATGATCCGGCTCTCCAACGTCGCGACGTGCAGGGTCGCGTCCGGCTCGATCAGCCAGGAGCGGTCGACCAGGTCGACGGAGTGCATGGTGGCCTCCAGCGCTGCGCGCTGCACCCGCGGATGGGCGACGTCGACGGCCTTGATCTCCAGCTCGGCGAAGTGGTCGGCGCGGGCCTGCGCCAGGAACGGGAACCCCAGGATCGCCACGTTGGGGTCCGAGTCGAGCCCGGCCGCCGCGCGCACCGACCGCGACAGCCGGTACTCGGCGTAAATGCTGGTCGCGAAGTCGACGCCGACGGCGGCGAGCGTCAACCCCAGCACCGCCGCAAGCCCGACCCGCCATACCGTGCGCACCCGCACATTGTTCACCAGTGCGGCCGCCGGGTGCCGACGGTATGCCAATCGCCCCCCGGTGCGAGGGGAAACAGCAGGTGGCACGGTATTGTGACAGCACCTGGTGCGCAACGGAGTGTGGCCAAACGACGTAGGTAGAAGGGCCGGGGAACCGCGCCCCCGACGCTGGAGAGCCCTGTTGGACCTGTTGCTGCTCACCGCCGACCCCCACCCCGACACCGTGCTTCCGGCGCTGTCGCTGCTCACCCACGCGGTGCGCACGGCCCCGATGACCGTGACGGCGCTGCTGGAGACCGACGACGCCGACGTGGTGCTCATCGATGCGCGCACCGACCTGGTCGGCGCCCGCAACCTGTGCCGGCTGCTGGCCGGCACCGGGCGCACCGCCGCGGTGCTCGCCGTGGTCGCCGAGGGCGGTCTGGTGGCGCTCAACGGCGAGTGGCGTCTCGATGACCTGGTGTTGCCGACCACCGGCCCGGCCGAACTCGACGCGCGGCTGCGTCTGCTGGGCGACCGCCGAGAGGAGCCCGACGACATCCCGTCGAGCCAGATCGTGTTGGGCGAGTTGGTGATCGACGAGAACACCTACATCGCGCGGGTGCGCGGCCGGCCACTGAACCTCACCTACAAGGAATTCGAGCTGCTCAAATACCTGACCCAGCATGTGGGCCGGGTCTTCACCCGGGTGCAGCTGCTGCAGGAGGTGTGGGGCTATGACTTCTTCGGCGGCACCCGCACCGTCGACGTGCACGTGCGCCGGCTGCGGGCCAAACTCGGCCCTGAGTACGACTCGGTGATCGGTACGGTCCGTAACGTCGGGTACAAGGCGGTGCGCCCCGCCCGCGACCGCCACGCCGACACCGAACCCCCCGAGCCGCCCGAACCGGCCGGGGACGACGAACCCGAACCGGAGAACCCCCCGCAACGATGAGCACCGACGCCTGGCTGACCGATCTCAGCGCCGAGCACCGCGACCAGGTCCGTGACCTGGTCGCGACGGCCACCGCCGCCGACGGGGTGGCCCCGGTCGGCGACGCGGTGCTGCGCGCCCTGAACGGTGAGCACACCGAGCACCTGCTCGTCGAGGGGGACCGCGGACTGGCGGCCTACCTCAACCTGACGCCGCCGAGCGCGGCGTCGCCCGCGGTGGCCGAACTGGTCGTCGCCGTGCCGTCCCGCCGCCGCGGCCTAGGATCGGCGTTGATCGAGGCGGCGCTGGCCCGCACCCAGGGCAGCGCCCGGTTCTGGGCGCACGGCACGCTGGCGCCGGCCGCGGCCACCGCCGCCGCGCTGGGCCTGGTGCCGGCCCGGGAACTGATGCAGATGCGCCGCTCGCTGCGCGAGCTGCCCGCCGCGCCGGCGGCGCCCGACGGGGTCACGATCCGCAGCTACCGCGGCCCGGCCGACGACGCCGAGTTGCTGCGGGTCAACAACGCGGCGTTCGCCTGGCATCCCGAGCAGGGCGGCTGGAGCGCCGCCGACCTGGCCGAGGAGCTGCGCCAGCCGTGGTTCGACCCCGCGGGGCTGTTTCTGGCCGTGGAGAGCACCGCCACCGGCGAGACGCTGCTGGGTTTCCACTGGACCAAGATCCATTCCGATCAGCCCGGTCTCGGGGTGGCCGGGGAGGTCTACGTCGTCGGGGTCGACCCGGCGGCCCAGGGGCGGGGGCTGGGGGCGGTGCTGACCGCGGTCGGCCTGGCCCACCTCGCCGACCGGCTGGCGGAGTCGGCCGATCCGACCGTGCTGCTCTACGTCGAGGCCGACAACACCGCCGCGGTGCGCACCTATCGGCGGCTGGGCTTCACCGTGCACAGCGTCGACACCGCCTACCGGGCCTGAGCCGACCGCGGTGTTTACCTCGCGTTCATCACCGCCGCCTACGTTGCGGGGACGTCAGCCCGTCCGCTTGACCAACATCAGGAAACGTAAGTGGTAAAGCTCACCGGCACCACGCTGATCGCGGCCGTCTGTACGGCGGCGATGCTGGTGCTCAGCGCCTGCGGCAGCGACGACAACCTCGGTGTGGACCCCGATTTGATCGGGGTCTCGATCGACTGCGGCGGCAAGGACGGCCTGACCGCCGAGGGGTCGACCGCCCAACAGAACGCGATCGCCCTGTTCAACCAGACCTGGGGGCGGTTGTGCCCGGGCAAAAGGACCGCCTACAACCCGACCGGGTCGGGGGCCGGGCGCGAACAGTTCATCGCCGGCCAGGTCGATTTCGCCGGCTCGGACTCCCCGCTGACCGAACGCCAACGCCCCGCCGCGACGCAACGCTGCGCCGGACATCCGGCCTGGAACCTGCCGCTGGTGATCGGGCCGATCGCGTTGGTCTACCAGCTCGACGGGGTCGACACCCTGGTGCTCACCCCGAGCGTGCTCGCCGATATCTTCTCCGGGGTGGTCACCACGTGGTCGGACCCGGCGCTGAGGGCGCTCAACCCCGACGCGCCGCTGCCGGATCTGGCGATCACCCCGATCTCGCGATCGGACTCCTCGGGCACCACCGACAACTTCCAGACCTATCTGGACATCGCCGCCGCGGATCGCTGGCAGGGCGGAACCGGCACCGAATTCCAGGGCGGTGTCGGCGAGGGCGCCCAGAAATCGGCCGGGGTGGTGCAGGCGGTGCAGGCCACCCCCGGGGCGCTCGGCTACGTCGAGAAAGGGTTCGCCGATCAGGCGTCGCTGAGCTACGCCGCCATCGACAGCGGCCACGGCCCGGTTGCGCTCACCGCCGACTCGGCCGCGCGCGCCGTCGACGCCGCCCGGTTCCAGGGCGACGGCCACGATCTGAGGCTGGACCTGGATTCGCTGTACGGCACCGCGGTGCCCGGCGCCTACCCGTTGGTGCAGACCACCTACGAGATCGTCTGCTCCGGCGGCTACCGGCCCGGGACCGCCGCGGCGGTCAAGTCGTTTCTGATCGCCGCCGCCGAGCACGGTCAGCGCCACCTGGTCGCCGCCGGCTACATCGCCCTGCCGGAGCGGTTCCAACAGCGGCTTGTAGCGTCGATCGAAGCGATCCAGTAACCGATGTGCCGGCGAGCGCCGGTGCCCGAGGCGATGGCGATGGGGTACCGATGACCACACCCAACCCGGCCGATGCCGGTTCGGGCGAGATCATCGCCGAGACGACCCTGCCCCGCCCGCCGCGGCTGACCGATCCGGCCCGCGCCGCCAAGGCCCGCCTCGGTGATCGGGTCTTCCGGGGCGTGGCGGTCGGCTCGGGGGCGTTCATCGTCGCGCTGATCGCCTCGATCGGGGTGTTCCTGCTGTGGCGGGCGATCCCGGCACTGGCCCGCAACCGGGAGAACTTCTTCACCTACGGCGGCAACTGGATCACCACCGACACCTCGGCGATGCACTTCGGCATCGCCGAGCTGCTGCAGGTGACGGTGTTCGTGTCGGTGTTCGCGCTGCTGCTGGCGATGCCGGTCGCGCTCGGGGTGGCGATCTATCTCACCGCCTACGCGCCGCGGCGCGCGGTCGCGCCGCTGTCCTACCTGGTGGACCTGCTGGCGGCGGTGCCGTCGATCATCTACGGGGTGTGGGGGCTCTACGTGCTCGCGCCGTGGCTGCGCCCGGTGGCGTTGTGGCTCAACGATCACCTCGGCGGGGTGTTCCTGTTCGCCACCGGCAACGCCTCGGTCGCCGGCGGCGGCACGGTGTTCACCGGCGGCATGGTGCTGGCGGTGATGATCCTGCCGATCATCGCCGCGGTCGCCCGGGAGGTGTTCGTGCAGACTCCGCAGGGCCAGATCGAGGCCGCCCTGGCGCTGGGTGCCACCCGCTGGGAGGTGGTGCGCACCACGGTGCTGCCGTTCGGGCGCTCGGGGTTCATCAGCGGCGCGATGCTGGGGTTGGGCCGTGCGCTGGGGGAGACGATCGCGTTGCTGATCATCCTGCGCGGCACCCAGAAGGCATTCGGCTGGTCGCTGTTCGACGGCGGGTTCACCTTCGCCGCGAAGATCGCCGCCACCGCCTCGGAGTTCAACGACCAGTACAAGGCGGGCGCCTATATCGCCGCCGGGCTGGTGTTGTTCGTGCTCACCTTCGTGGTCAACGCCGCGGCGCGCGCCACCATCGCGGCGGGCAACCGCCGATGACCTCGCTGCTGGACCGGCCGGTGAAGGAACGCACCTTCGCCGGGCTGAGCCGGCGCCGCCGGTTCGCCGACCGGGGCGCCACCGTGCTGGTCACCGCGGCGATGCTGCTGGCGCTGGCACCGCTGGTGTGGGTGCTCTACGCGGTGGTCTCCAAGGGGTTCACCGCGGTGAGCACCCGCACCTGGTGGTGGCACTCCCAGTCCGGGATGACCGCGTTCACCGCCGGCGGCGGGGCGTATCACGCCATCGTCGGCACCGTGCTGCAGGGCCTGGTGTGTGCGGCGTTGTCGATCCCGATCGGGATCTTCGTGGCGGTCTATCTGGTCGAATACGGTGCCGGCACCCGGCTGGGCCGGCTGACCACGTTCATGGTCGACATCCTCACCGGGGTGCCGTCGATCGTGGCGGCGCTGTTCATCTACGCGCTGTGGGTGGCCACCCTCGGTTTCGAGCGGTCCGGCCTGGCGGTGTCGCTGGCGCTGGTGCTGCTGATGATCCCGGTGATCGTGCGCTCGGCCGAGGAGATGCTCAACATCGTCCCGATCGACCTGCGCGAGGCCAGCTACGCCCTCGGCGTGCCGAAATGGAAGACGATCGTGCGCATCGTCATCCCCACCTCGCTGTCGGGCATCGTCACCGGGGTCATGTTGGCGTTGGCCCGGGTGATGGGCGAGACCGCGCCGCTTCTGGTGCTCGTCGGCTATGCGCAGTCGATGAACTTCGACATGCTCTCGGGGTTCATGGGATCGTTGCCCGGCATGATGTACGACGAGACCTCCGCCGGGGCGGGCACCAATCCGGTGCCCACCGACCGGATGTGGGGCGCGGGACTGACCCTGATCCTGCTCATCGCCGTGTTGAACATCGCGGCCCGCCTCGGCGCGCGGCTACTGGCGCCGAAGAAGGTGTAGGAGGAACATCGCGGTGGCCAAAAGGTTGGACCTGAAGGAACTCAACATCTACTACGGCGAGTTCCACGCGGTCGCCGACGTCTCGCTGGCGGTGGCGCCGCGCAGCGTGACGGCGTTCATCGGCCCGTCCGGGTGCGGCAAGTCCACGGTGCTGCGCACGCTCAACCGCATGCACGAGGTGGTCGCCGGGGCGCGGGTGTCCGGTTCGGTGCTGCTCGACGGTGAGGACATCTACGACCCCAACGTCGACCCGGTCGGGGTCCGCAAAGCGATCGGGATGGTCTTCCAGCGACCGAATCCGTTCCCCACCATGTCGATCCGCGACAACGTGGTGGCGGGGCTGAAACTGCAGGGGGTGCGCAGCCGCCGGCTCCTCAACGAGACCGCCGAACACTCGCTGCGCGGGGCGAACCTGTGGAACGAGGTCAAAGACCGGTTGGACAAACCCGGTGGCGGGCTCTCCGGCGGGCAGCAGCAACGGCTCTGCATCGCGCGGGCGATCGCGGTGCAGCCCGACGTGCTGCTGATGGACGAGCCGTGTTCGGCGCTCGATCCGATCTCGACGATGGCGATCGAGGACCTCATCGCCAAGCTCAAGGAGGACTACACCATCGTCATCGTCACCCACAACATGCAGCAGGCCGCCCGGGTCAGCGACCAGACCGCGTTTTTCAACCTCGAGGCGGTCGGCAAGCCGGGACGGCTCGTCGAGATCGACGACACCGAGAAGATCTTCTCCAACCCGGCGCAGCGCGCCACCGAGGATTACATCTCCGGGCGGTTCGGCTGACGGCCGCCGCGCCGGCGCCTACGACGGCGGCAGGGTGTCGTCGTCGGGGAACTTCCCGGTCGCCTGGAAGATGACCCGGCGGGCCACCTCGACGGTGTGGTCGGCGAAACGCTCGTAGAACCGGCCCAGCAGGGTGACGTCGACGGCGGCGGCCACGCCGTGTTTCCATTCGCGGTCCATCAACACGTTGAACAGATGCCGGTGCAGGTCGTCCATCGCGTCGTCCTCTTCGCCGATCTGGGCTGCCTTCTCCGGGTCGCGGGAGAGCAGGACCTCCTGGGCGCTGTTGCCCAATTCGACGGCGACGCGGCCCATTTCGGCGAAGTACCCGTTCACCTCTTCGGGCAGGGCGTGCTGGGGGTGGCGGCGGCGGGCGATCTTGGCGACGTGCAGGGCCAGCGCCCCCATCCGGTCGATGTCGGCGACCATCTGGATGGCCGACACGATCGCGCGCAGATCGCCGGCCACCGGGGCCTGCAAGGCCAGCAGCACGAACGCGTTCTCCTCGGCGCGGGTGCTCATCGCCGCGATCTGTTCGTGATCGGTGATCACCTGCTCGGCCAGCACCAGGTCGGCCTGCAGCAGGGCTTGGGTGGCGCGTTCCATGGCGACCCCGGCCAGTCCGCACATGTCGGCGAGCTGCGCGGTCAGCCCGGTCAGCTGCTCATGGTAGGCGGTGCGCATGCTCTCAACCTACCTGGCGGCGCCGGTTACTCGCAGGTGGTGTCGCCGGCGTTGGTGATGGTCAGGTCCTCCGGGAGGTCGGTGGGCGGGGTCATGCTGGCGCGGCTGAGCGCCACACTGACCGGGGTCTGCGGGGCCGCCGGCGCGGCGACCGAGTGGAAATCGGAGCCGAGCACCACCTGCACCACGCGGCCCTTGCCGGTGTCGCGTTTGATCACCGACCCGGGAAACGCCGACGCCACGGTGACCGCGGCGCGCTCGTTGCCGGGGGAGAAGAAGACGGTGGTGGTGGCCAGCTCGGTGATGTAGTCGTTGGGGGTCAGGGTGTCGAAGTCGTAGTTGTCCAGCCGCGAGGTGGCCGCCGCGGCCAGCCCGGATTCCTCGGTGGAGTTGGAGACCTGCACGGTGACCGCGTCGGGCACCTCGGCCAGTGCGTCGATGCGGTCGGCGTCCGGGCTCGGGGCGGTGGTGCTGCTGGCCGCCGCCGGGTCGACCGTCGGGTCCTCGCCCGGCAGCGGGTCGTCGTCGATGATCGCGTTGAACAGCGCGCGCATGTCGGCGGTGCGGGGCGGCTCATCGCCGTTCTCGTCGGTCTCGCCGGTGGGCACGGTGACGAACGTGATGTGCCCGGCGGAGACGCCCTGCACCGACTGCCCGAGGTCGACGAGGTCTTTGGTGGTCACGTTGTCGACGTAGCTGTCGGCGATGAACATGTTGACCACGTTGTTGAGTTTGCTGAGGCTGAAGAAGGTGTCGCTGGAGATCAGCGAGCGCAGCAGCGACGACAAGAACAGCTGCTGGCGTTTGATGCGGCCGTAGTCGCCGTTGATCTCGGTGGTGACCTGCCGTGCCCGCACGTAGTTCAGCGCGGTGGACCCGTCGATCCTCTGGCGGCCGGCATGGGCGAGCACCGTGCCCAGCTCGTAGTCCTCCAGCGGGGTGGTGGTGCACACCTCGACGCCGCCGAGCGCGTCGACCATCTTCGCGAACCCGGAGAAGTCGATCGCCAAAAACCGGTTGATCTGCAGCCCCGACAACTTCTGGATCGCTTTGACCAGGCATTTGGGGCCGCCGTAGGAGAACGTCGAGTTGAGCTTGGTCTCGGAGTAGATCCAGTCGTTGCCGTACGCGCCGGTCTCGTCGTCGTAGATGGGGCCGTACTCGCCCGTGTAGGGGTCCCAGGCCTGGCAGTACATCGGGGTGATCGCCAGATCACGCGGGAAGGAGACCGCGACCACGCGCTTGCGGTTGGCGGGGATGTTCACCAAGATGATGCTGTCCGAGCGCGCGCCGTCGGCGTCGTCGGTGCCGCCGGCGCCCATGCTGCCGTTCTCCCCGACCCGGGTGTCGACGCCGACGATCAGGAAGTTCTCGTCGCCGAATTGGCCGTTGGGGTCGACGATGTCGCGGGAGTCGAAATCCAGCGCGGCGACGGTGTTGAGGCTGTTGTTCTTCGAGGCGCTCCACTGCCAGGCCCCGCCGGTCAGCGTCAGCGACAGCACGGCGATCAGCGCGGCCAGCACCCGCCCCGCCGCCAGCATGCGCCGGCGCGGGCGCGCGGGTCGGCGCGGGCGCGCGGGCCGGCTCGCCCCGATGCGCAGCGGCAGCCGCCGCCGGCGCGGCGCCGCGGGCTCCTGCTGCGGGACCCACCGGTTCAGGTCGGGCAGCTCCGCCTCGGCGCCGAGGGCCCGGAACACCTCGGTGACCGCGTCGGCGGTCGGGTCGTCCGGTTGCGCCGCGGCCGGCGGCGTGCGGTCGGGCTCGGGGTCGGCGGGTGCCGCACCGCGGCGGCGCCGCCGCGGTGCGGCGGCGGCGTCGGCCCCGCCGATCCGGGCGATGAGCTCGGCGACGGTGAGCTCCCCGGTGGCGTGGCTGCCGGTCGGGATCTCGGCGGTGTCGGCGTTGTCGTCGGGGTCGGGGGAGTCGGGGGGCGGGTCTTCGGGGTAGTCATACACCGCGTCGGGCTCGGCGGCCGGGGGGAGCTGCCAGCGTTCCCACGGCGCGCGGACCGGCCGACCGGCAGCGGCGTTGTCGCCGTCACTCATGTCTTAGCGGCCTCCGAACTGCGGTGGGTGGCGGGGTCGTGCCAGGTGTTCCTGCGTGTGCGGCGATGCACACCGAGACGCCGGGCCGCCGCGGAGAACGCAGGGGAGCCGACCGGGGCGGCGACGCAAAGTTGACTCGATGATACTGAGCCGGGGTGCCCGACGCGATTGCGAGGCCGTCTCGATTCAGCCACCGGAGTGCATGATGTCCGCGCCGGCGGGCACCGCGCAGTCGTCGGGGTCGCTCAGCCACCCCTCGGGCAGCGCCACCTTCGCCGGGGAGCCCTGACGGCCGCGCGGGCCGGTGGCCGCCGCCGGGAACGCGACCGTGGGGTCGAGCCGGGCGAGCAGGTCATCGAGGCCGTCGAGGGTTCTGACCAGGGCCAGCGACCGGCGCAGCGCCGATCCGGCGGGCAGGCCGTGCAGATACCACGCGATGTGTTTACGGATGTCGCGCATGCCCTTGTCCTCGCCGAAATGCGCGCTCAGCAGCTCGCCGTGCCGGCGGATGATCCGCGCCACCTCCCCCAGCGTCGGCGGGGTGGGCGCGGCCGCCCCGGTGAACGCCGCGGACAGCTCGGCGAACAGCCACGGCCGGCCCAGACAGCCCCGGCCGATCACCACCCCGTCACAGCCGGTCGCGGCCATCATCGCCAGGGCGTCGCGGGCTTCGAAGATGTCGCCGTTGCCCAGCACCGGGATGGTCGTCACCGCCTCCTTCAGCGCCGCGATCTGGGTCCAATCCGCGGTGCCGGAGTAGCGCTGGGCGGCGGTGCGGGCGTGCAGCGCCACCGCCGCGGCGCCCTCGGCCTCGGCGATGCGGCCGGCGTCGAGATGGGTGTGGTGCGCCTCGTCGATCCCGACCCGGAACTTCACCGTCACCGGCACGTCGACGTCGGCGGTGGCCCGTACCGCGGCCGCCACGATCTGGCCGAACAGCCGGCGTTTGTAGGGCAGGGCCGCCCCGCCGCCGCGACGGGTGACCTTGGGCACCGGGCAGCCGAAGTTCATGTCGATGTGGTCGGCGAGGTTCTCCTCGACGATCATCTTCGCCGCCGCGTAGGTGGCCGCCGGGTCCACGGTGTACAGCTGCAGGGAGCGCGGCGACTCGTCGGGGGCGAACGCCGTCATGTGCAGGGTGCCGGGGTGGCGTTCCACCAGGGCGCGGGCGGTCACCATCTCACAGACGTACAGCCCGCTGACGGTGCCCATCAGCGAGCGTTCCAGCTCCCGGCACAGCGTCCGGAAGGCGACGTTGGTCACCCCCGCCATCGGCGCCAGCACCACCGGACTGGCCAGGGTGATCGGTCCGATCCGCACGCGCGGCTACCGGCGGGAGAGCGTGAGCGTGCCCGCCGTGGCGAGGACCTCTTGGGCGGAGGTGCGGCGCCCGGTCTTCTGCTCACGGGCGATCCGGCGCTGTTTTTGCTCCTCGAACTTGTCGGCGGCCTCGTTGAGCTCCTCGACCAGCACCGCGAGGTCATCGCGCTGGGCGGCCGCCTCGCCGGTGAAGTCCTCCCGTTCGAAGATGCGCCACTTCTTCAGCACCGGCATCACCACGTCGTCGAGGTGGATCCGCGGGTCGTAGACGCCGCCGACGGCGATCATGACCGCCTTGCGCCGGAAGCCGGGCACGGTGTATCCGGGCATCTTGAAGTTCCGCAGAATGGTGTGCAGCGAGTGCATCGCGCGGTTGGGTGCCATGTCCATGCCGGCGGCGCTGAGATCCCGGTAGAAGATCATGTGCAGGTTCTCGTCGTGGGAGATGCGGGCCAGCAGCTTGTCGGCGACGGTCTCCTGGCAGGCCCGCCCGGTGTTGCGGTGCGAGATCCGGGTGGCCAGCTCCTGGAACGTCACGTACATGATCGAGTCGAACAGGCTCTCGGCGAACAGCTCGCCCTGCTGGTTCTGGCCGGGGCTGAACCCGCGGGTCACCTGCTCGATGCGCAGCTTCTCCAGCTCGACCGGGTCGACGTTGCGGGTCACCACCAGGTAGTCGCGCAGCGCGATGCCGTGCCGGTTCTCCTCGGCCGTCCAGCGGTTCACCCAGGTACCCCAGGCGCCGTCCATGCCCATGTTCATCGCGATCTCGCGGTGATACGAGGGCAGGTTGTCCTCGGTCATCAGGTTCTGCACCATCGCGACCTGGGCGACGTCGGAGAGCTTGGCCTGCTCGGGGTGGAAGTCCTGCCCGCCGAGCGCGTAGAAGTTCTTCCCGTCCGACCAGGGGATGTAGTCGTGCGGGTTCCAGTCCTTGGCCATCTCCAGGTGCCTGTTGACGTACTTCTCGGCGACCGGCTCGAGGTCGTACATCAACTGCAGGTCGGTAGGTTCAGCCGACATGGCAACGCCTTTCCAAGGTATGTGTGTCGGTAAGTTGCACCAAGAGTATCTGTGAACGTCAGTGACATCAAGTTGGGCGCGCCGCGGGTCGCGGCGCGGTCACGACGCCGGTGAGCGGGCCGGGTCGGGGGCGACCGCGGTGAGCAGCAACTCGACGCAGAAGTCGATGAATTCGGTGCGGGTGGCCTGCAGCCGGCCGTTGAGGTAGGCGACGAACAGGGCGGTGAGCCCGCCGATCAGGCTGGTGGCGGTCATCGCCTGACGCACCGGGTCGCTGATCAGGGTGAGTTTGCGCTGCAGCAACTCGATGAAGTTCGGCATCCACTCCTGCCCGGAGCGGGCCAGCGCCGGCTCGAGCTCCGGGCCCAACAGCAGCACCCGGCCGCCCACCGGGTCGTCGACCATCAGCGCGACGAAGCCCTCGACGGCCGCGCGGGCGGTGGTCGCCGATGTCAGGGCGGCCATGGCGCGTGCGCCGACGTCGTTGTAGACCGCGCGCACGAAGTCGTCACGGTCGGAGAAGCTTTCGTAGAAATAGCGTTCGGTCAGCTTCGCGGCGCGGCAGACCGCGCGCACCGTCAGCGGCGCGCCGCCGGCGTCTCCGAGGATCCGCACGCCGGCGGCGAGCAGCTGTTCGCGGCGCAGCGCCTGGCGATCGGCCAGCGGCACGCCCGACCAGCGGCCCCGGCGTTGACTCGGTGGCACCCGTCCTCCTATGCTCCATTGTGACAACGCCCGTAGTCAAAGTTGACTGACGTGACAGGAAGTCCTCATCGTGACCCAAGATACGTCCCAGGCCACACCGCTGACCAGCGAGAGCAACCCCGCTACCACCGGCGGCTGCCCGGTCTCCGCCTCCGGCTACGACACCGTTCCGCTCGGCCCGGAGTCGTTGACCTGGAAATACTTCGGGGACTGGCGCGGCATGCTGCAGGGGCCCTGGGCGGGATCCATGCAGAACATGCACCCGCAGCTGGGCGCGGCGGTCGAGGAGCACTCCATCTTCTTCCAGGAGCGCTGGCCGCGGCTGATGCGCTCGCTGTACCCGATCGGCGGGGTGGTCTTCGACGGGGACCGGGCCCCGCAGACCGGCGCGGAGGTGCGCGACTACCACGTCACCATCAAGGGCGTCGATGCGCAGGGGCGGCGCTACCACGCGCTGAACCCCGACGTCTTCTACTGGGCGCACGCCACCTTCTTCGTCGGCACCCTGATCGTGGGCGACTGGCTGTGCGGCGGGCTCAGCGAGGCCGAGAAGCGCCAGCTGTTCGACGAACACATCCAGTGGTACCGGATGTACGGGATGAGCATGCGCCCGGTGCCCGAGACCTGGGAGGACTTCCAGGAGTACTGGGATTACATGGTCCGCGAGGTGCTCGAGGACAATAAGGCCACCCGCGACGTGCTGGACCTGTCCACCCTGGACAAGCCGCCGTTCATGCCGTGGCTGCCCACCTGGCTGTGGAACCTGCAGCGACGGATGGTCAACCCGCTGTTCATCTGGGTGACCGTGGGGCTCTACGACCAGCCGGTGCGCGACCTGCTCGGCTATGAGTGGTCGGCGCGCGACGCGTGGCTGCATCGGCAGTTCGGCAAGGCGGTCAACGCGGTCTTCACGCTGGTGCCGCGCCGCTACCGGATGCACCCGCGCGGGCGGACCGGCTGGGACCGCGCCACCGGCCGCATCCCGGCGGATGCGCCGCTGGTGCACACCCCGGCGCGCAACCTGCCGCCGCTGGAGCACCGCGACAGCCCGATTCACTACTGCCCGAAGGTCTGAGCCGCCCCGGCGCCGATCGGGGTGCGCCGCATGCGGCGCTACAGTCGGGTGCAGGCCGTCGCACCGCAGTGGTGTCGGCGCCGACCCGAAGGAGACACGCATGCGTCGTGACGCCGACAGTTGGGATCTGGCCTCCAGCGTGGGGGCCACCGCGACGATGGTGGCCGCCCAGCGGGCGCTGGCGGCCGCCGGCCCGGAGCCGCTGATCGACGATCCGTTCGCCGCGCCGCTGGTGCGCGCGGTCGGCATCGACGTCTACACGCGGCTCGTCGACGGGCAGATCCCGGTCACCGAGGGATCCGGCTTCGACCCCGACCGCATGGCGCAGGGCATGGGGGTGCGGACCCGGTTCTTCGACCGGTTCTTCCTCGACGCGGCCGCCGACGGGGTGCGCCAGGCGGTCATCCTGGCCGCCGGGCTCGACGCCCGGGCCTACCGGCTGGCCTGGCCGCCCGACACCACCGTCTACGAGGTCGACATGCCGGAGGTCATCGAGTTCAAGACCACCACCCTCGAGCAACTGGGTGCCGAGCCGACCGCGGCGCGGCGCACCGTCGCGGTCGACCTGCGCGACGACTGGCCGGCCGCGTTGGTCGCCGCCGGCTTCGACCGCGACGCCCCGACCGCGTGGAGTGCGGAGGGGCTGCTGGTCTATCTGCCGTCGGGCGCCCAAGACGCGCTGTTCGATAACATCACCGCCCTCAGCGCGCCCGGTAGCCGCGTGGCGTGTGATTTCGTGAGCGACACCGAATCGTTCGCCTCCGAACAGTGGCGCGACCAGCGGCAGAAGATGGCCGAGCTGGGATTCAGCCTCGATGTGGCCGAGTTGATCTACCACGGCGAGCGCACCCACATCGTGGACCATCTGACCGCGGCCGACTGGCGGGTCGACGCGCGGACCATGGCGCAACTGCACGCCGACAACGGGTTCGACTACCCCGAGGACGGGCTGGCCGCAGAGTTCGCCGACGTGACCTATCTACGCGCGACGCTGGGCGGCGACGCGATCTGACCACCCGGTTTGGTGCCCCCACTAGGACTCGAACCTAGGACCTCCGGATTAAAAGTCCGTAGCTCTACCAGCTGAGCTATAGGGGCGCGGGGAACAGGATAACGTCTCCGGTTTCCCGGCGCGTTTGAGGATTGGGCATACTGTGCCCTAAGCTGGCGTGGCTCCCAGCGACACCACGTTGTGAGTACCCCGGAGAGATTCGGTTCTGGCCCCCTTCGTCTAGCGGCCTAGGACGCCGCCCTTTCAAGGCGGTAGCGCGGGTTCGAATCCCGTAGGGGGTACGCGCGACGCGGCGACGCGGAGCGGGTAGTACAGCAAGGCCCTGTGGCGCAGTTGGTTAGCGCGCCGCCCTGTCACGGCGGAGGTCGCGGGTTCGAGTCCCGTCAGGGTCGCAAGGCACGGCGCACGCGCCCGGCGCACGCCGGGTGCCTTCCGGCCAGGTAGCTCAGTTGGTACGAGCGTCCGCCTGAAAAGCGGAAGGTCGCCGGTTCGATCCCGGCCCTGGCCACCGAGGAAGACGCCTGGTATAGGTGGCTTTTCGCGCGTCACGCGCTTGCCGAAGTCCTCGGGGGCGGACTCCAGCGAGATGAACCGGACCATGACCCGCACCGCGTCGAGTTCCTGCTGTTTACCCGCCCGTAGTGCACGTGCGAGAGTCCCCACCGTCTGCGCTCCGTTGACGATGCTGACGCCCTTTAGCCCGAACGTCCCTTGACGCCGCTCGGTGCCGCCGGCAGGGGCCTTGTCGATCGACTCGCACGTACACAGCGTCCGGCGGACCTTCCAGGCGTCCCAGTCCGACAGTTCTACAGTCAGGTCGATCTGCGCTGAGAGCGTGTCGTCGACGAGAAGTTTGTAGACCGCGCCCTGGTTCAGGTACGTGAACAGGGCGACCTCGGTCGGATCGTTAAGGGTGGCGATGCAGTCGTCCATGTGGCCGGCCACGGCAGAGGCGACCTGGGGCGTGCCCATCGTCACGAAGATGACCTCGATGCGCAGGTCGGTGTTGAGCAGCGCATTATCGAGTTCGGCGACCCGTTCGGCCACCTTGCGGTTGAAGCGCTCCCAGTTCATCGTGACGAGGTCAGCAAGCCCCTTCTGGAACTTCATCATCTCGTCGAGCGTCGCGCCTCCACCGTTCCCGGCGTCGGTCCACTTCGACTCGACCAAGCAGAGACGCGGGGGTTCCGAGTCGACGAACGCGATCGCGTCGACACCGTTGTCGTCCGGGCCGTCGGTTACGCACGCCGCTGCGTCCTCAGCGCTGAGACCGGCAACCTTGGTGAGCACGAATGCCGCGAGCGCCCGTGTCAGTCGAGCTTGCTCCACGGAGTCGGCGCCGTGCTTGCTGAGGTCGGAGACGTCGATGTGCGGGTAGGTCGTGTCCTTCAGTCGCCGCTTGATCTGCGCCACATGCAAGTCGCCCAAGGCCGACCCCCTCGTCACCAGTGACAGAAGTCTATGGGGATGGGCACGGGCTCCTGGACGACCCGGCTGCGTTCACCGGTCAGAACTGCCATGCCGCGCAGCCGGCGATGTCAGTGCGGAAGTGTCACTACCCGCAACCCGCATATTGCGATTTTTGCGATTATTCGGACAATGGTGGTATGTCCAGCCCGACTGCCGAACCCCGCTCCCGTCTGGGAGTAGACACCATCATGCCGCCGGAAGACTCCAGCGCGTTGCTGAGCCTGGGCTTGTTCCTGCGACGGCACACCGAACCCGCCAAGCTGGTCGGACCCGACGGGGAAGAGACCCCACTGCCGGCCGAAGTGTACGAAGTGCTGGTGCGCGTCGCCGCCGCGATGCAGGAAGGCAAGGCAGTAACACTCGCCCCGGTGGATCAGCGGTTGACCACCCAGGAAGCCGCCGACCTGCTCGGCATCAGCCGCCCGACGCTCATCAAACTCATCGACAAGGGCGAACTGGGCGCCGAGCGCCTCAGTGGCAGCCGGCACCGTCGGCTGCGGCTCGACGAGATACTCAACTACCAGCGCCGGCGTGCCACCGAACGCAGTGCCCTGCTCACCAAGCTCGCCGAAGACGCCGAGGCCGACGGCCTCTACGACGTCCCCGCCGAGCGTTACCGAGAAGCTCTGCGCGAGGCACGGGCGGCGCGGCGTACCGGGCGCTGATGTCAGGCTTCCAGGCGGTGCTGGACACCTGCGTGCTCGTGCCCATCGTCAAAGCGGACCTCCTGCTGACGTTGGCGATGCGGCAGGCGTTCCACCCGTTGTGGAGCGAAGCGATCCTGCAGGAGCTGGAACGGACCCTGGTGGAAGTGCGCCCTGAGATGACACAGGAACGTGCATTTGGGCGCATCGGCGACATGAACTCGGCATTCGAAGATGCGCTGGTCACAGGGTGGGAGCCGCTGGAGTCGTGCATCGTCGGACTCGCCGACCCCGACGATCGGCATGTGGATGCGGCCGCGGTGCGGGGGAACGCCTCCGCGATCGTCACCGACAATATCGGCGATTTCCCGCCAGAAGCGTTGGAATCTTGGGGACTGCACGCTGTCACGTCCGACGACTTCCTGCTGGACACACTCGACCTCAACGCGTCTCGTGTCATCGGCTGCTTGATCGAGATGGCCGCTCGGCGGAAGAACCCTCCCGCGGGTGTTGGTGATGTTCTCGTTGCGCTTGAACGGGCCGGAGCGGTCGGGTTCACCGACGCTGTGCGCTCGCTGCTGGCGAGTTGATCGCGAGGTGCCGGGCACCGTCAGCGACGGCGACGGCGACGGACTGGATCGAATTCTCGCACCAAATAACCGCAGGTCAGACATCATCTTGGGAGACCGCCGAACCCGCCTCTCGGTATGGTGCGGCCATGAGGATCCATGCTGTCCCCCAGTTCCAAGGAGCGATGACCCCGCGCGCACCGGAGATGCCCGACGGCTGCCGGGCGCTGGCCGAGTTGGCCGGACGCGTCCTCCAGTTGCCGGTGACGACCGTCCAGCCGTCGACCGAGACCTCGCCGCGCGAGGACGGTGTGGCCAACCGGGCGATCCTCACCGGCCCGAACCTGTCGGCCCAGCGCGCGGCGATCGCCGGTGTCGAGGAGCCGATCCTGACGATCGGCGGTGACTGCGGCGTCGAGTTCGAGCCGATCCGGGTGCTGTGCGAGCGCTTCGGTGCCGGCCTGGGCCTCGCCTGGTTCGACGCCCACCCGGACTTGAAGACCCCGCAGACCGCCCATGACGGCGCCTACCACGCGATGGTGCTGGCTGGCCTGCTCGGCGAGAGCGATCCGGTATTGACCGCCGCGCCGCCGGTCGACCGCGACAAGGTCGCGTTGATCGGTGCGCGGGGCGCGATCCCGGCGGAGAAGGACATGATCGCCCGCGGCATGGGCACCGAGACCGAGAATCCGGCCGCGGTGCTGGCCGACGCCACGCACGTCTACGTGCACGTCGACGTCGACGTGCTCGATCCGGGCGAGTTTGCGGGCCACAACATGCCCGAATCCGACGGGCTGACCATCGATCATCTGGTCGAGATGCTTGGCTCGCTACGCGGACTGAACGTCGTCGGAGCCGGGATCACCGAATGCGTCGGCACCCCCACCGAGGTCGAGGTCCTCACCCCGGTGATCACGGTCCTCGGCGACCTGCTGCGGTCGCAGACGGACTGATTGCCGGCACGACTCGGACTCAGCGGGCTTCGGAGCCCGCGGCTTATCCAACGTCGAACCGACGACAACGTCCCGGCAGGGATCGCCGCCACAACGCCGATGACTGACGGCCAAAGCAACGAAGGGCGTAGACGCTCCGTCGTACCAACACATCCGGCGGCACTTCGGCTGCGTCGGCCAACATGGACGGCGAGCAGGTGAACTCCGTCTACCGGTCGCCGCATCAGGTGCTGATGCTCGGCATTCCGCCTGGTCGGCACCAGAGTTGGTTACCACCACGACAGCGGAGACGCGGATCAGGCAGTACTGCTCGGAAGATCCACGGATGGCGACGAACAAGTCGTCAATATTCCTGGCTGTCGCCCGCAGCGATAGCGCGTAGCGGCCGTAGAGCTGCGAGAGGTTCAACGTGTACTGCTGCCATTCGCCGGGCGCGTAAGCGATTTCGACATACGGAGTGTCGGCCTCAACCCTGTAGGTGACATCGACCGAAGCCGACGTCGATGGAGGCGCTGAGGATTCCGGAACCGACGCCGAGCTGGCAGTGACGGTGACGGAGGAATCGGTCGTTGATAACGGGGCTGGGCTGGTCGCTGCGGACGTTGCCGAGTGCACTGGGCTCGTCGTCGAGGTTGAAAATGGGGTCGAGGCAGCCGGGCTCGACACCGGGGCGGAGGGGCACCGCCGCCACCATCGGCGTGGACGTTCTGCCCGGACGTCTTCAACGCGGCCGAGACCCTTAAGGGGCCGGGAGGCTGCCCCAAACCGTGGTGAACGGTCAGGCTTCGTCTCTCCCCGGAGGTCGCGCCGGATAAGGACGAACAGAACCACGGCCACGGGTGTGCCGCTTAAGCTGACTCGGTGTCGATGAGCTAACTCGCTTTCCTCCCCGAGGACGGTGTCCTCGAACTCATCGACCACGGGCGGGCCCGCGGGCCACGGCGTCGCTCAGGAGGCGGTCCCCTCCTGAGCCTCCGACCCGACAGCCCCGGACTCTGCTTCGGCAGTGGGGATCGCCTTGGCCGCCCGGTTGTAGTCATCCAGTTCGTCGCGGACCGCGGCCGTCAGCGCCCGGTCCAGACTGGCGTGCGCGGCGCGCCCGGCCACCCGGCGCATCACCGCGATGATGTCGGCGGCCCAGGCGAGTTCGGCGTCGTCACTGGGGTACCAGCCGGTCCCTCGTTGCCGGGTGATCTCGGTGTGGCCGTGGCGCACCATGGCGCGGGCCGCGGCGTCCAGTTTCTTGTCGGTGGCTGCGGTGGCCTTCAGGATCGCGGCCAGCGGCATGCCACGGGCGATCAGCTGCGCATAGTCGTCGATGATCCGGCGGTCCGGCACCAGGTAGCTGTCCGCGTCACCGGTCGGCTCGATCACCCCGGTGCTGCACAGTCGTCGCAGCGTCGGCGCGTCCAAAACGCCGAGGCGCTCGGTCAACTGCGCCAACGACATCGTCCGCGACTCCGGATGCGACCACGGCGCGGTGACCAACTCCGCCAGATCATCGAGGTTGAGCACCTCCGCCAGTTCCTGGCCGTCGCGCAGCCCGGTCAGGAACTTCAGGATGTGCTTGACGGTGAATCCCTCGCCGAGCAACCGGATGACGGTCTGTAACTGGCGCAGGTGCCGGTCGGTGTAGATGGCAACCCGGCCGCGCCGCACCGGGCGGGTGAGCAGTCCGCTCTCCTGATAGACGCGCACGTTGCGTGTCGTCGTCCCGGCCTCCCGCGCCAGGTCGTCGATCCGGTACTCCACCACGGCCCGCTCCTAGCCGACCGCAACCGGGCTGCCCAGCTCCTGGCGGGCGACGATCTTGTAATCCTCCAGGTCCACGTGCTTGAGCTGGTTGACGTATTGGGTGGCGAAGCCGGGGAACATGGTGGCGTTGAAGCCGTCCTCGGTCAGATACCAGCTCTGGCATCCGGAGTTCCAGGTGGTGGACTGCAGCCGCTGCTGGATGTCCTCGTTGTAGCGCGCCTGCGCGTCGGGGCGTACGTCCAGAGATTTCCAGTTGAACTGCAGCAGTTTACCGATCGCGGCGACGATGTAGCCGATCTGGGCCTCCATGTACACTAACGCCGAGTTGTGGCCCGGCCCGGAGTTCGGCCCGAAGGTGAAGTACAGGTTCGGGTAGCCCGAGACCGCGACGCTGCGGTAGGCGAACGCGCCGCTGCTCCACTCCGAGGCCAGATCCCGGCCGTCGACACCGGTGATCGCAAACGGGGTGCCGGCTTTGGAGACGTCGAATCCGGTGGCGAAAACGATGCAATCGAATTGATGCTCGATGCCTTCGACGGTGCGGATCCCGTCGGGCGCCAGCCGCGCGATCGGCCAGGTCACCAGCGTGCAGTTGTCGGCCTGCAGCGCGGGGTAGTAGTCGCTGGTCATCAGGATGCGTTTGCACCCGGCGGAGAAATCCGGCGTCAACTGCCGGCGCAACCACGGGTCTTTGACCTGCCGGCGCAGATTGAGCGCGCTGACCGCCTCCACGATGCGGGTCACCGGGGTATCCCATACCAGCCCGAGGGCCATCGACTCGTGGCCCCAGTACCAGGCCGACCGTGCCACCTTCTGTGCCAGGGGCAGTTCCGTGAAGATCCGCTTGACCAGCTCACTGCTGTGTGCGTTTACCCGGGGCAACACCCAGCCCGGGGTGCGCTGAAACACCTTGACCGCGGCGGCCGTCTTGACCAGTTCCGGAACGATCTGTACCGCGCTGGCGCCGGTGCCGACCACGGCCACCCGCTTGCCCGCGAAGTCGTAGTCGTGATCCCAGCGCGCACTGTGGATCTTGTGGCCCTGGTAGTCGTCGATGCCCGGGATGGCGGGAAAGCTGACGTTGGCCAGCGGGCCGGAGGCGACGATGACAGCACGGGCCCGCACCGGATCCTGGTCGGCGAAAGTCACGGTCCACTCGCCTGTGGGCGCGTCGTAGACGATCCCGGTCACGTTGTGTCCGAAGCGGATGTGGCTACCGACGCCGTTGGATGCGACCATGTCGTCGATGTAGTCGAGAATCTCGGCGCTGCCCGAATAGGTGCGCGACCAGTCGGGCTTGGGCGCGAAACTGTAGGAGTACAGGTGCGACGGGATGTCGCACGCCGCACCCGGATAGGTGTTGTCCCGCCAGGTGCCGCCGACTTCGGCGTCCCGCTCGAAAATCACGAAATCGGTGATGCCCTGACCCTTGAGCCGTATCGCGGCGCCGATGCCGGCGAAGCCGGCACCGATGATGGCTACGGAGAGCGTCATTGCGTGCGACTCCTTCAGGCGACCGGCTCGTAGGTGAGTTCCCGCGACCAGGTCGGGGTGTGCCGCACCAACGGCAGCGGGATGATGCTGGTGGCCTTCACCAGCGAGTCCGCCAGCCAGTGGTATTTCGAGGTGCGGTCGATCACCTTGCGGGCCTGCCAGGACACGATCCGGTACATCGGCAGTCTGCGGGTGAATTCGCTGCGCTCGCCGACTCCTTGGAACCGGCGCATGGCCTGGTACAACTTCTCCTCGTTGACGCCCATCGCGACGATGTTGTCGCGCATCTTGTTCAGCAGCGGGAAATAGCTGAGAACCCCGATCAGGAAAGAGGGTTTGATCCACCCGCCGACCAACTCGATCAGCAGCTTGTGCATGCCGGCCTGGCCGAGCAGATGCATCACCTCGAAATCGACGGCGAGGTGGCGGGATTCGTCGGAGTTGATCCGCCGGAACACCTCTTGGGCGATCGGGTCTTTGACCTCGTCGGTGATGAACTTGATCAGCGCCCCGTCCAGGGCCACCTCCAACATCGGGATGACGGTGCCCAGGAACGTCAGGCCCATACCGTCGGAGTGCTTGTCGAGCCAGTTGATCACCAACTGCACGTTGACGTTCGGCGCTGGGATCTCGTCGTCGTCGAGCATGCCCCAGCGGCGCATCAGAGCGAGTTCGGCGTTAGCGTGTTTTTGTTCCTCAGCGTGGAAATGCTCGTAGATGCGCTTGAGCGTCGGTGTCGGAGCCTTCTTAGCCAGCGCAGCGAAACCGCGGGCGCCGACATTCTCGATCCACATCAGATCCGACATGAACGGTTTGAGCTTGGCCCACAACTCCGGCTCGATGAGTTCGGCGCCCGGTGCATCCCAGTCGATGTCGGCCAGCGCCCACTGCCGGTCCTTGATCGTCTGAAGCATGGCGTCCATGTCCATTGCCATGATCGTTTCCTTTCAGAGGAGGGCGGGTCAGTTGTCGGGCAGCAGCCGGCCGAGCAGCCCGGCGCCGCGCACGTAGAGGCCCGGGAGGTGTCGTTTCAGGTGCCAGATGACGGTGGCGTCGAGCTGCGGCACCACGTAGAGGCGGCCGGCGTCGTGGGCGTCCAGGGTGCGGGCCGCGACACTGTCGGCCGACAGCCCGGTCCAGCGGGCCAGCCGCTTGCTCAGGTTCATCGAGCCGGGGGTGATGCGGCCGTCGTCGAAGACGTTGGTCTTGACGAAGGTCGGACACAGCACCGTCACCGTGATATCGGTGTCGTTCAACTCCGCGGCCAGGGTCTCCGACAGCGACATCACCCCGGCCTTGGAGACGTTGTAGGCCGCCATCGACGGCGCGGCGGCGAACCCGGCGGCCGAGGCCACGTTGATGACGCCGCCGCGGCCCGCCTCCCGCAACAGCGGGGTGAACACCTCGCAGCCGTAGATCACGCCCCACAGGTTGATGCCCAGGGCCCAGTCCCAATCCTCGAAGCCGATGTCGCCGACGGGCTTTCCACCGATACCCACCCCGGCGTTGTTGATCACCAGGGTGGGTGGGCCACCGAATACCTCCTGGGCGGTCGCGGCGAGTTTCTCGACCGCGGCGCGATCGGACACATCGCAGTGTGCCGCGTGCGCACTGCCGGTGGGCAACTGGTCGATCAAGGCGACGGTCTCCGCGGTGCGGTCCGGGTCGATATCGGCGCAGATGACCTCACCGCCGCGGCGGGCGAGGTCGAGGGCGAAAGACCGCCCGATACCGCTGCCCGCACCGGTGACCACCGCCTTGGCGTCAGCGGAGCGCCGGTCGGTGCGCAGCCTGTTGAGCAGAGTGTCGAGGGCGAACATCAGCACACCTCTTCGGTGTCGCGGGTTCGCGCGGCCCGGCGTGAGGCGTGGGCAGGCACCAGCGGCAGATGTGGTTCGTCGGATTCTGTCACGCGCAGCAGTTCATCACGAATTGTGCCGTTTGACAATGGCACAGTTAACGATGACGTGGTCGGTGTTGGGGTGACAAGGGGTTGGGGCGGCGCCGGCGCACTCGCCCATGTGGCCTTGGTGCGCGCCGCCCTCACCACCCGCACCCGCTACATGCGGCGGGGTGTCCGGGTGGTAGGGCAGGCCACGACGTCGTTCAACCTGTGCGACCGGTGCCGCCGTGGGCGAGGTTCGCAGTGATCGACTCCAGGGCTCGAGACAGGTCGGCCTCGGCCCGTTCGCGATCCACTCCGGCCCGATGCAAGGGGCCGGTGTCTTCCTCTTCCTCGAATAGCGCCAGCAGCAGGTGTTCGGTGCCGATGAAGTTGTGGCCGAGTCGAAGTGCGGTGCGGAATGTCAACTCCAAGACTTTGCGGGCTGGGCCGCTGAACGGAATCAACGCGGGCGATTCGGTGCCGCCGGGCGGCAGGGTGACAGCGGCGACGACCGCATCGGGGTCGACCTGCTGGGTGGTGAGCAACGCGGTGGCCAGCGCGTCGCGATCGTGCAGCAGGCCCAGAACCAGATGGTCGGGGGTGATCTCGGCGTTGCGCGCCTGGTGGGCGGCGTTTTGGGCCGCCACCACCGCGCTGCGTGCCCGTGGCGTGAAACGGGTGAAGCCCTGCTCGGCGTCGAGTCCGGCGGCCTCGGCTCGCGGGACGAATCTCTTCTGCGCCGCCTGCTTGGTGACGCCCATGCATTTGCCGATCTCGGTCCAGGATGCGCCGGACCGGCGGGCCTGGTCGACGAAGTGTCCGATCAGATGGTCGGCGACCTCGCTGAGGTGCTCGGCCGCCAGCACCGCGTCGGTCAACTGGTCCAGGGGATCGTCGTGCACGCCGGTGATGGCGGTGATCAGATCGTCGAGGCGTACGGGTTGCGCGAGGGGCGTCGGGTCAACCATGACGTCAACCATAGGTTGACGCCATGGGGCCGTCAACCCTGGATTGACGCTATCGGTGGCGTCAGCCCCTGCGGGGGGCTCAAGCCCGTCGCAAACCAGCACCCGGGTGAGCCCGGTCAGCGCCGACGCGGCGCGGTGGCGTGGCGCCCGTGCTCATCGACGCCGACGGCAGGAAGGCGGATCAGCACGACCGGGTGTCCGTCGTAGTGAGCGGTCGTGAAGAACGTGTCCGGGTCGGCGGCCACCAGCATGTCCTTCTCCTCCACCGACCCGACCCACACCACCAGTGCGCCGTTGTCATCGCGGATCCATGCGAACATGCGCGGGTTTGGTCCGCCATGACGGGTGGGCAGCGGCCACGCCGTTTACGCTGACTCGGTGCCGGCACGGTCGCTCAACGCTGTCTCGCCGACGGTCGCGCTCGCGGGCATCGCGACCGCGGTCGCCGCGATCGCCGGGCCAGCCGCGGCGCTGCGCAGCCCCACGGTGATCCGGCGCCTCAACGACTGGGCGCAGCGGCGGCTGACCGACGCGCAACGTGCCGACCGGCATGCGGCGATCCTGCCCACGCCTATCGCGAAAACCGGTTTCTACGCCCCGGCAGGCGATCTCGCCGTATGCGGCAACGGCGACATCCAGCGCGCCGAGCGTGTGTCACCGCGGCTGCCGATGCCCGGGGCACACGTCCACCGGTTCATGGTGCGCTCCACCGACACCGCGGGGAAGGCGGTGCCGGTGACGGCCACGCTGATCGAGCCGCGCCGCCCCTGGCGGGGGCCCGGGCCGCGACCGGTGGTGGTGCGCAACCAGCCGATCAACGCACTCGGTCTGACGGCCGCGCCGTCCTACCGCATCGCGCACGGGGTTTACGTCGATGTTCCGCCCCTGTTGCCGCTGTTGTTGGCCCGCAATTACGCGGTCGTGCTGCCCGATCACGAAGGTCCGCGGATGGCGTATTCGGCCGGCCGGATGGCCGCGCACGCGGTGCTGGACTCGGTGCGCGGCATGCGAACACTGCGACCGGAACTCGCCGAATCGCCCATGGTGATGGACGGTTACAGCGGCGGCGCCATCGCCACCGTGTGGGCCGCCCAGGAACAGCCGACCTACGCCCCGGAGCTTCGTTTCCGCGGCGCGATCGCCGGCGGCACACCGACGGATTACGCGTTGCTCTACCGCAGCATGAACGGTGCCCTGGGTTCGGGGCTGTTCGCCGCGGCCGTGATCGGCCAGGCCCGCGAGTACCCGGAGATGGTCGAGTTGTTCGGTGATTTCGCGTTCTACGTGGCGACCCTCATCAAGGATCTGCCCCAGAGTCCCCTCGCGGCGGCCGGTGTCGCCCGCATCGATCTGGGACGGATCGCCGCGGTTGCCGACCCGGTGGAATCAGAGATCGCGCAGGCTGTGATCGTCGACAACAAGCCGGGCGCCGCGGCACCCACGATGCCCATCTTGCTTTATCACGGTTCACGCGACCGCATGCTCGGTGACCAATTCGTCCCCGAGCAGGGCGCACGTGAACTCGTCGCCACCTGGCGCACCCGCGGGGCGACCGTCGACTACCTGCCCGTTCCCGGCGAGCACCTGATCGCCGCCGGTTGGGCGATCCCCGCGGTCCTGCGGTGGATGGCCGGCGCCCTCGACGATCGCCGGCACGTGAATGCGGGCACAGATCCCCGCCGTGCGGGAGGGCCGGCCTGACCGAGCCACCCAGCCCCAACAATTGAAGAAGTTTTCAACTGTTGGTTTCTTTGCTACGGTCTGGGGCCATGTCGGAGCCGCTGTACAAGCTGAAGGCCGAGTTCTTCAAGACGCTCGGGCATCCGGCGCGGATCCGCATCCTGGAGCTGCTCGTCGATCGGGAGCGCACCGTCGGAGAGCTGCTGCCCGAGGTGGGCCTGGAGGCGTCGAACCTGTCCCAACAGCTGGCGGTGTTGCGACGCACCGGCGTGGTGGTGACCGCCAAATCCGGTAACACCGTGGTCTATTCGATCGCCTCACCGGGCATCGCCGACCTGCTCGCGGTGGCGCGCACCGTGCTGGCCGGACTGCTCAGCGACCAGGCAGCGCTGCTCGAGGACCTGCGAGGCGCGCCGTGAGCTGGCTGTCCAGGATCCTGCGAAGCGGCCGCCTCGCCGATCGGGCACCCGAGGCGCCGCCCCCGGTCGTCGCACCGCTGGCCGGGGTGCGGGGCAGCCTGCAGGTGCGCCACGTCGACGTCGGGTCCTGCAACGCTTGCGAGGTCGAGATCGCCTCGGTGTTCGGCCCGGTCTACGACGCCGAACGCTACGGTGTGCGCCTGGTCGCCTCCCCGCGCCATGCCGACGCGCTGCTGGTCACCGGCGTGGTCACCCGCAACATGGTCGACCCGTTGCGCAACACGGTGGCGGCCACCCCGCAGCCGCGGGTGGTGATCGCCTGCGGCGACTGCGCGTTGGGGCGCGGCGTGCTCGCCGACGCCTACGGGGTGGTCGGCGCGGTGGCCGACGTCGTCGACGTCGACGTCGAGATCCCGGGCTGCCCGCCGACACCGGATGCCATCATTGCGGCGCTGCGGTCGGTGACGGGCACGTGACGGTGGCGCAGTCGATCCCCGCACGCGAGATCCCCCCGGTGGTCCGCGGCGATGGTGCAGCCCTGCTCAGCGGTCTCGCCACGGTCCTCGTCGGAGCGGGCGGCATCGTCGTCGGTCTGCTCGCCCTGTCCGGATCGCGGCCCGAGCTCGATCTCGCCTGGGCGCTGCCGTTGATCGGGGTGCGTCTGTCGGTCGAACCGCTGGGCGGCTTCTTCATGGTGATGATCGGCGCGGTCGCCGGTGTCGTCGGCGTGTACTGGATCGGCTACGCCGCCCGAGAACGGCTGGGGGCCACCCCGTTGGTGGGGATGCCGGCGTTCGCGGCCGCTCTGCTGACGGTTCCGGCCGCCGGGACGATCACCACCTTCCTGCTCGGCTGGGAGCTCATGGCGATCGCGTCGCTGGTTTTGCTGCTGACCGGGCATCGGCGCGCACCGGTGCGCGCGGCCGCCGTGGTGTACGCGGTGATGACCCAACTGGGGTTCATCGCAATCCTGACCGCGTTGATGCTGCTGGCCGGGGCGGCCGGCGCCGACGACTTCGATGAGATCACCACCGTGCCCGACGGGGTCGCCAACACCGTCTTCGTGCTGACCCTGCTCGGCTTCGGCTCCAAGGCCGGCCTGCTCCCGCTGCACGCCTGGCTGCCCCGGGCCCACCCGGAGGCCCCGAGTGCGGTCTCGGCGCTGATGAGCGCCGCCATGGTCACCCTCGGTGTGTACGGTCTGGTGCGCATCGACCTGCAGCTACTCGGGCCGGGGCCGCGCTGGTGGGGGGTGACGCTGCTGGCGGTCGGGGCGATCTCGGCGGTCTACGGGGTGCTGCAGGCCTCGGTGGCCACCGACCTCAAACGCCTGCTCGCCTACTCCACCACCGAGAACATGGGGCTGGTGGTGCTGGCCCTCGGCGCGGCCACACTGCTCGCCGCCGGTGACGCCCGCGCCCCTGCGATGGTGGCGCTCACCGCCGCACTGCTGCATCTGCTCGCCCACGCCGCGTTCAAGACCCTCGGGTTCTTCGGCGCCGGGGCGGTGTTGGAGGCGACCGGGCTGCGCGACCTGGACCGGTTGGGCGGCTTGGCCCGACGCATGCCGGCCACCACGGTGCTGTTCGGCATCGCCGCGCTGGGGGCATCCGGCTTACCGTTGGGCGCGGGATTCGTCAGCGAATGGTTGCTGATCCAGTCGCTCATCCACACCGGCGCCGGAACCGACGCGGTGATCGCCCTGGCGATGCCGTTGGCGGTGGGGGCCGTGGCACTCACCGCCGGGCTGGGTGTCGCGGCGATGGTCAAGGCCTTCGGCATCGGTTTTCTCGCTCGCCCCCGCTCCGACGCCGCTGCGACGGCCCGGGAGACCTCGACGAGCATGCTGGTCGCGATGACGGTGGCCGGGCTGGGTTGCGTGGTAGTGGCGATTTTCCCGGCCGTGGTCGCGCCGATGCTCGACCGGATCCTCGAGGTGCTGCCGGCCGCGGCCGGCGTCGACCCCCCGCAGCTCGGGGCGATCGTGCGCCTGCCCAGTATGGCCGGCTCGATGGGCCCGGGACTGCTGGCCGCGGCGTTGGCCGCCGCGTTGGTGCTCGTGGTCGTTCTCGCCGGCTGGCGGTCCCCGCGGCGCCCCGCGGTGTCGTCGGCACCGCTGTGGGCTTGTGGCGCCGACGATCTCAGTGCCCGGATGCAGTACACCGCGACATCGTTCGCGCAGCCGCTGCAGCGGGTGTTCACCGACGTGCTGCGACCGGACACCGAGCTGGCGGTGACCCATCTTGCCGGCTCCCGCTATCTGGTCGACACGATCTCCTATCGGACCGCGATGAGCGACGTCGTCGAGGACCGGCTCTACCGCCCGGTGCTGCGTGCGGTGACCGGTGCCGCGCAGCTGATGCGTCGAGCCCACACCGGCAGCGTGCACCTGTACCTGGCCTATGGCGCCGTCGGCGTGCTGGTGATCTTGGTGGTGGCGCGGTGACGGTGATGGCGTATCTGGCCGGGGCGGTGCAGTTGGGTCTGGTCATCCTCGGGGCGCCGGTGATCATCGGTGTCATGCGGCAGGTCCGGGCCCGCGCCGAGGGACGCGTCGGCGCCGGTGTGCTGCAGCCCTGGCGGGACCTGAGCAAACAACTCGGCAAGCAGTCGATCATCCCCGAGGGAACCACCGTGGTGTTCGCCGCCGCCCCGGCGGTGCTGGCCGGCAGCACCGTGCTCATCGCGGCGATCGCCCCGCTGGTCGCGACCGGGTCGCCGTTGGATCCGGTCGCCGATCTCGTCGCCGTCGTCGGACTGTTGTTCCTCGGCACCGTCGCGTTGGCCCTGGCCGGGATCGACACCGGCACGGCGTTCGGCGGGATGGGCGCCAGCCGGGAGATGACCATCGCCGCGTTGGTGGAGCCCACCATCCTGGTGGCGGTGTTCGCGCTGTCGATCCCGGCCGGATCTGCCAACCTCGGTGCGATCGTGGCGAACTCGATGACCAACCCGACGCAGATCATCTCGCTGGCCGGGGCGTTGGCATTCGTCGCGCTGGTCGTGGTGATCATCGCCGAGACCGGTCGGCTGCCCATCGACAACCCCGCCACCCATCTGGAGCTGACCATGGTGCACGAGGCCATGGTGCTCGAATATGCCGGGCCCAAACTCGCCCTGCTCGAATGGGCTTCGGGGATGCGGCTGACCGTACTGCTGGCGCTGCTGGCGAATCTCTTCGCGCCGTGGGGGATCGCCGGGGTCGACCCGGGGCCGGCGACCCTGGCGATCGGTGCGGCGGCGATCACGGCCAAAGTGGCGATCCTGGCGGTGGCGTTGGCCTTCGCCGAGGTCTTCATCGCCAAGCTGCGACTGTTCCGGGTTCCGGAACTGCTCGCCGGGTCGTTCCTGTTGGCGGTGCTGGCGGTGACGTCGGCGAACTTCTTCACCGGATCGGGCTGAACCGATGGTCGACTACGTGAGCCTGTTGGACCTTGCGGCCGGAGCGGTGCTGTTGGCCGCCGTGCTCATCGTGTGGCGCCGGGACCTTCCCGCGATCGTGAGACTGCTGGCGGCGCAGGGCGCGGCGCTGGCGCTGATCCCGATCGTCCGTGGTGTGCACGACCAGGACACGGCGTTGATCGCCGTCGGTGTCGCCGTGTTCGGTGTGCGTGCGGTGCTGCTGCCCTGGCTGCTGGGCCGGGTGGTCGGGCAGGAGCGTCGCGATCAACGGGAGGCCACCCCACTGGTCAACACCGGCGCGTCACTGTTGGTCACCACCGCCCTGGTGGTGGTGGCGTTCGCGGTGTCGCGCCCGATCGTGGCATTGCAGCCGGCGGCGACGACCGCGGCGGCGCCGGCAGCGGTCGCGGTGGTGCTGACGGGCCTGTGGGTGATGACCACCCGCCGACACGCCATCTCGCAGGCAGCCGGGTTTCTCATGTTGGACAACGGGATCACCGCAGCGGCGTTCCTGCTCACCGCCGGCGTCCCGCTCATCGTGGAACTGGGGGCGTCGCTGGACGTGTTGTTCGCGTTGATTGTGATCGGTGTGCTCACCGGCAGGTTGCGCCGCACCTTCGGCGACGCCGACCTCGATCAGCTTCAGGAGTTGAAGGACTGATGACCACAGCGATCCTGATCGCGATCCTCGCCCCCGCCGCCGCGGCACTGTGCACGCTGATCGCGGGATGGCGCACCTGGACCGCGACCCTGACCACCGCGGCGGCACTGGGGGTGCTCGGTTGCGGGACCGCCCTGGCCATCGGTGGCCACGGAGCCGACTGGCACCACCTGGCCCTGGGCGGGCTGCTACGCGCCGACGCCCTGTCGGCCACGATGCTGATCGTCATCGGAGTCGTCGGATCGCTGGCCACCTGGGCCAGCGTCGGCTACATCAGAACCGAACTCGCCGACGGGCACACCGATCGGCGCGGCGCACGCCTCTACGGTGTGCTGACCGGGCTGTTCCTGTCGGCGATGGTCCTCGCGGTCTGTGCCAACGACATCGGCGTGGTATGGGTCGCGATCGAAGCCACCACCGTCGCCACCGCCTTTCTGGTGGGCCACCGGCGCACCCACACCGCGCTGGAAGCCACCTGGAAATACGTCATCGTGTGCTCGGTCGGGATCGCGGTCGCGCTGCTGGGTACGGTCCTGCTGTACTTCACCGCACGCCTGGCCGGCGCCGGCGCCGACGACGCCCTGCATTTCGATGTGCTCACCGCCCATGCCGGTGCGCTCGACCCGGCGGTCACCCGGCTGGCCGCGGCTCTGCTGCTCGTCGGATACGGCGCCAAGGTCGGCCTGGTGCCGTTTCACACCTGGCTGGCCGACGCCCACAGCCAAGCCCCCGCGCCGGTCTCAGCACTGATGAGCGGTGTGCTGCTGTCGGTGGCTTTTTCGGTGTTGATCCGGATCAAGCCCATCATCGACGCCGCGGTAGGCCCCGGCTTTCTGCGCGGCGGGTTACTGGCGACCGGACTCGCCACGGTGTTGGTCGCTGCCCTGTTGCTGACGGTGACCACCGACCTCAAACGGATGCTGGCCTACTCATCGATGGAGAACATGGGCCTGATCGCCGTGGCCGCTGCCGCCGGGACGCGGTTGGCGATCGCCGCACTGCTGCTGCACGTGCTGGCGCACGGTGTCGGAAAAACAGTGCTGTTCTTGACCAGCGGTCAACTACAGCACGGCTATTCCTCGACGGCCCTAGCCGACATAGCAGGCGTGTTCGCACGGTCGCGGCTGCTCGGCACCGCGTTCACGGTCGGCATGATCGCGCTTTTGGGCCTGCCCCCGTTCGCGATGTTCGCCAGTGAGGTCTCCATCGCCCGATCCCTGGCCGACGCGCAACTGGCCTGGGTGTTGGGCGTGGTTCTGGTGCTGATCGTCGTTGCCTTCGCCGCACTGACCCGGAACTCGATTCGGGTGATGTTCGGGCCGGCCCCGGACGGTCCCGCAGTCGTGGTGACCCCGACCCCGGTCGCCGGTGCGCTGGTGACCGGCGTCGCGATCTCGATGGTACTCGGCGTGACGATCGGGCCACTGGCTGTTCTCTTCGACGCTGCCGGAACCCAATTCGGGGTGCGATGATGACCACACAGCGCCAGCGCCGCACCGTGTCAGACCACCAACTGGCCGATGCCGCCCGAGAACTCCTCGACGATGGGTTCCGCTTGGGATTGGTCGCCGCACACGACGACGGGGACCGGTTGCGGGTGGTGTACCTGTTTCTGGCCGGAAGACCCGACCGTCGGATCGAGTTGAGCCTCACCACTCCTGCTCAGCGCCCGCAGGTACCCTCGATCGCCGAACTCTCCTTTCCCGGCGGGCGCTTCGAACGCGAGATGGCCGACCTGTTCGGCATCACCCCGCTCGGCCATCCCCGTCCCCGCCGTCTGGTTCGTCACGCTCACTGGCCGCAAGACTGGTATCCGATGCGGCGCAACGCAGGACCGCCACCGCCGTTCACCGCGACGGGCCGGTACCCGTTCAAAAAAGTCGCCGGCCCCGGTGTCTACGAGATCCCGGTCGGCCCGATCCACGCCGGGCTCATCGAGCCCGGTCACTTCCGGTTCTCCGTCGTCGGGGAGACGGTGCTGCGGTTGAAGATCCGGCTGTGGTTCGTCCACCGGGGTGTCGAGCGATCTTTTGAGGGAAGACCCGCCGGTGACGCCGCTGCCCTCGCTGAGCACATCAGCGGCGACACCTCGGCCGCGCATGCGCTGGCCCACAGCCTCGCCGTTGAAGACGCCCTCGGGGTCGCCGTGCCGGATTCGGTGCAGCGATTGCGTGCCCTGCTGGTCGAGTTGGAACGGTTGTACAACCACGTCGGTGACCTCGGAGCACTGGCCAACGACGTCAGTTTCGGTCTGGCCAACGCGCACGCCCTGCAGGTGCGCGAGCGCCTGCTGCGCCTCAACCGGCGCGTCACCGGCCACCGGTTGCTGCGCGGGACCATCCGGCCCGGCGGGGTGAGTGTGCGGGAGCTGCCCGATTCCACCGAGTTGCTGCAGATCGGAGAGGACGTCGCCGAGATCGCGGCGCTGACACTCGGAAACTCCGTGGTCTACGAGCGTTTCGCCCAAACGGCGGTACTCCCGGGCGTCGACGCCCGGATGCTGGGCACTCTGGGCTACGTCGCACGGGCCAGCGGCCTGGATATCGACGCCCGGCTCGACCATCCGGTCACCGCCCTGCCGGTCACCGAGGTGAGCGCCGAGGCCGGGGACGTGTTGGCCCGCTACACGGTACGGCGCGACGAGGTCGCCGCCTCGATCGCTTTGGCCTGTCACCTCGTCGAGACCCATGAGGGCCCGCTGGACGTCGCGGTGGCGCTGCCGGCCCCGGGCCGGGCCACCGACGGGGTCGGCATCGTGGAGGGCTGGCGCGGCACCATTGTGCACCGCGTCGAACTGACCAACGATGCGACGATCAGCCGCGCCAAGATCGTCGACCCGTCCTGGTTCAACTGGCCGGGGCTACCGGTGGCCATGACCGACACGATCGTGCCCGACTTCCCCCTGGCGAACAAAAGCTTCAATCAGTCCTATGCGGGAAATGACCTGTGAGCCAGGCATAGCCGAAAATCCTGTCCCGGTCCACCGCAGCGACGTCGAGGGCCACCGGATACACGGTGCCCATGCCGACGGAGCCGAGTGCGCGCTACTGCGCAATCCTGTCGACGATCGCCTGGGCGATGGTCTGCGCCGCGTCGGGCTTGGTCTCCGAACAGGCCATCACGTCGACGACGATGTTGTTCGCCGAGGTCAGGGCGTGCTGACAAGTCCGGTTGGTGTCGTCCTTGGTCGCCGCGGTCGTCATGATGTCACCGGTGTTGACCGCACCGAGAAGCCAGTGGTAGGCGGGGTTGCTGCCGCTGGCGGACACGCGCACCGACTTGTAGGCGCACGGCGGCCACAGGGCCCGCTGCCGGTCGACGAAGCGGGTGGCCAGGTCCGCGGACGGGAACGCGACGACACTCTGGATGGCGCTCACCTTCGAGTCGGAGCCGACCTCGGTGAAGATCTGCGCGTACTCGTCGGTGGAACCGCTGCCGGAGTAGGTTTTTTTCTGGAATGGATAGACCACGCCCCCGCAGCTGTCGAAGCTGTCGCTGGCGAAGCTGGTCCAGGGTTCGGCTTGCGCCATGGCCGGAACGCCGGTCGCCGCGCTGATCCGGTCGGCGGTCACCATCAGCGTCGACAGTTCGGAGGCCGCCACGGTCGGCAGGGTGCTGGTGGGTGCGGCCGACGTCGACGGCGGCGGCTCGGGGGTGTCGTTGTTGGCCTTGGTCAGTACCGCCGCGGTGATGCCGGCGGCGGCCAGGACGGTGACCGCCGCCCCGGCGCCGAGGACGGTGGCGCGCCTGCCGCGCCGGGCCGCGGCGCCGCCGGCGGACGGCGAGCGCGGCACGGTGCTCGCCGAGTGCAGGTCGCCCCTCGACGGGATCGCCGGATGGGTGGTGTGATCACGCTGGCGCAGCGCATCGTTGGCCGCGGCGGCCAAGGCCCGGCCGGACTGGTAGCGGTCGCCGGGGTCTTTGGCCATGGCGGTCGCGATGACCGTGTCGAAGGCGGGCGGCAGGCCCGGTGCCAGCGGGGTGAGCTTCGGCGGTGGGCGCTGCAGGTGGGCGATCGCCTGGGCTGAGGCACCGGTGGTGTCGGCGTAGGGCACCTGGCCGGTGAGCAGGTGAAACAGCGCGCACCCCAGCGAATACAAATCGGCCCGGTGGTCGACCTGTTGGCCGGAGAGGACTTCCGGGGCGGCATAGGACATGGTCGCCATGACCATGTTGGTGCCGGTCAACCCGGCGTCGTCGACCGCCCGGGCGATGCCGAAGTCGCCGAGCAGCACCCGTTCGTCGTCGCCGACCGGTCCGGTGAGCAAAAAGTTGGCCGGTTTGACGTCACGGTGCAACACGTGATGGGCGTGGGCGTAGTCGAGTGCCTCGGCCACCGCGGTGATCACGTGCACCGCGCGGTGCGGGGTCATGGTGCCGGCCCGGATGGCGGCGTCGGCGTCGGTGCCGTCGACCAGTTGCATCGCGATCCACAGCTGGCCCTCCGGGGTCTCCCCACGGTCGTAGATCGACACGATGTTCGGGTGATCCAGCCCGGACGCGACGTCGGCCTCCCGGATGAACCGGGCCCGAAATTTGGTGTCGGCGGAGAGCTCCGCGGAGAGCACCTTCAAGGCGTCCAGGCGTGGCAACTGCGGGTCGTCGACGGCGTAGATGGTGCCCATGCCCCCGGAACCGACGATGCGGCGCACCCGGTAGCCGGCCACCATCGAACCGATCGGGATCATCGTGTCGCATCCAAGCTGCGCCGGGGCGCCTTCGGTGTCTCGGTGCCGACGTGGCGCCGGCCCGCGTTCGTATTACCTCCGAGTTCCATGGCCGCTCAGCTGGGGCTGCCGACCCAGTAGGACCCCTCCTCGTCGGCGAAGGTGACCTCGACGGTGCGTTTGGTTCCCGCGATGGTCGCCTCGCAGGTGAACGTGGCGTCGGCCTTGATCGTCGGGTTCTTCCCGTCGTTGCACCGCACATCGGTCACGTCGGAGGCACCGTAGCCGGTGGTGGGGTCGGTGAGAACCTGGCGCACCCCGTCCTCGGCGGCGTGCACGTCGAGTTCGGCGGTGCGCAGGAAACCCGGCTTCCAGAAACCGGTCAGCGCCACCGCGAGCACGGCCACACCGAGCACCGACAGCAGCGCCGCGCGCAGCTTCGGACCGCCGAAACGGCCGCGGTTTCCCGGCGGCGTGATCGCGGCGGTCGGTTCCCACCCCGGCGGCGGACCGGGGTGGCCCATCGGTGGGCCGGGCGGCGGATTCGGGGCGCCGTGGGCAGGCGGGGGCGGCGGCTGGCCCTCCGGCGGGGGCCCCGGCTGCCAGGCCCGCGTCTCCGGCGGACGGTTCGGTTGGCCCTGCGGCGGGGGTGTCGGCCGCCAACCCTGCGTCGGCGGCGGCGAGTGCGGTGGTTCGCTCATGATCTCTCCCGTCGGGGACTCACTCGGCTGTGAGCATCAGGTATTGGGCGGCTGCTTGTTGGTACACGGCGTCCTTCTGGGACGAGGCGACGTCGATAGCGTAGCGATCGGCGGTCAACAGGCAGCTGTAGTGGCTGCGGGAGTAGTCGCTGCCCGGGGAGGTCACCGTTTTGAAGCAGTGCGAATCGGGCAGGCCGGGAACGCCGTCGATGGAATCCCAGTCCTCGCCGCGAATCTCCGTCCACGCCGAGACGATCTGATCGGCCCCGGCCGCATCACGGGCGCGGTACACATCGGTGCCGGCCAGCGCGATCAGGTCCACCCCGGCGTCGGTGAGCAGCTTCTCGTCGCCGGCCGGGTCATCGGAGTACGCCAGGAAGCCGTGGACGCCGTAGAGCCCGAAGCGGAACCGGCCCCGCTCGTCGACCGGGGGTTCCACTGTTCGCGCCAGCAGCCCGTCGGGATCCAGTTGCAGGTCGGCGATCTCATCGACCGGGGTGGGGGTGAACCGGTCGATCAGGGGGATCTGTTTGTCCAGGGCGTCGGCCACCAGGTTGATCGCATCGTCGGAGCCCGTTTTGGAGTAGGACTCCTGGGCAAGCAGATACGGGCCGTGCGCGGTGTAGGCCGCCACCGTGAACGATTCCGACGGCCCCCAGGTGATCGCCCGGGTCTCGGCGTGGCGCGGAATGCTGGTCGGAGTGGAGTCGGGGGCGGTGTTGTCGGGATATTTGGTGGGATCGGGACCGCCGTTGGTGCCGAGTTCGGCCGCGGCCGCGGCCGCGGCCTCCGGTGTCGCGTAGCGCAGCACCGCGTTGTGCAGGTTGGGCGTGGTGTCGCTGGTGTGTTCGCGGCTGGTCATGAAGCCGGTCACGTAGTCGCGGCCGGCGGCCTCGGGGAAGACGGTGTCGAAGATCACGCCGACCGCGTCGGCGCCCTTGAACGGGCCGTTGAAGGTGCCGATCTTGCCGAGCCCGCCGGTCAGGTCGGGGTCGACCTCGAAGGGCATCGTCACGAAGTCGCTCATCCGCCGCGCCTCGACATAGGGACCGGCTTTCGGCCCGGCCTTGCCCCCGGTCGGACGCGGCGCGGTGGGGTAGTTGCCGGGATTCAGGTCCGAGGCGTCCGCGGACGGGGGAGCTTTCGACGCGCCGCCGTGCACGGTGGTCGAGCATCCGAGTGTCGCCGCGGCGACGAGACCGGCCAGCGACAGTGCGGTCAGCGCGCCGCGGCCGGCGAACACGATCCTGCGGCGGGGTGCACGGGGAGAAACGGTCACGGTTTCGGTCATGGGTCAGCTCAGTTCGTCTGTCACGGTGGGCAGCAGCGTGTCGTTGAGGTACCGGGTGGCGGCGGGCCCGCCACTGTTCAGCGCCGCGATGGTGTCGGGGTCGTCGACGATGATGACGGTGCCGCTGAAATTCTCCAGCGTGCTGGGCAGACCGAAGAATCCTCCCGATCCCGCGTCGGCGTCGGTCCGCATCACCAGCGCCAGCGTGCTGCGGTACTGATACATGCCGTCCTGGGGCACCGGTTTTTGTTCCGCGCCGTCGGCCCCGCTCTGCATCTTCGGGTTGTAGGTCAGGCCCACGCTGCTCAGATAGCTGGCCGCCGGGGAGTTCGACAGCAGCGCGGTGATCCCGTCGTCGGAGAAGCCGAACACCGATATCGAGGGCCCGGTCAGCTTCGGGTTCTCCGCCCGGATCTTGTCCTGGTCGGTTTTGAGCTGTGCGCGCACCTCGTCGGCGGGCCCCTGCTCACCCAGGACGCTGGCCAGCCAGGACAGCCGCAGGTCGGCGCCGAGTCCCTTGCCGGCGTTGGTCGGGCGGGTGACGGTCGGCGCCACCTCGGCGAGTTGGTCGTACTGGGTTTTGTTGAGGTCACCGGTATCGATGATGAGATCCGGTGTCACCTCGTCGAGGGCCTTCGCGTCGGGACCGGCCAGCACCTTCGGGTCGCCGTCGATCAGATCGGCGAGCCACTCCGGTGGAGCATCGCCGCCGGGGCTGACCAGCGCGATCGGCTGGACCCCGAGCGACAGCGCGACGTCGGCATCGGCGAGGGTCAGGGCGGCCACCGCGTGGGGGCGATGGTCGAGTTGGGTGGAGCCGAACGTGTGGTTGAACGACTGGGCCGGATACGGCGGTTTGCCGGTTCCGGAGTTCCCGGTGACCAAGACGATCGCCAACAGGGCGACCGCGGCCAGGACACCGGCACCGAGCAGCCAGGCGTTGCGCCGGTTGGTGCGGGCCTTCGACAGTTTGGCGACCGCGCCGCTGAACCTCCCGCTGGGGTAGGTCACCGGTTCACCGCCGGATCCCGACAGCGCCGTCGTCGCCGCATCGGGCACCGGCTGCGCGGGGTACTGGTTGTGCCGCAGGGCGGCCTGGGCGGCCTCGAACAGCTGGCGGGCGGTGTCGAACCGGGCCGCCGGATCCTTGGCCAGCGCGATCGCCAGCACGGCGTCGATCGCCGGGGGCAGCTGCGGCGCGAAACCGGTGACCGGGGGCGCGGGCCGGCTCAGATGCGCCATCATGATCGCCGACATGGTTCCCGCATCCTGGAAAGGGCTGCGGCCGGCCAGCATTCGGTACAGGGCACAGCCCAGGGAGTACAGGTCGGAGCGGTGATCGACCGGGCGACCCTCGATCGCCTCGGGGGAGGCGTAGGCGACGGTGGCCATCATCGACCCGGTGGCGGTCAGCCGGGTGGCCTCCTCCACGGCGCGGGCAATGCCGAAGTCGGCCAACAACACCCGTTCGTGCGGGCCGGGCTCCCCGGTCAGCAGGAAGTTGGCGGGTTTGATGTCGCGGTGCAACAACCGGCGGGAGTGGGCGAAATCCAGCGCCTTGGCGACCTCGCCGACGATGTGCAGCGTGCGTTCCACCGGGATCGGACCCTGATCGGCCAACGCGCCCGCATCGGTGCCGTCGATGAACTGCATCGCGATCCACAGCCGGCCGTCCTCGGCCTCGCCGCGGGTGTAGACCCGCACGATGTTGGGGTGCTCCAGGCTGGCCGCCAGATCCGCTTCGCGGCGGAACCGGGCCCGAAACTCGGGGTCGGCGGAGAGCTCGGCGGAGAGCACCTTGAGTGCGACACTGCGGGGCAGGGTCGGGTGGCGCGCCAGATACACCGTGCCCATCCCGCCGGCGCCGAGCACCCGCTCAATGGTGTATCCGGATACCTGGGCTCCGGCGGGCATGGTCATCGCGGCCTCGCTTGCTCGTCGGTCATCGGGTGGGCTCTCATTTCGCGGTCAGCATCACGTACTGGGCGGCCAGAGCGCGGCGAGCCTCCAGCGAACTCGGGCCGGCGGCCTCGACCGCGTAGCGGTCCACGTGGACCACACAGCGAAACGCCGGGTGGAACGACTCGTCGCCGGGTTTCAGGCAGCGCGCCGCCGGCATGCCGCTGACGGGCTCGTCGGGGCTGTAGGTGGGGTACTTCTGCTCGCCGATCTCGGCCACGATGTCGTCGGCGACCTCGGCGGCGGCCGTCGAATCGCGGGTCTCGTAGACGATGGCGAATCCGCGCGAGAGGTTGGTCAGCCCGGTGTCATCGAAGAGTTTCTGCGCCCGCAGCGGGTTGATCATGAAATGCAGGGCCCCGTGCGCACCGTAGACCCCCGCCGACGCGGCGTTCGATGCGTCCTTGGGGACCGGCAGGGTTCGTGCCTGCAGCCCGGTGGGGTCCAGCGGCATGGAGGCCAGTTCGTCGACCGGGGTCGCCTGGAAACCATCGAGGGCCGGGCCCTGCTTGTCGACGCTGGCCACCGCCAGCGCCACGGCGCCGTCGAGGTCGTCACCGCTGATCATGTCGGCGATCACGTACGGACCGTGGGCGGTGTAGGTGAGCAGGCCCCGAAAATCACCGCCCTCTTTCGCGTCGCGGAAGGCCCGGATGTCGGGGTGATCGGCGATGGGGTGGGGGCTTCGGGTGTAGCTGGACCCCGCCGGGACCGTCTCGCTGTGCTCGGCGAAGTCTTTGGCGGCGTCGGTGGCGTCTTGGGGGCTGGCGAAGCGCATCACGATATGGGTGAACTCCAGAAACGTCAGATCCGTCGCCTTGCGGCCGGTCAAAAACCCGGCCACGAAATTGTGTTTGCCGGCCACCGCGGGGATCGCAGGATTGTCGTACAAGACCGACGAGAGACTCCCCGGATTGCCGAACGGGGTGGGCGATTTGCCCGAGTCCAACAGCCGGGCGTCGATCTCGGACGGCACCAGCACCGCGTCGGCCATCCGGCGGGCCTCGACCAGGGCGCCGGCGTCACGGCTGGTGGCGTTGCCCAGCGGTTCGCTCGGTTTGGTGGCGAAATCACCGGTGTCGAGCAGCCCGGCGTTGACCGCGTCGGGGTCGGCGTGCGGGTCACGGACCCCCACGCCGGTGTAGACGGTGGTGCACCCGGTGAGCACAACCAGCGATACCGCCACGCTGACCGCGGCGCGCGCTCTCTTCGCCCTCACTGTTTCCTCTCACATCGGGTTTGCTCAGCGTTTCGGTCTGCAAATTTACCCGGCGCCGTGGGGGGCATTTCACGGGAATCAGCGAAGAAGGGAAATCACGGTGCGGTCGGCATCAGAAATCGGGCGGCGAGAAGGTGGCCTACCGCCGGCGGCGCTCCGGCACTCCGGCACTCCGGCACTCCGGGGGTCGGGCCGTCGGAGGTGAGGCTGCCGTCGGTGCGGGCGCGGAACCGGGAGAACCTCGCGGCAGGGCGACGGGCCCGCCGTGCAATCGGCTCGGACCCGTCGACGCACGACGCGTTTTCGCTGCGTATGACCGGTCCGTCGTGATTGACTGGAGCGACAATTTCCGTCGAGGGGGTGGTGCGCGATGGGCTCGACCACACCGACACGGGCCGGCACCCGGTTCGGCAAGTATCGGCTCGTCCGGCTGCTGGGACGCGGCGGGATGGGTGAGGTCTACGAGGCGGTCGACACCGAGAAGGGCCGCACGGTCGCGCTGAAGATCCTGCTGGAGGACTACTCCGCCGACCAGGACTACCGGCGCCGGTTCACCCGCGAGGCCCATGCCGCCGCCCAGCTGGCCGAGCCGCACGTCATCCCGATCCACGACTGGGGCGAGATCGACACCCGGCTCTACATCGACATGCGGTTGGTCCACGGCGACAATCTGCGTGACGTGCTCGCCGCCGGGCCGCTGGAACCGGCCCGGGCGGTCGCGGTCTGCACCCAGGTCGCCGAGGCGCTCGACGCCGCCCACGCCGGCGGGGTCATCCACCGCGACGTCAAACCGGAGAACATCATCGTCGCCGACGGCGATTTCGCCTACCTGCTCGACTTCGGGATCGCCGAGCAGGCCGGGGAGACGCGGCTGACCAAGGCGGGGATGACGGTCGGCTCCCTGGCCTACCTGGCGCCGGAACGTCTCGGCGGCGGCGCCGCCACCGCCTCGGTCGACGTCTACGGGTTGGCCTGTGTGTTGTTCGAATGCCTGACCGGCCGCCAACCGTTCCTCGCCGACACCCTGGCCCAGGTGATGACCGAGCATCTCTACGCGCCGCCGCCGGCGCCGAGCGCGGTCGTCGCGGCGGTCCCGACCGCCTTCGACGCGGTGATCGCCCGCGGGATGGCCAAGCAACCCGACGACCGCTACGGCAGTGCCGGGGCGCTGGTGCGCGCCGCCGCCCGCGCCCTGTCCCCACCGGCGCGGTCGGCGGCGCAGAGCGCCTACCCCACCATGGCCGCCGCCCACGTCCAGGCCGCCACCGAGGTGCGGGGTGCGGTCGCCGCGCCGCCGCCCGCCGCGCCGCCGGTGCCCGCGGGCCCGCCGGGCTGGCTGCTGCCGACGTTGATCGCCGCGGGTGTGGTGGTGCTGGCCGCCGTCGGCATCACCCTCGGTGTGCTCATCGGCCAGAGCTCCACCCCGCAGTCCACGGCACCACCGTCGTCGCCACGGCTGAGTCCGTCACCGCCGATGCAGCCGGCACCGACGCTCGAGACCACCCGCGCCCCGGTCTTGCCGCCGGCAGTCCACGGTCCCGATACGCTCGGTGCGTCCTGCGACACCGGGTTCGTCCACGGGGCCGGTGACGTCTTCGGCAGCCACGCGTTGCGCGGCTCGGCGGAGACCAGCTGCGTGTTCACCCGCAACGTGTTGGCGGCCTACTGGCGGGCGGGCCCGGCCACCGAAACCTCGCGGGAGATCGCGGCACCCGGTTCGCGCCCGTGCGGCGAGAGCGGCGACACCGCATGCACCCGTGACGGCGAATTCGTCATGCGCTGTGCGGTGCGCGGCACCGACGACTGGATCACCTGCGAAGGCGGCAACAACGCGCGTGTCTACCTCTATTAGCTCCAGTAGCGCCCGCCGCGCGCTCGTGCGGATCCTGTTGGTCACCGCCGTGTTGATCGGGGCTTGTGGCTGCGGTCGGGTCGCCGAGCGTGCCACGCCACCGTCGTCGTCGGCCGGGCCGCAGAGTACGCCCGCCTCGGTGACGGCGCCACCGCCTGCCCTCGAAGCCAGCTTCGCCGACCTGCGGGCCGGTCTGCCCGCCGGGGCGATCGGGCTGGCCATCGTCGCCGACGGTGCGGAACGGCGCTTCGGTGACTGGTCCGGCGGGGCGGCCTGGTCGACGATCAAGGTGGCGATCTCGATTGCCGCGCTGCGGGTGGATGCCGCCACCGCCGCACCGCTGGTCACCCGGGCCATCACCGTCTCCGACAACGACGCCGCGATGGCGCTGTGGCAGCTGCTCGGCGATCCGGCCGACGCGGGCGCGCAGGTCCATGCGGTGCTCGCCGAGGGCGCCAGCGCCGACACCGTGGTGCAGACCCGCCAGGTGTACCCGCCGTACAGCCCGTTCGGGCAGACCCAGTGGGCGCAGACCGACGCGGCCCGGTTCGCCTACACGCTGCCGTGTGTGCCCGACGCCGAGTCGGTGCTCGAGCGGATGCGCCACATCAGCGCCGCCCAACAGTGGGGCCTGGCCGGCCCCGACACCCCCACCAAGGGCGGCTGGGGGCCCGACCGCGACGGCGGGTACCTGGTGCGCCAGCTGGCGCTGCTGGACACCGCCGGCGGCACGATCGGGGTGGCGCTGGCCGCCGACCCCGACGACGGCAGTTTCGCCACCGGGGTGGCCATGCTCGACGCGCTCGGCGACTGGGTGCGTACCCACCGCGACGCCTGGCCGGGCGGGCACTGCACCGCACCGCGGTGAGCGGCGGAGCAATGATCAGAACCTGTGGATGAGCCTCGGGATGGGGGCGTGAAAGTGGGCGCACCTTCCCGAGGATGATCTGAAAGTCAGTAGGTCCGATCATGAGCCGGCGTTGGCGCGCTGGTTCGGGAAGGTACGCCCATGCTCACCGTAGTTCACGACGCCGAGGACGCCAACGGCCACGAGGCCTCTGGGCGCTCGTTGTTGGACGAGATCGTCCGCGACGGTGCCCGGCAAATGCTGGCCGCGGCGTTGCAGGCCGAGGTCGCCGCGTATGTGGCCCAGTACGCCGATCAGCTCGACGACAACGGGCACCGGCTGGTGGTGCGCAACGGCTACCACCAGCCACGTGAGGTGTTGACCGCAGCCGGTGCGGTGCAGGTGAAAGCTCCACGAGTCAACGACAAACGCGTCGACCCCGACACTGGTGAGCGGAAACGGTTTTCCTCGGCGATCCTGCCGGCGTGGGCGCGCAAGTCACCGCAGATGAGCGAGGTGCTGCCGCTTTTGTATCTGCACGGGCTGTCGACCAGTGATTTCGGGCCGGCCCTGGAGCAGTTTCTGGGCTCGGGTGCCGGGTTGTCGGCCACCACGATCACCCGGCTGACCAGTCAGTGGCAAGATGAGGCCCGCGCGTTCGCCGCCCGGGACCTGTCGGGCACCGATTACGTCTACCTGTGGGTGGACGGCATCCACCTCAAGGTCCGCCTGGACCAGGAAAAGCTGTGCTTGCTGGTGATGCTGGGTGTGCGCGCTGACGGCCGCAAAGAACTGGTGGCGATCACCGACGGCTACCGCGAATCGACCGAGTCGTGGGCTGATCTGCTGCGCGACTGCAAGCGACGCGGCATGACCGCCCCGGTGCTCGCGGTCGGCGATGGCGCACTCGGGTTCTGGAACGCGGTGCGTGAGGTGTTCCCGGCCACCAAAGAGCAGCGGTGCTGGTTTCATAAGCAGGCTAATGTTCTTGCCGCGCTGCCGAAATCAGCGCACCCGTCGGCGTTGGCGGCGATCAAGGAGATCTACAACGCCGAGGATATCGACAAGGCCCAGCTCGCGGTCAAAGCCTTCGAGGTCGACTTCGGGGCCAAGTATCCTAAAGCGGTCGCCAAGATCACCGACGATCTGGACACCCTGCTGGAGTTCTACCACTACCCGGCCGAACATTGGATTCACCTACGCACCACGAATCCGATCGAAAGCACCTTCGCCACAGTGCGTTTGCGCACCAAGGTCACCAAAGGCCCGGGATCACGCGCGGCCGGACTGGCTATGGCCTACAAGCTCATCGACGCCGCCGCGGCCCGCTGGCGCGCCGTCAACGCCCCACACCTGGTCGCTTTGGTCCGCGCCGGCGCGGTCTTCCACAAGGGAAAGCTGCTCGAACGCCCCACCGAGATCACCCCAACACAGCCGCCCACCGACGGCGCCGAACAACCCGGAACGGAGGTCGCCTGAACAACCCGATCCACAGGTATTGACAATTTCTCTGAGCGGCGCCATCGCCTACGGTGACACCCATGGCGCGTGCGGTGGCGGTGGCGGTGCTCCTCGGGGTCCTCGCCTGCGGTGTGCCGGTGAGCCCGGCGGGCGCCGACGTCCCGCCGGTGAGCCCGGCGGCGACCGCCGACGGCCTCACCGACGTGCGCGCCGTGGTGCCCGACGCGGTGATCGACCTGCGCTACGCCACCCCCGACAATTTCACCGGGGTGCAGCTCTATCCCGCCGACGCCCGCTGCCTGGTGCACCGGTCGATGGCCGACGGGCTGGCCGCCGCGGCCGCGACGCTGCGCGCCGGCGGCGAACGGCTGGTGTTCTGGGACTGCTACCGGCCGCATGCGGTGCAGGTCCGCATGTTCGAGGTGGTGCCCGACCCGGCCTGGGTGGCGCGTCCGGGCACGGCGGCGCGCAGCCACGAGGCGGGCCGCTCGGTGGATGTCACCCTGGCCGCCGCGCAGAGCCCGTGCCCGCCGGAGCGCCGCCTCGGCGACGGCCTGTGCCTGGCCGACATGGGCACCGGGTTCGACGACTTCACCGCCCGCGCGCACGCCGGGGCCACCGACGGCCTCAGCGCCACCGCCCGGGACAACCGCGCCCGGCTGACCGCGGCGATGGCCGCCGGCGGGCTCAGCGTCTACTCCGGCGAGTGGTGGCACTTCGACGGGCCCGGCGCCGGGGTGGACCGCCCGTTTCTCACCGCGCCGGTCAACTGAGCAAAACCGTCCCGCGGCTCGCCGCGCCCGCTAAGGTCTGCAGCCATGGCAGTGAAGGATTCCCGCGACGTCGTCATCGAAGCCTCCCCGGAGGAGATCCTGGCCGTGATCGCCGACGTCGAGGCCACCCCGACGTGGTCGCCGCAGTACCAGAGCGCGGAGATACTCGACACCTACGACGACGGTCGCCCCCGGCAGGTCAAGATGACGATCAAGGCCGCCGGTCTCACCGACGAGCAGGTCGTCGAATACACCTGGGGCGACAACGCGGTGAGCTGGACGCTGGTCTCGGCCGGCCAGCTCAAGGCCCAGGACGCCAAATACACCCTGACCCCGCAGGGGCAGAAGACCGCCGTCCGGTTCGACATGGAGATCGATCTGGCGGTGCCGCTGCCCGGTTTTTTGCTCAAGCGCACGATGAAGGGCGGCATGGAGACCGCCACCGACGGTCTGCGCAAACAGGTGCTCAAGGTCAAAAAAGGCTGACCGCACCGGAATTGCCACCGGCGTCGACGCGGTGCCGGTGACCGGTCGCCGGAAACCCGACCGGCGCCCGCGAAGCGGACTACCGTGGTAGTTGATGGCTGTACGAGCATCCCGTGAGGTGATCATCGACGCCCCGGTGGACACGATCCTGCGGGCGCTGGCCGACGTCGAGATGTTGACGTCGTGGTCGCCGGTGCACAAACGCATCGAGGTGCTCGACACCTACGCCGACGGCCGGCCGCACCACGTGCGGGCGACGGTGAAAGTCCTCGGGCTGGTCGACAAGGAGATCCTGGAATACCACTGGGGCCCCACCTGGGTGATCTGGGACGCCAAATCCACCTTCCAGCAGCGCGCCCAGCACGTGGAGTACAACCTGCGCCCCGAGGGCGTGGACCGCACCCGGGTGCGCTTCGACATCACCGTGGAGCCGTCCGGGCCGATCCCGGCGTTCATCGTCAAACGGGCCAGCAAACTCGTCCTGGAGATCGCCACCGAGCGGCTGCGCGATCAGGTGATGACCGGGTTGGCGGCCAAACACGCCGGCGGGAGCCCTTAATCGCGCAGCGCCGCCAGTCGGCGCAGCCCCTCGGCGATCGTGTCGTCGCGTTTGCAGAACGTGAACCGGACCAGGTGGCGCCACCGGTGGAACTGCGGAGCGTCCGGATCGCAGAACGCCGACATCGGGATCGCCGCCACCCCCACCCGTTCCGGGAGTTCGGCGCAGAACGCGGCGCCGTCGTCGACGCCGAGCGGGCGCGGATCGGCGCACAGGAAATAGGTGCCGACGCTGTCGTGCACCGCGAAGCCGATCTGCGCCAGTCCGGCGGCCAACCGGTCGCGGCGGCGTCGGTGCACCCGCCGTTGCTCGGCCACCCAGTCGTCCTCGGTGTCCAGCGCCAACGCCACCGCCGGTTGGAACGGTGCCCCCGCGGCGTAGCTCAGATACTGTTTGGCGGCGCGCACCCCGGCCAGCAGCTCCGCCGGGCCGCACGCCCAGCCGATCTTCCAGCCGGTGCAGCTGAACATCTTCGCCGCGCTGGAGATGCTGACGGTGCGCCGCGCCATCCCCGGGAAGCCGGCCAGCGGCCGGTGCCGGCGGCCGTCGAAGACCAGGTGCTCATAGACCTCGTCGGTGATCACCAGCAGGTCGGTCTCGACGGCCAGCTGCGCCAGCCCGGCCAGTTCGGTCTCGGTGAACACCGCCCCGGTCGGGTTGTGGGGGGAGTTGACGATCAGCGCCCGCGTCGCCGGGGTGAGCGCGGCGCGCAGCGCGTCGAGATCGAGGGCGAACCCGGTGCCGTCGGCCACCAGCGGCACCGCCACCCGGCGTGCCCCGGCCATCGCGATCGCCGGGGAGTAGGAGTCGTAGAACGGCTCGATGACCAGCACGTCGGTGCCGGGTTCGACCAGACCGATCAGCGCGGCCGCGATGGCCTCGGTCGCCCCCACGGTCACCAGGATCTCGGTCTGCGGGTCGTAGTCGATGCCGTAGTGGCGGCGGCGCTGGGCGGCGACCGCCTCGCGCAACGCGAGGGTGCCCATGCCCGGCGGATACTGGTTGACCCCGGCGGCGATCGCGTCGCGGGCCGCGGCCAGCATCGCCGCCGGCCCGTCCTCGTCGGGAAAGCCCTGGCCCAGGTTGACCGCGCCGACGCGGGTCGCCAGCGCCGACACCTCGGCGAAAATGGTGGTGGCGGTGTAGGGCCGCAGGCGCGAGACCGTCATGGGCGTCGAGCGTATCGGGACCGGGGGCTGCGGGGAGGCGCCGCCGGCCGGACCCACCTCCCAACCAACAGGTTGATAGAGACCCCTGTTAGCCTGGGGAGGCAGGGACTACTCTCCCTCGTACACGGCTCTGCGAAGTTCAACTGCGATTGGAAGAAGAGACGGTCATGTCCGACGAAGCCTTCATCTACGAGGCCATCCGAACCCCGCGCGGCAAGCAGCGAAACGGCTCGCTGACCGAGGTGAAACCGCTCAACCTGGTGGTCGGGCTGGTGCGCGAGCTGCGCAACCGGTTCCCCGACCTCGACGAGACCCTGATCAGCGACGTCATCCTCGGGGTGGTCTCCCCGGTGGGCGACCAGGGCGGCGACATCGCGCGCACCGCGGTGCTCGCGGCCGATCTGCCCGACACCACCGGCGGGGTGCAGCTCAACCGGTTCTGCGCCTCCGGGCTCGAGGCGATCAACACCGCCGCGCAGAAGGTCCGCTCCGGCTGGGACGACCTGGTGCTCGCCGGGGGCGTGGAGTCGATGAGCCGGGTGCCGATGGGCTCCGACGGCGGCGCCTGGGCGCTGGACCCGGAGACCAACTACAGCGTCGGGTTCGTGCCGCAGGGCATCGGCGCGGACCTGATCGCCACCATCGAGGGCTTCTCCCGCGAGGACGTCGACGCCTACGCGCTGCGCAGCCAGCAGAAGGCGGCCGCGGCGTGGTCGGGCGGGTACTTCGCCAAGTCGGTGGTGCCGGTGCGTGACCAGAACGGCCTGGTCGTCCTCGACCACGACGAGCACATGCGCCCGGACTCCACGCTCGAGGGACTGGGCAAGCTCAAGACCGCCTTCGACGGCGTCGGCGAGATGGGTGGTTTCGACGCGGTGGCGCTGCAGAAGTACCACTACGTGGAGAAGATCAACCACGTCCACACCGGCGGGAACAGCTCGGGCATCGTCGACGGTGCCGCGCTGGTGCTGGTCGGCAGCGAGAAGGCCGGCGCCTCGCAGGGGTTGACCCCGCGGGCGCGGATCGTGGCCACCGCCACCAGCGGCGCGGACCCGGTCATCATGCTCACCGGGCCCACGCCGGCCACCCGCAAGGTGCTCGACCGGGCCGGGCTGACCGTCGACGACATCGACCTGTTCGAGCTCAACGAGGCCTTCGCCTCGGTGGTGCTGAAGTTCCAGCAGGACCTGGGCATCCCCGACGAGAAACTCAACGTCAACGGCGGCGCCATCGCGATGGGCCACCCGCTGGGCGCCACCGGCGCCATGATCACCGGAACCATGGTCGACGAACTGGAGCGCCGGGGTGCCCGCCGCGCGCTGATCACGTTGTGCGTCGGCGGCGGCATGGGCGTGGCCACCATCATCGAGCGAGTCTGAGAGGGTTTCGAACAACAATGGCAGAGAACACCATTCAGTGGGACAAGGATGCCGACGGCATCGTCACCCTGACGTTGGACGACCCGACCGGCTCGGCCAACGTCATGAACGAGCACTACACCGAGTCGATGGACAAGGCCGTGGACCGTCTTGTCGCCGAGAAGGATTCGATCACCGGTGTGGTGATCACCAGCGCCAAGAAGACCTTCTTCGCCGGTGGTGACCTCAAGGCGATGATCCAGGTCGGCCCGGAGAACGCCCAGCAGTCGTTCGACCAGGTCGAGCACATCAAGAAGACGCTGCGCACGCTGGAGACCTTCGGCAAGCCGGTGGTCGCGGCGATCAACGGCGCCGCGCTCGGCGGGGGACTGGAGATCGCGTTGGCCTGTCATCACCGCATCGCCGCCGACGTCAAGGGCAGCCAGCTCGGGCTGCCCGAGGTGACCCTCGGCCTGCTGCCCGGCGGCGGTGGGGTCACCCGCACCGTGCGCATGTTCGGGATCCAGAAGGCCTTCATGGAGGTGCTCAGCCAGGGCACCCGGTTCAAGCCGGCCAAGGCCGAGGAGATCGGCCTGGTCGACGAGCTGGTGGGCACCGTCGAGGAGCTGCTGCCCGCCGCCAAGGCGTGGATCAAGGCCAACCCGGAGGCCCACACCCAGCCGTGGGACGCCAAGGGCTACAAGATGCCCGGCGGCACCCCGAGTTCGCCGGGGCTGGCGCAGATCCTGCCGTCGTTCCCGGCGCTGCTGAAAAAGCAGCTCAAGGGCTCCCCGATGCCCGCGCCGCGGGCCATCCTCGACGCCGCGGTCGAGGGGGCGGCGGTCGACTTCGATGCCGCCAGCCGCATCGAGAGCCGCTACTTCACCTCGCTGGTCACCGGCCAGGTCGCCAAGAACATGATCCAGGCGTTCTTCTTGGACCTGCAGACCATCAACAACGGGGGCAGCCGTCCCGACGGCATCGAGCAGACCCCGATCACCAAGGTCGGGGTGCTCGGCGCCGGCATGATGGGCGCCGGGATCGCCTACGTGTCGGCCAAGGCCGGCTACGAGGTGGTTCTCAAGGACGTGTCGCTGGAGGCCGCCCAGAAGGGCAAGGGCTATTCGGAGAAGCTGGAGGCCAAGGCGCTCTCGCGCGGCAAGACCACCGAGGAGAAATCCGCGGCGCTGCTGGACAAGATCACCCCGACCGCCGACGCCGCCGACCTGGCCGGTGTGGACTTCGTGATCGAGGCCGTCTTCGAAAGCCAGGACCTCAAACACCAGGTCTTCCAAGAGATCGAGGACGTCGTCGAACCCAACGCGGTGCTCGGGTCGAACACCTCCACGCTGCCGATCACCGGTCTGGCGACCGGGGTGAAGCGCCAGGAGGACTTCATCGGGATTCACTTCTTCTCCCCGGTCGACAAGATGCCGCTGGTGGAGATCATCAAGGGGGAGAAGACCTCCGATGAGACCCTCGCGCGGGTCTTCGACTACGTGCTCGCGATCCGCAAGACCCCGATCGTGGTCAACGACTCCCGCGGCTTCTACACCTCCCGGGTGATCGGCACCTTCATCAACGAGGCGCTGGCGATGCTCGGCGAGGGTGTGGAACCGGCCAGCATCGAGCAGGCGGGCAACCAGGCCGGCTACCCGGCGCCGCCGTTGCAGCTCTCCGACGAGCTCAACCTGGAGCTGATGCACAAGATCGCGGTGGCGACCCGTGAAGGCGTCGAGGCCGCCGGGGGCACCTACGAGAAGCAGATGAACGAGATCGTCGTGGAGAAGATGATCGAGATCGGGCGACCCTCCCGACTCAAGGGCGCCGGCTTCTACGAGTACGCCGACGGCAAGCGGGTCGGCCTGTGGCCCGGCCTGCGGGAGGTGTTCAACAGCGGGTCCACCGAGATCCCGCTGCAGGACATGATCGACCGGATGCTGTTCGCCGAGGTGCTCGAGACCCAGAAGTGCCTCGACGAGGGGGTGCTGACGTCGACCGCCGACGCCAACATCGGCGCGATCATGGGCATCGGGTTCCCACCGTGGACCGGCGGCACCGCCCAGTACATCGTCGGCTACCCCGGGGGCAAAGCCGGCTTCGTCGCGCGCGCCAAGGAACTGGCGGCCCGCTACGGCGACCAGTTCACCCTGCCGAGCTCGCTGCTGTAACGACCTGAAGCAGGCCGACCGGAGCCCCCAGCCCGACGGGTGGGGGCTCCGGCGTCTGCGGGCCGGCGTCTGCGGGCCGGGCGGGCGATCGTGCGCAGCGGCCCGGATGTGGCCGACTCGGTCGCCGCGCCCGAGTGTGACGCACCGCACAATCTGGCGGCTCCACCGCGGCGCGGCCCGGCCGGTGAACCGGGTTGGCCTGGGGTTATGCTCGGGCGGTGCGGCATAGCGGTCGCGCCACGGCGTGCGCGGGCTGGGTACCGTCAAGACACTTAAATAAGCTAATCTAAGCCCCGCGTTGGGTCGTCGCGGTGATGGCGCAACGTGGGTCGGCCTGCGGCGGGTCGGTCCGCCACCTGCAACCAGCAACTCAGAACGGGGCAGTCAATTGAGGGTGCTCAAACGCACTTGGATGCCGCTGGTCATCGTGGTCGTCGTCGTTGTCACCGGGTTCACCGTGCACCGCATCCGGGGGTTCTTCGGCATCGAGGGCGCCGGCGGCGTCTCCAGCCCGGCGTTTGAGGACACCGAACCGTTCAACCCGAAGGTCGTCACCTACGAGATCTTCGGTCCGGCCGGTGCCAGAGTCGACATCAACTACCTCGATCTCGACGCCCAACCCCAGCGTGAGGACGGGGCGGTGCTGCCGTGGTCGCTGACCCTGGAGTCGACCAACCCGGCGGTCAGTCCCAACATCGTGGCCCAAGGCGAGCCCAATACCCTGGGTTGCCGGATCATCGTCGACGACGAGCTCAAGGATGAGAGAGTCGTCGACGGCGTGCACGCCCAAACCTTCTGCCTGGTGAAATCCGCATGAGCAATACGCATTCGGCGGCCGTCGAACGTCAGCCCAGCCCTAAGCGCGACCGCATTCCGTTGTGGATCCGGCGCTTGGCGGCACCGATCCTGTTGGCCTGGGTGGCCGGCATCGTGGTGCTCAACGTCGTCGTGCCCCAACTGGAAGTCGTCGGCGAGATGCGCACGGTGTCGATGTCGCCGGACAACGCGCCGTCGATGGTCGCGATGAAACGCATCGGCGCGGTGTTCGAGGAGTTCCAGTCGAACAGCTCGGTGATGATCGTGCTCGAGGGAGACCGCCCGCTCGGCGATCAGGACCACGAGTTCTACGACCGGATGGTCGCCAATCTGCGCGAGGACACCGACCACGTCGAACACGTCCAGGACTTCTGGGGCGACCCGCTGACCGCGTCCGGGTCGCAGAGTTCGGACAACCTGGCCGCCTACGTCCAGGTGTACCTGCGCGGCAATCAGGGCGAGAGCCTGGCCAACGAGTCGGTGCGCGCCGCCCAGGACATCGTGGCCGACACCGGCGACAAGCCGGAGGGACTCGACGTCTACGTCACCGGCCCGGCGGCGCTCTCGGCCGACCAGCACATCGCCGGTGACCGCAGCATGCAGATGATCACCGCGGTCACGTTCCTGGTGATCACGATCATGCTGCTGCTGGTGTACCGCTCCCTGGTGACGACGGTGATTGTGCTCGCCACGGTGGCGCTGACCCTGTCGGCGGCGCGCGGGGTGGTGGCCTTCCTCGGCTATCACGAGATCATCGGCCTCTCGACGTTCGCGACCAACCTGCTGGTCACGTTGGCGATCGCCGCCTCCACCGACTACGCGATCTTTTTGATCGGCCGATATCAGGAGGCCCGAACCCGGGGCATGGAACGGGTCACGGCCTTCTACGACATGTACCACGGCAGTGGTCACGTGATCCTGGGCTCCGGGCTGACGATCGCCGGCGCCACCTTCTGCCTGCACTTCACCAACCTGCCCTACTTCCGGTCGCTGGGTATCCCGCTGGCGATCGGCATGGTCACCGTGGTGGCGGCGGCGTTGACCATGGGCGCCGCGGTGGTGGCGATCGCCAGCCGGTTCCGGCTGCTGGAACCCAAACGCGCGATGCGGGTGCGCGGCTGGCGCAAGGTCGGCGCGGCGATCACCCGGTGGCCCGGACCCATCCTGGTCGCCACCATCGGGTTGTCGCTGATCGGGTTGCTCACCCTGCCCGGCTACCGGACCAGCTACAACGACCGCCAGTATTTGCCCGACGACCTTCCCGCCAACGTCGGGTACGCCGCCGCCGACCGGCACTTCCCGCAGGCGCGGATGAACCCCGAGTTGCTCATGATCGAGACCGATCACGACATGCGCAACCCGTCGGACTTCCTGGTCATCAACAAGATCGCCAAGGCCATCTTCCAGGTGGAGGGCATCGGCCGGGTGCAGGCGATCACCCGGCCGCTGGGCACCCCGATCGAGCACACCTCGATCCCGTTCCAGATCTCGATGAACGGTGTCACCCAGCAGATGAACCAGACGTATCAGCAGGACATGATGGCCGACATGCTCAAGCAGGCCGACGACATCCAGACCACCATCGACACGATGGAGGAGATGCAGTCGATCACCACGAGCATGGCCGACACCACGCACAGCATGGTCACCAAGATGCACTCGATGGTCCACGACATCGAGGGGATGCGGGACGCATTGGCCGACTTCGACGACTTCTTCCGGCCGATCCGCAACTATTTCTATTGGGAGCCACACTGTTTCGACATCCCGGTGTGCCACGCGCTGCGGTCGATCTTCGACGCGCTCGACGGGGTCGACCTGATGACCGAGGACTTCACCGACATCCTGCCGGACATGGACCGTCTCGATGAGCTGATGCCGCAGATGGTCGCGTTGATGCCGCGGATGATCTCGACGATGAAGAACATGAAGACCTACATGCTGACCATGTACCAGACCCAGAAGGGTCTGCAGGATCAGATGAACGCCATGCAGGAGAATTCGACCGCCATGGGCAAGGCGTTCGACGAGTCGAAGAACGACGACTCGTTCTACCTGCCGCCGGAGGCCTTCGACAACCCCGACTTCGAGCGCGGGATGAAGATGTTCCTCTCACCGGACGGACACGCGGTGCGCTTCATCATCTCCCACGAGGGAGATCCGATGTCCCCGGAGGGCATCAAGCACATCGAGCCGATCAAGACCGCCGCCAAGGAGGCGATCAAGGGCACCCCGCTGGAGGGGTCGACGATCTATCTGGCCGGCACCGCGGCCACCTTCAAGGACATGTCCGAGGGCAGCGCGATCGACCTGATGATCGCCGGGCTCGCCTCGCTGGCGTTGATCTTCATCATCATGTTGATCATCACCCGAGCGATCGTGGCGGCCGTGGTGATCGTGGGCACGGTGGCGGTCTCCCTGGGCGCCTCGTTCGGGTTGTCGGTGCTGTTCTGGCAGCACATCCTCGGCATCGACCTGCACTGGATGGTGCTGGCGATGTCGGTGATCATCCTGTTGGCCGTCGGTGCCGACTACAACCTGTTGCTGGTGGCGCGCTTCCGCGAAGAGGTCTACGCCGGGATGAAGACCGGCATCATCCGTGCCATGGGGGGGACCGGATCGGTCGTCACCGCGGCCGGGTTGGTGTTCGCGTTCACCATGATGTCGATGGCGGTCTCCGAGCTGATCGTCATCGGCCAGGTGGGCACCACGATCGGGCTGGGTCTGCTCTTCGACACGCTGGTGGTGCGCTCGTTTATGACCCCGTCGATCGCGGTGCTGTTGGGCCGCTGGTTCTGGTGGCCGCAGAAGCCGTGGGAGTTCGAGCCGCCCCCGTCGCCGGTTCCGGCCGAGGAGACCGAGACCGAGCAGTTGCCGGCCGGCCGGTCGTAAGCCCGGCCGCCGCCGGGCTCACGGCCTGCCGGTGCGCTCCCGGTGCCGGCACCCCGGCCAGCAGCACGGCCGGCGCTTGCCCTCGGCGAGTTCCTCACCGGTGCGGCGGATGCGGCGCCGGCGGGTCGTCGCCTGCTTGGCGTCCTCGACCCAGCAGATGAATTCGTTGCGGGCCAGCGGTGTGATGTCGCACCACGCGGCCAGGATCGCCGGATCGGCGACCAGCGCGGCGTGCAGGTCGTCGGGCAGCGCGTGCACCACCCCGCCGGGAACCGAGCGGCTGGTCATGGGGGAAACCTAGCAGCCGACGACGCGGCGGAGCGTCAGTGTTGGGCGGCCGCCTGCTCCACGACGTAGCTCAGATCCGGGCAGTAGGTGGTGATCGAGGTGCCCAGGAATTGCCATTTCTGCGCCTCGGTGCTGTGCCGATCGAGGTTCTTGCTCAAAAAGCCGATCGACTCCGCGGCGTTGGCATCCAGGTGGGTGCCCAGCCGGTGGCAGGTGATCTTGGCCAGGTAGGCGTTCTTGTCCTTCGGCGCGTAGATGCCGTAGGTCTGCAACTGCCTGTTGAACTCGGAGTCGACGTCGTCGGCGTGCGCCGGGACAGCCAACGCCACGGGAAGCGCCGCGAGCGCGGCGAACACCGTTGCGCGCATGCCCCTCATCGGATCCACACCGAGGGGTCGTCGGCGGGGTAGTTCATGCAGTTCTCGGTCTCCGCGGCGGCCACACCCTTGTTGTTGAAGAAGATCTTGGCGTGGTTGGGCCAGTCGAACACCAACGGGTCGTGGTAGATGTTGGTCGCCATCTCCTCGGAGTAGGCGCGCCGCTCAGCCGGGCTGATCGAGAAGAACCAGTGGAACTTGTCGCGGGTGCGCTGCTGCACGTCGGGGGACTTGTTGTTGTAGTCGGCCATGTAGCGGTCGTAGTAGATCGGTTTGAAGTCGCGTGCCGCTGCCAGGATCTGCTCGGCGGTGCAGTCGGTGGCGATGATGCGCCGCGGGATCGGGTAGTCGTCGGTGGAGTCGGCGGCGGCCGGCCCGGCGAACACCGGCGCGGCCAGCCCCACCGCCAGTGCGGTGCCGGCGGCACGCAGCGCGAGAGCGGTCCTGGTGATCATGGTGAAATGTTAGCCGATCTCACCTTCTGCTGTCTCCCCCGGGTGACCCAGGAAACACCGCGGATCACACGGCCGGGCCGAGCAGGTCGTCGGCGTCCTGGATGAGATAGCCGTAGCCCTGCTCGGCGAGGAACCGCTGCCGATGCGCGGCGTAATCGGCGTCGAGGCTATCGCGGGAGACGACCGAGTAGAACACCGCGCCGCCGCCGTCGGCCTTGGGGCGCAGCAGCCGGCCCAACCGCTGGGCCTCCTCCTGGCGGGACCCGAACGTCCCCGACACCTGCACCGCCACCGCGGCCTCGGGCAGGTCGATGGAGAAGTTGGCGACCTTGGAGACCACCAGGGTGGTGATCTCGCCGCGACGGAACGCGTCGAACAGCGCCTCGCGGGCGGCCGTCTTGGTCGACCCCTGGATGATCGGGGCGTCGAGCCGGTCGCCGAGTTCCTCCAACTGGTCGAGGTAGGCGCCGATCACCAGCGTCTGCTCCCCGGGGTGCTTGGCCAGGATCGAGCGCACCACCGCGATCTTGGAGTGCGCGGTCGAGCACAGCCGGTAGCGTTCGTCGGGTTCGGCGGTGGCGTAGAGCATCCGCTCGTTGTCGGTCATCGTCACCCGCACCTCGATGCACTCGGCGGGGGCGATCCAGCCCTGGGCCTCGATGTCCTTCCACGGGGCGTCGTAGCGTTTCGGTCCGATCAACGAGAACACGTCGCCTTCGCGGCCGTCCTCGCGGATCAGGGTGGCGGTCAGCCCGAGCCGCCGTCGCGACTGCAGATCGGCGGTCATCCGGAACACCGGGGCGGGCAGCAGATGCACCTCGTCGTAGATGATCAGCCCCCAGTCGCGGCTGTCGAAGAGCTCCAGGTGGCGGTACTCGCCCTTGGTGCGCCGGGTGATCACCTGGTAGGTGGCGATCGTGACCGGCCGGATCTCCTTGCGCTCCCCGGAGTACTCGCCGATCTCGTCCTCGGTCAGCGTGGTGCGCGCCAGCAGTTCGCGTTTCCATTGGCGTCCGGCCACGGTGTTGGTGACCAGGATCAGCGTCGTGGCCCGCGCGGTGGCCATGGCCGCGGCGCCGACCAGCGTTTTGCCCGCGCCGCACGGCAGCACCACCACGCCGGAGCCGCCCGCCCAGAACGCGTCGGTCGCCATCTGTTGATAGTCGCGCAGCTGCCAGCCGTCCTGGGTCAACCCGATCGGGTGGGCCTCGCCGTCGACGTAGCCGGCCAGGTCCTCGGCGGGCCAGCCGATCTTGAGCAGCAGCTGTTTGATGCGGCCGCGCTCGCTGGGATGCACCGCCACGGTGTCGTCGTCGATGCGCTCGCCGAGCATCGGGGCGATCTTCTTGTTGCGCAGCACCTCTTCGAGCACCGCCCGGTCGAGGCTGACCAGGATCAGCCCGTGGACCGGGCTCTTGACCAGCTGCAGGCGGCCGTAGCGGGCCATGGTGTCGACGATGTCGACCAGCAGCGGCTGCGGCACCGCGTAGCGGGAGTAGCTGACCAGCCCGTCGACGACCTGTTCGGCGTCGTGTCCGGCGGCGCGGGCGTTCCACAACGCCAGCGGGGTGATCCGGTAGGTGTGGATGTGTTCGGGGGCGCGTTCCAGTTCGGCGAACGGCGCGATCGCCGCCCGCGCGTCCCCGGCCCGCTCGTGGTCGACCTCGAGCAGCACCGTCTTGTCGGACTGCACGATGAGCGGTCCATCGGTCATCGGCGCCGCTCCTTCGCATCGTCGCGGTTGATCGTGTCGGCGGTCATGGGGCCCATTATCCCGATGCGGTCACCACCGCCGAGGTGATGCGGTGGATGGCGAATTCGCGCATCCGTTCCGAGGTGGAGTCCCATGCCTGCAACTGGCTGCCGCGCACCGCCACCGGGGAGATCACCCGCTGGCTGGCCATCCCGGCCGGGTCGATGTAGCCGATGAGCACGGTGGCATGGTCAGCCGCCGCCCGTCTCAACAGGTCCACGGTGTCGGCCGGATCCAGCCGCGCCGGGCCGTTCGCGCCGCCCTCGGTGCGGCGCAGCACCGCGACGACGGCGCCGAGGGTGTCGCGGGTGGGCCCGGCCGGGGGCACCGGCCGGGAGAACCGGCGCTGCGGCGCCGAGGGCACCCGCGCCCCGCGCGGCGAGAGGTCGACGACGGTTCCGCTGGCGTCCTCGGCGGCCGGGGCGAATCCGGCCGCACGCAGCGCGGTGAGCACCTCGGCGATCGGCGCCTGGGCGACGGCCACCGTGGGCGCCAGCAGCCGCAGGCCCGCCTGCTCGGCGGCCGGCCCGGCGACCGCCTGGGCCAGCAGCGCGGTGTCCTCGCAGCGCACGAACGCCGCGGCGATCCCCACCCGCAGTTGACCGTGGCGGCGCGCGACGTCGTCGATGAGATAGGTCAATCCCTGCGGCACCGGGGTGCGGGAGCGTCGTTCGAAGAACGCCTGCACCCCGCTGCCGGTGCGGCCGACATCCAGCGCGCGGCGGATCGAGGACTCGCTGACCCGGTACACCATCGCCGCGCCCGCCGACTCGACATCGGCGACGACCGCGAGTTCCTCGGCGAGGTCACGCTCCAGCGGCCCGGGCACCACCACGGTCAGGTCCGCCTGCACCAGGAAGTGGTCGAGCGGGGCGGGCAGCGCCCGCTCCATCGCGTCGAGCAGCGTGGGCTCCGCGGTGGCCTCGTCGAGCAGCAACCGCCCCGGCGTGCTCAGCGCGCCCCGCCCGGCCAACCCGACCCGGTGGGCCTCCTCCAGCAGGTCGGCCACCGGGTCGGGTTGCAGCCGGCGCGCCCAGCGGGGCCGGCGCCACACCAGCACCGCCGACGCCGAGGCGGCATCGACCCCGGCGCCCGGCGGCAACTCGGCCAACAGCCGCAGCAGCAGCCGCCGATCCAGCGGTGCCGCGGTGGAGTACAGCTCCGCCGACAGCGCGCCGTAGGCCTTCCCGTCCGGGCTGCGGCGCCCGATCAGCGACGGTCGCGACGGCAGGTCCAGCCAGGTGCGGGCCAGCACGTGCCAGCGGCCGGCGGTGCTCAGGTCACCGAACCGGTCGGCGCCGACCGTCGGTGCCCAGAACGGCCCGTCACCGTCGTCGGGTTCGGGGTCGGGCAGACCGCTGGCGATGAGCCCGGCGCCCGCGGCGAGCTGCAGGATCAGGCTGAGCTGGGTCTCGGCGATCCCGGTGGATTTCGCCAGCCGCCGGGCCTCACGCACCCCGATCCCGCCGTTGCGCAGCTCGGGGACCGGGGCGCGCGCCAGGTGGTCGAGCACGACGTCGAGTTCGCGCAGCAGATCCAGGATGCCGCCGGCCGCGGTGGCGTCGACCTCGGCGTCGGTGGTGGTCGAGGCCACCGGGTCGGGGGCGGTCAGCGTGTGCGGTCCGGGCTGTTCGCCGCGCAGCACCTGCCCGACCGCGCGTGGCAGGATGACCGTCTCATGGTCGAGTTGGCGTAGCAGGCCGGCGGCGAGCAAGCGCGGCACCGGACGCTCCGGCGGGGTGTCGGGCCCGGCGTCGCGGGTCCGGCCCAGCGGCGACTCCGCGACGAGCCGATCGAGCACCGTTCGTTGCGGTTCGTCGAGCCCGTCGAGGGCGGCCGAGATCTCGGCGAACGAGCGCGTCTCGTGTTCGACGGTGACCTGGCCCGGGTGCCACGGCAGACCCGCGCCCGCCTCGGGGGCGACCCGCAGGGTGTCCTCACCCCACACCAGCGCCCGTGCGGTGAGGTCGGTGACCGTCTCGCGCAGCGCCGGCTCCGGTGCGCGCTCGCCGATGAGGCTCACCAGCTTCGCCATCGGCACCGGTGTGTGGTCGGCGTGCAACACCAGCAGGGCATCGAGCACGGCCAGCCGCAGATAGTCCAGCTCATCGCAGGCGGCGTTGATCGATTGGCGCGCCTGGGCCCGGGCGGCGAGCGCGGCGATGCTGCCCGGCGGGGGCTGCGCGAGATCGGGCCGCAGTGTCAACATGGTGACCAACTGGTCATCGGACCGGTCGGTGAGCCAGGACCCCAACGGCAGATCCGGGGTGTTGTCGGTCATCGGTGACCAGCGTAAAACAGACGCCTGCCGACATCGCCGGGGCTGACCTGTCAGAATGGGTGCCGTGGCTGACATGGTGGACAAACGCAGGTACGTGGATAAGGGCTGGCCGGAGGTCGGCCCCGACGAGCACGCGGTGAGCGAGCTGGCGACCGACCGGGCGGGGGCGCTCTCGCCGTTCGGTGAGCTGGAGTTCCCGCTGCCGTCGGATGACCTGCCGTACCTGCATCCGGTCACCGTCGTCAACCGGTAGCCGTGAGCGGGGTGGCTGGAGCACCGGCGCCGGACCCGGCGGGTGGGCTCTCCCACCTCGATGAGCACGGGGCGGCGCACATGGTCGACGTCACCGACAAGTCGACCACCCGGCGCACCGCGGTCGCGGCCGGAGTGTTTCGGACCTCGGCGGCGGTGATCGAGCTGATCTCGGCGGGCGGATTGCCCAAGGGCGACGCGCTGGCCACCGCGCGACTGGCCGGGGTCATGGCCGCCAAGCGCACCAGCGATCTCATCCCGCTCTGCCATCAACTGGCGCTGACCGGGGTGGACGTCGACTTCACCATCGGGGAGCGTGACGTGGCGATCACCGCCGCGGTGCGCAGCACCGACCGCACCGGGGTGGAGATGGAGGCGCTGACCGCGGTCAGCGTGGCGGGGCTGACCCTCTATGACATGGTGAAGGCCGTGGACCGGGAAGCCCGCATCGACGACGTCCGGGTGCTGCGCAAAGAGGGCGGCCGGCACGGAACATGGGAGCGCTGATGGCTGAGCGGACCGCGCACGTGATCGTCGCCTCGACCCGCGCCGCGGCGGGCAGCTACCAGGACCGGTCGGGCCCGCTCATCGCCGACTGGCTGGCCGAACGCGGCTTCGGTGCGGTCCAGCCCCAGGTGGTCGCCGACGGCGACCCGGTGGGGCGCGCGCTACGCGACGCGGTCGGGGTGGACCTGATCGTCACCACCGGCGGCACCGGCATCTCCCCGACCGACGACACCCCGGCTCAGACGGTCGCGATGCTCGACTACGAGATCCCCGGACTGGCCGATGCGATCCGCCGCGCCGGGTTGCCCAAGGTGCCGACCGCGGTGCTCTCCCGCGGAGTCGTCGGGGTGGCCGGTCGGACCCTGGTGGTGAACCTGCCCGGCTCCACCGGAGGGGTCAAAGACGGCCTCGGTGTGCTCGCCGATGTTCTCGACCACGCCCTGGACCAGCTCGCCGGCGGGGACCACACCCGGTGACGGGGGGTTTTGAGTAGATGGCCGAAGTGTTGCGTGCGGCGCTGACCGCCGAGCCGATCGTGCTCGCCGACCACGAGGACCTGGTGGGGCACCGCGCGGCCGGGGCGGTGGTCGGTTTCGTCGGGGCGGTCCGCGACCACGACCACGGTCAATCGGTGCTCCGCCTGGAGTACTCGGCGCACCCGTCGGCGCAGGAGGCGCTCGCCGCCGCGGTCGCCGAGGTCGCCGCAGCGGCCGAAGGCGTGCGCGCCGTGGCGGCCAGCCATCGCATCGGAACCCTGTACATCGGTGATGCCGCGCTGGTGGCCGCGGTGGCGGCCGACCATCGGCGGGAGGCGTTCGCGACCTGCGCGCTGCTGGTCGACACCGTCAAGGCGCGGCTGCCGGTCTGGAAACACCAATTCTTCGCCGACGGCACCGACGAGTGGGTCAACTCCGCCTGAGGCCTGAGAAGGCCTGAGGCCTCAGGCCTCAAGGCCCGGCCGGGGACGGCCCCGCTACTCGTCGGGGCGATGTCGGCGTGCTCAGATGCGCCTCAGATGGGCGCCTCAGATGGGCTGAGCCTCGGGGTCGGCCAGCGCGGCCATCGCCTCGGGGTCGGTGATCCCCTGATCCTGCATGGCCTGCCAGAGCTCCTGGACGTAGCCGGCGTCCGGGTGCCCGGCGAGGTCGAGCGGAATGTCGTTGCCGCGCGGCATCTCCTGGGGCAGGTCCAGTCCCTCCGGGCTCTCCCCGGTCATCAGCTGGTTGGCGACGTCGAACACCGGTTGCGGCACCGCCTGCAGGTCGGGCAGCGCACCCGGGTCGGCGGGCGGCAGATCCGACGGCGGCACCGCGGTGAACGCCTCCATGGCCGGCGGCCCGTCGGCCGGGGGCGGCGGCAGGTCGGCCGGCGGAGGCGGCAGGTCAGCCGGCGGGGGCGGGACGTCGTCCGCGGGCGGGGGCGGCAGTTCCCCTGGGGGCAGATCCGCCGGTGGGGGCGGGGGCAGGTCGGCCGGCGGCGGCGGAACGTCCTCGGCGACCGGCGGCGCGTCCGCGGGCGGGGGCGGCAGTTCCCCCGGGGGCAGGTCCGCCGGTGGGGGCGGGACGTCGTCGGCCGGTGGGGGCGGAAGGTCTTCGGGTGCCGGCGGCGGCCCGTCGGCCGGGGGCGGCGGCAGGTCGGCCGGTGGGGGCGGGACGTCGTCCGCGGGCGGCGGCGGCAGTTCCCACGGGGGCAGATCGGCCGGCGGGGGCGGAACCTCCTCGGCCGGCGGGGGCAGGTCCGCGGGCGGGGGCGGCAGTTCCCACGGGGGCAGATCCGCCGGTGGGGGCGGAACCTCCTCGGCGGGCGGGGGCAGGTCCTCGGGCGGCAGGGTGCGCTCGGTCGCGGCCGACAGGCCGGTGCCGCAGACCGGCCAGGCGCCGCGGCCCTGCGTGGCCAGCACGCGCTCGGCCACCAGGATCTGCTCGTTCTTGCTGGCGAGGTGCGCGCTCGGCGCGAACTCACCGCCACCGTGGGCGCTCCAGGTGCTCGGTGCGAACTGCAGCCCGCCCTGGTAGCCGTTGCCGGTGTTGATGTCCCAGTTGCCACTGGACTCGCAGTCGGCGACCCGGTCCCACTCGCCGTCGGTGGCCGCGGCGGCGTGCCCGGCGAGGGCGAAACCGCCACCACCGAGCACGGCCCCGGTGACCGCGATCTTGGCGACGCTGTAGTTCGACTGGCTGGGCTTGCGATGCCGTCCACTCATAGAGTCGGTCTGTCCTCTCGTGTGTGCGCCTGCGAAGTCAGCTGTCGGGTTCGGGCCGGAGAGGTAGCCCGGCTGCGCCCGTGACGGGCACAGCTTCACCCCAAGGAGCCGTCGGCTCCAGATCCAGGGTTGGTGGACCGGTGGGTCCCCCGCCTCCATCCGCGGTTCCGTTCGGGCCCCCGCCGAGTCGGATGGAGCTCAGCGCCACCGGCGGAGGCGGAGCGTCGTGACGTAACGGATACGACGCGCCGGGACAGACGGTAGCGGGTCTTTCGCCGCACGTCACCCCGAACGGCGCCCGGCGATTCGGGTCCATCCTGGGGGTTCGCGCCCCCGTACCCCGCCGTTTACCCAGCTCACCGTGACCGTGATCACTTTGAGGCCGTCGTGTTATCTGGTCGTTATGTGAGCGAAATCACGTCATCCGCCGGCGAACGGCGGCAGGACGTCGATCACCGTGCCCGCCCGCAGCCGGGTGGCCGGGTCGCGGACCGCCACCCCGTCGGAGAGGTAGGAACAGCGCGGCAACACCCGCGCCAGCTGCTCGTTGCGGGCGCTGAGCTCGTCGACCAACTGTGCGACGGTGGCGTCGGTGGGGACCGCCACCTGCTCGCAGTCGGTGGCCGCCGCCGCCCGGGCCGCCGCGAAGTAGCGCACGGTGATCTCGACCGGTGTGCTCACCTCACCCGCCGATCGCGCTCATCGGCCGGTGGGGTTGGATGAAGTCGGGGTCGTTGATGCCGTGGCCGGCCGGTTTGCCCCACATCGCCACCCGCCAGGCGGCCTCGATGGCGTCGTCGTCGGCGCCGGACCGCAGCAGGCCGCGCAGATCGCTCTCCTCGCGGGCGAACAGGCAACTGCGGATCTGCCCGTCGGGGGTGAGCCGAGTGCGGTCACAACTGCCGCAGAACGGGTGCGACACCGAGGCGATCAGACCGACCAGCCCGGTCTGCCCGGTGGCCTCCTCGGTGACCCGCCACAACTCGGCGGGCGCCGACCCGCGCGGCGCGGAATCCGGCTCGACGGTGAACTGCTCCCGTAGCGCGCCCAGCACCTCGTCGGCGGTCAGGATGGAGCTGCGCGTCCAGCGGTGCCCGGCGTCCAGCGGCATCTGCTCGATCATCCGCAGCTGCAACTCGTTGCCGAGGCAGTAGCGCACCAACTCGACGGCGTCGTGCAACCCGGTCTCGGGGTCGAGCACCGCGTTGACCTTCACCGGCTCAAGATGTGCCGTTTTGGCGGCCGCCAGCCCGGCCAGCACGTCGTCGAGACGGTCACGGCGGGTGATCGAGGCGTAATGCTTGCGGTCCACGCTGTCGAGGGAGACGTTGACGCGATCCAGCCCGGCCGCCTTGAGCGTGTGGGCACGAGCGGCCAAGCCGACCGCGTTGGTGGTCATGGCGATCTCGGGGCGGGGCTGCAACGCGGCCGTGGCGGTGATCACCTCCTCGAGGTGACGCGCCACCAACGGCTCACCCCCGGTGAACCGCACATTGGTGATGCCCAGCCGGGTCACGCCGATCCGGATCAACCGGATCGTCTCGTGGGGCTCCAACAACTGTTTGGCGGGCAGCCACGGCACCCCTTCGGCGGGCATGCAATAGGTACAGCGCAGATTGCAGCGGTCGGTCAGCGAGACCCGCAGGTCGGTGGCGACCCGACCGTAGGTGTCGATCAGCGGACCGTGGGTCGGCGCCGCCGCCGGGTGGGCGCGCTGGCGCGGCACCGTGGGGACGCCCAAGGGGCTCGTCAAGGTCATACCTGCACCCTTTCGTAACAGAGGCCGGGGGCGGGGTAACACCAGCTTACCGACGAATACCGCGCTGTTTTTCGTACCCGCGTCCGAGTACCATCGCCGTTACGCGTCCCGCAACGGCGGGACGCTTCGTCATGTCGCCCCGTTCGAGTGACCCGTCAGACAAGCAGGTGAGTTTCAGTGCCTACCGGCAAGGTGAAGTGGTACGACGCCGAGAAGGGTTTCGGCTTCCTGTCCCAGGAGGACGGCGAAGACGTCTATGTGCGGGCCACCGCACTGCCCGCCGGCGTGGAGACCCTCAAGACCGGTCAGCGGGTCGAGTTCGGGATGGCCGCCGGCCGTCGTGGGCCGCAGGCGCTGAGCCTGACCTTGATCGACCCGCCGCCGAGCGTGTCCAAGCCGCGCCGCGACGCCCCGGTTGGGCACAAACACAGCCCCGACGAGTTGCACGGCATGGTCGAGGACATGATCACCCTGCTCGAAGGGGCGGTGCAGCCCGAGCTGCGCAAGGGGCGCTACCCCGACCGCAAGACGGCGCGGCGGGTCTCCGAGGTGGTCAAGGCGGTCGCGCGCGAACTCGACGCCTGATCGGATCGGCGCGGTCACCGCGCCGGGTCTGCCGCGCTCGGCGTTTGCCGCGCTGAGGTATCGGGAAGTCTTCGCACAGAGCACACGTCCATCACTCGAGACTCATCCGAGTGCGCTCAGCGAGGAGGGTGCCCGATGGCACAACACGTGCAGGTCAGTGAGGAACAGGCTCGGGCCGTCGCCGAAGAATCCCGCGAAAGCGGCTGGGACAAGCCGTCGTTCGCCAAAGAGCTCTTTTTGGGTCGCATGCCGATGGAGCTCATCGATCCGTTTCCGCAGCCGTCACCGGAGGACACCCGGCGCACCGACGATTTCCTGGCGGTGCTGCGCGAGTTCCTCGACACCGTCGACGGCGCCGTCATCGAACGCGACGACCGGGTGCCCGACCACTACGTCAACGGGCTTGCCGCACTGGGCTGTTTCGGGATGAAGATCCCGGCCGAATACGGCGGGTTGGCGATGTCGCAGGTCGCCTACAACCGGGCGCTGATGCTGGTCTCCAGCGTGCATCCCACCCTCGGTGCGCTGCTCAGCGCCCACCAGTCGATCGGTGTACCGGAGCCGCTGAAGCTCGCCGGCAGCGAGGAACAAAAACGTCGGTTCCTGCCGCGGTGCGCCGCCGGGGCGATCTCGGCGTTTTTGCTCACCGAGCCCGATGTCGGCTCCGACCCGGCGCGGCTGGCCGCCACAGCCACCCCGGTGGACGGCGGAGACGGCTACGAACTCGAGGGCGTCAAACTGTGGACCACCAACGGGGTCATCGCCGACCTGCTGGTGGTGATGGCCCGGGTGCCGCACGGCGATGGGCACCGCGGCGGGGTGAGCGCGTTTGTCCTCGAGGCGGATTCGCCCGGCATCACCGTGGAACGCCGCAACGCGTTCATGGGTCTGCGCGGCATCGAAAACGGTGTCACCCGGCTGCATCGGGTGCGCGTGCCGGCGCAGAACCTGATCGGGCGGGAGGGCGATGGCCTCAAGATCGCGTTGACCACCCTCAACGCCGGGCGGCTGGCGATCCCGGCGATGGCCACCGGCGCGGCCAAATGGTCGTTGAAGATCGCGCGCGAATGGTCCGGTGCACGTGTGCAGTGGGGCAAGCCGGTCGGTGAACACGGCGCGGTCGCCAGCAAGATCGCCTACATCGCCGCGACCTGCTACGCGCTGGAATCGGTGCTGGAGCTGTCCGGGCAGATGGCCGACGAGGGGCGCAACGACATCCGCATCGAGGCCGCGCTGGCCAAGCTGTGGTCCAGCGAGATGGGGTGCACCATCGGCGATGAACTGCTGCAGATCCGCGGCGGGCGCGGGTATGAGACCGCCGAATCGTTGGCGGCGCGCGGTGAGCGCGCGGTCGGAGTGGAACAGTCGGTGCGTGATCTGCGGATCAACCGGATCTTCGAGGGCTCCAGCGAGATCATGCGCCTGCTGATCGCGCGGGAAGCCGTCGACACCCACCTCAGCGTGGCCGGGGAGTTGGCCGATCCCCGCGCCGGTCTGCGGGCCAAGGCGCGCGCCGCCGCCGGCGCCAGCGGGTTTTACAGCCGCTGGCTGCCCCGGCTGGCCGCCGGCGCGGGCCTGTGGCCGGGCTCCTACCGGGAGTTCGGATCACTGGCCCCGCAGTTGCGCTACATCGAGCGGTCGTCCCGCAAACTGGCGCGCCACACGTTCTACGGCATGGCCCGCTGGCAGGGCGGCCTGGAGCAAAAGCAAGGGTTTCTGGGTCGCGTCGTCGATATCGGCGCCGAACTTTTCGCGATGGCGGCGACCTGTGTGCGCGCGCGGGCACAGCGCGACGCCGGCACCGAGGCCGGCGAAGCGTTCGCGTTGGCAGGGTTGTTCTGCCGCCAAGCCGCCCTGCGCGTCGAGGCGTTGTTCGACGCGCTGTGGACCAACACCGACAGCGCCGACGCGCGCCTGGCCCGCGACGTGCTCGACGGTCGCTTCACCTGGCTGGAGGCGGGAATCCTCGATCCCAGCGAAGGCACCGGGCCGTGGGTGGCGCACTGGGAGCCGGGCCCATCGGAGCAGTCCAGCGTGGCACGCAAGATCTCCACACCCGGCCCGGTGGCAAGCTGATCCGATGGCCTCCTACGTCTCCGGCGGGGAATTCACCCGCGACACCAACTACATCGACACCCGCATCACCGCCGACGGGCGGGACGGCTACCCGGTGGAACCCGGCCGGTACCGGCTGATCGTGGCGCGCGCCTGCCCGTGGGCCAACCGCGCGATCATCGTGCGGCGGCTGCTGGGCCTCGAGGACGCCCTCTCGATCGGGTTCTGCGGACCCGTCCACGACCAGCGCAGCTGGACCTTCGACCTCGACCCCGGCGGCGTCGACCCGGTGTTGAAGATCCCCCGGTTGCAGGACGCCTACTTCGCGCGGATCCCCGACTACCCCAAGGGCATCACGGTGCCGGCGATCGTCGACGTGCCCACCGGGGCGGTCGTCACCAACGATTTCGCCGCGATGACCCTGGACCTGTCGACCGAGTGGGGCGCCTACCACCGTCCCGGCGCCCCCGAGCTGTATCCCGAGGCCCGGCGCGACGAGATCGACGAGGTGGCCCACCGGATCTACACCGAGATCAACAACGGTGTCTACCGTGCCGGTTTCGCCGGCACCCAGCAGGCCTACGAGGCCGCCTACGACCGGTTGTTCAGCGCGCTGGATTGGGTGAGCGAACGGTTGACCACCCAGCGCTACCTGGTGGGAGACACCCTCACCGAGGCCGATGTGCGGCTGTTCACCACCCTGGCCCGATTCGACCCCGTCTATCACGGGCATTTCAAATGCAACCGGCAGAAGCTCACCGAGTTCCCGGTGCTGTGGGCCTACGCGCGCGACCTGTTCCAGACCCCCGGGTTCGGCGACACCGTCGACTTCGCGCAGATCAAACAGCACTACTACGTCGTACACGCCGACCTCAACCCGACCCGGATCGTGCCGAAGGGCCCGGAACTGGCGAGCTGGCTGACCCCGCACGGCCGGGAGACGTTGGGCGGGCGCCCCTTCGGGGACGGCACCGCGCCCGGGCCGCCGCGGTCCGACGAGACGGTCCCGGCCGGACACGGCGCGGGGTAGAGAGCGCGACCGGTCAGGGCGTGACCGCGTCCGGCCAGACCATCGCCACCGACCACTCGGCGTGCGCGGCGCTGGCCAACTGCCCGTCGGGCAGGGCGATAACGGTGAGCAACTGCACCGCGATGCCGTTGAGCCGGCCCAGATGCGGATCGACCGTCGGG